>JAVRCV020000069.1:0-15053 GCA_034530615.2 Aulosira sp. ZfuVER01
TTTCCGATTTCCTTCCTGATTATACTCCTCCCGTAGTAACAAAAGAGGGTTATACCAATTTGAAAAATGATTGCGACAGATGGATCGTCCAAAAGCTTGGTCAATCAATCTTTTACAATCCAAAATCTCAAATCCAAAATCCAAAATGGTATAAAGTCCTGACTACGAACTACTCAAGTTCTCCGATTAAATTGAGAATTTCTCGGTAATATTGGATGTTACCTTCTTTATAATAAAGGTCGGCGGATTCTTGGAAATCAGCAATTGCTCTTTCATAATTCCCGAGATTGCGGTAAATGTCAGCGCGTACTAGGTAAGCTTCTGTCCAGTGAGGTTGGAGTTGTAAGGCTTGGTTTAAGTCTTGGAGTGCTTCTTCTAATTCGCCTAGCCAAGAACGGCTACGACCTCGATTAAACCAGTCTTCGGCAAAACTAGGCTCGATGGTGATTGCTTGATTGTAATCTTCTAGTGCGCCTTGATAGTCTTCTATGGCATAGCGGGCGTTACCGCGATCGCTATAAAATGCAGCGGAGTGGGGATTTAGCTGTAATGCTTGAGTATAATCTGCGATCGCACCTTCATAGTCTTCTAAGGCATAGCGCAGAGAACCACGGTTGTAATAAGCTTCTACTAATTCGGGATTCAGGTGTAATGCTTGGTTGTAATCAGCAATTGCTCCTTGTTCATCGCCTATTTGGCGGCGGGCGTTACCTCGGTTGCAGTAAGCTTGAGAAAAGTCGGGTGCAATTTCTATGGCATGGGTGTTATCGGTAATTGCGCCTTGGTAATCTTGCAGTGTTTCGCGGACAATACCTCGACCATAGTAAGCTTCGGCTAAATTGGCATTAAACATCAAAGCCCGATCGTAATCTTTAATTGCGCCTTGGTAGTCTCCTAAACTCCGACGCGCCGCAGCGCGATCGCAATATCCCTCAGCCATCAGCGGATTGAGTTGCAGGAGTTTTGTACTATCTTTAATTGCTTCTTGATAATCTCCCATGCGGCGACGCACATTTGCTCTTAAGCCGTATACTAAATCTAGAGTGGGATTCTCTTGCAATGCGCGATTATAGTCGGCAATTGCACCTTGATAGTCTCCCAAAGCACTGCGGACAAGACCTCTTTCATAGTATGCTTGCACATCATCAGGATTCAGGGCAATCGCTTGATTAAAGTCTGTCATTGCTTGCTGATACTCTTCTAAGTGAGCATACACAAGACCGCGATTATAGTAAGCGCCGGCGAAATGGGGGTTTAATTCTAACGCTCGGTTGTAATCTGCAATCGCCCGTTGATAATCTGTGAGAGCATAACGAGCATTCCCACGGTTATGATAAGCCTCTGCTAAATTGCCATCTAGCTGTAGTGCTTGGTCATGATCGGCTACAGCTTGCAGATATTCTCCTAAAATATAGTAAACATTGCCGCGATTGGTGTAGGCGGCGGCAAAATTTGGGTTTAACTGCAAAGCTTGGTTAAAATCTGCGATCGCTTCTTGATTATCGCCGCGATCGCAACTAGCTACACCACGATTATGGTAGGCATTGGCAATATCAACATTAATATAAGTAGATAATTGGGGATTAATTTTGACTGCTTGATGAAAATTAGCCAGTGCTGTTTCGTAATATCCTAAAGCAAAGTAGGCTTTACCGCGACTATGGTAAGATTCAGCTAGACGGGGATTGATTTTTAATGCTCGATCGTGGTCAGCGATCGCTCCTTCATAATCTTCTAACCAGAAACGTGCATTTGCCCGATTGCAATAAGCTTCCGCAAAATCAGGATTAATTTCTACAGCCCGAGCAAAATCTGCGATCGCGCCGTGGTAATCTTTAAGTTCAGCGCTGATAATGATACCCCGGTTATAGTAGGCTTCGGCAAAATCGGGATTAAGTTGTATTGCTTGAGTGTAAGCTGCGATCGCGCCTTGATAGTCTCCTTGAAAGTTGTTGTTTAATCCCTGAGTTAAAAAATCTTCAGCATTCATAAATTTTTTATAGAGAGTAAATCTTGCAATAGATTCTAAACGATTGGAAACCACACGCCAGTGGCTACCCAGAAGGTAGGCGTACACAGCGCGTTTACTCTCATCTTTGATGCAAGATGTGAATAAAGGCTCATTATAGACGACAGAAATTATTCCACCAAGGTTGTAGTGCTTCGTACAATATGATGCAGTTGCGATCGCTTTGTTACACGCCACCAAATTGCTAGAGTTAATTGGCGATGAATTTCTTGGTTACTCCCTAGTTTGTCAATGGGATAACCAAACCAGCACACCTGCAAGCAGCGATGAGATTCATAAGCTAACAGCCAGGTTTGTTCGTAGCGTACCAAATCCCTTACCCAAACTGGGTAAATCTCTTGTTGTTGGATGAAGTTAGCAAATGCGATCGCATCTTCTCGATGTTTCTTGATACCCTGTGGTAAATGGGTTTCTGCATATCGCCAAAATAAATCGTTGAAGTTTTTACCTAACACCCGTGCAGTCCGTGGTAGCAGTTCGCGCACTTCTCCCAACCGCTTCCACTTGAGAGAATTAGCAAAAATATTTACCTGCTGTGTAGAGATTTGAGATAACTGCTGTGTCTCCTCATCACTCAATCCCATCTCTGCACCAACGATTTGCGGATTAGCAAAGAAACGCTGTCTTAATTCACTATTGGTGTAAAGTTGGGCTAAAACTTGTTGTGTTTGTGCTAACCCCATCGATTACGACTCCTACCGATTTGCCTTGCTTGTTGCAGTTCTCCTACCAATTCTGCAAATAATGGCAAGTTTTCATCTCTTTCTAAAACAATCCCCTTAACTGAAACCTTGACTAACACTTCATCCATGAGTTGCCAAACCTCGACTGGCGTTGACTGGGAATGGCTATCAATCAATACACCATCATGCCAATGTCCGCCAACGAAATGCAACTGTACGACACGTTCTATAGGTAATTGTTGGAGAAAGTCCTGCACGTTATAGCCGTGATTCACAGCATTTGTATGTAGATTTGTCACATCCAACAGCAACCCACAATCAGCACGTTCTACTATTTCCGCCAAAAACTGCGCCTCTGTCATCTCAGCACCGGGAAGCGTCACCATATAAGTGATATTTTCCAAAATTAATGGCACATCAATCCAGCGACGCACCTCAGCTATGTTGCGACAAACAACTTCCACAGCTTCCTGGGTATAAGGTAGCGGCGATAAATGTCCGATATCAACTCCACCAGCTTTAGTAAAGCAGATATGTTCGCTCCACCAAGGCGGGTTAAGCTGTTTAATTAGCGCTGCTAATTTACTTAGATAATCTCGATCCAAACCTTCAGCACTACCTAATGACAGATTGATAGCATGGGGAATTATCGGGAAATGCGCCGCAAGTAGTTCTAATTCCTGCTGTTTTTGCCAAGGTGCATCTAGATAGTGTTCGCAAACAATTTCCAGAAAGTCTACTTGCTGACGGTTGAGAAATAAATCGCTTTTAAATGGTTCGCGAAAACCTAACCCCACACCTAAAGTCGGGAGATGAGATAATATCATGTCTGGTGCAAGACTTATCATTATAGTTATCAGCTCCTTCATATTTTAACTATGCCAGCAGAGACTGTTACCCTTCAAATACCAGAGGTTATTTATCAGCGATTGGTAAATACAGCTCGTGCAACCCATCGATCCCTAGAAGATGTAATACTTCGCGTCTTACAAATAGGTAGTCCCCCTGCATGGGATGACATACCATCAGAGTTTCAAGCAGAAGTTGCCGCATTGGATAAATTAGATGATGACAGCTTGTGGCAAATAGCTCGTGCCAAAAAAACAACGAATGACATGGAGCGATACAACCTATTGCTTGAGGGCAATTCTAACGGTACTCTGAGTGAGGAGGAACGTTTAGAATTAATGACACTCCGGCATGAAATGGATCTTTTTATGTTGTGCAAAGCCCAGGCAACTGTGTTACTTCGCTGGCGAGGGCATAATGTACAAACTCGGTAATAAATAGTGTCTGCATATATTCCTGAAAGTTTAAAAAATCGAATTGTTTTAGCAGACTCTTCACGGTGTTGTTATTGCTTAACAACAGAAGCTAACAGTGGTATACCAATGACGTATGACCATATTCTACCTGTTTCTAAAAATGGAGAAACAAGTTATGAAAATCTTTGTTTAGCTTGCCGTACATGTAACGAATTTAAAGGGGATGCAACCGAAGCTACCGATCCATTATTAGGAGAAACTACGCCTCTTTTTAATCCTCGTACACAAAAATGGTCTGAACATTTTGTATGGAGTCTTGACGGTACAAGGGTTGAAGGTTTAACTGCTGTTGGTAGAGCCACAGTTGCACGTTTACGAATGAATAATCCAGTTATCATTGTTGCTCGTGGCCGATGGGTTATTAGCGGTTGGCATCCACCTAACGATTGATAAGTAAGCGCGCATCTAGAAGTGAGGTAGGGTAAAGCTTTTCTAGTCACCACCACCGCCACAACCACCGCAACCGCCGCAGCCACCACCACCGCAGGAACTGCCACCACTACAAGAACTGCCACTACTACAAGAACTACAACTAGAACTACTACAGGAACCATTTGACGAGCTACTTTGTCGGCTGCTTGTTCTAGAGTATGTTGGGGGAAAGAATACTTTGTAGTATGAATCGTAGGAAGTACCAGCAAGAGCTTCAACGCCAAATAATGCTACAACCAAGTTGTATTCAAATGCAGAAGGGATGCTAAATTTGACCTTGGTTTTCGCCTCTGCAAAGGTTTGTTGGAGTTGTTGGAGATAAGCTTCACCTCGCAAACTTAAGCGCGATCGCTTGCTCACAAACGATAAAATAGCGATAATCGATAAGACTCCCATAACTATCAAAAACCCAACGTTATGGCGTCCTTTTCCTAAAGCGATAAGCAGCTTATAAATCCCCAGGCTAAAAATAATTGTCGCCGCAATTAAGCCTACTTGAATATTGGATGCTTGCCATTTTTGAGCGTATAGCAGTTGCTCTTTGTCTAACTCTTCTCCGTAAATTTGACAGTAAGGTTCTACTTTCTCAGCTATTGAATTGATGGATTTTATCGCTGGAGAAGAGGAAAAACTAGAAAAAACTTGCTGTTCTAGAGGCTGTAGCTTAGATAGATTGTCATGATTTGGTGCTTGACTAATTAATTGTTCAGCAATTTGTAAATAACCTCTCTGAATTAAATTCAAAATTGCTACCTTTACCACTTCTACTGTTCCCGAACGCAAGTAAGCAATTTCGTAGGGATCTGGTTCGCTGGGAATTAACGGTAAAGGTTGGTTTTTTGTGGGATCTTGTATGAGCCACCCACAGACTAACAGTGCCAAGATAATGACGCTACCATACAACAGTAGAAAATCTGGCCCGTACATATCTGCAATTGGATTATGTAGCAAGGCATCCATAAAGTTTACTCCTGTTCAGCACACCACTTGCTTTTTGGGAATTCAAACTTAAGAATTCCCCAAATTTCAAGGAACAATGTATTTCTACACCATGAGTCACAACGTTTACGGAAACGATTTGCATTACAATTGTACTACACGTACCACAATGCGTAAAGCTATACTTCAAATGACAAATGACAAATTAACTAGGTAATTTCGCTCCACACCTTTTACAAAACCGAGCATCTGTATCGTGAAAAGCCAAACCACATCCCGAACAAATTGTTTCTACTTGGTTAGCAGTTTTCACCAATCGCTTAATTAAATCTCCCACTTGCCAAGGAATTAGTGCAATACCTGTCAAAATCATCAATACTGTTAGCCCACGACCTAATTCTGAAGCTGGTGTCACATCACCAAAACCTACAGTTGTCATCGTAACAATTGAAAAATATAAGGCATCCAAAAAAGTTGTGAAAACTTGGGGATTGACAGGATGTTCAACTTGATAAATTAAGCCTGAATAAACAAATATAATAGCAAATAATGTAAATAATATCCGAGCAAATATTACCCCATCTTCACTACTAATAGTACCAAAGAAAAATCTTTGATCGATAAATCTAACTAATCTTAAAATCCGGAACCATCGCAGCAACCGAATAAAGCTGAGATCCACTGCTCCTAGAAAGAATGGTAAAATTGCTATTAAATCAATAATTGAATATAAACTCAAAAAATACTTAATTTTATTTTCAGCACTCCACAAACGCAATCCATATTCAACTGCAAAAATTATAAAAATTGCAGTATCTAGGAGATGTAATTGGAAGCGGACAGAATCAGGAATATGATAAGTTTCTGCCACAAAAATTCCTGATGACAACAGAACTAGTCCAGCAATAGTTAAATTAATCCATTGACCTACTGGTGTATCTAGATCTGTTAAGTAGAATTCAGTTTTCTCTCTGCTAAGTAACATAATTAACTCTAGCTATTTTTCAGTAGTTCGCAGAAATAATAGGCAAAATAAGCTATTCTTAACAAGTAGCTTGTTTACATTCTAACTATCATGAATCATGAATATTTTATGCATCTAGCATTGATAGAGGCAAAAAAAGGTGATGCGCCTTATGGTGCAGCGATCGTGAAAGATAACGAAGTAGTTGCCGTAAGTCATAATACTGTAAGACGAGATAACGATCCATCTGCTCATGCAGAAATCAATGTTATTCGTAGTTTAACAGCTAAACTTAAAAATCCTTCTTTGGAGGGTTATACTATCTACACAACTGGCGAACCTTGTCCAATGTGTGCAACTGCTTGTGTTTGGACGGGTATTTCAGAAATTGTATATGGTGCTTCAATTCAAGATTTGATTTCTGTAAATCAGTCACAAATTGATATTTCTTGTGAAGAGGTGATTGCTAAGTCATTTAGAAATATCAAAGTGACAAAAGGTATTTTAAGAAACGAATGTTTGGAATTGTTTAAATAAACTTATTGTATAGATAATAATAATTTACTTTATATTCTTCTCTCCTTCTCTGCGCCTCTGCGTGATAAAAAGTTAATCAGACTCCTTTAAATATGATAAATATGTATTAGCAAAAATTGCTGCTTGGGTGCGATCGCGCAAATTTAGGCGATTCAACATATTTGTGACATGATTCTTCACCGTACCCTCAGAAATATAAAGTTGCTGGGCAATTTCTCGGTTACTAGCACCTTGAGCAATTAAGCATAAAACCTCTTTTTCTCTAGGAGTAAGTTCCGCCAAACTCGGTGGTATTGGTGGTGAAGTGTTTGCTTCTAAACTAGGAAACTGAGTTAAAAGTTTTTTAACTATTCCCGGGCCTAGTTGAGTATAACCTTTATCGACAGCGCGAATAGCGAAGGCTAATTCTTCTGATGGCGTATCTTTCAGTAAATAACCCATTGCCCCATTTTGTAGCGCTGCTTTTACATATTCATCATCGTCAAAAGTTGTTAATACTAAAACTTTAATACTGCTAAAACGCTTTTGAATTTCTCTGGTAGCTGCAACTCCATCCATAATCGGCATTCTAATATCCATTAGCACTACATTTGGTTGTAATTCGGCAATTAAATCAATTGCCATTTTTCCATTTTCTGCTTCTCCCACTATTTCTAAATCTTCTTCTAGTTCTAATAATGCTCTTAATCCTTGCCGAATTAAATTTTGGTCATCTACTAACAATACTTTTATCATTTATTCAACCTCATTTGGGGAATATCAACTGTAATTTTACAACCAGCGCCAGGAGCACTTATAATATTAAATACACCACCAAGCGCTAAAGTGCGATCGCGCATACTTTGCAATCCAAAACCCGTAGTATTTTGTTTAAAATCAAAGCCTTTTCCGTTATCTTGAATAGTTAAACGTAAACCTCTGGGAGTTTTATCAATTTCTATTCTAACTTCTGTGGCTTCCGCATACTTAGAGATATTTGTCAATGACTCTTGAATAATCCGATAGATGGCAGTTTTAAATTCATGGGGTAGAGAATTTTCTAAATTGATTATGCAAATTGGTGAAAAGCCTTTTGTATGCTGAAAGTCTTCTAATAGTCCCTGAATTGCTTGTTCCAAAGATTTCTCTTGCAAGGGATGAGAACGCATAGCAGAAACCGATTGTCGGACATCCTGCAAAGCTTTAGAACCTAATTCTTTAGCTCTCACTAAAAAACTCTGAGCTTTATTTGGATTAGATTGCGAAAGTTTTAAAGCCGTTTCTAGTTGCAAATTTAATGCTGTTAGCGAATGTCCCAAAGAATCATGAATTTCCCTGGCGATGCGATTACGTTCTTCTAGAGTTGCTTGATTTTCAATTCGTAGTGCATATTGACGAAGTTTTTCGTTAGCGATAGCTAGTTCTTCACGACTTTGGCGTTCAGATAATACTGTATTCATCAACAGTAATACGAAAATTAAACTTAAGCCAAATAATAGAGATAGGCTCAAAGTAAAGAATTGAAAACGCTCTTGTGCTTGTGGTGATATGGGAAAGTTGTGTAACCGACGCTGTAATGTTAAGAGAAATAAAATAAATGAGATAAGTGTGACTACTAAGCGCCCTGGTAAATTAAAAATTAAGCAACTGCGAGTTACCAAAATTATGTAGATAAAAGGAAAAAGTCTTGAAGCTCTGCCACCAACAAAACCAGTTATTAAAATCAAGCAAACTTCAAGAAATGTATAGATTACCTTAGTTATTTTATTACCAGTGGGTAATCGCAAACCCATTAAGCCAAAAATAATCAAACTTGCAGTTGCTACTTCTGGAAACCGACTAGAAAATTTTGGTGAGGGATATGGCAGTACAGCGCTGATAGTAGCGATCGCTAGTAATATCCACTCTAAATAAAGTAAAAATCGAAAAGGATGATTGTGAAATTGGATTGGGCGTTTCATGTTATTTAAATTGAAATTAACGAAGTTTGATTTATTCACTATTTAAAAATTTCAGCAATGTACTTAGATTTATTTACGCGCATCTACTTAGCCGCTCGGAATATATTTCTATAAAAATATAAAAACTATCTACTTGGTAAGCAATTTTATAACCATAGTTTAATTTACATTAAATGGCTATGATTATTGGCTATCAGCAAATAATGACTAAAGTCATGGGTGTATTCATGACTTTCTCCCCATGTAATCAATCGAGATAACTTCTTATGATGGTGGCATCTACACAAGGAAACAAAACACGAGGTTATCCATGAAAGTTAAAGCATTATCACTAGTAGTTGGAGCGATCGCCTTAACTTTAGCTGCTACCCCCTTTGCAGTCAAAGCGCAAACAGGCTTTTCTTCTCATCGACTAGTTGCACAAGCCACAAATGGACAAGTTCCCCATAACCGTAAAGGGCCTTGGGCAGAATTGGGTTTAACAGATACACAAAAAAGCCAAATTCAAGCAATTCAACGTGATTCCCGCAACCAAATTGAACAACTTATTCTCCAAAGAGTCAACTTTACTCAAGAACAAAAAGATAAGTTAAATGAATTAAAGGCACAAAGAGGTCAATGGCAGCAAGGTCAACGTCAAACAGGTCAACAGCGAGGTCAGGGTCATAAGAGAGGTTTTGCTGCACTGAATCTAACTACCGAGCAGAAAAATCAAATTAAGGAAGTAATGCAATCATCGGAAGTTAAGCAAATCAGGCAGTCTTCACAACAAAAGATTCAAGCATTACTAACTCCCGAACAACGGACAAAACTTCAAGAACTTCGCCAAAATGCACGTTCTCGCTGGCAACAACGCCGTTCTAACCAAGGCACAACACCTTAAATTATCCAACTTTTGAGCAGCTTTTGCTCAATAAATATAGGCACAATACCACTGTCTACCGCATTTCTAAGTTAGCTTTAATGCTCGGAGAATTTATTGCCAATGAATTGACTACAAATGTACCCTTAATAAGGGTAAAAAATTAACAGTATTATTCTATTAAATATAGAGTAATTAAACATTTATAAACCCGAAGCTGACTGAACATAATTGTTCAGTCTTTTTTCATAACATAAGTAAGCCAAATTGAAATTGCGTTAATTTACGAAATTTAAACACAAGAGTATGATGCAATCCTCCACCCCTGCTTCTAATGCTGTTTCTCGCTTGCAACAACTGTTAGATTTTCTTGACCACCAAGCTGAAGCAAAGGGACTAGCTGTTCCTCAAATTGTCTACATAGAGAAATTGCGACAGCTTCCTGTGGGGACTTTTGGCAGAACTTGGGCTGACTTTTTAGAACAAAACAACCTCAAACCTTTCACCACAGGCCCCCGCCGCAAACAACTCCACGATGGTATCCACGTTATCGCAGGTTATGGTGCAGATTTAATTGGGGAAGCGGAAGTCCAAGCCTTTCTCTTAGGTGCTAAGTTTGGACTAATTAATTTGATGCTGGGGCTAGGGCTGTTACGCATCATCTACAAAAAACAACGACAGCAGCTTAGTTTGGAAAGACTGTGGCAAGCATACCAACGCGGTTATCACTCCCAGCTAGATCCAGATACTTGGCAACCAGAATTAATTTGGCATTTACCTTTAGCTGATGTGCAAGCATTGTTTGGTCTAGCCAACAGTCACAATTAAAAAATTCACTAGCCCCTAGCAAAAGATCCGAGTTTTGAGTTATGAGTTAATTCAAAACTCTTTGTTTGATCAAAATGTCTAAAGAATTCCCTATTGGTAGTAAAGTCCGGGTTGTCGCACTACCACCTTACGTCAAAACTGCTGAACCCATGCCCATGCTCCGTCCTCCTGATGTTATTCACCTTGGCGAAGAAGGTACAGTAATGGATCGTCGTCCCGGTGGATATTGGGGTATTCGCTTTGCAAAGGGAGCTTTTCTGCTTGATAGCCAATATATCGAAAGTACAGATATCCCTCCCAAATCTGAGTCAGAGCCAAACAGCGACCAAGAATTGTAAACTTGTGTAAAGTTATCATTCTTATCTGCACATGATTTCTCGTCGCACTTTTTTGGGCATATTATTTGCCAGCTGTGTTACTCTTCTCAGTTGGCTAAACTTTACTTCTGTTGCTGATGCGCTTGGTGGTAAACTCCCAGCGATTAATCAACCTGCGCCAGAGTTCACTTTGCCAACCAATACTGGTAACGGGACAATTTCTCTCTCTCAATTGCGTGGTAAGTGGGTAGTGCTGTATTTTTACCCGAAAGACTTCACCTCTGGTTGCACAATAGAAGCACGTCGTTTTCAGCAAGACTTGCCCAAATACATCGAAAAGAATACGCAAATTATTGGTGTGAGTGCTGATGATGTTGATTCCCATGCTGAATTTTGTGATTCAGAGGGGCTAAAATTCCCGCTTTTAGCAGATACCACTGGCGCAGTCAGTAAAGCTTACGGTTCTTGGATTGGTTATGTCTCTATGCGTCACAGTTTTGTCATCGATCCAGAGGGCATTTTGCGCGAGACTTTTGTTAAAGTCAATCCCAATATTCACAGCGCAGAAGTTCTGGCGCGACTGGAGGAGTTACAACGCCAAAATGCAGGAAGTAATGTTTAGCAAGTAGTTAATAGTGAGTCCAGCTTGCTACTAAATAAATTCTTGGTAGTAGTTTCAATATACAAGGGTGTGTTGTCGCGCAGCGCAACGCACCATCAACAATTCAAGGTGCGTTAGCGAGGAGAAAATGAACCACCGATGAACACCGATAAAATAGAAAATGCGATCGCATTTTTAGCGAACTGATTGCGCATCAATGCCGCAGCCATAAGCCATTTTGACATAACGAGGTTTTGTAGAGCGACACCAAGTCCGATTGTTACCAGGGACAGGATTGGTTTTCAGAGATTGAATATTTAATGCTGTATCTGGCAACTTATTTTGGGGATCTGTTTCTGGCAATAGCAGGTAATTATCTTTGCCGTTTCCATCGACAAATAACCCTAATGTCAGCATCAACTCTCGCAATCCACTAACACCTTCTAACCGCGATTGCCCATAAGCGGGTTCTAATAAAGATAGATAAGTGTCGTTGCCATGCTTATCCCAGAAAACTCCAATACCGTTGATATCGCCAGTACCGAAAGTCATTATGCTGCCGTTATACCAATCGTTGCCGGCACTATCTTCAAACCAGCCAATACTCCAGTCGCGACCATTGCCTAAACTTTGCATAATGATACCCGTATAGCGATCGCTTCCCCCATCATCTTGATAAACTCCCACACCGAAATGGGGCGAACTTCCCAAGCTATACCATCCTGCATCGTGGTAGTCATCACCTGCTTTATCTGCCAAAAATCCTAAACTATACCAGTAAGCTGTACCTTGACCGTAAACCTCACATTCGTAGCGGTCATTCCCTGCGCCATCCACTAGCATCCCTACACCTCCAGCCCAACTGTGACCCTCTGTATAGTCTGCACGTCTTCCCAAGCCTGCACCTTGGATAAAATGGACATGCCTTTTGGCTCCAAATGGCCCGCCATTAGGATACTTGTCTTCTAGTCCAATGTATTTATCGTCACCTACGCTATCTAATAGTAGCCCCACTCCTTTAGTAAAACCATAGCCTTGACCGTATCTATAAAGAGAATAGCGATCGCTGCCTTCATTATCAATCAGCAGTCCCGAACCAAAAGTACCGCTACCTTGTAAATTGCTAATGCCTTGATAGGTGTCTTGTCCTTGTGCGTCGTAAAGAATGCCAGTACCAAAAATACCTATGCCTTGACTAGCGTATTGTGCCTCATAACTGTCATCACCTTGCAAATCCATAAGTGCTGCGTAGCCGAAGATACCAGCCCCAAAGCTGGGAACTTTTCCTGGTGGGCTAGAGTAGCGGTCGTTGCCAGCTAAATCTAAGGTAACGCTGATACCATGAGTAATATTTGTAGTAGCAGCACCGCCAGCGTAACTATCATTACCGTCAACATCTACAATCAATAAGTAATCATCAGGGGAATAAGCATGATCTCCTTTACCACTGAGGATAATTCGCCCTTGGGGTGTATCTATGGTGTAGTGGTAATTGCCTTGCAACAAATTAACTGGTATTTGACTGATTTGGCGTTGCATTTCACCTGCTGCCGCTGCTGTTAAAATTGCTCCTGTGTTGAGGATTTTAAAATCAACGTTGTCTAACAAAGATTCAATTAACAGTACCTTTTCTGGGCTAGCATCTACTTCTTCTGCGGCTTCTTCTTCCACAGTCTTGACTGCATAGTTAAATACTTCGGTGTAGACAGTGTCGGCATCTAGTTGTAGTTTAGCAAGCGATCGCAACAATCCCACCTGTCTGTAATGCAGTGCATCTGGGACTGTGAATAAAAACTGCGCTACCGCAGCGCGTAACTGTGCGGGCAAAGCTTTGTATTCGCTATTTTTAAAACTATCAGCAGGCTGAGTGGTTAATTTACTCAAAGCAACAGCCAAAGCATCATCACCCAGCTTTTCTACTTGCTGTTTGTATTTTGTAAGTAAATCTCTGTTTAATTGCGGACTCACACCGCCATCGATTCTTTTGTAGGTATTGGCGGCGAGTTGGGCTAAATCTGATTTGGTTGCGAGTAAATCTTGAGTAATAGTGCGAGTGTAAGGACTGATTTTCCAAGGGTTATCAAAAAATATATCCAGCAACTTGACTCGATATTTATCGCCGCCAGAGAGATCCATGTCTTTCATGTCGAAGCGGACATCCTCTGGCGTTAGCTTAGCAGCAGCCAGTGCTTGGCGAAATAGTTCCCCTTGTTCGCTTAAGTATCCTACAGTGGCAGCGTTAACCGGAGATAGGGAGAAAACCAAAAGACAAGTCAAGATAAATGGAGCAATTGCCAGAAAAGACTTTGGAAGCGATCGCCCAAATTGTCGCACAATTTTTGGTATCACGAAAATTGTTATATATTGCGTAGATATTAAATTTTATACTCTATCACTCCGCAATTTCCCAGTCGATCGACGGTTTTTTGTTCGGCATTATACAGTCCGACAATGTAAGGCTGATAACCGATAACGCCGATAATTAGTCCATCGACAGTCATGTAACAATATCCCTCTTCTAAGAAACCAGATTTGGTGAAGGCTGAGAAATAAGCCCAAAACCAAAAGCCTGGGCTTTTTTGTGGAGGTTGTTGACCATTCGCTCTCGGTAACGTTGCTCATAATAATCAATACCAGGATCGGTATAATCTCCTCCAGTTGTCCAAAGTTGGTAAAAAATCCGCGCAATCTTATGGGCAGTAGCGGTAATAGCTTTAGGTGCGCCAAAGCGAGAACGTAAACGACGATAAAACGCTCCTAAAGCAGAATTACTTTTTCCGGCGGTTTGTGCTGCCATACGGAAAGCATTTGCAGCGCGGTTTACTACCGGACGAGTTTGAGAACTTTTAACTTTGCCACCAGTAATACGACTAAAGACCAACGTCTTTACGCTTCACCAATGCCATCGCCGTCACAACCCAGAACCACGCTTTTGTACGAACAAAGTTGCACCATTGAAGGAACGGTCTTAACTGTCAAGACACAATGCGAGTATAAGCTTTTTTGATGCTTTTTATTTCGTTTCTTCCATCCATCGTGGACATATCGTCCATCAACCGCTTTTGTTACTACGGGGAAAGTATAATCAGGAAGAAAACTAGAAATAGTAATACCAATTCAAATAATGTTTACGACGCATAAATTATTCATAAGGGCACAAGCAATGTTGTGTCCCTACCCATCTGTCGCATTCTTTTTTTCTAGAACAGCAAGTTTGCTAGAGAAGTAGTTGCTCAAGAGTAGCCAAGTAAGCTTTAGGATTGCGACGGAATCGAAGTTGTTTAATGCGATGAAGTCGATGTTGGCGTAAATCAGAGCGTAATTGTTGCCAATTCTAAACACAAACCTCAGCTAAATCCTGGGCTGTAAAAGAATGAAGTGCTGTCTTCTATGGGTGAAGCTAACTAGACTGTCCTTCGAATCACAAGTGATGAAGGAGCAACTTTACGACCAGTACAACGACGTTGATGATGTCGCAAAATAACAAATACCTGTTCAAGGTTAATGACAAAAGCCTCCCTAACGCTGTTTCAGTTAGTGAGGCTTTTGTGAGATTATAAACCTGGCATCGAGCTATTGTGGCGGGAGGCAACCCT
>JAVRCV020000070.1:0-51454 GCA_034530615.2 Aulosira sp. ZfuVER01
AGAATAGCCACTACTGAGTTGAGAATAGCCGCTATTGAGTTGAGGAAAGCCACTATTGAATTAACGATAGTGGCTTCTGTTGTTGGCAAGTTTGCGATCGCAGCTGAATAAGTAGTTACACAAAATTAATTACAGATTGTAGGGGCATGGCAGTGCCCATTGGTGTCAACTTAAGCTTAGATGTATACAGCGTAAGTCTTTGGGGTTATCTCTCTTAGCACCATAAACTTTCGATCCCCCCTAACCCCCCTTAAAAAAGGGGGGAAAAGAATCAAAGTCCCCCTTAAAAAGGGGGATTTAGGGGGATCTATAATTTTTTGCTACGCACAAGAGGACTTTTAAAACATCCTCTTAGGTAAGCGAGAGAATGTTTGGAACAAAATTGCTGTTTATAATGCACTTTTAGCAAAATTAATCTTTGCTTTATAAAGCACTTATTTATTTCTTATGTTGATTTATCTTGAAAAAACACTAAAAAATTTTGGGGATTTATGATGTTATGCTGAAAAAAATACGGTTACTGCTTCATCCAATCTTTGTACTAATTACAACGTAATCTATTTAACTTATTTATTACGGTTATTATTGCAATTATTATTTAATCGATATCTAGCTAATAAGCAAGCAAATATGGGGTTGCTAATTAAGGCGAAAACTGATACCTGTGCTTTCAACTTAATTAAATCTTTTTGTCAGCAACACTCAATTTTCTTTCTTAAATTACTTGAAATAAACAATTCAGTTTATTGAAGTTGTGCTAGTCTTTGTATTAATTCAAGTATTTTAAAGCGGTAGGTAATTTAGTTGATTTCTGCATAGTAGAAAAGAAAAAACTAGTCTAAGCCGCGTTGTCATCACCTTAGGAATGCTCGAAGATTATTTAAATAAGTGCATCAATTCGGAGTATAGGTGAAGTTTTTTTGGTAACGAACTTGTCAACTTCTATCGGGCGAATTGCATAAAATACATTATCCTGGAAGCTGAAACTGGCTATGACATTTATCAAGATACAGAACGTTGTCATTAACACCAGCTATGTGGCTGCAATAAACTTAGATAGTCAAACTAGTTTGGGAGAAAAAAGCGTTTCTGTCCTAATAGCTACTCCTAAGTTTCCCTTGCTTCAGTGGGATGCAGTTGCCCAAAATCTCTATCACTACGAATGGATTGAATTCACTGGTCAAGCTGCTAACGCGCTTCAAGACTATTTTACTAATTTCAACAACGTCGTTGATCTGCTGCCACATTATCAAGAGACGGGCGTTGTCTAGGATTTTTTCAAAATCACTACTTAATAAAATGTGAAGGATGAAGTGTGACTTATGAAATATATGATTCATCCTTTAGCCTTTACATAATATGAGTGATTTTAATTCCCAAAAGAGCATTTAGCTTTTGCAGATAGGATAGCTAGCTGCTTATAACAACAGATAGCTTTCATTGTTGCTTAGTCACAGGAAATTACACCAATCATCCAAAATTCAACAAAATATCCAAACTCAGAAGCACGGGAAAAATCTCACTTTCTTAATTTTGAATTTTGAATTGGTATTACTGTCGCTGCGCAAGTCAAAGTCCCCCAGATTAGTCGATGTCCTATGTCTGCTTATTCCATTGATACTGCCTTAGCGGATTTGGAAACCCAAATCAACAGTTGTGAAAAGGCTTTGGTTAAGTTTATAGAGGAGAAAAAAGTGAAGTCGGATAAACCAATTTCCATTAACAAGATTAACAGACAATTACAACAAAATCCTATAGCCATTATTGGGATGGCTTCTCTATTTCCTAAAGCGCGGAACTTACGGGAATATTGGCGCAATATCGTCAACAAAATTGACTGTATTACTGATGTTCCCGAAACCCATTGGAGCGTTAAGGATTACTACGATCCCAACCCCAGAACGCCTGAGGATAAAACCTACTGTAAAAGAGGTGGGTTTATTCCTGAAGTTGATTTTAACCCTATGGAATTCGGCATTCCTCCCAGCATTTTAGAAGTTACAGATGTATCGCAACTATTAAGTTTAGTGGTTGCGAAAGAAGCAATGGAAGATGCTGGCTATGGTGAAGCGCGTGAGTTTAGCCGGGAGATGGTTGGGGTAATCTTAGGCGTGGCGATGGCCAAGCAGCTAGGAATGCCACTTTCAGCCAGGTTAGAATATCCGATTTGGGAAAAGGCGCTGAAAAGCAGTGGTTTATCTGATGAAGATACCGCCAAAATTGTTGAGAAAATCAAAAGTGCTTATGTCAAGTGGGATGAAAATGCATTCCCTGGGATGTTAGCCAACGTAGTTGCAGGGAGAATTGCCAACCGTCTGAATTTTGGCGGGATGAATTGTGTAGTTGATGCAGCTTGTGCTAGTTCCTTCGGCGCCTTGAAAATGGCGATTAGCGAATTAGTTGAGTATCGCAGCGACATGATGCTAACTGGTGGCGTTGACACTGACAACACCATCATGGCTTACATCTCCTTCAGCAAAACCCCGGCTGTTTCTCCCAGTGAAAATGTCAAACCTTTTGATGCTAAGTCCGATGGGATGATGCTGGGTGAAGGAATTGGGATGATTGTCCTCAAGCGCTTGGAAGATGCGGAACGGGACAAGGATAAAATCTATGCAGTCATCAAAGGTATCGGCACTTCTAGCGATGGACGCTACAAGAGTATTTATGCTCCCCGCAAAGAAGGTCAAGTCAAAGCCTTAGAACGTGCTTACGAAGATGCAGGCTTTTCTCCCGCTACGGTGGGTTTGATGGAAGCCCACGGCACAGGTACAATGGCTGGCGACCCCACAGAATTCGGCTCTTTAAGAGATTTCTTTAACGAACATGATTCCCAGAAACAGCACATTGCACTGGGTAGTGTGAAGTCGCAAATTGGGCATACCAAAGCGGCGGCGGGTGCAGCAAGTTTAATTAAAACTGCTTTGGCACTACATCACAAGATATTGCCACCAACAATTAACATTACCGAGCCAAACCCCAAACTCAACATTAAAAATTCCTCATTCTATTTAAATACAGAAACCAGACCTTGGATTCGGGCAGAAGGTGAAGCGCCAAGACGCGCGGGTGTGAGTTCCTTTGGCTTTGGCGGTACGAATTACCACGTCGTTTTGGAAGAATACGGCGCTGAACAAAATCAGCCTTACCGTTTACACAATGCGCCTGCGGAAATTCTTTTGTTTGCTGGTACTTCTGCTCAACTTGTAACCAAGTGTGAAGAAACTTTGGGTAAGTTGCAGTCAAAAGACGGCGACAGACATTATGCAGAATTGATTCAAGAGTGTACATCGCAAGAAATTCCCCAAGCGGCGGCGAGAGTTGGATTTGTTGCTGAGAATCTGCAAGAAGCTTGCAAGTTACTGCAAATTAGTCTGGACTGGCTCAAGCATAAAGGTTCAGCAATCTCTTGGGAGCATCCTCAAGGAATTTACTTCCGTTCTGCTGGGATGAATTTGGGTGGTAAAGTCGTCGCGCTATTCTCTGGACAAGGTTCTCAGTACTTAGAGATGGGTCGGGAAGTGGTGATGAACTTCCCCGAAATGCGCCGTCTTTACGGTCAAATGGATAGCTTGTTACTCCAAGATAATTTGCGGCCATTGTCTGAGATAGTGTTTCCGCATCCGACATTTGAGGAAGCAGAAAAGAATGCTCAAGTCGCTGCTTTACAACGCACAGAATATGCTCAACCCGCAATTGGGGTATTGAGTGCTGGGTTGTATTCCATATTGCAACAAGCTGGTTTCAAATCAGATTTTGTTGCTGGACACAGCTTTGGCGAACTGACAGCTTTATGGGCGGCGGGTGTTTTGAGCGAGCAAGATTACTTGTTCTTGGTGAAAGCTAGGGGTCAAGCAATGGCGGCTCCCGAAGACCCAGACCACGATCGCGGTAGTATGTTGGCAGTCAAAGAAGAAATTGCCAAGGTAGAAGCGATTGTCAGACATTATCCCCAAGTTGCGATCGCTAATATTAATTCTCCCACCCAAGTTGTCTTAGCAGGCCCGACCGCCGAAATCGCTAAAGTTCGGCAAGTGTTGCAAGATAAAGGCTGCGCGGCCGTTTTACTACCTGTATCCGCAGCTTTCCACACTCCATTGATTGCTTTTGCTCAGAAATCTTTTGCAATTGCAACTAAATCTGTCAAGTTCCAAGCTCCGCAAATCCCAGTTTTCAGCAACGTCACTGGTCAAAAGTATCCTCAAGAATCGCCATCAATTCAAAAAATCCTGGAAACTCACCTATCAAATTCGGTGCTGTTTAAGCAGGAGATTGAGAATATCTACGCTGCTGGTGGTTACTGCTTTGTGGAATTTGGCCCTCGCAGAATACTGAGCAACTTAGTCAAAGATATTTTAGGCGATCGCCCACATCTTACCATTTCCTTGAACCCCAGCACCCAAAAGAATAGCGATCGCTCTTTACGCGAAGCGGCTGTTCAGTTGCGTGTAGTTGGCTTGTCTTTAAAAAATCTCGATCCTTATCAACTCCTACCTGTCCTACCTGCGCCCGAAAACGAGAAGAAGAAAGCGTTAACTGTGAAGTTAAACGGCATTAATTATGTGTCGGAAAAAACCAAAAACGCCTTCCCCCAAGCTTTACAAAATGGACATCAAGTTAAGTTAGCTGCTAGTTCAGAACCCACAGTTATCAGTACCCCAGAAGTCTCTGCACCTGCACCTAAAGTTACCAGCATTCCCGAATTCTCTGCACCTTCACCTGCACCTGTGAACATAGAACCTGTAATTCATACACCCATCCAAAGTAACGGACATAAAAAAATTGCTCCTGCTCCTACTCCAGTAGTCAACACCGTTACTTATGCTGCTGAACCAAAGCCTCAAATGAATCCTGCGACCCTTTTAGAACTTCCAGCCCAGGAATCAAAGATGCAAACACCAGAAAAACCTGTAAATTATCAACGAGTTCTAGAAAGTTTAGAATACCTCCTGTCACAGTTCCAGAACAATCAAAGCGAAAATTTACAAGTTCACGAACACTATCTCAATCATCAGATGGAATATGCCAAAACATTTTTCCAACTGATGCAGCAACAAAACTCCTTGCTAGCTGAAGCTAAATCTTCACCAGAAACTGCCAAGCTCAAGCAAGTTGTCATGGAAAGCTTAGAGCGCAGCATGATGCAGTTTCATTCCCAACAAGGTGAAACTCTACGCATCCATGAGCAATATCTCCAAGAGCAAATCGAATATACGAAAAACTTTTTCCAACTAATTCAACAAGAGTACTCTCACCTAGTTTCAGGTGAAGAACTCACCCTACCTCAAGTAACATTACCTTTTGTCAGCGAACCTGTTACCGAAGCACCTGTTCCACCTACCGTCCAAATTGTGGAAACGCTGACCGCACCTGTAATTGAGCCTGTTGCCAAAAATGGCTCAACTCCCAAAATTGTCGAACCTCAGCCTGAGCCTGTAGCGGAAATTTCGGCTCCCCAGGTTGTAGAAATTCCCCCTCAGCCTGTAGTTGAGATTCCTATTCCTGTAGCGCCCGTTCAGCCTGAACCTGTCGCTGAAATTGTCGCCTTCAACCCCGAACCTGCACCTGTAGCTGCATCCAGCACAGTCGATTTATCTCAATTGGCTAATAACCTGTTAACCATCACCAGTGAAAAAACAGGCTACCCCATCGAGATGTTAGAGATGGACATGGACATGGAGGCTGACTTAGGTATTGACTCCATCAAACGGGTAGAAATCTTAGGCGGATTGCAAGAATTATACCCCGACTTACCCAAGCCCAACTTGGAAGAGCTAGCAGAAAAACGTACCATTGGGCAAGTAGTTGAGTATCTGCAATCTAACGCAGGCGGAAATACCTCAGTAGTAGCGTCGAGTAATCCAGTACCAGAAGTTGCGGAAATTCCTCAAGTAGTCACCCCAGTAGAAACTGTAGTTACTACTCCTGAGCCAGTAGTTAGCTTTGAATCAAACCCAGCCAGCGACGCTATCTTATTCCCCGAAACCGAAGCAACAACTACCACTGATTACGCAGACATCGGTCAAACTCTACTCAACATTACCAGTGAAAAAACAGGCTACCCCGTTGAGATGCTGGAACTGGAAATGGACATGGAAGCCGACTTAGGAATTGACTCTATCAAACGAGTAGAAATCCTGGGTGCGATGCAAGAAATGTACCCCGACTTACCCAAACCAGACATCGAAGAACTCGGAGATCTCCGCACCATCGGTCAAATAGTTGATTATCTCCAGAAGCTGGCTGGAGGTGAAAAAAAAAAGTATCAGCTTGAGTTTGACGACGAGCCGATAATAGATGTAGAACACAACGTTCAACGTCTACCCGCCAAACTCAAATACCTTCCCCAACCAGATTACTTAGACTTCAACTTACCTGAGGGACACATCGCGTTAGTCACCGATGATGGTTCCCTCACCACCTCGGTGGTAGTGCAATCCTTAGTTGATCAAGGTTGGAAAGTCGTAGTTTTAAGCTTCCCCCAATCGATTGTTGCTCAACAAGCACTTTTACCCCCAGGCGTTACCCGCATCACCCTAGCCGATTTAAGCGAACAACTACTCCAAGATAAATTATCTGCGATCGCAACTACTATCGGCAGCATTGGAGCTTTCATTCACATACATCCAGTATTCCAAGTCAGTCACACAAAGACACTTCCTTACATTGAACAGGAAAAGGCGATCGTTAAACACGTCTTCTTCATGGCCAAACACCTGAAAAAATCCCTCAACGAAGCCGCACGTTACGGACGTAGTTGTTTTATCACAGTAGCTCGTTTAGATGGAGCCTTCGGGTTTGAGCATAACACCAACTTTGGAGTCATTGGAGCAGGTTTAGCTGGTTTAACCAAAACAATGAGATGGGAATGGCCTCAAGTATATTCGAGAGCGATCGATATTAGTCCTTCTCTCGATGCTCAACAATCAGCGCAACACATTATTGCTGAACTACACGACTCAAATCTTTATCTTAGTGAAGTTGGCTACGGCACTCAGGGAAGAGTTACCCTAACCACTTCATCTGATAAGTAAAGAAATTAGGGAGATAAGGAATAATAACACCTCATCTCCCTCTTTCTAAAAATCTCATTTCTCTGTGTCCTCTGTGTCTCTGTGGTTTGTTTAAAAATCTTTTTTTCTCACGCAGAGACGCAGCGAAAAGTCGGAGCGGCGGCTTCCGCCGATCTGAACTTTTCAAGACAGAGGTGCAGAGAAGAGGAAAGAAGAGAAGAAAGTATTTGTAATTATCTGCGTTTATCGGCGTACCTCGGCGGTTAAAAATCCAAAATTGAAATATGACAACACAAACACCTATTCGTCCCTCATCAGTTTTTCTTGTTAGTGGTGGAGCCAAAGGTATCACCGCCGAATGCACAATTGAACTAGCTAAAAAACAACCTTGTAAATTCATCCTCCTGGGACGTTCCGAACTATTAGAAACCGAACCAGATTACGCTCAAAATTGCCTTGAAGAAGCCGCATTAAAAAAACGCATCATGGAAAATCTTCTCGCCCAAGGTGAGAAGCCCACACCCATGAATGTACAAAAAATATATAACAAAATTCACTCCAGTCGCGAAATCAAAAAAACCCTCGCAGCAATTCAACAAACAGGCGCTACCGCCGAATATCTCAGCGTCGATGTCACCGATACCCAAACATTAAAAGCACAACTTGCGGCTACTGTTAACCGCATGGGGCCAATTACCGGCATCATACATGGCGCAGGGAACTTAGCTGACAAGTTAATTGAAAAGAAGACAGAACAGGATTTTGAAAAGGTTTACACAGCCAAAGTTCAAGGATTAGAAAATCTCTTAGCTTGCGTTCCGGCTGAACAACTCCAGCATTTAGTGTTATTTTCCTCCATCACAGGATTTTACGGCAATATCGGTCAGTCCGATTATGCGATCGCCAACGAAATCCTCAACAAATCCGCCCACTTGATGAAACAGTCCTATCCCAACTGTCACGTCGTAGCAATTAATTGGGGTGGCTGGGATAGTGGGATGGTAACACCAGAACTCAAAAAAGCGTTTGCAGAAAGAGGAATTGACATTATTCCTGTGGAAGTAGGAACAAAGATGTTAGTCAAAGAACTACATCCCAAACATCACGACACTACTCAATTGGTGATTGGTAGCCCGCTAATTCCACCACCTGCACCTTTAGATGCTGAACTGAAAACTCATTATATTCGTCGCCGCATCACAGTTGAAGCCAATCCATTTTTAATGGATCATGTAATTGCTGGTTATCCCGTAGTTCCAGCTACCTGCGCGATGTCATGGATGATTAATGGTTGTGAAGAAGCTTATCCCGGTTATAGATATTTCAGCTGCAAAGATTTTAAAGTTTTAAAGGGAATTACCTTTAATGAATCTGTAGCCAGCGAACACATTTTGCAACTCAAAGAAATTGCGAAGGCTGACGGAGAGTTCATCGAATTTCAAACAACTATCTTTAGTAAAACTCCTGCTGGCAAAACTCATTATCACTTCACTTCTACTATTAAACTGGTGCGGAAATTACCAGAAGCACCTATGTATGATGGCATAAATCTCACTGAGGATAATATCATTACCGGGATTGGTAAAGATTTTTATCAAAATGGGCCATCTACATTATTTCATGGGCCATGTTTCCAGAAAATTGAAAGGGTTTTAAATATTAGCCCCGAAAAAATTACTACGGAATGCTTTTGGTCGCAAATCACTCCACAACAACAAGGACAATTCCCGATTCATTGGCACAATCCTTATGCAACTGATTTGAGTACACAACCTTTATGGATTTGGTTAAACCATTTTCATGAGGAAGTTTGTTTACCTGGACAGTTAACAACATCTGAACAGTATAGAGCCATACCAGTCAATGAAACATTTTATGTTTCTTGTGATATTAAAGAGAAAAAAGGCACTGGTTTAACTGCCGATTTTATCCTTCACGATCGCGCAGGGCAATTATATTCTAGAATCTTGGGTGCTAAGGCTGTTGTTGTGCCGATGAGTTTGTTACAACCTAAATAATTGATTTTGTAACAAAAATAGCATTTCCTTGATGTATTATAATCAATTTGGAAATGCTATAAATTCCATTTGGTTTAGTTCAGTTGAAAGCGTAAATCCTGCCATATTCGGGGAATCTAATTTATGGTGGTTGTTTATTTTGTAACTAACCGCCAAGTGCGCCAAGGGGAGAAGATTGAGGAATATAGATAAAATCCCCTTTTGTTTAATACCCCAACGAGGATATCAGCAGTGGAAAAAATAGCTATTATCGGATTATCATGCCTCTTTCCCGATGCCAATAATCCTGAACAGTTTTGGCAGAACCTTACAAATGAGAAAGATTCGACTTCAGCTACTACTGTTGAAGACTTGGGTGTAGATCCCACAATATTTTACGAGCCAATTAAGGGACAACCGGAAAAAATTTATTTTCTCCAAGGTGGATTTATTCGTAATTTTGAATTTGACGCAAGCGAATACAATTTACCTCCGGAGTTGGTTGAGAGTCTGGATAATTCATTTAAATGGTCGCTGTATGCTGCTAAACAAGCAATTCAGCACAGTGGTTATTGGGGGAATCAGAAAGTTCTCTCGAAATGTGGGGTAATTCTAGGGACATTATCCTTACCCACAAAGATGTCTAATCAATTATTTGCGCCAATTTATCAGCAAACGATTGAACCTGCGATCGCAGAACTTTTACAAGATGTAAATTTCCGGTTGGCTGCGTTACCAACCACAACGAAGGCTTCACCATATAATGCGATGATAACCGGCTTTCCAGCTGCGCTCGTCTCGCAAGCATTTTCTTTATCCAGTAATCATTTCTGCATAGATGCTGCTTGTTCGTCATCATTTTATGCAATTAAAATGGCATCTCATTATCTGCAAACACGCAAAGCTGATGTGATGTTAGCGGGTGCGATTAGTTGTGTAGATCCGCTATTTTTACGGATGTTATTTTCGGGGATTCAAGGTTATCCCGAAAATGGTATTAGCCGTCCTTTAGATAAATCTTCTCGTGGCTTAGTTACGTCCGATGGAATTGGGATGGTAATGTTAAAGCGCTACAGCGATGCTGTGAGAGATGGCGATAAAATTCTCGCCACTATCGCTGGTAATGGACTCTCTAATGATGGCAAAGGTAAGCATTTATTGAGTCCTAATTCCAAAGGGCAAATTCTCTCTTTTGAACGGGCATATCAGGAAGCAAAACTTAGCCCAAAAGACATCGATTATATGGAGTGTCATGCCACTGGAACATTATTAGGAGACACCACAGAATTTAACTCCGTAGAAACATATTTTGGTGAACACCAAGCATCGCCTTTGGTGGGTTCTACCAAAGCTAATGTCGGTCACTTATTAGTAGCGGCTGGTATGGTTGGACTGACTAAGGCGATTTATAGCATGAATGCTGGTGTTATCCCAGCAACGATTAACGTCAGTGAACCGATTGGTTCTGAAAATAATGCTATTTCTGCCAAAAATATTGTCAGAACGGCGACGACATGGCCAAATAATTCGCCAGTTAAACGTGCAGCTTTAAGCGCATTTGGTTTTGGCGGAACCAACTCACATCTGATTCTGGAAAAGCAGGATGAAGTTTGAAAAGGCAGAAGGCAGAAGGCAGGAGGCAGAGGGCAGAAGGACGAAACAAGGGGATTTTCTATTAAAAAATAATCCCATTAATTCAACACATTACAGTTAAGTATTTCTCTCTTCTCTCTGCGTCCTCCCTTCGGGTACTCTTCGAGAACGCCTGCGGCGAACGCAGTCGCCTGCGGAGGGAAACCCTCCCGTAGCCATGTCTCACTGCGTCTTGGCGGTTCGTTTAAAAATTGACTTTGATAACAAAGTTTGAGCTTTAACTGAACCTTATTGCCCATCAATCAGCAATCTTTCTTTCCTTCTGCCTCCTGCCATCTGCCCTCTGCCTTAGTCAATAACAAACTTTAGTTAGCGTAATTAAACGATGTTTGAACAAGAAATACAATCAGGCAAAATTGCCATTATTGGCATGGATGCCTTTTTTGGTGAATGTAAAGATTTAGATGCTTTTGAACGTAGTATTTATGACGGCAAACAGCATTTTATTCCCCTACCTTCTCAAAGATGGTATGGCATAGATGGCAAAGAAGATTTACTCAAAGAATACGGTTTACCCGATGGTAAAGCACCGATAGGCGCGTACATTCAAGAGTTTGCCCTCGATACTTTAGCTTACAAAATCCCCCCAAATGAAGTAGAACAACTGAATCCGCAACAACTGTTACTGTTAACAGTGGCAGATGGTGCCTTGAAAGATGCAGGGGTTCAAGAAGGGGGAAATGTCGCTGTAATTATTGCGGCTGAAGCAGAATTGTCTGTTCATCAGCTACAGCAACGATGGAATTTATCGTGGCAGATTAAAGATGGTTTGAATGCGGCGGAAATTGCTTTGCCTGCGGATAAAATTGCTCAGTTAGAAACCATTGTGAAAGATAGTGTTCACCATCAAGTAGAGATTGGTGAATATCTGAGTTACATTGCTAACATCATGGCGAGTCGCATTTCTGCGCTGTGGAATTTCACTGGCCCATCCTTTACGATGACGGCGGTGGAAACTTCTGCTTTCAAAGCTTTAGAAGTGGCACAAATGCTACTCATGACTGGAGAAGTAGACGCTGTTGTAGTTGGTGCTGTTGATTTGGCTGGCGGGATAGAAAATGTCTTGCTGCGCAGCCAATGGGGAACGGTGAATACTGGTGCTAATACCTTAAGCTATGACCAAAATGCTAATGGTTGGACGGTTGGTGAAGGTGCAGGTGCAGTTGTTCTTAAGCGTTATGATACGGCGAAACAAAATGGCGATCGCATCTATGCTGTCATTGATGCTATTAGTATTGGTCAAGCCGCTTCTACATCTATAGATGCGGGTACAATTAACCAAGTCTGCCAAACAGCTTTCCAAATGGCGGGAATTCAACCCACAGACGTTAACTATGTAGAAGTAGTTGCTAGTGGTTTTCCCCAGGAAGATGCGGCAGAAATCGCTGGGATGCTTCAGGCTTATCCCTCTGTAGGAGACGGTTTACATTGTGCCATTGGCAGCGTTAAGGCCAATATTGGACATACCTATGTAGCATCGGGAATTGCCAGTCTCATCAAAACGGCTTTGTGTCTCTATCACAACTATATCCCGGCTACTCCCAACTGGTCTGGTGTAAAAACGCCGCAAGTATGGCAAGGTAGTCCTTTCTTTGTAGCGACCGAATCTAGACCTTGGTTCCTCCATAAAGATAGTACCCATAGAATCGCCGCTATAAATGGTATCGGTTGTGATGGGACTTGTGCCCATGTGATATTGTCCGATGAACCAGACCAAATCAATCACAGCAGCAACTATTTACAACAACGGCCTTTTTATCTGTTCCCCTTAGCAGCTGATGACCGTTCGACTTTACTCAATCTGTTAGATAATCTCCAACAAGAGATTGAAAATGCTGAGTCTCTAACGAATGCTGCTAGCCAGAACTTTGTCAAATTTCAGCAGCATTCTACAGCCAAGTACACCCTAGCCATTACCGGACGCAACAAGAAGGAATTACTCAAAGAAATCGCCTCGGCGCAAAAAGGTGTCAATACGGCCTTTGAAAAGGGTAGTGATTGGCAAACACCTATAGGTAGTTATTTCACCCCTAAACCTTTGGGTAAAGAGGGTGGGGTTGCTTATGTTTATCCGGCGGCTGTCAATTCCTATGTAGGTATTGGTCGGACTCTGTTTCGCCTCTTTCCTAACCTGCAAAATGAACCCTTCGTTAAGAGTCTATATAAACGAGTCTCTGATGTAGAGAAACTTGTTTTCCCCAGAAGCTTACATAAGTTGTCTACCAGAGAACTAGAAACGCTAGAGAAGAAATTGCTAGATGACTCCCTAGCAATGTTTGAAGCGGAAATGTTCTTTACTAGGTTAATTACTACAGTTATCCGCGATCGCTTTCAAGTCAAACCTAAATATGTGTTTGGCTATAGCCTGGGTGAAACTAGCATGATGGTAGCCCAAGGCGTTTGGAGTGATTTCTTTGCTGGAAGTAACAGCTTTAACTCCTCGGCTTTATTTGGCGATAGGTTATCTGGCCCAAAAAATGCTGTGCGTGAATATTGGAATCTACCACCAGCCACCGACACTTGTGACAATAACTTCTGGGCTAACTATGTACTCATGGCCACCCCAGATAAAGTCAGAGAATGCCTCAAAAATGAGAGTCGCGTTTATTTGACGCAGATTAATACACCAGAAGAAGTATTAATCGCCGGCGAACCAGCAGCTTGTCAGCGCGCGATCAAAGCTTTGGGTTGCAATGCTTTTCCGGCTCCTTTCGACCATGTAATCCATTGTGAAGCCATGCGCTCTGAGTACGCAGAGCTAGTTAAACTCAACACATTACCAACTCAAAAAATTCCCGGAATTACCTTTTATTCGGCTGCTGGGTATAAACCTATAAACGTTAATAGTGAAGTAGTAGCCCACAGTATCGCCACCGGACTCAGCCAACAACTAGATTTTCCCCGCCTAGTTAACCGCGTTTACGCCGATGGTGTGAAAATCTTTATCGAAGCCGGTGCTGGTGGTGTCTGTTCTCGCTGGGTAAGTAAAATTCTTGAAGGACAAGAACACATCACCGTTTCCCTCAATCGCAGAGGTATGGATGACCATACTTCTATAGTCAAAGCACTAGCCAAATTACTCAGCCATAAAGTTGAGTTAGACATCTCATCTCTATACAATCTCACCCAAGAAACTGGGAAACAAAGTAAACTAACCCAACGAAATATTACATTGGGTGGTAACTCAATTACTGCCACAATTTTGAGTGAAGAGAATCGCCAAATTTTCCAAAATTTAGCTAGTAAATCTCCTAACGTTGAGTATTCCATAGCCAAGCCAGTCATCAATTCACTGAATACTCCAGTGGTAATTGCTACCAATAATAAACCAAACAATGATATTTTGCTGCCAACAAATCAGCCAGAAGAAATCGCAGAAAAAAATATCATGGAACACGTTTTAGTCTCAACAGAACAAGTACAATCCTTTGAGATAAATACCACTCCCCAACAACCAACTCAGCCTAGTTTTACCCCACAAAATATAACTCGCAAATCTGTTCCAATTATCCGTATGCTCGATTTAAATAAGACTCAATATCAAAAGCTCAATGCTAATAATGCCAACTTGACTAAATCTCATACTGCTTTCTTAAAATCCCGACAAGATTTTAGCAAGCAAATGAGCGAAATTATTCAATTGCAATTAGCTTGCGCTCAAAACTTATTGAATGAAGAATCCTAAAAATTAAGTATGAAGGCAGAGGGCAGAAGGCAGAAGGAAAACTACAATCTTCTGCCTTATAAAAGAAATTACGGATTTTTAAACTCTATCATTTCTCTTCCCTCTGCGTCCTCTACGTCTTGGCGGTTCGTTTAAAAATATCCTTACAACTCAGCCAATATTTAACGAACTTACCTCTTTTTTCACTGTTCATCCTTTATAAAAACCGAGGGATAACTAGCGTGACTACTGTAGATACACCACTAACTCAACACGAAAACGGACTAGCATTTACCTGCTATTCCTATGGACAAAATCTCATCTGGAAAGGTTCCCTAGAGTGCATATCTTTTGATCAAAAAGGCATAGTAGATAAATTTCTTACCTTAGAACAACCCTGTTATATTGTTAACGCCGAAGGCAGAATCGGGGTGACAAATGTAGGGTATTTATGCCCAGTTGATAGCACTGTCACCGCACCAGCAGTAGAACTTCTCGCCTCAATTCCACCAATTAAAATTCACCAATTAGGTGACCCCTCTTTTCTCTCCTTTTATGGCGTGAAATATGCCTATGCAACTGGTGCAATGGCTGGAGGTATAGCTTCCGAAGAAATGGTCATTGCACTCGGAAAAGAGAAAATTTTAAGTTCCTTTGGTGCAGGTGGTTTAAGCCCAGAACGCTTAGAAGCTGCTATCAACAAAATACAGCAAGCCTTACCACAAGGCCCCTATGCTTTTAATTTAATTCACAGCCCCAACGAACCAACGATTGAACGTCGGGCTGTGGATTTATTCCTTAAATATGGCGTGAGAGTAGTTGAAGCATCAGCATTTTTAGACTTAACTCCCAACATTGTTTATTACCGAGTTGCGGGATTAAGTTTAAATGATGCAAATCAAATTGAAATCAAAAATAAAGTCATCGCCAAAATTTCTCGTAGAGAAGTAGCTACCAAATTTCTCCAACCACCACCACCCAGAATCCTCAAAGAACTTGTTGAACAAGGATTAATTACCGAGTTACAAGCAACCCTTGCAGCCCAAGTTCCAATGGCTGATGATATTACTGTCGAAGCTGATTCTGGTGGTCACACAGATAATCGTCCCTTGGTTTGTCTGTTACCTTCTATTATGGCTTTGAGAGATGAGATTCAAGAACAATATCATTACTCACAACCAATTAGAGTCGGAGTAGCAGGCGGAATTGCTACACCACAATCAGCTTTAGCTGCTTTTATGATGGGTGCAGCTTATGTAGTCACAGGTTCAATTAATCAATCTTGTGTAGAATCTGGCGCTTGCGAACATACCAAAAAATTACTCGCGCAAGCAGAAATGGCTGATGTCATGATGGCTCCCGCTGCTGATATGTTTGAAATGGGAGTCAAATTACAAGTTCTTAAACGGGGCACAATGTTCCCGATGCGGGCGCAAAAATTATATGAGTTATACCGGAATTATGACTCAATTGAAGCAATTCCCCTTGAAGAAAGAGAGAAATTAGAAAAACAAGTTTTTCGCAAGACAATTGCTGAAGTTTGGGAAGGAACTGCTGCTTATTTATCCCAAAAAAATCCGGAAAAACTTGGCAAGGCAGTAAACAATCCTAAATTAAAAATGGCTGTAATTTTCCGCTGGTATTTAGGATTATCTTCTCGGTGGTCTAATACTGGCGAAAAAGGCAGAGAAGTTGATTATCAAATTTGGTGTGGCCCGGCGATGGGTAGCTTCAACGACTGGGTGCGCGGTACTTATTTAGCTGAACCCCAAAACCGCAAAGTTGTTGATGTTGCTAATCACCTTATGACTGGTGCAGCATTTTTATATCGCATACAAAGTTTGAAATTTCAAGGATTGCAAATTCCCGATTATTACAGTCAATATCGCCCAGCTAGTTCTACATTGGAGATGTAAAAATGAATTCAAAAAATTCTTTTAGTGCAGCAGATATTCAAGCATGGCTGGTGTCTAATCTGGCTGAATTGATAGGGGTAGAAGCTGAAGAGATAGATGTCCATGAACACTTGGAAAACTACGGTTTGGATTCAGCCCAAGCCATGATTCTCGTCAGCAAATTGGAGAAAATGTTGGGATTCCAACCTTCTCCTTTGCTGTTGTGGCATTACCCAAATATTGCTGCACTCTCCCAGCGTTTAGCGGAAGAATTACCAGAAGAGTCAGCAATTCAAGACACAACTTCTGCATCGGTTAATACTTCTATCCCGACTTTAGATTTAAATGCCGAGGTGGTTCTTGATCCCACTATCCGTCCTGATGCTTTACCTCCAGTTTCAATTACTGAACCAAAAAACATCTTTTTAACTGGTGGTACAGGCTATTTAGGCGCATTTATCATTCGGGAACTGCTACAGCAAACTAATGCAGATATTTACTGCTTAGTGCGTGCTGCTAATGCACAAGAAGGTAAGAGCAAATTAGTAAATAATCTCGAAACTTACGCCATTTGGGATGAACAATATAAATCGAGAATTGTCCCAGTTGTCGGCGATCTAGCTCTACCATTTTTGGGTATGGGCGCAGAACAGTTTCAAATTTTAGCTGCCAATATTGACACCATTTATCATAGTGGTGCTTTGCTAAATTATGTTTTTCCCTACTCAGCATTGAAAGCAGCTAATGTGTTGGGAACTCAAGAAGTATTGAGATTAGCTAGCCAAATCAAACTCAAGCCTGTACATTACGTTTCTAGTGTGGCGGTATTTGAATCACCTGCTTATGCTGGCAAGGTAGTTAAAGAGCAAGATGATTTTAATCATTGGGAAGGTATTTTCCTTGGTTACTCACAAACTAAATGGGTAGCTGAGAAGTTAGTTAAACTCGCCCGTGACAGAGGTTTACCTGTAACTATCCACAGACCACCATTAATTTCTGGAGATAGCCAAACAGGTATTTGTAACACCCATGACTTTATCAACTTGATGGTTAAAGGCTGTCTACAAATGGGATATTTTCCAGATGTGGAATATATGATGGATATGTCTCCTGTAGATTATGTCAGCAAAGCGATTGTTTATCTATCAATGCAGCCATCATCTATAGGTAAAGCATTCCACCTGCAACATCCCCAACCAGCGCCATTGAGTACCTTAATTAAATGGGTACAATCATTTGGTTATCCAGTTAAGGCGATTCCTTATGAACAATGGCAATCAGAGTTGATCAATAATGTCTCTTCTGTAGATAATCCTTTATATACACTGCGACCATTTTTGTTAGAACGCTGGTCTGATGAGCAATTGACAATTCCAGATTTGTATCTGCAAGCAAGAAGACCGCATATTAGCTGTCAGGAGACTCTACAAGCACTTGCTGGTAGTTCTATCGTCTGCCCGCCAATCAGTTCAGAAATGTTTATGACCTACACTGCCTATTTGATTCAGACTGGTTTTCTGAATGTTGCATAGTTGCTAATAGCCGACATCCTCAAGGGTGCAGCTATAGGAACAAAGCCCGCCTGCACAGTCTAAGATTTTTGATTGAATGTAGAGACGTAAAATTTTACGTCTCTACAATGGTTTTTAGCATACGCAATTTGAGGAGTAGCTTAGATAATTGCTAAAATAATGCATAACTGATAGTAAATACCCACGCTAGGAAAATGAGTATATCGCTTAATCCTACTCAAGAGCAATTTGTTCTATCTAAAATTGAAAGTGGAAAATATGCGAATGTGGATGAAGTAATTTATGCTGCATTTAAATTGTTAGAAGAACAGGAGCAAGAATATTCTCTTTGGCTAAATGAGACTCAGAAGAAAGTAGAAGTTGGTTTTGCAGAAATTGAACGAGGTGAAGTTCTTGATACAGAACTTGTTATTAACCAACTCAAAGATAAACTGCGCCAAAAACGCGAGGCTCAAACATGAGTCGTTCTATCATATCTCAAACTGCCAGTAAGGACTTGACTGAGATTGTCGATTACTTTGCAAATATTAATGTTGAAGCAGGGGAAAGTTTTATCCAAGAGTTTGAGAAAAAATGTAAAAATATTGCAAATTTTCCTAATATGGGGCGTAGTTATGAAGATGTCTCTCCATTTTTAAGAGGAATTCCTATTGATGGACATATTATTTTGTACAAAGTAATTGGTGATGTAGTCACCATTATCCGAGTTGTTAGTGGAAGGCGAGATTTAAAGTCATTATTTTCAGATTCTTAATCAGAATATTAAGTTAGCCAAATATCCCATGCAGCAGTCAACTCAAGGCAACAACCGCGATTTTCTTCGCCAGCTTATCACCCTGGCGGCAATTATCGGCGCTTTCGTTATCAATGTGATATCGAACATTTTTCCGCTGAATGGACTCAGCATTGGGGCAATTTCCAATACTTTGTTCAAAAATGTCTTGATTATCCCTGCTAACTATGCATTTGCTATTTGGGGGTTGATTTACCTCGGTTTGTTTGCTTTCGGAATTTACCAATTTCTCCCTAGCCAAAAAGATGATTCAGATTTACGCAACACAGGATATCTGTTGGTAATTGCTTCTATTGCTCAAAGTATCTGGGTATACCTCTTCCTCTCTCGGCTGTTTGCTCTTTCTGTTGTCGCAATGCTGTTGATTTTGCTACCCCTGATTGGTGTTTATTTGCGGCTAGATAGTGGCAATAAACCTGTAACTCGGCAGAAAAAGTGGTGTATCCACAGGCCTATCAGCATTTATCTAAGTTGGATTAGTGTAGCAACTATTGTAAATGTCGCCTGTGCTTTATATTTCCAAAGTTGGAATGGTTGGGGCATTTCTGGGGAAATGTGGACTGTCATTTTGTTGTTGATAGCAAGTGCAATTGCTGCCATCATTGTCATTCAGCGCCGAGATATCGCTTACGCAGGAGTAACCGTGTGGGCAATTTTGGCGATCGCAATTAAACACTGGAACAACCCTATACTGAGGAATGTGGCATTAGCTTTGGTAGTGGCTCTTGTCCTCATCACCGTCATTAAAAATTCACATACCCAACAAGAACAGATTTAATATTGCCAGCACTTCAAATCCCAGCCAAAACCGCCTACAGCTACAGCAGAAACATAATTTTCAGCGGGTACTAGCTCCAGTAGACTCCAGTCTTTAAATGTCTGCAACTTAGCTGGTTCTGTGGGAGTGAGGGAGATTTCAATTTTCTCTAACTGCGCTATTCCCTCACCTGTGGCTTTTAAATAGGCTTCCTTGCAAGTCCAATAGCGGAAAAATACTCCTGGTCTTTGTTCAGGAGGGAGCGATCGCACTAAATCATATTCTCTCGGTAAAAAGAACCTTTGAGCAAGAGATTCCAAATCAGACATCGGGCGGATGTATTCTAGATCTATCCCAATTTGGCGATTTTTACTCACTGCACACAAAGCCAAATCTTGAGAGTGGGATAAATTAAACGCTAATCCACTGTCAGCAAATTCATGGGCTAAAAATGGTTTGCCACGGGTTTCATAATCAAATTGCACTTCTTGCGGCGCAATACCCAAGTAACGACCCAATATAGCCCTGAGGCTACCACGGCCAGCAATAAAACGTTGGCGATGTTCTTGAAAATAGAATCTTTGCGCCCGAGCCGATTCATCTTCAGATAGAGTTGCTGCCAAGTTTTCCAGCGTTGGTTCTGGTTGGTCGAGGCTGATTCGCCAAATATGGACATCATTCGGCAACAAAGTTAAATTTGTCGGCGCAGGGAGCCATAAATACTTAGAAGCAGTCATCAAGTTAGAACATTAAGGGTGTGGTAAATGAAGCCATTTTACTCCCTATTGCCCTGTTCGCTTTTGCTCAAGCCACTGCAAAACCCGATTCCACGCCCACCAAGGGTCTGGATCTTGTGCTTGGCTCTGACCTTCTCTACTATTTAAATAGCCAATATGTCCACCGTAACGGGTGAGTAGCAAATCTATCATAGAATTGTTAGAACTGGCAGCTTTTAATTCAGGGATGATGGCTGGATGAAAAAATGGGTCATCAGCGGCATATACAATTAACGTAGGCTTTGCAAGATGGGGCAGTAATGGTAAGGCGCTGCTGGCTTGGTAATAGGCTTCCACAGTGGGAAAACCCAATCTCTCAATTACCAGTTCCTTGTCAAAATTCCAAATACTGTTTGCCCGTTTAATTGCTTCTGGGTCAAGCCTACCGGGATGAGCATCATGTATCCGCCAAGCCAGTTTTTTCAAATTCCGCGTTATGCCTGCCTCGAAATATTTGCCAAAGGGGTCTTTAACTAAATAAGATAGCGATCGCACAGAATCCAAATTAGGACAAATCACTGCACTACCGCCAATGTCGCTAAATTGGATTCCTAAATCCTCATTGCTCTTAGTTAGCTCTACAGCAGCTTTTATCCCCCACAGCGCCAATTGTCCCCCCAAAGAAAACCCCACAAACCAAAACTTCTTCGGGCAGCCCATTGAGGCAGCAGCGGCAGCTAGGCGGACAAAATCTTCTCCTTCGTACAAGCCATCGGATGTCAAAGTCGGTGACAACTCCGCTGTCTTACCGTGGGCACGCCAATCAAATAACACCACAGCATACCCTTGAGCATAAGCCTTACGTCCGAAGAGTCTCAAATTCCATTCTTTACCCAACTCTCCGGTAATGCCATAGGTGCCAATAATCGTACTGTGAGCTTTTTCTGGTATTGCCACCCAACAAAAAATTGGCACACCTTGCCCACCAATCAATACTGTTTTATGATAATGCGGTTCTGGATGTTGAATTGTACTTTCCCAATAACGGCTGCCCCACAAAGCGGTGTATATAGTCATTGCTACACCATTTTGTAATAAACGAGCCGGATTGTAGGGGGTGTAACACATCATATAGAGAATTTCGTGTACTCTAAGAAAGATTTGGCAATCCTGTTATCTTAAGGTTTATGTTAGATTTAAAATCTTTTTTATAATCAATACAGCAATCTTTGTATCTACCAAAGGTTCTTATTTATCCTTAATAAGTAGTAATAATTTTTTAGAATGCCGAGGATTCTTGTCATAGACGATGACCCAGCAATTTCAGAACTCGTTGCCGTCAACTTGGAAATGGCTGGCTACGATGTTAGTCAAGCAGAAGACGGGATCAAAGGTCAGGCGCTAGCTCTCCAGCTACAACCAGACTTGATCATGCTCGATTTGATGTTGCCAAGAGTAGATGGATTTACCGTCTGCCAACGCTTGCGTCGGGATGAGCGCACATCTGAGATTCCCGTGTTAATGTTGACCGCTTTAAGCCAAACACAAGATAAAGTGGAAGGCTTCAATGCTGGTGCAGACGATTATCTCACCAAACCCTTTGAAGTTGAAGAAATGCTGGCACGAGTGCGGGCACTATTGCGACGCACTGACCGTATTCCTCAAGCGGCAAAGCATAGTGAGATTCTTAATTATGGGCCACTGACCCTCGTTCCCGAAAGATTTGAGGCAATTTGGTTCCATGAAACCGTGAAACTGACCCACTTGGAATTTGAGTTACTTCATTGCTTGCTCCAACGCCACGGACAGACAGTTTCTCCCAGCGAAATCCTGCGGGAAGTTTGGGGCTATGACCCAGATGATGACATTGAAACGATTCGAGTACATATTCGCCACCTGAGAACCAAACTCGAACCAGATCCTCGCCATCCCCGCTACATCAAGACCGTATATGGCGCTGGCTATTGTCTTGAGTTACCTAGCCTACCTCCATCCGCTGAAGGCGCTTCAACATCAGTTGTTGAGTGAAATCAGGGTAAATTCCCTAACCTGAGCCATAAATTGGCACTCTGTTCTGTCAAACTTAGCGAGTGCCAATAGGATGTTGTGTCTGAAATTGGTGTCAACTTAGCAAATACTGCTTGTAGTTAAGCTCTTCATTTGCTCAAACCCGACATTAACTCATAGTCAGTATTTCAGCCTTTCAAGGCACTGAGATCCATTGATAACTTGTGTGTAGTTGACCGAAAAAAGGCAGAGGGCAGAGGGCAGAAGGAGTCCTATTTCTCTGTGAAGAAATTTCATTGTCCTGCGTGAAAAGGACAAGGGGGACAAGGGAGACAGGGGAGATAAGAAAACAGAGGAGAAATAACAAATTCCTCTTGAGTCTTACCCAATGCCCAATGCCCCATGCCCCATGCCCAATGCCCTATTTCTTACTAAAAATTCGATAGTAAAGCCAGGTGCTAATTTCGTTTAAGGGAAAAAGCAGGTATGTTAAAGGATTTATCGTCACAATAATATTGCGAAAATCTCGCCGTGCTAAAAACAGAATCGCACGAGCTACTTGCTGTGCTGACATGACCCCGTAAGGATTAAGTTGACTCTTAAACGGCCCCAGGATTAACTTGCGAATTATACAATCCCTATCTAGGCGCTTCAGCGTCACAATATCCCCTAGGGCGCGTTTGCTCAGTTCATAAAGAGGACTTAATGCTGGAGATACCTCAGCCTCAGATGTATTCACCCAGATTTCTTTAGTTGCTTTTGATTGTGGCCCTGTCACAGTTGTTAAAAATATATCCATCAACCGCAACGTCGAAAAAGTATTGACTTCATAGGAGGAATTAATCGCCTCAGATGTGCGGCTACCATAGACATTGATTCCGTGATTGAGAATCAAAATATCAACTTTCTCTAAACTATTTTTCAAATCTGCTTCCTTACCCAATTCCCAAGCAACTATCGCTACCTTATCTTGTGCCTGTAATTTATCTGGGTGAGTAGTTAATGCTACTACCTTGGCGTTATGCTTGAGCAATTCAGCCGCTAATGCTTGCCCTAAAGCACCAGAAGCACCAGTTAAAGCTACGGTTTTACCCTTCAGGGAAAGTCCTGTGCCCAATATAGTATCGACTAAAGGAAATACACCACTATAGTAGGCGTTGACATCATCAAAATGATGCCGCCAGTGATAAGACCGATTCACCCACCAAACTGATGGAATCGTTTCTAATGGCCCGGGAAGATGGGTGTAATCTGTGTCAATTTTCCCTAGGAAATATCGCCGGGACGCACCATATAAGAAGGTACAAGCATAAGCTACTCCTAGCCACAAGCCCATTTGGTTGAGAAGCAAAGCAACTATTGTCAAGATTGTAACTAGGATACTCGACTCAACAATGTCGTTGTACAGCTGGGACTCTTGGTAAATTTTCAAGGAAACCACCGATAAATCCCGGCGATATGCCTGGTGGTGCTTATTGTGCCATTTACCCAGCCAAATCCAATAGTGACACAATGCATGATAGCTATCTCTTACTACCTCAGCCAGCAATAGCGAGAATAATCCCCAAATAGCAAACTGTAAGCAGGTATTTACTAAATCCCAATTTATCTGTAATTGGTTCTCAATCCCAGCCAAGCCAAGAGCTAACATATTCATCGTGATTTTGCTGTACTCGTTTTTGTAACCATTCTTCATAATCTAATAAGAATGCTTTCAGGTCGAGTTATAAAGCACACGAAAATTAAACTGCGTCAGTTTTACTATACACAAAAATTTATCAAAAAAAGTTGATGTATTAGCAGCGATTATCAGCCAGCACCCAAAAGTATTATTCGAGGTGTGTAGAGGTAGCCCGTCGTAGATAAAACTGTGAGTGCAAAATAGTTTACAAACAGAAAAATCATGTACTATTTTTGTACTAATATTTTTCTTGTACCTTTTGAATAAATACCCTTGGCATACGATAGCATCTGCCGATTTTTGACATCTGAGTATCCATTACCTTTTGTAAATTGGTTACTTAACTCTGGGGAAACAAATATTCAGGTATTACCCAGCGAATTAAGTGTGGAACCAATTCGTTCTGATGCTTTATTTCAACTACCAGAACTAAACAGTATCCTGCATTTGGAGTTCCAAACAGTTCCTAAATCAAAACCGTTTCTCCCTGTGAGGATGCTGGATTACTGGTTGAGAATTTATCGAAAATACGAATGTCCCATTGAACAAGTAGTTATCTTCCTAAAACAAACAGATTCTCCTGCTGTTTACATCAATGAACTTGCAGTTGGGAATACAAGACATAAATATAGAATTATCCGCCTGTGGGAGCAAGACCCGCAACCGCTTCTGGCTAACCCCGCACTGCTACCATTAGCAGTTTTGGCTTCCACAGATGCACCAGCAGCTTTGCTAGAGCAAGTTGCTGTGGAAATAGATAAAATCGAGGAACCAGAACAACAGCAAAACATCACAGCTTGTGTAGAAGTACTAGCTGCTTTGAAATTTGATAAACAACTAATTCGCCAGTATTTCAGAGAGAAACTAATGGAAGAGTCACCTATTTATCAAGAAATACTAGAAAAAGGTGCCAGGAAAGGAAAGCTACAAACCTTAACTCGCCTACTTTCACGGCGATTTGGCACAATTTCTACTGAGTTACAGCAACGGCTTCAAGCACTGTCGATTAACCAGCTAGATGATTTAAGCGATGCGCTGTTTGACTTTTCGGAAATATCCGACTTGGCCATTTGGTTGCAAAACCAGCAGTAACTCAATTTATTTACAGAGCGTGAAGAAGGCAATTGAAAAGCGATCGCCTGTTTTAAACTTATCACCAGAAGTGCGATCACATAAAACAAGAGTATAAATATTTAGGATGCGATCGCCTGTTTTAAACCTATCGCCAGAAGTGCGATCGCCTTTACGAGAGTATGAATATTTGAGATGCGATCGCCTGTGTTAAACTTATCACCAGAAGTGCGATCGCCTGTAGTAAAGTATGAGATGCGATCGCTTGTTTTAAACTTATCACTAGAAGTGCGATAGCCTTGACAAGAGTATGATTATTTGGAGCGTGCTCAATTTATTTAAAGCTAACAGATGACTACTCACTAGCTGCGAGCTTATCAAGAATTTCTTCACAATAACTAATAACATTACCTGAGCTTATCGTTTTCCAATCTGACCACTGATATGAAGAAGCAAAATTCAGAATTTTATTTTCTATATTCTTCATTTCGTCTTGGGAAAGTTTCCTTTCACGACCATAACCATTGTTTGATAGTCCCCATATAATGGCTATAAGTTTAATTGCAATATTTTTAATATCTGTAGACTCCATATGAATTTTTACGATATCATCGCCATCATCAAGTGCACCTAAAGTACCCAAAAAAGCTCCTCCAGCAAGCCCACCTATTTGTGCACCGAATAATGCTCCTGCCCCTGCTCCAAGTCCTCCAGTGAGCAAACCTGTAATAGCGCCGACTATGGCAGCCCCGACACCAGCTCCAATTACACCACCAGCACTCGCAAGCCCTGTACCCCAACCTATCCTGGCTGGAATATTAGCTGATGATTCTACTGCTGTCTGTAATTCTTTTTTAGGTGTAGTTGGATACTCAGCAGCTACCTTATATAGTTCCACAACATCGTGTACAAAGTCTACAATTATTGCCTGTAACTCTCTCACCATCTTATTCTTGGCTTTCTCCTGAGAGAATGAATTCTTTTTAGTTGCTACCTGGAACTCTTGTATTTCAGTAATACAGTTGGCTAACATAGAGAGAGCTTCTGTAAGTATTTCTTTTTGTCTATTTTTAAATTCATTCAAACCTTGAGAAAATAAAGCCTGCTCTTCAGAATTTAAGACGCGGTAAATAGCATCATAAATTTCATTTATCTTTGAAGGTTTATCCCAATGGGCATCGAAAATAATAGTATTTTCAATACCTTGCTCTTTTAACACTTCTTTCCAGAGCTTAATACGGTTATCAACTATTTCTTGACTACTAGCTTCTAACTGTTTTTTTGCTTGATTTAAAATTCCTATAACTTTAGGATGAATATTTACAACTGCTTCAATTTCTTCGATATAAGTTTCATCAGGAACGACACTTAAATTTCCTACATAGAAAACAATATTACTTTTTCCTATAGCTTGTATGGCATCCATATCTAAACTCATTTTGTCTTCCCATTTCTTAGGTAGTTTATACTCACGATTTTTATCTATTTCTTCCCGATACATATTGTATATTTGAGCATAACGAAAACCAGGTGTGTCTATGAAATAAGCTTGAAGCCCATCATAATAGTATGCAGTACCTACTTTAGTAACATTTGGTGAATCACTTACCTCCCCAATAGTGCTTTTCATTAAAGTTCTGATCAGAGTAGTTTTTCCCGTATTTGTGTGTCCAGCAATTGCAATGCTTATCTTTGGTAATGCCATATTTATCCTCTAATTTTAATGATAGATGAGTGAAATAGAAGCGTATTTCTAAAATGTCATTGGCAATTTTGAGAACTTGTCAAGATGGAAGTCCAGCTAAAACTGCTTCATACTGAGGAAATTAAAAACTGTTGGCGGCTAAACGCACACAACCCGAAAGCCGATGCAGTTGTTCTTGCTGTTGGGGGCATCCCAATCGCGAGCAGCAGACCGACAGTTCATAGGTTCGTCCTTCCAAGAACCACCGCGCAGCATTCGATCATGACTATTAACCCACGCACTGCCATCATTTGGCGCTCCCTTATAATTAAAATGGAAATGGTCGGCACACCATTCCCAAACATTTCCGTGCATGTCGTATAATCCAAAAGCATTAGGAGGAAAACTTCCTACTGAAGTGGTTTCGTTTTGCTTTCGTCCTTTAAGTTCATCTGCAAAGGTTACATTGGCATTGTAATTTGCTAAATCGCTGGTAATCGTTTTACCAAAATAAAATGGTGTTGTAGTTCCCGCACGACAGGCATATTCCCATTCTGCTTCAGTGGGGAGGCGGTATTTTCTTCCTGTTTCGGCAGAAAGTCTGGCACAAAATTCCATCGCATCATCCCAGGAAACTGTTTCTACAGGATGGTCATTAAAGACGAAGCTAGAGGGATGGGGTTTAAGATCGCGATTAACTCTGGGTAGTTCTGCTACTGATCTCCATTGTTCCTGGGTGATGGGGTATTTACTCATAAAGAATGGCTGAACCACTACTTCATGCAGAGGTTTCTCTTCATCGTTCCCTTCCCCCTCTGGTGAACCCATCATTAATTTGCCACCAGGAATAGCGGCTATTTCTAGAGTGATACCATTTCCAATATCTTCTGTAAAATATTGGGCTTGACACTCTTCTAATTTGATTCTTTTTCCTTTAGTGTCAACACTGACCACTTCATCAGGTACAAGTTTTAACAAACTTAGCCATTCTATCGGTGTCTGAAGACGTTTTTCCGGTTGTAGCTCCATCCCTGCAAGAATTGCTTGATTTACCCTGTTGCTAACACTGTGATTAAGATTTTGAGGAGGTGTGAGGGAATTTATAGATCTAGCATTTGCATGTTCTGGATCAGTTTTAGTCAACAAATAATACAGTGTTGCAGCTAAGGCATAGACGTCGGTATAACATCCTTCTCTCTTATTCGTAGAAAATTGTTCGGGCGGGGCGTAACAGGCCGTCGCCGATTTTGTCAACTGGTTTGTTTTATTTGGGATAAAATGCCGTGTTAATCCAAAATCAATCAGTACTGCTTCATTAGTTTTAGCACGAAGCATAATGTTTTGTGGGTTGATATCCCTGTGTAGCCAGTTATTTTCGTGAAGAATATTCACTGCTTTAGCAATCTGCTTGATATAATGCAATGCTTTAGTTTCTTCAAGGAAACCTTGTTTTTCAATGTGCTGTCTCAAGTTTTCCCCTTGAATGTACTCCATTACCATACATGGTACTTTTCCCCAGTTACCTCTTTCTTCGTTAAAGGAGTCTTTAAACTCGACGATATAACGTTTTATATAGAACCTATCGTCTTTTTGTAGAAATTTACTCAATTCGTATAACTTATGTATTTCAGCCCAAAAATTTTTCTGATGATCACGATAATTCGTTGCTTTTAGGAATTCATCTTTTATGGTTTTAATAACAACTTTATTGCCCTGTTTGTCTCTGGCAAGATAGGTAATACCATAACCGCCTTCTCCCACTTGTTGTTCAATAATATAGCAGTCATTGTTCAGTTTTTGTCCCGCTTTCCAAATCATATCTACTTTATCTTCTTATCCTCTTTGATAAATAAAATACCGATATCTAAATAACAAAGGTATTTAATAAATACTTTTTAGTAATTTATTATGTCAGTAATTCACAGATTAAATCTAATTTATTTTTTTCCATTCTTAAAAATTTTCTTGCTATTTCTTGTAAGCTATCTATATTATATTTACTAGTATCATCTAAAGCATCATTAACATTTAATAAATTGTCAAGAGATGCTTTCTTGTTATCTAAATCTATTTCTGGATATTGTATCTGGAATCGATAATATTGTCTGTCTTGAATACCCCTTGGCAATTTTGTTGATAATAATTGTTCCATTTGATAATCTACAACTTCACTTTGTCCATTCAAGACCATATTAATCAGGGGTTCTATCCACTTGATTTGTCCCCAATTATATATATCTTCAGTCTTCAATTTACGAGATTTTCTTCCTGTACCTAGCGATACTACTAATATTTCATCTAAAGATATGCTCTCTCCTGTCTTTATCTTATAAGAATTTATTGCCTCTAGAATCGCAATAGAAGTTGGATTATTCGCAAATACTCCTCCATCGACTAATGTATATCTTGGCTCTGAATGATTATAAACATCAAGAGGATAAGGTTTAAAATATGTAGGTGCTGCTGAAGTTGCCAGGGCAGCATCTTGCATTTTATAGCCTTCACATACTATACGAAAATTTTCAGAATTTTGGTATTCTCGTTCTTTTTCAGGCTTGCTTGTAAAGAAAAAAGGTAGCCTTAAGTTTGTAGCATAACTAGGAATTAAAACTTCTGTTAATGCTTCACTTAGATATGTTACTCCTAAATATTCATCAATGATTTTTTCTTTTCCTTTTCGAGTATATTTTGTTCTATACAAATCTTCGATATTTATATCTTTTATACCGAGAATACTTAAGCCAGATTGGACAGATGATAATGTGATTTGATGGAGAGTATTTGTATTTCTTCTTTGGAAGATTATACTTCCTTGAGTTTTATATAGATTAACCAAATCTATGGCTTTAAATTGAGGTGCAGTTTTATCTTGATTTGGTTTTGTAAGACCCAATGCCAATATACCTCCTGTTGAAGTTCCTGCAATTAAGTCAAATAGCTCACATATTGGCTTTCCCGTTCTATCTTCAATTTCCGCTAAAATCATCGCTGGCACAATACCTTTAATTCCGCCGCCATCGATTGATAACACTTTAGCCTTGAAACTCATAGCATTACTCCTTAAAAATTATGGGTGTAAAATGTAGTAGTTACATAATCCCAGTTTGCGTACTTTCCCTTGCTTAGACGAGGCAACTTTAGGCTTTGGTAAACAAACGAGAGCGATCGCTACAATTACTCAATCTAATGAGTACGATCGCCCCCACACATCTGTACAAATCAAAACCAAGTGAACATCCTGAGCATAAAAAATTAGCCCAACATTGTCCCTAGCGAAATGTTGGGTTTTAAACCTATCAAAATGTGAGGTTGATAAGATACAAACTACAGTCTCACAATCCCACGATTGAGTGCGGTGACTAAGGCTTGAGTGCGATCGCTCACGTTCAATTTGCCGAAAATATTATTAGCGTGGAACCTCACCGTACTCTCAGCGATATTCAGGACAGTGCTAATCTGCTGGTTATTCTTACCCTTGGCTATCAAACGCAGTACTTCTAATTCGCGATCGCTCAATTCTTCACTACCCGTTCGCTCGGCTAGCTTGGCTGCTATACTTGGCGGAATGTACTTTTGACCTCGATGAACAGTGCGAATCGCATCTAAGAGTTCGTTTGGTTCCGCGCCTTTAAGGATATAGCCTTTTGCACCCGCCCGCAGTCCGCGATAGATATCTTCATCGCCATCAAAGGTAGTTAAGACAACGATGCGGGCGTGTTTAAATTTAGCACAGATAGCTGCGATCGCATCAGCACCTTCCATCTTCGGCATTCGCAAATCCATCAGCACCACATCCGGCTGATGTTGGCGGAAAAGTTCTATGGCTTCTCGCCCGTCGCCAGCATGGCCGACTACGGTCATGTCTGACTCACATTCGAGAAACATTGTTAAAGCTTGTCCTAGAATCGGATGATCCTCAGCAATCAGGATGCGAATGACTTTGGATTGGCTCACGATCGTTTACTCCCAGTAGATGTACACTGAAACTTCTGTTCCCTGTCCTGGTGAACTCTGAATTTTTAGTTTTGCGCCGATGCGTTCAGCTCGTTCGCTCATGACTAAAAGACCAAAGCTGTTGACAATAGATAGACTGCTCATGTCAAAGCCTTGGCCATCATCTTGGATTCGCAAGCTGCACTGGCTTTCTTGGTAGGCTAGTTTTATGTGGATTTCTTTAGCTTTGGCATATTTGAAAGCATTAGTTAATGCTTCTTGCGCAATGCGGAGCAAGTTATTTTCCACATCTGGAGGTAGGGGGTAGATTTCGCCTAGGACTTGATAATGAATCTGTGTATTGGTAGGGGAAAACATCTGCGTTGCGAAGCGATCGATCGCATTGCACAAATCGCCTTCTTCTAATAATTGGGAGCGCATTCCTTTAATCGAACGGCGTGCTTCGGTTAGCCCAGAGTGAGCCAAGTCGCGTCCGGCTTTGATTAATTTCTGTGCCGTTTCTCTATCTGTGAACAGCTTCCGGGAGGCGGTGTCTAAGTGAACAATCACAACGGCGAAGGCTTGGGCTAAAGTATCGTGAATTTCCTGTGCCAAACGGTTGCGTTCTGCTAATACAGTAGCTTGTTCCGCCTGTTTGCGATCGCTGATATCCTGTATTGCAGCCATCCTAATCGTACGCCCACGATATGACATGACTCTGGCTCTGATCTCTGCGGGAAAAGTAGTTCCATCCTTGCGTAGGCATACAGTTTCATAAACTCCCTCATCTCCTGAGCGAAGCTTTCCCATGACCTGTTCCCGGTATTCAGGAGCAGTAAAATCCATCACAGGCATACCAATCACCTCAGAAGATTCATAACCAAACATCTCGGCACAGGTTTGGTTAGCGTCTACAAGTATGCCTTGCTCGGTGATAGCGATCGCTTCAAAGGATGCCTCTGCCAATAGCCGAAATCGCGTCTCGCTCTCTACAAGTGCTTGCTCTGCTTGCTTGCGTTCAGTGATTTCTCGTTGTAGTTCCCGGGTACGTTCAGCCACCTGCTGCTCTAAAATCGAATTATAATCTGTTAGGAATTTCTCTACTTGTTTGCGTTCGGTAATATCGATACAAACGGTGAGCGCATATATTACTTTCCCTGATTCATCAAAAATTGGCGTGCTTAAAACTTCTACAGGGATAGTTTTATTCGGATGTCGAAATTCTATATTATCAACGTGGACAGTTTTACCTGCTAAAGAATAAACAGTTGGTATTTCAGCAGCAGGGTATAACCGATCAGTTCCAGCTAAATAAATTTGGTAATATTCTGCCATTTGTTCGTATTCGACAAATGGTAATATTTCTACATTGAGGAACTGTTGTGAAACTCTATTAGTGTAGTAGCTTTTACCAGTGGTATCAGTTATCGAAACGCTGACAGGTATCGCATCAAGAAATTGCTTTAAGCGAGTTTCACTTTGCAACAAAGATTTGTTTAAATCCTGCAATTCCCCAAATTTTGTTTGCAGTTGCTCTGCCATACTATTAAATGACTTTGCTAACTCTCCCAACTCATCGGAACGATTTATTTCTATTCTCTTTTCCCATTCACCTTGAGCAAGTGCCATAGCAGATTCTTTTAAAGTCAAAATTGCTTGAGTTATCCACCTTAGAATCATAATCCCAACAGCTACAGCCACTATCAAAGCAACAATACACAGCCCAATAGTACTGCGAGTGTTAGCATTAATTTCCTCCATGAAGTCAGCTTCCGGGACTACAACCACAATCAGCCAATCAAGCCCCCGACTTTCTTGGAAAGGTAACACTTGAATAAACTGTCGTTTCCCATCGATTGTAAAATCTAATTGCTGTTCACTTTTAATCGAGTTAAAGTTAGCAAATTTTGCTTCTAAATATTTAGCTGTAGCTTGTGTCATCACGTCATTACTATCTTTAGCTAACAGTCGCTGCACTTTATTTTCTGGCAATGCTAAGGCTGATTTAGCAAACCGGAATGGCTTTTCTTTGGTGGAAGTTGCTACTAAATTTCCGGAACGCTCGATAATAAAACTTTGTCCTCTTTTACCAATTTTTAAGCTTGCTAAAAAAGTGCCAATTTGTAAAAGATTGAGATTTGACAGTAATACTCCTATCAATTGGCCTTGTTTGTTATAAACTGGCTGGCTAGCAGCAATATATAAAGTACTACCAGTAATATGAGGATAAATTTCACTCCAGCTTTGCTTACCTGTCTTTATCGGTTTTTTATACCAATCACGCTTTTGCGGATTGTAGTTTTTACCTCTGTCAATTATTTTCAGGCGATCGCCTGTACCGTTAGTGCTATAGGTACGTAATTCATAGCCTGTAGATTTGCTAGATGTTCTGATAGTCAGTGAGCCATCAAAGTACTTTTCTGCTGAAAATAACTCTTTGTTAGGGTTGGCAAATCCAATTAAGTTTACACCATTGAATATTTTTAGTTGTTCTACGAAGTAATGCTCTAATTTTGGCGAATTTTGGATATCTAAGCCACCAATGTTAATAGCTACTTCATTAGCTTGATTAATTTGGTGAAGAGTTTCTAGGTATTTTTGTAGGTTCTGCTCAACACGTCGGCTAATTTCAGTCTGAAGTTGCGTTGCAACATTATTGACTGCTTTTTGCCCATTTATTAATGAAAAATAACCCGTCAAACCAACCGCAGCGAAGATTTGGAGAATAAAAGGAACTATCAGAACAGTTCGCAGGGAAAGTTGATCGGGAATATTAGTAAATTTTTTAAGAGATAAGTTTTTGTTAAACAATGAACTGTTCCTTTTCTTGTCAACAATTTAGAAGTTCATCTCTTAATAATTGATTTTTGATCGAGTAGAATTGGCAATGTCCAGCAAAAGCTAGATATGATGGGTAATACCCACCATACATAACTAACGATCTAAGACAGCCTTAACAAAACAATTCACAAGTTAAATAAGATTGCTATTTTAATAAAATTATTTTTACATAATTCATCTTAAACAAGACTAGCAAAAAGCGGAAGTCAGAAAAAATCTGTCTTTAGAGAGATGATGAAATCTTTTAAAATCATAAAAAACTATATAACTACAATAAAATAAAAACAATTTCCAGATTTATATCAAATGAAAAGATATTTTTTTGATAAAAGTGAAATTTTTATTATCTCCTAAGATCTGTTAACTAGCGTGAAGGCATATTCTTTATGCAAAGTCCTCACTACCAAAGCTTTGTAAAGGTTACGCACGCATAGTTTGCAGTGTCACAGCAGTAGCGACACGCTAATCTTCAAGGGTCGGAAAGGATATGAAAGCCTGCAACAATGAAATGAGGAATGGCAATTACGAATTAGGAATGCTTAGGTGCGATCGCACTGAATTACTCAAGTTTGGAGAATCACTATGCCTGTGGAAAAAGATGGCAACCCCAATGCCCCAAATCCTCATCATTTTGGGGGTAGTTTCCTGATACTTCTATTTTTATTATCTATATTCCACTTTTTCATTGCTCCGGGAATACGTCCCTCAAAAACCGAGGTGCTTTACAGCCAATTTCTTAAAGATGTCAAGGAAGGCAAAGTTACTAAGGTTTTGGTGGGGGAAAACCAGATTGAGTACACTCAAAAAATGGCACAGCAGCAAACTCAGCCAAAATTGTATGTTACCAAACCCATCCCCAATGACGAGAACTTGCCAAAGTTACTCGAAGATAAAAATGTAGATTTTGGAGCCAAGCCAGGCGATGGTAGTAGTGTTTTAGCTACCCTTCTCAGCTGGGTGATTCCACCACTGATTTTTGTTGCTCTTTGGGGCTTTATCTTAAGCCGCGCTCAGGGTGGCGCAGGAGCAGCTCTCACAGTAGGCAAAAGTCAAGCTCGCATTTATGCTGAAGGTGACACTGGGGTAACATTTGCTGATGTTGCTGGTATTGATGAAGCCAAAGAAGAACTAGTAGAAATTGTCGAGTTTCTCAAAAATTCTGCCAAATATACTCGCATTGGCGCCAAAATCCCCAAAGGAGTGTTGTTAATTGGCGCACCAGGAACGGGTAAAACTCTTTTAGCGAAGGCTGTAGCCGGAGAAGCAGGAGTACCATTCTTTAGTATCTCTGGCTCTGAATTTATAGAGTTGTTTGTTGGTGTTGGTGCAGCACGAGTACGAGATTTGTTTCAACAGGCAAAAAAACAAGCCCCTTGTATAGTTTTCATCGATGAGTTAGATGCTTTAGGTAAATCTCGCACCGGCGGAGGGCCTAGTCTGGGAGGTAATGACGAACGCGAGCAAACTCTCAACCAGCTGTTAACGGAAATGGATGGATTTGAAGCCAATACTGGGGTAATCATCCTCGCCGCAACTAACCGTCCAGAAGTTTTAGATCTAGCATTACGCCGCCCTGGTCGCTTCGACCGTCAAATAGCCATAGATCGTCCAGACAAACAGGGACGGGAAGCAATTCTCAACGTCCACGTCAAAGGAGTCAGTTTAGCGCCAGATGTAGATTTAGGAGCGATCGCCACCCGCACGCCAGGATTTGCAGGTGCAGACTTAGCCAATTTAGTGAATGAAGCAGCTTTGCTCGCTGCCCGTTATAATCGGGAAACCGTCACAATGGCTAATTTTAATGAAGCCATTGAAAGAGTCATTGCCGGGTTGCAGAAAAAGTCCCGCGTTCTCAACGAGATGGAGAAAAAAACCGTTGCTTATCACGAAGCAGGTCACGCGGTTGTTGCAGCCTTAATGCCTGGGGCTGGTAAAGTTGAGAAGATTTCGATTGTTCCCCGTGGTGTGGGAGCTTTGGGGTACACTTTGCAGCTACCAGAAGAAGACCGCTTTTTGATGGCAGAAGATGAAATTCGTGGTCGAATAGCGACGTTACTTGCAGGACGTTCTGCTGAGGAGATTTTTATCGGGAAGATTTCCACTGGCGCTAGTGATGATATCCAAAAGGCAACAGATTTAGCCGAGCGAGTAGTCACTCTGTATGGCATGAGTCAAAAATTAGGGCCTGTAGCTTTGGAAAAAGTACAGCAGCAATTTTTGGATGGATTTTCTAATCCCCGTCGTTCCGTCAGTACCAAAGTAGCGGAAACAATTGACCAAGAAGTGAAAGACATTATAGACGGGGCACATCATATCGCCTTACGGATTTTAGAGACAAATCGTTCTTTATTAGAAGAAATGACTCAAGACTTACTACGTACAGAAATTTTAGAGGGCGAACAACTACGCCGTTACTTAGAACAAGTTCAACCACCAGCAGAATTAGCAATCTGGTTGGGTACAGGTCAAATGCTTTCTGTAAATTAAATTGAAGAATAATCGCTACAGATGTTTTAGCGCAATTTACGCACCTGAACTAAAAGCACATTCTGCATCAGTCAGTAAATTAATTTGTGCTAATGTCTGGTTGGGATTGGTAGCGACTACTGCTAACAAAGTTTGAAAGTGTTCGCTCATAGAGGCGATCGCCTGATGCTCAAATAAATCGCTGTTGTACTCCCAAGTTGCTTTCAGCGCAGTTGCAGTTTCTACCATTGATAGAGTCAAATCAAACTTTGCTGTCATTGACTCTATATTGATGGGATTTACAGAAATTCCCGGTAGTTCCCAAGGACGGGGGGCGGTTTCTAAATTGAATACCACTTGCACCAATGGACTTTGGCTGAGAGAACGATCTGGTTGCAAGGTTTTCAGCAGTTGCTCAAACGGCACATCTTGGTGAACAACTGCTGCTAATGCTACATCGCGTACCTGATGTAACAGTTGACTAAAACTCAAATTTTCTGGAATCTTAAACCGCAGCACGAGAAGATTCACAAACAAGCCAATGAGGGATTTAGTAGCTTGGTGGTGGCGGTTGGCAATGGGAGAACCAACTAAAATATCTCCGCGATCGCTATAGCGATATAGTAAAGTGACAAATGCTGCCAACAGAGTCATAAACAGCGTCACACCTGATTGCTGGCTTAGGGTTTTTAGTTCCTGGGAGAGTTGAGCATCAATATCAACCTCTAAGCTGCTACCCCTGAACTTATGGAAACTTTTTCGCGGTTTGTCTGTAGGTAGTTCCAGCGACGATTGCACCCCTACTAACTGCCGAGTCCAGTAGTTTAGGTGTTGTTGTAATACTTTTGTTGTTAATAACTCCCACTGCCAAAGCGTATAGTCTACATACTGAATAGGTAAATCCGGTAAGGGAGAAGGCTTACCTGCACAGAAGGCTGGATACAAGCTAGACAACTCTTGCAGCAAAATCTCCATTGACCAAGCATCACAAACAATATGATGTATGGTCAGCAGTAATACGTATTCAAATTGAGATAATTGTAATAGCTTGACCCGAATCAGAGAATCTCCAGCCAAATCAAATGGTATATGGGCTTCTATTTTAGCTAGCTGCTGTACTTCTTTGTCTTGGTCTAATGTATTCTGCAAGTTGACAACTGGTAAGGTAATAGTGGCAGTAGGATTAATCACCTGTACTGTTAAACCATTAACTACCTGAAAGTGAGTCCGTAAGCTGGCGTGACGTTGGACTATTTCGCGGATACTGCGCTCTAGAACATTGATATTCAAATTGCCAACAAGCCGCACCGCAAATGGCAGATTGTAAGTAGCACTTTTTCCTACCAACTGATCGAGAAACCAAAGTCTGGCTTGGGCAAAAGATAAGGGAAACTCTGCTTGCTCTTGAGAAACAGGAGTGATAAAAGGTACTATTTGCCCCAAATCAGTTTGACGATAACTAATAATCAACTTTTCTAGCTCGGCTACTGTTGGCGCTCCAAACAAACAGCCTAAAGGTAGCTCTATCTGATAAGCTTGCCGCAACCGAGAAATAACTTGCATCGCTAGGAAGGAATTTCCTCCCAAAGCAAAGAAGTTGTCGTGAATGCCAATCTCTTCCAGACCTATGACGGTGGCAATAATATCAGCAATTACAGCTTCCGTAGGTGTTTGTGGCGGTACAAATTGATTGTCCCGTTGCAAATGGAGATGGGTTTCGGGTAGTGCCTTGTGGTTAACCTCAAAATTCGGTGTAAGGGGAATGTGCTTGAGAATCACAAAAGTTACAGGCACCATGTAATCTGGCAGTTTTTGCTGTAAAAAACTACGTAGTGCAGTTGATTTCAAAGTACAGGTTTTTTCTTTATTGGCTGGCTCTGCTGCTACAACATAAGCAACTAAGTACTTATCTCCAGATTGATTTTCGTTGATTGTGACTACTGCTTGCTGTACCTTTGGATGTTGAGTCAGTGCATTTTCGATATCTGCAAGCTGAATACGGAAACCCCTAATTTTTACTTGCTGGTCAATACGTCCCAGAAACTCTATGTTGCCATCTGGTAGATAGCGGGCAAGTCCAGCAGTTTTGTACAAACGTGCCTCAGGTTGAGAGCTAAATGGATGGGGGATAAAAGTCTTTGCTGTCAGTTCTGGTTGATTGAAGTAACCCCTTGCTAGTCCATCACCACCAATGTAGATTTCTCCAGGTACGCCAACTGCAACTGGCTGTAATTGCATATCAAGCAAATACACTTGAGTATTGGGAATGGGGCGACCGATAGGAACAGTAGCATTAAGATTAGATGCCGCTGTTACTTGATAACAGCAGGTAAAAGTCGTATTTTCTGTTGGGCCATAACCATTAATTAACTTTAATTCTGGGGCTGCCTGTAGGAGTTTTTTGGCGTAGGGAATAGATATAACATCTCCTCTCACTAGCAGTTGCTTTAACTGTTTTAATACAACCAGTTGCTCATCTACCAATAAGCGAAATAATCCAGGCGTTAGGTATAAAGTTGTCACTTGATATTGGCGAATTGCTTGTCCTAACTCCAGCAAAGAGAGGGTTTGAGGAGGCATCAGCACTAAACGCGCCCCATTGAGTAAGCTACCCCAAATTTCTAAAGTTGCTGCATCAAAATTAATGGAAGCTAACTGAAGAAAAACATCTTCTTTTGTAAAGTTGGCATAGTTGTTACCTTTAATTAAATGCACTACATTTCGATGGGTGATGCTGACACCCTTGGGTTTGCCAGTAGAGGCAGATGTATACATGACATAAGCTAGATTTGCCGATGTCATGGATGTTGCAGGATTTTCTGGGCTATATTGCGCAATGATGTTCTCGTCTGTATCGAGGCAAATTAGATGTAGTTGATGCGCAGGTAGAGATGTCAGCAAATGTGCTTGTGTCAGCAACACTGATACTTGAGTTTCTTCTAATATGTACGCTAAGTCTTCTTGAGGAGAAGTGAGATCTAGAGGTACATAAACACCACCCGCTTTCAGAATTCCCAAAAGTCCGACAATCATTAACAAAGAGCGCTCTACACAAATCCCTACGAGAATCTCTGTGCCGACACCTAGAGATTGCAAGTAGTGCGCTAGTTGATTAGCTTTTTGATTTAATTCTTGATAAGTGATTTGTTGGTCTGCACATACCAACGCCACTGCATTTGGCGTTAATTCTACTAGCTGTGTAAATAGTTCATGGATGCATTTATCTTGAGGATATTCTCTGTAGGTATTGTTCCAGTCTATTAATAACTGATGTCTTTCTCTGGCTGTGAATAGAGGTAATTCCCCAAGGCGTTGCTCTGGATTGGCGACAATTCCCTCTAGTAGATTCTGGTAATGACTTTGCATTTGAGTGATAGTTGCAGCATCAAATAAGTCGGTACTATATTCCCAAGCGACTTGGAAATCATTACCTACTTCCATAACCCTGAAGTTAATGTCAACTATCGCTCCCCTTTGTACTCCCAGATGCGGCAAAATTTCGATTTTCATTGCCTGTTGTTCGCGGTCTTGGGAAGTTTGGAAACTGCGATATTTATGCCAACTAAAACAGACAGATACGAGAGGAAAACGACTGCGATCGCGTTGAATTTTTAATTTTTCAAGTAACAAAGAAAAAGGAGCCTCTTGATGCTGGAGCGCTCCGATGAATAGACTGCGTATATGAGTTAGTAATTCTTTGAAGGTGGGGTTTCCAGCTAAATTACCCCGCAAGACAGTTATATTAGGGAAGTAACCAACAATTTTTTGAAACTCTTTGCTATCTGACCTACCTGCGATGGGAGTTCCTATCAGAATGTCTTCTTGACCTGTATAGCGGTAAAGTAGCGCAAAGAATGCCGTTAGCATAATTGTATAAAGAGAAGCTCTGTGAGTGTTTTTTAGCTTCTTCAATTTCGGAATTAATTCTGGGTCTAACTGGAAAATAGTGGTATCGCCCCGATAAGTTTGCACTGGCGGGTAAGGTCGATCTGTAGGCAAATTTAAAATGGGTAATTCACCCTCTAATTGCTTGTGCCAATATGTCCAAAGTTTTTCTGGGTGAATTTCTAGCATATCTGTCTGCCAGCAAACATAGTCTGTATATTGGCATTTAGGAAAGGGTATGCTGAGAGAAATTGAAGATACAGTGTGAATTTCCGCAGCATACAACACTTGAAATTCTTCGATTAGCAAGTCAAAAGACCACATATCACCAGCAATGTGGTGCATGACAATTAATTGAATGTAACCTTGCGTTGTATTACTAAATAGTTTTACCCGCAATACAGGGCCGCATTCTAGGTCGAAAAGACGATCTGTTTCTTGATAAATTTGTACTTTTAAATATTCTTCACTCCAAGAAGAAGCATCTATGACTTCTATTTCAACTTCTTGACGAGAGTGGATCTGTTGAACTGGTTGACCGTTGCGAATGGCGTAAGTAGTGCGGAGAATTGTATGCCTATCGACTAGCTGTTTCCATACTCGTTCCCAAGCATCTACATCTAAGTCAGAGTCAAGTCGCGCCGCCAGAAAAATATTGTAAGCAACGCTTTTTGGTGCCATCTGGTAAAGGAACCACAAGGCTTGTTGACCGTGGGAAAGGGAACAAAATGATGTGGTATCTTCTAACGGACAATAAGAATAACTATCAGATTGCTTGAGGATTGCTAGTATTTCTGCTTCTTGCTCTTTCAGTTGAGCTAACAGGGCAGGAGAGAGAGTCTCTTTGGCCGCTTCATAGCGTAGGCTGTTGCCTTCTGTCCAGAGCTTCACGTTAAGACATCGCAGCTCTAACAACAACTCATCAACTGTTTTCATTAGTATAATTTTCCTTTGAGCAATCCACAGAATTTAAAAATCTTAAATGGCTATGATGACTTGCATACAAACTGGACGTATCAAAAAGGGATTAGTCTTGCTATAAAGTTTTTAGCAATTTCCATCTGATTATTTATTTCTGGTGCGTTAAAGTGATACCCAGATGTTTTGACAATTAATCTTTTTTCATTATTAGCCTTCATTTTTTGATTTTCATTAGAGGCAATTAAGAAATAGATTTTTCACTGATTTAACTTAAGCTAATTGTTATGACTTTTTCCGATCAGCCTTTAGCTGCAATGCAACCATGTTTTATATCTGTTGTTTATTAAAAATAAATAAAATATTAAAACCGACAGCCCTCAAACTAAAAAACTAAATTGTTTTAAAAAATAAAATTAATAAAACTATATAAAAACCAAGATTTTTTATACGATATTAAGTGTTTAAACTCATCTAAAAACTGCTTACGCAACAATATAAAAATCAATGTTGATAAAATCGTCAGTATAACTACTAGTTTTTTGTTACAAGTATGTTTTAACTAAGTAATTTTACAGTATGAGAGAATTATTATTTAACACTGTTAATCGTACACCACACTAGCTTTGCCATTACCATCTGACCATAAAAATATGATGATTTCAGGAAAAAACTGGGCAAATGGCAAATAAGTCTCAGTTGTTACACTTATTTATCTTCTCAGGAATAGAAATGTTTCTTTACACTCATCAATATGGTTATTTTGGCTGACGCTCAAGGCTCGCTTCTATCGTACTGTTTAAAAAATGGCCAGTCAGAATAGCACTACTTAAATAGTAGGAATCATCTGATAACTGATGCAATGTTTCAAAGCCACTACGACGTTGGCGATCGTTGAGTGCCCAGTAGCGTTGCACAATGGTTGATACACCAATCAAACCCTCGCCTTCAACCTGTCCTAAAGAATTATGTTGAAGTAAAAAAGTATACTGGCGCTCTCCATCATCTAAACGCCCCTTATACTGTAAAGAGATTTCCGAGCGATCGCTACCTGGAAAAATCAGCTTTGTCGCCATCGTAAACCAGTTATCTCGATTCCAAGCCACCAAGATCATACCTTTGACATTAATCGGCATACTATCGCGTTCCAGCCAGCTTCCTTGTAATGTCCAGCGTCCGGGTTGCATTAAAAAAGTGTGAGCCACCTTGTTATGTTCCTTGTCTCGATCGATTACCGCCAAGACATAAAGATATATTTGAAACGCAAAAATGTCAGGCGGTCAATAAGTTAAAGTATAGCCTTCTGAAATTTGGAGTGCTAAGTTGTTAACTCAATACTGACTAGGGTGAATTTCTCCCAGAAGCACTTCTTGCGGTGCGCCGGTAGCACTAGGTAAGTTACCAGGGATACCTAATTGTCGCCAATAGGCTAAAACTGCAAAAGCGATCGCTTCTTTAAAATCTGCACTCAAACCAACTTCATCTGTGGTCAAAACTGGTACGGCTGGTAATAAAGACTGCAAGCGCTGTTGCAAATAAAGATTACGACTACCACCACCACATACTAGTACGCGATCGGGCAGTTGCGGTAAAAAGGTACGGTAACTATGAACAATTGAAGCAGCAGTGAGTTCTGTTAGCGTTGCCAGTATATCAGCTGGACTGAGTTGGTAGGCTTGGGCATCTTGTAAACACTGTTCTAGATAAGTTACACCAAATAACTCTCGACCAGTAGATTTAGGCGGCGGTAGCTGAAAGTAATCTTGCGTCAGCCATTGTTCTATTAAAGGCTGACAGGGAGTACCACTAGCTGCCCACTGACCTTTGTCATCGTAAGTTTTAGCACCATTACTCAAATGTTCCACAGCTAGATCTAACAGGCTATTCCCTGGGCCAGTATCCCAGCCACGCATTTTTTCTAGCCAATTGTCACGACGCGCCGGAATATAAGCAACATTACCAATACCCCCGATATTTTGTATACAACGTGCCTCTTGGGGATGACTGAGCAAATAAGCGTCAACTCTGGGAACTAGAGGCGCACCATGTCCACCAATAGCGATATCAGCAACACGAAAGTTACTCACAGTTGTAATTCCCGTCAAATGGGCAATCAAAGCACCACGACCGAGTTGCAAAGTGTAACCTAAAGGAGATCTGAGAATTGTTGTTGATAACATATCTGTGTCCTCATATCCCCGCGTCCCCTTGTCCATCTTCTGGGGTGGTCGATGGTAAACTGTTTGACCGTGGGAGCCAATCAAAGTAGCTGGTTGATGACCAATTTGAATATTTTGGGCAGCTTGAGCAAAAACAAAGGCGATCGCATCATCTATTTCTGCCAATTCTGCCATTGAGATGGCTTCTCCTGCACACACTGCCAGGATTTTTTCTCTCAGATGTGCGGGATAAGGATATGTTGCGCCGGCTATTAACTTAACTTTCAGATCTAACTCTTGCCCAGTAATCTCTACAAAGGCAGCATCTATACCATCAACAGATGTGCCACTAATTAAACCGACAACACGAGTAGGTACGATAGCTTGTTCAGTTGGATGCATTGACAGAGCTTTTTTATTGCTTGCAAGGGGTAGTGTAATTTATGCAACTGCTCCTGTCAAAGAAAATTGCATTTACATAGCCTGAATTTGCACAGGTATTTATTACTATTTATCAGCGCAATGAATTTCTAAACGCTTACGCTCAAGTAAAATACATCTATTACCAAGATTCTTTTTTAAAGAAATTTTCCCTTGAGCTTCGTTGCTAGCAGGCAATAATTGTGGGAGGAGTAGTGGTGTTCCAATAGCAATAAATCCTAAAGACAACATTGCTAATATTACTTTTTTATTAGAGATGGTTTCTTTTGATTTAGCTTGTGTTGTTTGGCAACAGACTTTCTTTGGAGACCAGAAATGGTCATTGAAGTTGTAATAACTCATCAATTAATTTTTTCTATTCTGTTTTATTGGGGAATACTCTAGCAATGTTTTAAGTAGTTGTCGACTTGAGACTTGCGAATTTATAGAGCTATATTTAGTTTTTCCTCAAGCCTACGCCATCTTATCCCACATATATCTCTCTCTTGAGAATTATCTTCTAAGCCATCTCATCAGTAGATTTTTGGCTGTGCTTGGCGTGTTGTATGTCATGAATTTAGCTCCCCGACTTGAAGAATTCGGGGAGTTTGGCAACAATTTTCTAGAATTAATACCATTCGTAATTACGAATTATGAATTGGTATAAATCAAGGCTTAATTAAGCAAATTCCGAAACAGATGGTATCTGTTTTTGCATAGTTTTGAGTAGATCTAAAGCTTTTTGACAGGCTAGCTTTTCGCCTGTGTGTCCAAAGAACCGGGATGCTGTTTGCAAATCCGCGATCGCTCCTTGATAATACCCTAGGTGATATCGAGTCACACCACGGTTAACATAAGCAAGGGCACTATCAGGTTTTAGCTTGATGACTTTGGAGAAATCACGCAATGCACCAAAGTTATCTCCTTTACGGCCGCAAGCACAACCCCGGTTAAAGTAAGCTCTATAGTCGTTGGCATCGAGGTGAATTGCCCTACTAAAATCGACCATAGCAGCTTCTAAGTCTTGCAACTGCAAACGCGCTAAACCTCTATCGTTGTAAATATCTGCGAGGAGTATATTTGTGGGTTGAGAGATTTGACCCAGAGCTAGATTATAATCAACGATTGCCTGAGAATAATTGCCCTTTGCCGCATGGACTAGCGCTAAATTATAGTAGCCGCGAAACTCATAAGGTTTGAGTGCGATCGCGCGATGATAATCAGCAGTAGCAGCAGCATAGTCTTTTTGCCTGTAGCTTGCCAAACCCCGATTTAGATAAGCTTCAGCGTTGTTCGGGGTAAAATTTATGGCTTGAGTACAATCTGCGATCGCCTGATGATAATCTTGTAGTTGTAGATAAGCAAGACAGCGATCGCTATAAGCTTCTCCAAAATTGCTTTGAAGTTGAATTGCCTGGTTTAAATCCTCGATAGCTTCCTGATAATTACTGTGTAGAATTTTATCTACACCCAACTTCAAAAATTCACTGGCTGTGATTTGGTGATTCAAGATAGGTGAAGCTTGGGCAGCATCCGTCGAAAAAGTAAGAACACAAGCAACAATTGCACTGAGAAATAATCGCCAGAAATAATTCATAAGCAATATATTTGACAATTTCGACATTGCTAAAATTTAGCGGGACAAAAGCCCCGCTATTAAATCATTGTTACCGTTATATTGGGTTAATTACCAACCTTTATCTGCTTGTTCAATTACGTAAGCAGCTACGTCTTCAATCTGGCTGCTATTTAAACGGCCGTTGAAAGCAGGCATAGCATTTTTACCCTTCGTCACTTGACTGATAATCGCCTCTGCTGAGTACATACCGTATTTTTCCAAAGCATCTTTTTTCAGGTTCTTATCAGCTTGAACCAAATTCTTACCGCCTGCATGGCAAGAAGCACAATTAGCACTAAATACTTTGGCTCCACTGGTAGCGTCTGCTGCTAAAGCTGAATTACTGAAGGCGAAGGTGAAGATAGCAATGCCTAACAGTATTATGGAAAAAATCCTTTTCATTTCGTGTTTCCTCTACAACCAAGGCGTATTCGGTGCAGTATTCTCCATAATTTTCCGATGAACAATTTTCTAAGTCAAAAGACAAGCTGTCAAACTTAATTTCAATGATTGATGTGTTTAAATTATGGTTAAAAAACCAACGAGAAAGTAATCTTATCTGATATATAAAAATTTGTTGTATGCAGATCTCCGACTTTTCAAAAAAGTCGGGGATCTAACTTGTCACGAATGATTTGATACTGTTACAGCAGCTAATTGTGCTAGAGTTTCTTCAGTCACACGACAAATTCGCCAATCATCTAAAATAGATGCTCCCATACTGCGGTAAAATTCTTGCGCCGACTCATTCCAATCTAAAACACTCCACTCTAACCGCCCACAATTTCGCTCTACAGCTATTTGGGCTAATTTAGATAAAAGAGCCGTACCAATACCTTGACGGCGATATTCAGGTAGCACAAATAAATCTTCTAGATAAATACCTGGCTTAGTCAAAAATGTTGAATAATTAGGAAAAAATAGGGCAAAACCTACAGCTTGCCCGGCATACTCTGCTAATATTGCTTCAACATATCTGGGATTGCCAAATAAATGCTCTTTAAGAGCCATAACATTGCCACTTACAGCATGAGATAGTTTCTCATACTCTGCTAATTGCTGAATTAGATCAAATAAAACACTGCAATCAGCAGGTTCGGCAAAACGCAAAATTAAATCGCTACGCAAACCCATTATTCTATGGTCTATAAACTATAGACCATAGTTTATATTGAACAGAGCCAATTTTTTGACAAATAACAAATGACAAAATAACTAAATCAACCACCCCTTTAACCGTTTTGCAATGTGAGGACGCCTCAATTTTCGCATAGCTTTACTTTGAATTTGTCGCACTCGTTCGCGGGAGAGATTGAACATATTACCGACTTCTTCCAAAGTACAGGGTTCGCTCGTTGTCAACCCATAACGTAGGGAAATTACATCTTTTTCCCTTGGGGTTAACACATCACCCAAAACTTCCCAAATCTCCTGACGCATCATGTGTTCATTCATTTTTGCTTCTGGAGATAGGTTATCTTCATCCTCTAGCAAATCCATCAGTTCCGTGTCTTCTTCTTTACCAACACGGTGGTTTAAAGACAACGCTTGACGCCTAAGTTGCTGCAATTGACGTAGTTGCTGCACATTCATCTCCAAAACTTCTGCCATTTCAGCTTCGGAAGGATTACGTGCTAGCTTTTGTTTAAGTTCTCGTTGCGCTTTTTTAAGTTTGTTAAGTTTTTCAACAATATGGATAGGTAAGCGGATGGTGCGCGCATCATTAGCGATCGCGCGTGTAATCGCTTGTCTAATCCACCAATAGGCGTATGTCGAAAATTTATATCCTTTATCTGGATCGAATTTTTCTGTAGCGCGATTTAAACCCATTGCGCCTTCTTGGATTAAATCTAGAAAAGGCACTCCGCGATTAAGATATCGTTTGGCAATGGAGACTACTAAACGCAAGTTCGAGCGAATCATTTTGCGTTTCGCCACTCGACCTTGATATAAGCGACTTTCTAGCTGCTTTTCCGTCATATCTAGCTCGGCAGCTATTTGTCCTTTAGTCGGTTGTTGTCCTAAGCTTGAATGTAAGGACTCTTGTATGTTCCTGACATCTTCCAAAAATCTGACTCGCCGTGCTAATTCCACCTCTTCATCAGCTTTTAGCAACGGATAACGCGCCATTTCTTTAAAAAACGCGCCTACAGCATCATCATGCTCGGTTTTATTGTATCCCGACGGACGGGCTGCTGCCATCTCATCGCCATCACGTTCCTCAGATTCCAGAGTTTCTGGAATTGAAGAATCGTCATCTGCCACTGCTGCTAAATTATCAAATGATTGTTCTTCAATTTCAGCAGCACTCTCTAGTATTTCCAGTGTTCCCAATTCAGCAATATTCATAACTTTCCTTTAGGGATTGTTGCTTTGTTTGGTACATAATTCAGTGACAGCTGCTTGCTTGAGGCTTGGTAGTTTCCCTAAGGGAGAAATGCACACGTCCGGTAGCAAAACAAAAGGTTATGCTAATTTCTCATTAGAAGTTAAAATCAATGTCTAGCTGTCATTGCTTAGTTCTTGCTAGATAGATCTCATAACAATACTGGCCTATGCACCCACCAACTATCTCCTCAGCTTCCCAACCTCTATATTCCTCATTTTTTTATTGATTGCTAAATATGTCAAATGCCCTCAAACTTTCTCAACCTTAACTCAGATAAAATTTACAGTTAGACATCCCAAAATCTTAAATTTTTGTTTAATTTTTCAAAGTTTTTTAGACTTTATTGGTTGGGAGTGATGTCAAAAAGCGTTGGCTAACTGCTGAGTTGATCGGGTTTGATTAAGTTTCATGACTGACACAAAAGTAGCAATTTAAAATTTGGAAATATTTTACTTGATTTGTATAAAAGCATCTCATATACATAATCAATTGAATATCTATCAATAGGGTGAAAATCTTATACCCTGTTTAGTAGATACAACAACTGTTTAGAAGATAGTAGATGAAATACTTTTATTGTGTATGGTGGGTATCCAATATTTACTGCATCTATAGTTGAGTTTAATTTGGCGATGTGGATTACATAAGAGGAAACTTATCAAGTATTATGAGGGATAAAAGTATTGCGAATTACAGTTTATGCCGGGAAGAGAAAAAAGTTAGATGATCGAGTGCAAGGTAACTTTTGACGAACTATAAGAAAGGCATAAAAATCTATCTATTAAAATAGCAACTATGTATATTGATGGCGTAAATTTATCCCATTTGGTAGTTAATGAGCCTGGGGAATCATATCAATCACAGATGAGTATTGATCGCTGGATTGAAGTGTTGGTAGACTGTCCAGAAAATTCTGGGCTATTTACTTATCGATTACCAGATCAGTTAGAAATCAAACCAGGTGATATTTTAACTGTACCCTTTGGTACACAACAGTTAGGAGGGATCGCCATTCGTCTATTGGCACAGCCAAATCCTGAGATACCACTAGAGAAAATTCGGGATGTAGAAGATGTTGTGAGTGTAGGGTTTTTTCCAAGTGGTTATTGGGAATTATTAAATAGAGTATCGACATATTACTATACGCCCTTAATTCAAGCGATCAGGGTGGCTTTACCACCGGGATTGTTAGGGCGATCGCAGTCTCGCCTCCGCCTTAAACCAGAAAACATTCCTCATGGTGCAGAGGAGTTTCTTAATTCCACAGCAGCGCGTCAAATTCTCAAAATTCTCCAATCTCAAGCGACTGGAGACTATAGCTGCAAATTTCTCAAGCGCCAGGTTAAAGGATTTAACTGGGGAAAAAAGAAATTACTTGAACGTGGCTGGGTAGAAAGCTATATAGAACTACCTAGATACTCTCGTCCCCAAACGAAATCAGCACTCACCTTAGTTGATGATGGATTACATTTTGACCTTAACAAACGTCAACGGGAAATTTTGAAAGTGCTACGGGATTGTGGCGGTGAGGTGTGGCTGAATGAGTTCCTCCAAATTTGCAAAACAACTACTCCTACCTTGAAAGGGCTAGAGCAAAAAGGTTGTATTGTGATTGAGGAACGGGAAGTATTACGAAAAGAACAGGGTCCCGTAGTTGCAGGCGATCGCCCTAAATCTTTAACTAGCGATCAATCTTATGCTTTAGCCAGAATCCAAGCACTAGATGGATATGCTCAAGTCTTGTTGCATGGGGTGACAGGTTCTGGGAAAACCGAAGTTTACTTACAAGCGATCGCACCTTTATTAAACCAAGGTAAATCCGCCCTGGTTTTAGTCCCAGAAATTGGACTCACACCCCAGCTAACCGATCGCTTTCGTGCTCGTTTTGGTAACAAAGTTAACGTCTATCATAGTGCGCTCTCGGAAGGCGAACGTTACGACACCTGGCGGCAGATGCTTGCAGGCGAAGCCCAGGTAGTAATTGGTACACGTAGTGCTATTTTTGCGCCCTTACCCAACTTGGGTTTAATCATCTTAGATGAAGAACACGACAGCAGCTTTAAGCAAGACTCCCCCATCCCCACCTACCATGCTCGCACCGTTGCGCAATGGCGCGCCGAAATCGAAAATTGTCCCTTAGTTTTGGGTTCGGCTACACCTTCGTTAGAGAGTTGGCTGAGTTTGAAAGAGGACACGGAGAGGGGAAGACGCAAAGACGCGGGGACAGAAAATTTCTCCGCGTCTTTGCGTCCCCATTTCCCCCTGTCCTCCTACTACCTCTCCCTTCCCGAACGCATCAACTCACGTCCCTTACCGCCGATAGAAATAGTAGATATGCGACGAGAGTTGCAAGAGGGAAATCGCTCTATATTTAGTAGATCCCTACAAACAGCTTTGCAACAGATCCAAGAAAGACAACAACAGGGAATTTTATTTATCCATCGCCGGGGACATAGTACTTTTGTTTCTTGCCGTAGTTGTGGCTATGTACTGGAGTGCCCCCATTGTGATGTGTCACTAGCTTATCACCATACCGAAGATGGCGCACCCCAACTGTTACGCTGCCATTACTGTAATTATGGGCGATCGCATCCAAAATTCTGCCCAGACTGCGCTTCCCCTTATCTCAAGTTCTTCGGTAGCGGTACTCAACGAGTAGCCCAAGAATTATCGCGCGAGTTTCCCCAACTAAGCTACATCCGTTTTGATAGCGATACTACTCGCAACAAAGGCGCACATCGTACCCTCCTCACCCGGTTTGCTAACGGGGAAGCACATCTATTAGTAGGTACGCAAATGCTTACCAAAGGTTTGGATTTACCACAGGTGACACTTGTAGGTGTTGTGGCTGCTGACGGCTTACTACATCTTTCGGATTATCGCGCCAGCGAACGGGCATTTCAAACCTTAACCCAGGTAGCTGGGCGTGCTGGTAGAGGCGACGATCCCGGTAGGGTAATTATCCAAACTTACAACCCCGAACATGAGGTAATTGAAGCCGTAAAACGCCACGATTATCAGTCTTTTTCTACTGCCGAACTAGAACAAAGACAAGCACTCAATTATCCTCCCTATGGCAGGTTGATTTTGTTGCGCTTGAGCAGTTTAGATCCGATTCAAGTCCAAAATACTGCGCAAATAATAGCTACCGCGTTGGGAACAGAAGAAGGATTTGAGATATTAGGGCCAGCACCAGCTAGTATTTTACGGGTAGCTAATCGTTATCGCTGGCAGATATTAATTAAGTTTGCGTCTGAAGATTTACCAAAATTACCAGATTGGGAAGAAGTGCGAGGGCTTTGTCCGGCATCTGTTAGCTTAACTATTGATGTAGACCCATTAAACATTATGTGACTAAAGGGCAGGATTTACCCGCCCTTTGCTTTGGTTATATTAAGTTGGTGAGAGTATGCTAACTACTGAATTAGGAAATCATTTGCTGAGAGTGATGGACGATTAGTGAGGGTTGCAAATTGAGCACCTGTACCAAAGCCATTTAGCACACCATTTTCGTTATAAAACAATTTACCATTGGCAGAATTGTAAACAATCATGGCACTGCTAATGGCAGCAGCAGCATCAGTTGCGACTTGGATAAACTCATTGGCAGCACTGAAACCATTGCCAGCAATACTGGTAAGTGCAGTGAATGTATTTTTGTACAGAACAATTTTGTCACTATTCAGAGTAAAGTCAGCGATCGTGTCAACTCCAATAGCGCTGCTATTAAAAGGAGAGTTGAGGTTATAAACAAATTGATCGTTGCCAGTTCCACCTAATAAGTAGTCATTACCAGCGCCACCTACGAGAAAGTCGTTATCATTACCGCCCAGTAGCGAGTCGTTGCCATCAGCGCCTACAAGGTAGTCATCGCCGATATCACCAGAAAGGTAGTCATTACCGTTCTCGCCTAGTAACGAGTCATTGCCATCCCCACCAAATAAATAATCATTTCCATCACCACCAATGAGAGAGTTGTTGGCATTATTTCCTCGAATGGTATTGTTGAGAGCATTGCCAGTAGCGTTGATAGCAATATTACCCGTGAGGATGAGGTTCTCTAAATTTGTACCTAAGGTATAGTCAACGGCAGCATAAATGCTATCTGTACCACCATTAATGTTTTGCTCAACCACCACATCCTTGACATTATCAACGTAGTAAATGTCATTGCCATCACCGCCTACTAAGCTATCCTCACCTGTACCGCCATCGAGAATATCGTTGCCAGCCCCACCATCAAGACTATCGTTGCCCACTCCACCAAATAAGTAATCGTTTCCATCACCACCAATGAGAGAGTTGTCGGCATTATTTCCTCGAATGGTATTGTTGAGAGCATTGCCAGTAGCGTTGATAGCA
>JAVRCV020000071.1:0-188334 GCA_034530615.2 Aulosira sp. ZfuVER01
TGTAAAGGATTGTAAAGAACTTTTGCGTAAAGGTTACTTAACTTTTTGATAAGTTTAACTTATGACTTCATAAACAACAGAGGGCAAGGGAGACAAGGTGAGACCAGCGCTGCGGGAGGGTTTCCCTCCGCAGGCGACTGGCGTTAGCGACGAAGGAGCGTCACCCGAAGGGAGGATGAGGGAGCAGGCGAAGATAATGACTATTGACCCTTGCTCAATGCCCAATGCCCAATAACAACCTTCACCAGTTATCTTTAAAATTACGCCAACTTAACTTATTGCCAATTTCCCACTAAAACGTAAGGTGCCCAATAATAAGGATGAGGTGGTAAATTCTTCAACTCTTGAAAGGGTGGATTTAGCTTCAAAGATTCTAATAGCGATAGTTGTGCGTTCCTTAAAGCATCTGCTTGTTTCCCCCCTGGCTTTTTCAGGTCTTGGTAAAATTGACCCATGAATTTGGCGGTAGAAGCATCTCCTACAGGCCAGAGTGTAGCAAGAGTACTGCGTGCCCCTGAACGAACAGCCATTCCTGCCAAGCCTAAAACTGCGCGTTCATCGCCAGTAGCAGTTTCGCAGGCACTCAGCACTAGTAGCTCGACGGTTGTGCCTGGTTCTCTGAGTAAAGCACTCAACTCATTAATACTGATACTTTTACCATCGCCTGTAATAATAAAATTCTTCTGGGGATTAGAACTAAATAGCCCATGAGTGGCTAGGTGGACAACAGGAAAATTTGATTTCAACTGTTTTTGAATAGTTTTGACAGTAAACTCTTGATTGAGCAGCTTTTGGGAAGCAGGAAAAGTTTTTTTAATTAGTTCTAATTCTTTTGGCACATTAACTAGTGCGGCAAAAAATTCTCCTTGCACGTTAATTTGTTCGCTCACTCCAGCAGCTAAAACCTTGATTTGTTTTCTTTCCAATCGTTTTGGATCGAGCAGTTGTAGGCTGGGAACTAAAGCCACGCTATACTTTTCAATCAGATAATTTTTTCCATTATAGAGTGCAGCTATTGGTACTCTCTGCAATCTGCCATTTAATACAAATACTAAATTTTTGATTTGGTTGCTATCTAGCTGGGCCTCAAAAGGTTTAATTAGCCAGTTATAAACTTCTTGGAAAATTGGTAAAAGTGTCTGAAGATTTTCTTGTAATTCTTTAGGATTTGGGTTAGAAGTTGAGAGGATATTGCGTGCAGAGTTATTGATACTCAGGTTGTCTAAATTATCGTAAAGTCGGTCTAGAGTCTCATTAACTTCCTGTTCGCTGATAGGAATTTTGACTTCTTGCAAGGGTTTTCCCGGCACAGAAAGGATAACTTCTAAGCGATCTGGCAAAACAATCGGATAGATAACAGCTGCATTGGCATCAATATTATCAATTTGTACTGCAACATTTGTTGTTTCTGAGCAGGGGTCTTGAAAAAAGTTATCTAGTTCTGCTAATTGCAGAGATTCTACAATCTGACGGGCTAATTCTAAACGTTTTTGAGAATTTTTAGTTTCAGACTTTTCTTGTTTAATCCTACGATCTAACACTATTAAAGAATTTAATTCCTCATCACCCAGATTTGATTTCAATAGCAAATCTGCTAATTCTAAATAGACAGGTTTGACTTCTTGGAGAAAGTCAAACTGGACATCTTGATTGTTGGCATTTAAATCGCTACGTAAGGATTGCAGAGTATTAAAGGCGGCGGTATAAGCGGCGATCGCTCCTTTTGTATCTCCCTGCTTCCGCAATAAACTCCCTAGCTGTGATTGCCAAAGATAAGTAATTTCTCTAGCATCGCCATTGATATTTTGTTCCTGAGCTAATATCAGAGCTTGCTGAGTCAGTTTAGTTGCCCGATCTAATTGCCCTTGTTTATCGTAGAGTTTGCCCAAGTATCCGAGAGCGTAGGTTTCGGCTCGTCTATCTTGTAAGGTACGTGCCTGTTGTAATGCATTCTCTAATATCGGTTCAACCTTGTTGATTTGTGCGCTTTGCATCAAAGATTCAGCAAAGTTAATTTGAGCGTAAATTGCAGCATGGCTGGGAGTAAGATTTGCAAGATTAGATGTAATTTGACTTTGCAAAGTTTGTGTATCTTGGTTCAGTTGTAAATCTAACTGAGAGATAAAATCTTTTGCTCGTTGAATTAATTTAGATTCAGCAAATCTCGACCATGAAGCGATACGGCGTTGCGTCTGTTCGCGCCACCATTTTTGAGTTTCTAGTAATAGCTGAAAGTGATTAAGTTGTGCCTGAATTTTCGTAATTGCTGGCGCTGATGCTACTTTTGTTGCTTGGATATAGTAGTTAATAGCTTGTTGATATGGCGCTAGTGCATCAGAGAGAGATTTGCGATCGATAATTTCCGTCACTGTTTCATAGTCCCAGCGATCGCGGATTTGGTTTCCTAAGATGCGTTCGGTGTTAGCTAAACTCAGTATTACAGCACTTTTTGCTGGTGATTGGGCAATTGATGACAGACTTAATTGCAAGATTTGCTGAGACTGTGGCAATAAACCCTGTCTGCGTAGGACATCACCGAGACTCTGCAAGCCAATCGCTTGAGTTAGGGAAAGGGAATCTCGTCGTTGTGCAAGGGTTTTGTAGACACGATCTATTTGGGTTGGGCTACAATCTGGGTTTTTGATTTCTAAAGCTTGAAGTAAAGTCTTGCAAGCTTTGGGATACAGCCCTAAATCTTGCAAAGCTTGGGATTTGTTAATCAGACTCTTAGTAGCCCCATCGCGATCGCCAATTTTTTGATAAGCCTCAGCTGCTGTTTGCCATAACTTGATGGCTGCTTCTAATTCTCCAGCATTGTAGCGTTGTTCACCTTCCCTTGCTATTTCTAGAGGACTTGCGATCGCATCTTTGACTTGTAAACTAGAAGAATTAGACCAAGCAGGAATACTGAGACTTGATAACAGTCCCAATAAGGCTGAAAGGATGAGGATTAATAGACGACGGTGCTGCTTAAAAATCATCTTTGCCATTTGTCTTTCTCATACTCCCTTGTCTTCGTTGTCCCCCTTGTCCCCCTTGTCTCCCCACACTCCCCACACTCCCCACACTCCCTTTTCCCCTTCTGCCTCCTGCCCCTACCGCCTTCAAAACGCCTTATACTCCAATTGAAAATACACGCCGTTTTCTTGCCATGTCCGCTTGCTCGTATCAATAGTAACTAAAGGAATTCCCCAATCGAGGCGGGCTGTGAATCTATCGCCCATCTGCCAAAGCAGCCCTAATCCTGTACCTGCGAGAGTATTGGGGTTGGGATTTTCTCTACCTGTGTTCCAGACCGTACCAACATCAATAAATGGTGCGACTTGTAAAGTTCCTTGTACTTCTGGGAAGCGGGCGATTGGTAATCGCAATTCTGCGGAGGCAAAAATGCCATTATCAGTTAGCAAAGCATCTTGGCGATAACCCCGCACTGTGCCTTGGCCTCCTAAACTAAACTGTTCGATGGAAAGTAGAGAATCACTGGCTAATTGCATATTAGAACGCAACAACAAGGTAGGAGCAATCGCTGTTTTTCCTTTTGTTTGACTGAGGAGGCGCAAATAAATTAGTTGTGCCCGCCAGAGAAAATATCGGCTATCTGGTTCGCTGTTATTAATCGTGGCGTTAAAGGCTCCAACCCCCAGATTAAACTCAGAACGCGCTGCTAAAACCTCTTGACGACTCCGCTGTAGCCATTCTTGCGCGAAACTCAATTCTGATATCCGCGTTTCTCCTTGATTATCAGCTCCAGGAAATAGTGGAAATTCCACTCCTTGAATGGAAGAAGTACTTTCGCGTCTAGCGGCGCTGAAACTTAGGGTGAGTTCTTGGCTTAATTCTGGGGTGGCTGTTTGCAGCACTGGCTGACGATAAGATAGTTCAAACTCACGAGAATCGACCTCGATATCCAAATCATTAAAAGGAGGTTCAATAATTCTGTTGTTGGTGATGCGATAGTTAAAGCCAATACTACCATTACGGGGATTTACTGGCAGAGTATAGCCACCCTCAAAGCTATTGCTACCATCAGTATTTTTGTAAGCAATACTCAAGCGATCGCCTAGTCCTAGTAGGCTAGCTTCTGATACTGTAATCCCGCGCTCAAAACTACCGACACTGGGGTTGCGGTTATTATTAATACTGAGTTGAGTATTAAAAGTTTTTGCTCCCTTAACGGTGACAGTGAGGGAATTTACACCGGGTCTTGTGCCCGCAGTCAATTCCGCATCTAAGCTTTCAATTAAAGGATTGAGTTGTAGCAGTTGCAAAGCTTCTTGTAAGCGGTTGATATTCAGAGGTTTAGTAGTAGCGATCGCAATTCGACTGCGGACATAATTAGAATTTAACCGTCCTTTGATGACATTAACTTGAATATCTTCTAAACTGCCTTCTACTACTTGAATTTTGATGATACCGGAACGGAACTCTTGACTGGGAATATAGGCTCCAGAGGTAATGTAACCCTTTTGCACATACAGTTCAGTGATTTGATTGGCAGCTTTCAGGAGTTCAGCAAAGGTAATTGGTTTGCCTGTAAAATTGGCGATCGCATCTCTTAACTCCCTTTGGCTAAATGCAGTATTACCAACAAACTCAAATTTTTGCACAGTAATACTCCCTGGAATATCCAGGACTTCCTCCGGAGTTGGCGGTGCTGAAGGGGCTATCTCAATGGGTGCGTTTGTCGGTGGTAAGGGGTTAGGTGGAAGTTGTTCTGGAGGCTTTGGGGTGACAGGATTAGACTGGGCGTAAACAGAGTTGGCGTGAGACAGCAGAAATAAGAAAAAAAGATAAGGAGATAAAACACTCAACCTAACAAACGATTTCAGGCTAAACTCTTGCATTCTCCTCTGCGACTCTGCGACTCTGCGTGACATAAAAAAATCTATTTCATTGACAATTAGCTGAAGTTAACCCAGATCCATAAGGACTCGGAGTAGGCGCTTGGCTAGCGAGAACTACTACACCTTGGGCATTCACATACCAACCTCTTGCAGGTAATGGCAATTGAGAGCTATTCTGCACCTCTGTAGCAGCACTTGCACCAGCAGGCTCAAAACTAATCAACGCACCACTACTTAACTGTTCGCTGGGTCGAGGTGGCAAACCGCCGCGCCCGGTAATAGTAAATTCGCTTTCATTTTCTCTTCTTGAAGCTCGACAAGCCTGGGCTACTACTTGTTCAGGTTTCGCTACCTCTTGCGGTAAATCGACAACTTCAAAGTTATTTCCCGCTTCTGGTGTAATAATGCTGATTTGTCCAGCAACTCCCAGTTGGGAACTAGCTGTAATTTGGCAAGTCGGACAGACAAAGAATCCTCTGGTGTTAATGCTGATATTTCCACCCATCCCCTGGAAAGCATCGGCAGTAATCTTACTATCTTCCAACAATGCCACGAAGTTGGCGGGACTAAAGCCAGTAATGTTGATATTGCCTCCGTTACCACTTCCACCAGCGGTAGCAGATATCTGGCTGTTATTGCGCATGAGTAAGGAACGTGTTTGCAGGGAAATATTACCACCTTCACCAGATGTAGTGGCAGCAGATATGCTGCCTTGATTATCTAGCAGGATGGAGTTAGCTACGACTTGTAGATTGCCTGCATTTCCAGGGCCTAAACTTTCTACGTCAATTCCTGCCCCATCCCGGACAATCAACTTGTCTGTAAATAGCTTGATGTCACCAGAAGCGCCAGTGGCTTGAAGTTCTGGTAAGTTAGCACGTCCAGCAGCAGCCGATAAACCACCTAGTGTCAAGTTCCCGATTGAGGTACCACTAAGTTCTATAGACTCGGAAGCGTTTACAGTTAAGGTTCCTCCTTCACCAGCACCTAAAGTAGCAGTTGATGCATCTGCCCCATCACGGAGAATGAGCTTCTTTGTCGAAATCGTCAAGTCTCCTGAGCGAGAGGGACTAAAACCTGTAGTACCTAAACCACTGGGAAACCTCGGATCGGGTAGAATCCCAGCTATTTCTACAGATTCGCTGGCATTAACGATCACATTTCCCCCTGTCCCCCCAAAGGGGATAACGCCCGTTGGTAGAGAAGCTCCTGTATTACTGCCAATCACTCCATTCTCTACAAACAGTTTGCCTGTATCAATTCTGATATCGCCGCCCTTTCCTGTACCGAAGGTAGTGTTAGTGTAGATGCCTGTTAAAAGTGCGGCGGTCGGTGGAGTTCTTTGTACTTGTACGGTATCGGTGGCTTTAATTTCCACATTTCCGCCCAGACCATTCCCTAAGGTAGCACTGACGATGGTGCCGCCATCTTGCAATCTCAACTGCTTAGTATCAATTTTGATGTTACCTGCTGTGCCAGTACTGCCTATGACATTTCCTGTTTGAATGGCAGAACCACTCACTTCAACCAACTCGGAGGCACTGATATTAAGATTTCCGCCTATCCCCTGAGTAAATGTTGGATTAAATATTATTCCTCCGTTGCGCATAAGTAGAGAGGCAGTCTCAAGATTGAGGTTGCCTGAAGTACCTGCACCGGCAGTACCAATAAAAATACCAGTTCCCCGGTCATTGGGGCTAAGTTTCCCAGACAGCGCACCTATTTGAAAAATCCGTTGCATTTCTTCAAATCCAGTTCCCGTTATTTCTACGGAATTGGCAGCACGGATATCAATATTTCCGCCGATACCATCACCTTTAGTTGCCGCAGTAATCCTACCTTGACTATTGAGCAAGATAGAGTCAGCATTAACCCGCAGCGTTCCGGCGTTCCCCGTGCCATCATTCCTCACTGTAACTTCGGCACCATCTGAAACTGTCAATTTTCCAGTATTAATTGTCACATCTCCAGAGTTTCCACTCGGTACAGCGGGCACTTCCAATAACTGTTGCAAGGTGGGATCGACGATGTTAGCTGAGGAAACAATCAGACTGGGATTTAGGGAGCCTGGGACTGTTCCACTCACTTCTACAGCATCCTTGGCGTTGATGGTAACGCTACCAGCAGGGCCGCTTGCTAAGGTGGAAGCATCAACTCTACCACCATCTTTGACGACTAAACGCTCAGTATTAACGGTGACGCTGCCAGCCTTTCCCGGGCCACCAGTCCCAGCAGTGATTTGGCTAGGGGTGAAAACAAATGGTGTGACGCCTATCAGTTCTACCAACTTTGAGGCATTCACAGTCACGTTGCTACCAGAACCAGTACCGTATTTACCACCAGTGACAGAGGCAATATTTCCTCCTGAAAGTGCCGTCAACTGCTGTGTTGATACTGTGAGAGTTCCTGCATCACCAGCCCCAAAAGTTGCCGCCGTGATATTACTAAAACGGCTGGGGTTAATTGGTGAAAATCCCAATACTTGCACGGAATCAGCCGCTTTAATATCGATATTGCCACCAGGCGCAGTAGTGTAAGTAGCCGCAGAGATGGCTGCTCCGTCTTGAAGTAGTAAACGGGGGGTGACAACGCTAATATCGCCACTCTTACCACCACCAAGAGTTTCGGTAAATAAGTTGCTGGAAATCTGTCCATCTGCTGTAGTGCCAATCAATGCCAAGGACTCAGAAGCGTTGACGTTAATCCCGCCTGCGGCTGGCGCTCCTTGGGTTTGAATTAACACAACTGAGCCATCGCGGATGGAAATATTACGCCCTTGCAACTGAATTGAGCCACCACCTGCACCACTGGTATCTGCTAATGCTTTTTGCGATAGGGCAATATCTTGAAAATTCGTCACTCCTTGATAACTTAAATTCCAGCCTTGGGGATTGGGGTTAAGGCTGACTAATCCTCCGGCTACGCTACCCAAATCCACACGTCCACCCTCGGCGGTGAGAGTACCACCTTCTGAGATAATTCCTCCTCCTACCAAGGCTAAGGTATTACCAGGTTGCACCTTCAGTCCGGTGGTGTTTCCTCTAGTAAAGGGTGAGAAGATTGGATTTTGCAAACTGATGTTATGTCCTTGATCTTGGACTCGAATTGCTTGGGGATTCTGTCCAAATTGCAAGCCAACTGGCACACTAATTGTTAGTTTTGGGGAAGCTGAAGTGTCCGTGGCGCTAAATTCTGCACCATCAGCAAATTTCAGGCTATTTGCTGTACTTGCCAAAAATGAGCCACCAATGTTGAGTTGGGCATTGGGGCCAAAGTTAATGCCGCTGGGATTAATGAGGATAAAATTAGCGCCGTAGTTTTCTCTGATTAAGCCATCAATATTGGAAATTGAACCACCTGTAACTCGGCTGATGATGTTAGTAATATTATTGAAGTTTGTAGAGTTTTTGAAAAAAGCCTCGCCACCAGTGGGAACAGAAAATTCGCGAAAGCTATGGAAGAGATTGCTACCGAATTGTGCCCCTCCAGTAATTTCAAAAATGTTGCCACTTTGACTAACATTGCTAGGAAGTGTGTTATCCGAAGATATTTGTGCTGAGGCAGAATAACTAGCAATTAGACAGCAGATAGAAGCGCTGCTAATCATTAAAATTGGGCGAGGGACTTGTTTCATTTTGCACAGGGAAAAATCTACCCCGATGGAAAATTACCTGAGGCTTTCTTTAGTGTAATTTAAGTAAATTCAACTAAAAAAAATAATAATATTGAGTCTATAATCAAGCCTAAATTTTGGTCAATCAAGGAAGTTAAGTAATATGAACAAATGGCAGTCTTGGGTAACTAAGGGAACGGCTCCAATATTGGCGTTGGGTGCTATAGCAGCGCTGTCCCAGCCCAGCACAGCTAGCAATGTGCAAGTCACCTGCAACACCAACGCTAGTATGCCAGCGGTGATTGTTACTTTAAGTAAAGAAGGTAAGCGCCAAGATTACACTATATTGAAATTTCTGCCGCGATATTTCTCGGCGGCGGATGCTGTGCAAGACTGCCAGAATACAGCGCAAAGTTTGCAGGCTGTCTATGACACGGGTAATTCTAAGTATTTGACGACTGATAAGCTGAACAATCAACCTGTTGTCTGTGCTGTAGAACGCAGAGGTATCGGTTGTAATCATTACAGTGCCCAGGTTTTATTTAGGTTTAAGCCAACTGATAACCCATCTCAAGCTTTCTACGAAATGTTGGGTAAGGATTTTAAACAAGCACAACCAGCAGATGTTCGGACTATTAGCCGTACTTACACGGATACTAAACCAACTTGGTGGCCATGGCCATAAATACTCGCAGAATTTACTGATAACAAGCTTTTTTCCCTTGTTCTGCGGCTTGGTAATCGGGTTTTAACTTTAAGGCTTGATCGAAAGCGGCGATCGCTTTTTCAGTTTGGCGAAATTCACACAGGCTCAGTCCCAGATAGTACCAGATTTCCGCTTTTTGCGGATTAGTTAGCTGGTGACGATCTAGGAGAAAGTAAAATTGGGCGATCGCTTGATCGTCTCGCTTTAAGGCTTGCAGCGCAATCCCTTTACCCCGCAAAGCCGCGAAGTATTGGGGATTATATTTCAATGCTTGCTCGTAAGCTTTTAAAGATCCTTCGTATTCCTGTTTTTGCAAGAACACTTTAGCTTGATAGCTCAAACCAATAGCTAACTCTTTGGCATTGGCGTCTTTACGTTCAACTTCCCAAATCGCTCTTAAAAGCTCGATTGCTTGATTCACAGTAGTCAGCGCTGTATCTGGTTGCTTAAGTGCTAGTAGTGCTTCAGTTTTGTTAATCCAGAATACAGGGTCTTTGGCGTTGAGCATAATCGCTTTATCAAAAGCGGCGATCGCTTCATTATACTGTTTGAGGTTATATAGCGCTTCCCCTCGGCAATTCCAAGCATAAACAGCTTCTGGGTTAATGATAGTTGCTGTGGTGCAGGATTCTAGCATCTGGTTGTAGTCTTTCATCCCGGCTAGTGCATAGCCTCGGTTAGTCCAAGATTGGTAGTAGTTGCTATCGAGTTTTAAAAGTTTGTTGTATTTGGCGATCGCTTGTTGATATTCTCCTTGGTGCAATAGCTCATTACCGCGTTTAAAAATTGTTTCTACTTGTAACCATCTAAAGACAAAAAAACCTAAGACCATCAAGCCAGAACCACAAACCATCAAGCCAGCTATTAACAGCAAAACCCAAATTCGTTTAGTGATGCTTGGTTCAGGGGGAGCAAGAGTATTGCTGACATTCAAAGTATTTCCTGATGGGATGGGATTATATAGAGTTGTTTTTGCCATTGAAGGAAGCAGTATCTTCTCTAATTCTCGCTCTACCCAATGGCGATCGAAAACCGATTGGTAAATCCGATTTCCCAATTTCAGCTTGTCTTGTTGTTGCACTACCAATCCCCAACGCAATAGTTCTGTCTGTTCTCGACTTGCATTGATTGGAACTTCACCCTGCTGCCAAATTTGCTGGTATAGTTCCAGCAGCCTTAAGGGGTCACATTGGCGATTGTGGATAATACCTGCGCGAATTTCTTGTAAATGCTCAGATGCTACTTGAGTTTCCCAATTGTTAATCAAGCGCGTCTGTATGAGCTGATGCACTGTTGCTGCTTCTGCACCTGCGGGAATAAACACTTCTGACTCCGCCAGCAATTGACAAACCTGTTGAGTCAGAATCGGCTGTCCATCTGTCCAAAAAATTACTTCCGATAGCACAGCATCCGGATAACTAGCTTTTTCTTCTAATTTAAATAATTGAATCGTGCCACGGCTCAACAGTCTTAACCTTGCGGATTCCCGGTTTATCCAATTAGCATCAAAAACTGATTTGTAAATCCGGTTTGCGACTCTTAGTTGGTCTTGTTGTTGCACTAATAATTTTAAACGCAATAGTTCTGCTTGTTCTGGACTGTTATTCGTTGGTACTTCTCCCTGGTACAAAATTTGTTCATATAGTTCCAGCAAAGATAAAGGGTCGCATTGCTGATTGCGGATAATACTGTTACGAATCCCTTGTAAATGCTCACCTGCTACCTGAGTTTCCCAACGATGAATCAAGCGACTTTTTACTAACTGTTGCACTGTTGCTGCTTCTGCACCTGCGGGAATCAACTCTTGCGATTCCGCCAACAATCGACAAAGTTTTTGGGTAAGAATCGGCTGTCCATCTGTCCAAAACATCACTTCTGTCATTACAACTTCTGGACAACTAGCTTTTTCTTCTAACTTAAATAATTTAATCGTGCTGTGGCTTAACAGTCTTAACTTTGCTAATTCCTGCTTGACCCAATTGGCATCAAAAACCGATTGGTAAATGCGGTTCGAGACTCTTAGTTGTTTCTGCCTTTGTCTTACTAATCCTATCTCCAACAGTTCTGTCTGTTCTGGACTATTATTAGTGGAAATTCCTCCCTGTTGTAAAACTTGTTGGTAAAGTTCCAACAGTAATAATGGGTCGCATTGCTGATTGTGGATAATACTGTCGCTTATCCTTTGTAAATGCTCGCTTGCCAGCTGAGTTTCCCAATGATGAATTAAACGGGTTTGTACTAGTTGTTGTAAAGTTGCTGCTTCTGCACCTGCGGGAATAAATCCTGGCAAATCTGCCAGTAATCGACAAAGTTTTTGGGTGAGAATCGGTTGCCCATTTGTCCATGACAGTACTTCTGTCATTACAACATCTGGCCGACTAGCTTTTTCATCTAATTTGAATAATTTGATAGTACTGCGGCTAAACAGTCTTAACATCGATGATTCCTGCTCTCCCAACTGGGAATCGAAAACCGATTGCTCAATTGATGAGTTCGATGCTCCCGAATCGTTTTGCTGTGGTACTATTAATTTCTGCAACCGTTCTGCCTGCGTTGGGCTATCAGGCGTTGAGACTTCTTCATGCTGCATTTGGTCTTCTAAAGCCAGATTTTCTAAAAAAAATTTGATTGTAGTCGGTTTCAACCAACCTTTAAGTACAGCTAATTCTCCGAAGCGAAGTTTCTTCTGTGGTTGTTCTGCGAGGATTATTTTGATTTGCTGCTCATTTAACAGTCCAGCATCTTTTAAATACTTACCCAAGGACTGTCTTGGTTTTTGCTTTAGTAAAGCCGGCCACTGCTGAGAGAAAAAATCAGCCGTTTCTTGTTTCAGCCATCCATGCGCAGCTAAAATTTCACCAAGCCGCAACCCAGCAAGTTGAGTTTGCTCTTTCAGAGCTATTTCTATCTGTTCGGATGAAATTAGATCGGCCTGTTGTAAAACTTTACCAAGCGGCTTCATAGAACCATTAATATTAAGCTATACAAAGAAAATAGCAAGATAGATTAGTTTTTTAATTAAAAATTAATTCTACCATTCACGTCAGTAGTTAAACTATTATTTAAGTATTAATTCATAGAAGTTCTTGAGCGATCGGGCGTAAAACCCCATCTGTTTATGAACAGTCTGATACTGCCGTACTCAAAAGCGATCGCACACCCGACAAAACTACTAAGTGCAATTACTCATATTTAAAACACTGAGTGCGATGTCTACAACAAGCTCTACGGGTGACGCTCCTTCCCCCAAGGGGAGACGCTTCGCTAACGTGCAGTTGCTACCCTTCGGCTTCTCCTTTGGAGTACAAGTCAGTGAACCCGGCTCATCGCTTTGCGTCTACGGGCTTTCAAAATCAGCTTTTGTTACCAACGTCTCGACGTTTGTTATAAACGTGAAGCCATTTATCAAGCCAGCTGGAATTTTTTAACACCAGTCGCCGCCACTTGTTTTTAGCCCCACCGTGTACACACAACTCGGAAAATCTCATCCCAATTCCCGAAAATCCCGATACAGATAGATTTTTCGTAGGGGTTTAGCAATGTTCATTGGTGTCAACTTAAGCTAAAAATAGCCTCTCCGGTAGCTTTGTCACTCGCCTGAGAATGAATTCTCAGGCTAATAGCCCAAGTCTACTAAAGTAGACTCAAGATTTTGAGGATATTTAGTCATCTTCAAATGACTTTTGCTATTAGCAAGGAACTGAAGTTCCTTGCGGGATGAGGGTTTCGCGTTAAGCTGACACGTATGAGCATTCCTAAACTCTCTACCACGTATTTGGATCATTCTTAGGTGATTAGATTAGTTGTGTGTACATCGTAGGCGTATCAGCTGATTAATTGACTTTGAAAGTTTCTACAGCTGCTTGTAATTCCTGTGAAATTTCAACAGTCTGTTTGAGAGATTGGGAAGCTTGACGCGAGTAGTCACTAGTAAGTACTGACACTTGAGAAATTTCTTGCATCAGTTTGCTGACTGCTTGTGATGTTTCTACCTGAGATGCAGTTGCGAGAAAAATTGATTGTACTAAATCATCAATTTGTTTGGATACATTGAGAATTTGACTTAGGGAACTTTTGGCATTTTCGATAATGTTAGTACCTTCTACTACCTGATTAGTTCCTAATTCCATCGCTGTGATAACTTCATTAGTTTCTCGTTGAATTTTCTCGACAATTTGCGCAATTTCTTTAGTAGCATCAGAGCAGCGGCCTGCTAGTGAAGCAACTTCTTCAGCAATAATCGCAAAACCTTCACCTTCTATACCCGATCTTGTGGCTTCCAGTCCAGCGTTGATCGCTAAAAAGTTAGTTTGCATAGCTATTTGCTCGATCAAAGCGACTACATGAGAGATTTGTTGCGAAGATTCTCCCAAACGCTTGACTTTTTTCGCTGTGTCGCCAATTGTTGAGCGCAGTTTTAAGATATTTTGTACAGCCAGATCCATAGCCTCGCCATTTTCTTCAGCAGTGCAGGATGCTGTGTGAGCAACTAAAGCCGCTTTTCTAGCATTCTCTGCTACAGATTCAATAGAACTTTTCATTTGGTCAATACTAACCAAGCTGAGGCTGATATCATCTGCTTGTTGGAGTGCTTTCTTTGCAAGTTGGCGAATAGCAACTTCGTTTTCTCCGATGGCTGAATTCACCTGGATAGCTGATGTTTTTACTTTAGTCACGATCGCTCTGAGACTTTCAACAATTGAGTTAAAAAAATCAGCAACTGTACCAAGTTCTCCTGATATAACTTCAGAACGCACAGTCAAATCACCTTGGGATGCACCTTCAATGTCTCTAAGGAGAGTGAGTATTTGTTGTTGTAATGCTTCGTTTTGTTGGCTTTGCTCAATAGCAGTAGCTTCTGCATAAGAACGAGCTGTGTCTACTTGTTCTAGAAGGTATGATTGCTCTAGTGCATAACCAACTGGAATCGCTACTTGTGTCAACAATTCAATTTCTAATTTTTGCCAATTACGAGTACCGGAACACTGGTGCGCTATCAGCAAACCATATAGCTTGTTATCAAGCAAAATTGGTGCAACTAAATTCGCCTTGATCGCAAATTGTTCTAGTTGTTCCAGATGGCACTCAGTTAACCCAGCTGCGTAAATATTTTCTAGTGCTTGAACTCGGCCGTTCTGGTATTTATAAACATATTCATTGGCAAAACAAGGGTCGGCAATTTCTTTCCCTAAGGATTGAGGCCAATCCGTGCCAACAGATTCAGCAATAATCTTACCTTGCCAATTTTCATCAAAACGATAGACAATGACGCGATCGGTTTTGATCGCTTCTCTAATACTGGTGACTGCTACATTGAGGATGTGTGTAGTTTTGAGCGAACCACGGAAACGCGCGGTAATTTCATTGACTATTTGCGTCAATCTTGCTTCATTTTCTTGTCGGATAAATTCTTGTGTAATTCTATCTGCTATTTGATTAAAAATATTAGCTAATTGCCCGATTTCATCATTAGCAAAAACCTCAGACCGAGCAGAGCGATCGCCTGTAGCAAATTTGTTAGCTGTTTGCTCTAACTGCTGGATAGGTTGAACAATTCCCCGGCGTAAAACAAATGTCCAGAATAGGATGAGCGTTAATGCTAAGATAATTGCAAATAATTCTAACCAAAAATAATTTTTTAGTAATTGGTTGAGAGCAGTTTCTGGGGTTAATCTCACTAAAATAGCTACAGATTTTTCATCAAAATTAGTGCTTGGCTGCTCATCTGTTTCAATAATTTTACTGGGTACAGCTTTAGCTGCCATTGCATAAGTGTTGTTACCTAATTTTATTCTGCTAGTAACTACTTTACCTTCAGCCATTGATGCTGCTTCTAATAAATATTTTCCTTCTTGGGGTAAATTTAAATCGGCTTGTGCCTGATTCAAATCTGTTGCTAGAGCAAATTCACCTGTTGGTTGACGTAAATAGACAGCGCTGTAACTGCCAACCGTAGCTTTTAATGTTTCCTGGTTATTTATATCTGTGACAGCTAATTCTGACTTTGCTTGTTCAAGTGATAGAGTCTGTAAATTGTTACTAATTAAGCCTCTACCTACTATACTGATACCTAAAATAGTAATTGCTTCAGACACTATTAACGCAATCAATTGTTTGCGGTTAATAGAAAGGTTATAGAATTTCTGCAATAAAGATTTTTTTTCTAACCGAGATACACCTTTGTTATTTTGGGTGTATGCAGAAATCTCTGGAGGAGACGGATTATTAATGTCAAGAGTAAATTGTGGGTTTAAAGAAGAGGGTTGATACTGTGTTTTCAACCCATTTTTGTCGGCATGAAGTCCATTTTTCATAAAAAATAGTTACCTGTCAGTCAATCAGTATACCCAACTCAATGCAGTATCATTACCCAGCCTAATTCTTAAACATTAATGCTGTTTCTGCAACGCACAATTGCCTAAATAGCCAAAGCTGAATATAGGACTCTTATTTGATTTTTCTTCTCTGTTCCCTCTTCCCTGCTTCCTCCCTATCGCGCTGGTGCTGTGCGTACCCCTACGGGGAAGCAAGCTACGCGAAGCGTCTCGCAGAGAAGCACACCACGCAAACAATTTCAAAAATCACTAGAGACAATATGTTAATATCAAGCTGGTAAATAGCTAGGTAGCGAATTAACATAATTACTGTCAAATAAAGTGTGTTAATTTGCTATTTTTTTTACTTCTGAATTACCAGTAATCAATTATTTCATTTGCTTCTAACCTTTTTGTTGTAAATTAGGTGAATATCAAAAGAATTTACTTACATAAATTAAAATCTACAATTCTATTAGTAATTCTGTCAATAAAACCGATTTTTCGCAAAATCTCACATCCAAAATCTAAAATTGTTTGACTTTAGTGTAGCGATACTAGCCATTTTTCTAGGATAGATTCTCCCCAATTTTCCGATGCCAGTTAATAGTAAAACAAGGCAGGATATGAGCATCTGAAAAATTTTGAGGAGAAATTAGATGTCTTCATTACTAGAATTATCCAACAGTTTAGCCGATACCGTAGAACAAGCAGGGAGTGCTGTAGTTGCAGTGAATGCTGGCACACGCATCTCTAGCAGTGGAATTCACTGGCGTCATGGTATTGTTGTCACTTCCGATGAGTCGCTTCAGCGTTATGACGAAATAACTGTCACTCTATCAGATGGGCGCTCTATCGCTGCTACACATTTGGGGCATGACTCTAGCACTGATGTAGCTGTTTTCCAACTACAAGATGTAGAAACTCCTGTAGCGAAAATTGGCGATGCAACAACACTGAAAATTGGTCATTTAGTCTTAGGAATAGCGAGAAGCAAAGAAGGCGAGTTGCGGGCCGCTTTAGGTGCTGTGAGTGCGATCGCTGGTGCTTGGCGAAGTATGAGTGGTGGTAATATCGACCAATTCATCCGCCCCGATATTACTCTTTACCCTGGTTTTGCAGGCGGCCCGCTTGTAGATGCGGCTGGTTATGTAGTAGGCATGAACACATCGGGACGGCGCGGTACAGCTTTAACTATTCCCGCAGCTACAGTCAATCGTGTAGTCGATCAATTGCTAGCAAAAGGACACATTGCACGGGGTTATTTAGGTGTGGGAATGCAACCTGTACGCTTACCAAATAATCTGATCGCGGCTTTAAATTTAACTTCTGCTACTGGTGTAATTGTTGTCAATGTCGAGCCTAATGGCCCAGCTGATAGCGCAGGTGTAATGCTAGGCGATGTGTTAGTAGCATTCGATGGCACAACCGTGAGTGATACGGGCGATGTGATGGCGCTCTTGAATAGTAGCGATCGCGTTGGTAAAACTGTCCCACTGCAAGTTATCCGGGGTGGGGTGTTAGTTGAATTAGCAATTACAGTTGGCGAACGACCATTTGAGGAGTCCCCACGCCAAGAAGCTGCGGAAAAACCTACCGATCGCTCTCACCACAGAAGAGGGCGACATGGTAGGAGAGGTTCGTCCCATTCACGTTAACTGTAAGGCAGAAGAAAGAAGGCAGAGGGCAGAAGGGAATATGACTACCACAAAAATTACATACATCACCGATGAATTGGCAACTTTAGCTGCTAAGTTACGCCACAGCACAGTTAAAGTTCAAAGCAATTCTCAAGGAGTTGGTTCTGGTGTAATCTGGCAAAGTGATGGGTTAATTATCACTAATGCCCATGTCGCAACTAGCAACAAAGCAAAGGTGGAATTGGCAGATGGTCGCGTGTTTGACGCTGTGCGCACCCACTTTGACCCACAGCAAGATTTAGCGGCTCTGAAAATTACTGCTACTGATTTAATTACTGCAACTATTGGTGATTCTGAGGCGCTGCGAGTCGGTGAGTTAGTTTTAGCGGTGGGTAATCCGTTCGCTGACAGTGGTGCAGTGACCACAGGGATTATCCATGCCCGTCATCAGCAGGCAGTGATGGCTGATATCCGGCTGTATCCTGGCAATTCTGGGGGGCCACTGGCTGACTGTCTCGGTCGAGTTGTGGGGATTAATACGATGGTTGTTAACGGTTTGGCTGTAGCGATCCCTAGTTTAACTGTCAATCGCTTTTTGCTTGCTCCTAGCCGTCCGCGATTGGGGGTGACGTTGCAACCTGTGTGGGTGGGTAAACGCAACTTCGGTTTATTGGTGTTGTCTGTCCTTGCTGATAGTGCGGCGGCGATCGCTGGTTTACAAATTGGTGATGTGTTAATCGGAATTTCCGGGCAATTATTTACTAACAGTGATGATCTGGGCAAATATCTCCAACAAAACCAAAATCAAGAATCAATACCTTTACAACTCTGGCGTAGCGGTCAACAACTTATTGTTTACGTGCGATTACAGAGTGATAAAACTGCGGTGGAGGCAACATGATCCGGGTGATGGTAGTTGCGACTTCCTCTGTGGTGCGGGCGGGTTTATCGGCTGTTGTGAGTAGCAATTCCCAGCTGAATGTTGTCGGGAGTGCATCCAATTTGGATACCGCAATCGGGGAAGTTGGGCAATTACAACCGGATGTAGTACTGCTGGATTTGGGTAGTAATTCGCAACCATCAATCTGGGAAAAATTGCTCCTGTTTCAAGAGGAGCAATACCCTGTAGGATTTCTCGTCCTTGCAGAGGAAATCGAAAGCATTGATTTAGAAGCAGCATTACGTTCTGGTGTGCGGGGTATATTGCCCGGTGACAGTACAGAGTCAGAAATTATCGCTGCCGTTATAGCGATCGCAGATAATTTAGTAGTGCTACACCCGGATTTTTTGGAATTGCTGCCCATACGGGAAAAAGTAGCAACTACCCCCGTACAAACTCTGACACCAAGAGAAATTGATGTATTAGAAATGCTCGGTTCTGGTTTAGGTAATAAAGCGATCGCTAAACATTTGCAGATTTCTGAGCATACTGTAAAGTTTCATATCTCATCGATTTTTCAAAAGTTGGCTGTCTCCACCCGTACCGAGGCTGTGACTGTTGGTGTCAGGCTGGGTTTGATTATGCTGTGATCGTTAAAAATTTTGTAGTAAGAGCTTTAGTCCTGTTCTTAGGGCTAAAGTCCTTACTACAAGAAATTCTGATTCTGCTGAATTACTCGGCTAATGATTGACCAGCTTTGCTCAGTAACTTACCCAGCTTTTTCAGCGGGCCTTTAAATCCTCTTGCGGCTTCAGCACCAGCTTGCTCGGTTTGTTCGCCTAATTTCGTCAAAACTGGTGCAAAGTCTGTACCTTTAGCGGTTTTGCGCTTCAACAGTTGCTTAAGTTCTTTCAATCCATTGGCGATTTCTTGGAGATTTTCATCCTCAGACTTGTGCAGTAAGGCGTACCAAGTATCGATTGCACCTTGCGCCGCTTCCGGCTCAATCTGTGTCAGATCTCCTTCAAGTGTTTCTAACAGCGAGTCTATTTGTTCAATTTGCTCGCGGTCTTCTTGTTTACCCAAGGAAACACCTATTTTGCTAAGTTGCTTACCCAATCTCTGCAAAGGAGTCCTCTGTTCCTTATCAGCATCAGAACCAAGGTCGCTTGTTTGTTCGCCAATTTCGATAAGTACTTCACCAATCTCATGACCTGTGGCTTTACCACTTTTCACAAGTTGCTTGAGGTTTTTGAGACTATTGGCAATTTCTTTAATTTCTGGTTCTTTGGCTTTATGCAAAGAACTATACCACTCATCAATTAAACTAACAGCAGCTTCATTATCTAGAGAAGTTAAGTCTCCCTCAAGAGCTTCAAAAAGTGAATCTAGCTCCAAGTTATTGTTTTCATTGGTTTTTGTTGCTGTTGCACCTTCTTTTTTAGAGGCAGTTTCACTTTGTTTGTTCTTGGTTCCTTGTTGAGAAGTCATCTGTAAATTCCGTAGTTCGCTATGTACAGGTAACACTTTATAAAGTTCCTGAGACCTTTCCCTCATTCTCAAGAGTCAATATTCTGCCACTTGTATATAGGCCCTGGGATAGAAACAATTTCCCAAGATGATGCGCTAGAGCTTGATGGAAATACTTTTGAGATAGAAGAAGTAAGGATTTTTATTGATGAGGCGATCGCCAATTACTTATGTTGGTGTCGTCTACGGGAACTTGATACAGTAAGGGCATGGCATTGCCATGTCCCTATGAGAAATCTATCTGTATCAAGGTTTTCGTTAATTGGTACAACAACTATTTATTGCTTCAAAAAGCGCTGACGCATCCGAGATACAAAACTATTTACCTCTGGTATTTTCAACCACGAGACAAAGATGGCAAACACACTCAGCCCTACTAAGCCAGCTACAGATAACTCTATCAGCAGAATTAGGAAATTTTCTTTACCTAAAACCTGCCGACAACCAACCAAAGCAGCATAGCTAACTACTCCAGAGACTATGCTACTAGCAGTTAAACCTATGATTGGTAGACTCCATTCCCTCCAAGGTAAGCCATTGAGTTTGCGATCGAGCAGCCATAACAGCATTAACATAGAGCTGCAATTCACACCTACTGTTGCTAACACTAAACCCGGAGCGCCAAAAGGTTTAACGAAAAACCAATCTAGTACAATATTGAGAAAGATATTAAAAGTACTAATGCGAAAAGGTGTTTGACCGTCGCCTAAAGCATAAAATACTCTGACTAAAACATCACGTCCCAAATAAGCAAACATCCCAATCCCATAAGCAATTAGCAACGAAGAGACTAGCTGTGTAGCCTCTTGCTTGAAAGCACCGCGCTCATAAACTATTTGGACAATGGGAACAGATAAAGCTACCATTAGCGCCCCTAAAGGTAGCATAGTAAAGGCAGTCAGTAGCAGTCCTTGGCGAATGCGTAATTTGAGATCGTGCCAATTTTCTGGAGCCGCCAGTTTTGCAAACATCGGCAATAGGGGCAATAAAATAATATTAGAAATAATTCCTAAAGGAGTTTGCACTAGAAGATTGGCATAGTTAAACCCAGCCGCCGCACCGGGGATAGGACTGGCAAAGTAAAGATCTGTGGCAACATTGATTGGCATCATCCCAGAAGAAATGGTTGCCGGAGTCATGATTTTAATGACTTCTTGAACACCAGGAGATTTAAAATCAAACCGTAGCTTTAATGTGCCTAGTCCTAACCGCCACTGCACAATTAACTGCACTAACCATTGCAGAATTGCTCCTGCTAAGGTTCCCCAAGCTAACACCATGCCACCGATGTAAGCGTATTCTGGCAGAATAATGTCTTTGCCATATTGCAAAGCTAAAATTCCAATACCTACAACAACGGTGATACTAGAAAGTAAGGGACTAATGGAGAGCAACCAATATTGATTGGCAGCATTGAGAGTACCAAAGCCAATGCCGATTAAGCCGGAAAATAAAGCCATCGGAGCCATGATGCGGATCTGTTGAATTGCGATCGCTCTGGTGGTTTCTTTTAAACCATGACCGACGAAATCTACGATCGTATCCGCAAACACAACTTGCGCCAAGGTTACTACTAACAGCACTCCAGCGACTAAGGTTGTTACTGTTTCTACTAAAGGAGCAGCTTCTTCTTGCTTGCGCTTGGCTAAAACACTAACTATGGCACTGTGTAACGGTCCATTAACACCACCGAGTAAAATTAATAAAAAACCCGGAATAATATAGGCATAACTATAGGCAGTGGCAGCAGCACCAACACCAAAAGCCGCAGCGATCGCTTGCTGCCGTACTAAACCAAAGATTTTACTAATTAAAGTAGCTACGGCAACAATGCCAGCAATTCCAGCGAAAGAACGAGAGGGTTTTTGGTCTTGTTTTGTCACAAATAATACCCGAAAACTCTTGCTGAGTCGATATCTGAAAACATTAACCTGAAATTGTAAAGTGTGTCAGGCAAATTTTCATAAAAAGACGGCAGGAAGTCTATTTTCTTCTAGAACACAGATTCAATTTTTAGATAAATTCTTTGTAGGGGCACAGCACCAGCAAGATAATTTGATATACCAAAAGATTTTGGGTGCCATGCCCTTACTCATCTTTTTTAGTTAACTTGCGCTTCATTCCATATTAAAACACCTAATTACCGATGAACCTATCCAGCACTTTCTTCTACACTCGGTTGCCCTTGCCAAGGTGAGGAAGGTAGTTGAACAAGGGATTTTACAGAACAGTTCTCTAGAAAAATGGGAGTTCGTCCACAGTTAGGACATTTCGTCCCCTCATCCTGCTGACTATCAGCTTTACCTTTTAGTCGAGGTTTTGAATTTTGCGGTGTCAGAAAAACCACTTCAATAGATAGTGGAGACAAGCAGTTGCGACATTCACAAATCAATACTTGCCCCGTGTCGCTATTTTGGGTGACTTTGAGGCGTTGAGTTGTGAAGAACTTTTCCGGCTCTTCAGGCAGCGATTGCTCTTCGTCAAACTTTCTAGGCATAGTTTGGTCTTGGTTGCTCTAAGAGCGTTCAGTTGAACTTTAAGGTGCTGGCACTATAGCATTAACTTGCCATTGTGGTTTAATCCTACAGTAAATCATTTTGGTCATGAATCACTTGTTGCAGGATAGCTCACTTTTGGTTTCTATAGAATATTACTACCGTTGCCGAGTAAGTCAAAAGCCAGTAGTGGTGGGTTTTCTGAAATATTCAGTTGGCAAACAGATATGTGGATTAAACCCGCCCGTACAAAAGTCAAAAGAATTGTATTCCAAGCTTTTGCGCCATTTTGTCCCGTTCGACAAAGTTCAGCAGGGTAGGCTATGGTAGCTTTATTTACGCTGTTATAATGCTGTGTGTTTGTTTAAACTTTAATATTTGTTACTAGGTAAAAATCTTACATGAAACTTATTAAGAAATTTTTAGCAATATGTTTTCTCTTATTTGGCATTCCATTTTCTGTGGCGGTAATTGTAGAAATTATGAATCCCAAAACTCCCGCTAAAGAAAAAAACGATGCTATAGCTGCCTTAACTATTCTGACGATTCCGTCAACCATCTTAGGAGGTGGGTTGAGTTGGTCTTTAGTAAGGCAGCATCGAAAAGAACAAGCATTACTTGTTGCCTCAGAACAAAAGCGTCTTAGCTTAGTGTTCTTAGAATTAATTGAGAACAATGCTGGAAAAGTAACGGTTTTTCAAATGGCAAGAAATGCTGAAATATCAATCGAAGATGCTAAACAATATTTAGATGAGAAAGCTAAAGAACTCAATGCTTCTTTTGAAGTTAATGAAGAGGGAAATATTTTGTATCGGTTCTCTTTGTAAGACTGGTAGCGATCAAATCAAATATTTAAATCTTTCAGAGCGAGACGAATTTGCTCTAAACGCCTGCGGTTAACACCAAGATCTGATTCTCCCACGCGCGATGCCGAGCGTAGATGAATTACTGACTCATTAGGGGGAAAATAAAACTCTACATCATCTACAAATTTGAAGATGCGACTCTTAGAAAGAGCATGGATATAATTATTTGTCTGTTCTATAACTTCTGTACGCGGAACAACAGTGAGAACTTTTAGTAAGGTTTCTTTAGCTGCATTGCGGTCTACATGATAAGCAATCGGGTCAATGGTGTGTTTAGAATCAGCATCTTGACTAACAACACAGTTGTCCGAAGCCGGACAAGAACTAAGATGACCATTATTAACTCCCAAGCCAGCAGCTAAAGCCCCAGTAGCAGAAGGAAATATTAAAGTACTAGTCAGGGTGAATAATATTGCAAAAGTTATACTCAGCAGGAGTTTCTGGGCAAATGCTTTGAGCAGACTGGACACGATCGATTTACTCCTCAAGGTTTGAATAGCATTCATTTATTGTCGGTCATTTCGGTTGCCATCGATGAGTTACTATTGCCCTCGATACCTAAAGCGATCGCATTGAGGAATTTTCTACAACACTTTCAAAGCTAGTATACCTATGCGATCGCCACAGCGAATTCTGCTTCAGTTTGCAAATCTATGTTCCAAGAAAGTTACTATTTCCGCCCAAGCAGAGGTAGCCGCAGCCGCATCGTAGCGATAACCGTCATCGCGCATAAATGTATGCTCTGCTTCATAGAGAAGAACCTTGTGAGGTACATTAGCATTCTCCAGAGCTTGAATTATGGTTTTTCGATCGTGTTCTGGGATGTGAGGGTCAAGATTACCAAAAACCAAAAGCATCTCGCCTTTAATTTCACTTACCTGATGGATTGTATCAGCAATCCCCTGACCCAGCTTGCCACTAGGAATTCCAGTAGGGTAGCAGCAGACAGAAGCCTTGATTTCGTTTTGAAAAGCTGCGCGGAAAGCTAAATGTCCACCAATACAAAAGCCGAGAGTGCCTATTTTACCAGGAGAAACTGCACCTTCTGTTTTGAGAAATTCAATTACAGCGAGACAATCAGCATCATAATCCGCGATCGCAGTTCGACGTGCATCATCATTCCCCCGCATCCGGCCTAGATCGTCTGGTTCAATAACCGAACCAATTGGCTCAATGCGATGAAAAATTTCTGGTGCAGCTACTACATAGCCAAATCCTGCTAAGTAGTTAGCTAGACGCGCGATCGCACCACCTAATTGATAAATATCACTGTAAAATACAATACCTGGGTAAACTCCTGCTGCTTTAGGAGCCGCTACATAGACACGCATTAAACAGTCATTTACTCTTAACTCGACATTGCGCTTAGTGATTTGCACTTTTTTGTCTCCGTGTCATGCTTGCTTTCATGAAGCTTTCTACCGCGATCGCAAGGAAGCAAGGGTCTGAATGCCTCACCACAATCTCCGATTTGGTGGTTAGCAATTGGTGGAGGTTTGAATCCCCTGACAATTGCACCCTTCTGCCATGCCAGTTGCTTCAACGGGGGGAACCCCGGCAACGCACTGGCTCCTGTGCCATCTGCCTCCTGCCGAATTCAATAAATTGTGCGCCCCAGAGCAAATGCAACTGCAACTGGGGCGCACACATTCATTAATTGTGTAAGTTACAGCTTAGTGACCAAATAAAAATCAAGGTAATCAGCTAAACTGCACCGCTATTTCTATGGAATAGAATGGCTATGGTTTTGAAAATTAGCTTAAAATCGTAAAGTAAACTCCAATTTTTTTGATACTGCAAATCTAAGCGAATTACATCTTCAAAACTACGTACTTTTGACCTTCCATTTACTTGCCATTCGCCAGTCATACCAGGTTTAACGTCTAAACGTTGCCATTCTGGGACTTCATAGCGTTCGACTTCATCAGGTGTGGGTGGTCTAGTACCAACTAAACTCATATCACCTTGAAGAACATTCCAAAATTGCGGCAATTCATCCAGACTAGTTCGCCGTAAAAAGCGCCCTACAAGCGTGACTCTAGGATCGCTCTCATTCTTGAAGAAAGCTCCTTGAACTTGGTTTTGCACTTGGGATTTTTTAGCTTCTGCATCCACACACATGGAGCGAAATTTCCAAATTTCAAAACGCTTCCCCATCCAGCCACAGCGGGTTTGGCTAAAGAAAATCGGGCCGGGATCATCGATTTGAATAGCAACCGCAATAGGAATTAGTAAAAACCCTGTAATTACCAAACCTATCATTGCCCCAACAATATCGATCAACCTTTTCATCCAAGATGCTACAGAAGGATGAGTAGTAGGTAGCTGCTCAACCTTACGAGACGAAAATATTTGAGCATCTGGGGGATCGTGTTGTTCTTTTTGCGATAGAATATCCGATGATTCAATGGAAAAAACTCGATCTAATCCTGTGAGGTTTAGGACTGCCATTACTGGAGGATTTACATTACGTAGTATAAATAATACTTGTTTTTCCTTGGCGGTTTTGAAATTACTGACCAGGGCACCTAAACCACTACTATCCATAAAAGTAGTTTGGTGAAAGTCAATGATTATTTGCTTGAGTTGTACATTTGCCTGGATTAACGCTTGGCAAGATTGCTTAAAGTCTACAGCCTCAAGCACGCTTAACCGAGCCGGAACCTGCACTATTACTGTTTCATTTAAAGAAGTAACTGGAACGACCTCTTTTGGTTGGCTAGTCATGAAGCTCTGCACTTTAGTTGCCGTGTAAATGTAAGCTGCCCAACATTAATTTGCCCTCATGTAATTACCTATCCTCATCTACTATTGGGAGGAATCAGGACTATTTGCTAGTTAATTGGGAGAGATGGTAGATTGCCAATGAAGATTCACAATAGAACAAGAGGCTAAAAAAAATTACTTGCTTTTGTGACGACGCAGCGCGATCGCGTTGATATCATCCCATGACTGCTAAAACTCCGGTTAAACCTACTGCACGCCTGATAGAGGTCTTTTCCGCTATTCAAGGGGAAGGACTGAACGTCGGGACACGTCAAATTTTTATTCGCTTTGCTTTTTGTGACTTACGCTGCCACTTTTGCGATAGTGCCCATACTTGGAACGCACCCTCAACCTGTAAGATAGAGCGAACCCCTGGCTTACGAGACTTTGAAGTGCATTCCAATCCTATCCCACTACCCACGTTATTAGGATGGGTGGAACGGCAAAATTTACCTTCTCTACACGATAGCATTAGCTTAACTGGTGGCGAACCACTGCTTCATGCTCCATTTTTGGCATTATTTCTCCCGCAAGTGCGATCGCTAACCCAGCTACCCATATATTTAGAGACTGGAGGCCATCGCCCAGAACAGTTGGCCATAATTCTGCCCTACTTAGACTCCGTAGGTATGGATCTCAAGCTACCTAGTGTTAGCGGTGAAAGCTATTGGCAAGAACACGCAGAATGTCTGAAATTATGTTATGAGTCACATTTAGATGTTTTTGTCAAAATAATTATTTCGCAAAAGACAGACCCAACTGAATTAGAACGTTCAGCTTTGTTGGTGGCAGCCGTTAGTCCTGAGATTCCAGTGTTTTTACAACCTGTCACACCTTTGGCTGATTCTGAACAATTGACCGCAATGCCTATACTCGCCCCTTTTCCAGAACAGGTTTTAAAATGGCAAGGCTTAATGAAGCAGTTTGTGAAGCACGTCCGTGTCGTGCCTCAAACTCATAAAATGTTAAACCAGCTTTGAAAAGTAGCGAGTGCTGAGTGTAATTCACTCATTACTCGTTACTCAGAACTCAGCACTGATTAAAATCCACCTTCATCTACAGTCTTAGATTTAGATTTTGCCTTATTGGCACTGCGTTTGAGAGCAGAAAGCCTTGCTTCATATCTGGAACGCTGGCGCTTGCTAGGTGTGTTATCAATCAGGGTTTTTAAGGCACTACCCAGACTCTTGTAAGCATTGGGGAGGCTATAACCAAAGCGAGTTGCGAGGGTGATCGCTTTTTCGTCAGCATCAACAAGTTCTTTTAGTTGCTTTTCCCCATTATTTTTTTGATATAACCGCCAGCCGGAAACGCCACAAAGTGCTAATGCTAAAACTAGTAACAATCCATCCTGTACCCACAACTCACCTACAGCACCACCTAAACCGATAGCCAGTGCTGCCATTTCCCAACCATCTTTGGGAATTGTGTCATTTTGAATGCGGGCGACTTCGTGCCAAAACAGCAGATTACGCTGATCCATTGCGAGGGTATCCCATTTCACCAAGTCGATTTGGATTTCTACCTGGTCTTTACCAATCTCTTCGCTACGGATCAGGGGTGGATTGACCTCAGTTGTGCCTTCAACCGTGACCCAGCTCTGCAATTCTGGCGGTAGTAAGCCTTTCAACCGCCGAAGTTCACTCATTTCCGCTTTGGCAGAGGAGGTTGCATAGGATGTCATAAAATCCAGCCCTAGAAAAATTCAGTATATAGTGAGGGTATCACTTTGGAGTATAGCTATTTCAGTAACAATCCGCCTCACTCGTTGGGAAAACTTCCCCGCTTTTTTCTAGCTTCCATTGCCTTTTCTAGAATTTCTAGCAATCCTGGAGCCTCTTCTTGAATACTTAGTAACAGCCTTTCCCCAAGTTCTACATTTCCTGGATCTTGACCTGTTTCCATCACTTCTTTCAAGCGTGGCATCGCTATGTTGTCAACAATCTGAATTAACCCGCTTAAACACCGATTAAACTGTTTTTCTGTGAGAATCGAGTCTTCTAACGGAAACTCAATAATGGCACGGATTTCCCCATCAGATGGGTCATACTCCCATTGCAGCATCTTGGTTTCCCAAGAAATAGCCAGCATTGTCTGTAAGATAGCTCCCTTATGAGGATGCTCTTGAACTCCTACCAGAACTTGAGGAGCAAATACCCGAAAAAAATTTCCCTCTTCATCCAATTGCACAACTATCAGGAAGTCTTCGAGGTTATCAGCTTCCACACCTGTGATAATGCGATCTTCTTCGTCATCAAAACGATAGTCCCAACCAAGGTTGTCTAAGTATTTAGCAATCTGTTTCAGATTAGCTCCCATAAAAGCCTCATAAGGAACGGTGGAGCAGCTGTTACCAAACCTAGTTTAACCTGCTAGTGGCAGATGCTTAGGTTAGTGCAGTTACTTCTGCTTTCATAGAATTATGTAATTTAAGATTTCATGATTTCATCTAAAAAACAGCTAAATTTTACTTTAAATTAGAACTTCAATGATTACATTTTAATATTTACTAACTATTAACAATATTTTCTATAAAATCTAGCAGTTAAAATTAAAATACTTATATTTGATTGCTATAAAGAGAAATAGCCTATTTGGGAAATTAGAATAATTCCTAGGAAAAATTTAAGCAATATAATATACTTTTATGTATATTTTCAAGATAAATTAATATTTTATTTTTAAAATCAAAAATATTATTGATGATTGCTGTCAAAATAAAATCATAACTCAAAACTTATTGTTTTTATGTATACAAAAACAATAAGTTTATTTATCCTGAACCAGGTTTCGATTAACTTTTATAGGAAATTTGAAGCAGGCTGAAACATAAGTCAAATCTTCAAATCCTACTTTTAGGAAAACAACTTCAACACAGAGTACCAAAAAGTTTTATATTACAAGCATCTACTTACTTTTACAGAGTAATCGTAGTAGAAAACACATTTTTACCTGGTGAATGTCCATAAGATTTATGCGTAAATCAGCGTTAATTTTAGCGATCGCACCCCTGATATTTGTCATTACTGCTTGTGGTGGGGATTCAGGAAATACGGCTAATACAGCTAATACTTCATCACCACAAGGAATTAAAAATCGTTGGGATACGGTAAAAAACCGTAATCAGCTAATTTGTGGTGTCAGTGGCGAAGTTCCAGGGTTTAGCTTTGTCGGAACTGACGGTAAATACAGCGGTATCGACGTAGATGTTTGTCGCGCCTTAGCAGCCGCATTGTTTGACAACCCAGATGCAGTAGAATTTCGGAATCTCAGCGCCAAAGAACGGTTTACAGCTTTACAAACTGGGGAAGTTGATATTCTCAGCCGTAACACGACATGGACACTTAGCCGTACAACTTCCGTTGGTTTGGAATTTGCGCCTGTTGTTTTCTACGACGGTCAAGCGCTCATGGTGCGTAAAAATAGTAACATCAAAACCCTGGCAAACCTGAAAGACAAAGCTATCTGTGTTCAGACTGGTACTACTACTGAGCAGAACTTAGCAGACCAAATGCGCAAACGGGGTATTACTTACAAACCTGTTGTTTTTGAAGACGTTAACGTTACCTTCGCTACTTTTGCTGAGGGACGTTGCGATGGCATTACAGCTGACCGTTCAGCATTAGTTTCTCGGCGTTCGATTCTACCCAAACCTGAAGATAACGTCATTCTCGATGAAGTCCTTTCTTCAGAACCACTTGCACCCGCAGTTGCCAAAGGAGACACTAAGTGGAGTGATATTGTCAAATGGGTGGTTTATTCCCTAGTCAAGGCCGAAGAGTTGGGGATTAATTCTCAAAATGTCGGACAATTCGCCACTAGTAATGACCCAGATATTAAACGATTTTTAGGAACAGAAAGCAACCTTGGTGAAGGACTCGGCTTATCAAACGACTTTGCAGCCAGAATAATCAAGCACGTTGGTAACTATAGCGAAGTTTACGATCGCAATCTTGGCCCAAAGACAAAACTCAATCTAGCACGCGGCCAAAATCAACTTTGGTCAAAAGGCGGATTACTCTATTCTCCACCGTTCCGCTAAGAAGACAGACAAGGGGACGCGGAGAAATAACTTTTGATCCTGGATAAATGACTAATGACAAATCTAAAACTGTTGTGGCGCGATCGCCGCTTTTGGCAGATTGCGGGACAAGTTATAGCTGTATTTTTAGCAATAGCTGCCGTCACAATACTATGGAGCAACCTTAGCCGCAATTTACAGCAACTAGGTATTCAGTTCGGCTTTGATTTTCTCAAGCAGCAAGCATCTTTTGATATTGGTGAAACTCCGATTACCTACAAACCAACTGATACTTACAGTCGCGCTTTGTGGGTAGGATTAATTAACTCATTGCGGGTAGCGATCGCAGGAATTGTTCTGACAACAATTGTGGGAGTAAGTGCAGGAATTGCTCGACTCTCTGATAACTGGCTAGTAAGGAATATTAGCCTCGTTTATGTGGAAATTTTCCGTAATACACCTTTACTGCTGCAATTACTGTTTTGGTACTTTGCGGTTTTCCTGGGTTTTCCCAAAACTGAAAATAAAATTTCTCTCTGGGGGTTGATTTATCTAAGCCAAAATGGTGCGGAACTTCCTTGGTTTACATTGTCTCCAGAGTTTTCAGCATTATTGTTGGGGTTGACTTTTTATACGGGTGCATTTATTGCAGAAATTGTTCGAGGCGGAATTCAATCAGTACCTAGAGGACAGTGGGAAGCAGCGCGATCGCTAGGCTTAAAATCAGGGTTAATCATGCGCTTGGTGGTTTTTCCCCAAGCTTTGCGAGTAATCATCCCCCCGCTAACAAGCCAATATCTCAATTTGATGAAAAATTCCAGTTTAGCGATCGCCATTGGCTACCCCGATATTTATTTTGTCGCCTCTACAACTTTTAACCAAACCGGGAGAGCCGTAGAGGTTATGTTACTGATTATGCTCACCTATCTCACCCTGAGTTTGACGATTTCCCTAGTCATGAATTTCTTAAACCGCATGGTACAAATTCAAGAGAGATAAATATAAAAACAAAGGTGACAAGCTGATAAGGGATACAAATGACCAATGACAAATCCTCAATTATTGTGGCTGCGTAAAAATCTGTTTAGTACTTGGTACAACAGCTTGCTCACTGTTGTCTGTCTAGCGTTCATAGTTTGGGTAGCCAGAGGAATTCTAATTTGGACAACAACCCAAGCACAATGGGCCGTAATTCACGTAAATTTACGTTTATTCTTAGTTGGCAGATTTCCCCAATCTTTGTATTGGAGAGTTTGGATTGTGCTGGCGATCGCTTCTACTTTAGCTGCTTTAACTTGGGGTGTATTTTCTAGCAGACAACGTTTAACTAAGTTTGGAGTTGCTCTTTATATTTTAATTGTTGCTATTCTATTAGGTGTTTTTCCCTTAGATTTTACATCCCGCATCTGGTTGCTGTTAGATAGTGTTTTGTTATCTATCGGATTATGGCTTGGGAGAAAATTCCCGAAATTAATAACTCCTTGGATTTCCCTGGTATGGTTATTATCTTGTCCTATAATTCTGTGGTTAATTAGCGGTGGATTGGGCTTGCAATCTGTATCTACAAATTTGTGGAATGGGTTGCTACTAACCCTCTTGATGGCAGCAGTTAGTATTGTCCTGTCCTTTCCAATTGGAGTTGTACTAGCTTTAGGGCGAACTAGTAATTTACCAATAATACGTTGGTTTTGTATTCTGTATATTGAAATGATCAGAGGACTCCCCCTGATTGGAATTTTGTTTCTTGCACAAGTCATGCTGCCATTATTTCTACCAGTTGATCTACGTTTAGATCGGGTAGTGCGAGCAATTACAGGACTTGTTTTATTTAGTGCTGCTTACATGGCAGAAAATGTACGTGGCGGACTCCAGGCTATCTCACGCGGACAAATAGAAGCTGCCAAAGCACTAGGATTTAATTCTCTGTTCGTTGTTTTATTAATTGTTTTACCACAAGCTTTACGGGCTGTTATTCCAGCAATTGTAGGCCAATTTATTGGCTTATTTAAAGATACCTCACTCTTATCTTTAGTAGGATTGGTAGAACTTACTGGAATTGCTCGTTCTATTTTGGCGCAGCCGCAATTTATTGGACGCTATGCAGAAGTTTATCTATTTATTGGATTGATTTACTGGGTATTTTGTTATTCAATGTCCCTGGCTTCTCGACGATTAGAAAAGTAGTTAAGTAATTGAAAAAGAAAATAAGTGCACGCAGAAACACGAAGAAGAACACTTTTGTAGGCTGTTTTCACGGCTTGAGGAAAGTGTTTGTCACGCAGAGAGTAAGAGTCTAAGAGGTGAAAAATTATGTCAGAACAAACCTCAATAATTGTTGCTGATGATGTTCACAAATGGTATGGTCAATTCCACGTTCTTCAAGGTGTGAGCCTAACAGTAAATCGCGGTGAAGTAGTAGTTTTGATGGGCCCATCTGGTTCAGGTAAATCGACATTTATTCGCACATTTAACGCTTTAGAAGAATATCAAAAGGGTAGAATTATTATAGATGGCATTACCCTGAGCCATGATTTGCGAAATATTGACGCAATTCGCAAAGAAGTAGGAATGGTATTTCAACATTTTAATTTATTTCCTCATCTAACAGTGCTGCAAAATATCACTTTGGCACCAATTTGGGTGCGTCGCTGGAAGAAGGCTAAAGCTCAAGAATCCGCAATGCAACTGTTAGAAAGAGTAGGAATTTTAGAACAAGCACACAAATATCCGGGACAATTGTCTGGGGGACAGCAACAACGAGTAGCGATCGCTCGTGCTTTAGCTATGCAACCTAAAATTATGCTATTTGATGAACCCACCTCAGCTTTAGACCCGGAGATGGTCAGAGAAGTTTTGGATGTGATGCGAGGTCTTGCCCGTGACGGTATGACAATGGTAGTAGTTACTCATGAAGTGGGATTTGCCCGTGAGGTTGCTGACAGAGTAATTCTGATGGATAGCGGTTCTCTCGTTGAGTCAGGGACGCCAGATTCCTTTTTCAATCAACCACAAGAAGAACGAACCCGCAAGTTCTTATCGCAAATTCTCTAACTTTTCGCTCCATAACTTCACACCAAGCTTGAGCCAATAATCCGTCTGCATGGTGACTTCATTCCCGCAAAGCACAAATCATCAATGTAATTGCTTGTCCATCAATCCAACCCCGCTCCACACCTTGCTCAAATTATTGGACTGATATCAGCAGCAATAGGGATTGCGATCGTACCACCGTCTTCTTTGCAAAATCTTCAAAGGGACGGTGTGGTTTATTGCCCATTATTATGATGCTAGTCTTCGGGGCATTTCTGCAAATTGCAAATACTATCGGACTCATATTTGATTTTTGAAAAAATTCAGTACACTTCTACCTCCCTTCTTTCCTGTTTCCTCCCTATCGCGCTTTGCACAAACGCACCACGCAAGTAATTTCTCCGAACCAAATCGGATTGCTATATATGCGGTCAATCGATTAAGGAATTAATGTAAGAAAATATGTGAGGAGAATTGAGAGTTACTAAATAAATCATTAACAATGCAACACAATAAATTTATATTTATTCACTTTCAAAAAGCTATTATTGATAGTCTAGACAATTTGACCATAGCCAAATCAATAATATTGTGCTACGGACTTATATGGAATTAAGTCTATATTGTTAAGCTGTAAAAATATTGGTGAATTGTCTTGTGTTTGAACTATCAACTCACTTTTTTAGGATGTTGATCGATCAAACGCTTACCTATAAAAAATTTGCATTAAGAAAATCTAAATAAACTATCTAATTTTCTCAGAGATTTCCCTTAATATCTACAGTGTCTAGTATGTAGTAATTAACCATATTGTTATTCGTGTAATTGCTGTATACTTAAGTTTAAGTCGATAATGGCAATCTTAATATTTTTAGCGAGATAAATTCCTAGCCTGTATACTTCTGAAAACTTTCTATAAAGTTAATTTGATTCTTCCTTAAAGTATTTTTAACCAAGAGTAAGAGGGATTATACTTAAGTAATCTTACCCTCAATAACAATTACAAAATGACTTTATTCACCACAAAAAAATTAAGTAGTAACTACGCATCTCCTGTCAAAGTTTACTCAATCTTCAACGAAAAGTCACTGACAGAAATAGACTCTACATGGAGAATTAATTAGGGGTGCTTCGTAACGTCAAAAAATCTTGGGAAGAAATATTGTTTTTCAATAAAAAACCAGATAATTCTGACTAAATTTGTTATGCGGATTTTGATTTACTCCTACAACTACTATCCAGAGCCAATTGGTATTGCCCCGCTGATGACGGAATTAGCAGAGGGACTGGTTAAACGGGGACATCAGGTGCGTGTAGTTACAGCCATGCCTAACTACCCTGAACGTCAAATTTACCAAAGCTATCGAGGCAAGTTTTATCTCACCGAATCCAAAAATGGAGTTCAAATTCAACGTAGTTATGTTTGGATTCGCCCACAACCAAACCTGCTCGATCGGATATTGTTAGATGCTAGTTTCGTAGTCACCAGTTTTTTACCTGCACTAATAAGCTGGCGACCAGATGTGATTATTTCAACTTCACCATCTCTACCTGTTTGCGTCCCAGCAGCCCTTTTAGGATGGTTGCGTAACTGTCCTGTGATTTTAAATCTTCAAGATATTTTACCGGAAGCAGCTATTCATGTAGGGTTACTGAAAAACAAATTACTAATCAAGTTATTTACGAAATTAGAAAAGTTTGCTTATCAAAGTGCTACTAAAATTAGTGTCATTGCTGATGGATTTGTAGAGAATTTGCTAAATAAGGGTGTCCCTTCTCAAAAAATTGTGCAAATTCCTAACTGGGTTGATGTGAATTTTATTCGCCCTTTGCCTACAGAAAATAATCAATTTCGTGAAATACACAATCTCAAGGATAAATTTGTAGTTTTATACTCCGGGAATATTGCCCTGACCCAAGGGTTGGAAACAGTTATTAAAGCTGCTGCTATGTTACGCCATATTCCAGAGATTGTTTTTGCGATCGCTGGTGAGGCTAAAGGTTTGCAGAGATTGCAACAGGACTGTCTCAATTACGGTGCAGATAACGTTTTGTTGCTACCATTTCAACCCCGAGAACATTTGCCACAAATGTTAGCTGCTGCCGATGTGGGTTTAGTTGTGCAAAAGAAAAATGTTGTATCTTTCAATATGCCCTCAAAAATACAAGTACTACTTGCTAGTGGGCGGGCATTAGTTGCATCTGTACCTGACAATGGGACGGCAGCAAGAGCTATTAGACAAAGTGGTGGCGGGTTTGTTGTTCCTCCTGAAGATCCACAGGCTTTAGCAAATGCGATTTTCGACTTGTACCAAAATCCAGAGAAAGTCAAAACTCTAGGTTATAAAAGTCGCCAATATGCTGTTGAACAATATGCATTTGAACAAGCTTTAAATCAGTATGAGAACTTATGTTACTCTCTCACAGCAGATTCTCAAGTAATTAAATCCACAACTATCTCGAAACAAGAAGTTTAACATAGCGACTAAAAACCCCTGTCTGCGCATTAGCAGGCAGGGATATTTCACAATATTTTGACATAGTTCGTATTTATATAGTAAATATCATACATTTGGGTGATAAGTTATACGGCTTTAGGGGCAGGCTAAAATATTTTTTAAGTTGTATTTTAAATACGTGACAATCTCCGCAATAGTTGCGTTTTGATAAGTATTACTGGATTGATTTACACACCATCTCTACCGATAATTAGGTTTTGCTTATAGAGATAAGCTCGATCGACAAGCAACTATTTTTGTCTAGTCAGCGGTAAAGCCAGGTATTTAGCCCATGTATTCCTTACCCTGCTTGACTATTGTCCAAGCTACTCACCAATTAACTAACTTAGACGGGCCTGCTTGATTGCTAATTTCTAAATCCAAACAGACGTTTTTTTTGTTAGTATGCAAAAAAACAGTTTAAACAGCTACAACTTTAAATTTAGTTGTGAGAAATTGTAAAACAATGTAACGAAAGGCATAAAGCACCTGAGGTTTAATGTCTGATTATTTCCAAGGAGATTTCCCAATACAATCCGTATCTTTGAAAAAGACTGTGGCCACAAGCCCACAACTCCAAACTGAAGAATCAAGTAGAAAATTAGCGATAACTGTTGCTGAAGCAGCATCAGACCGCAAAGCAGGAGAGATTTTATTGCTCAGAGTGGCAGATGTATCTTACCTGGCAGATTATTTTGTGGTGATGACTGGTTATTCTAGGGTACAAGTAAGGGCGATCGCAGAAGCTATTGAAGACAAAGTAGGAACGGAACTGCAACGAAATCCCTTGCGGACAGCAGGTAAAGCGGAAGGGAGTTGGGTGTTGCAAGACTACGGCGAAGTGATTGTCCACATCATGATGCCCAAGGAGCGGGAGTTTTATAATTTAGAAGCATTCTGGTCTCATGCAGAACGTCTAGAACTTCCAACATCTGATGACGGCGGGGGTAAGCCAAAATGATCAAATCCTCGGTTTCCAATTGCCCGGTTCCGGCTGAACAACAACCACTCAATGAGTACGAAGAATTAAAAACTTCTTGGCTGTTTCGTGATTGTGCTTTAAATTGGCGCGAGCATATCACGAAAATGCTATGGATTTGGAGTTTATCTTGGGTGGTGGCTGGGCCAGTAGCAGCAGCCAGTTTTCCACCACATAAGCATATTGCCCAATTTATTCTTTGTGGTGCAGCAGGCGCGAGTATCGGAGTAGTACTGTTGTTAGTACGATTGTACTTAGGCTGGTTCTATGTGAGCGATCGCCTGTTCAGCCCAACAGTATTTTATGAAGAGTCTGGTTGGTATGACGGACAAACTTGGATCAAACCTGAGGAAGTACTAAACCGCGATCGCTTAATTGCCACCTACGAGATCAAACCGATTCTCCAGCGCTTGCAACTGACCTTTGCTGGCTTGGCAGGAATGTTGCTTACTGGTAGTATAGTTTGGCATTTGTTGTAAATAGTCATGAGTCATTGGTCATTAGTTTTAGACGAATGACAAATGACAAATGACAAACAAATAATAAAAAAATAACAAAAAAGTGATAGATTTTAACCCATGACAATGGGAAAACGAACTCAAGCCGCAGCCTTAGAAGTCAGGTTGCTCAGGGAAGGCATTATTGAATCGAGGCATATAGTCCAAGCTGTTGTATGCGACGAACGGGGACGGGTTTTGTCTGTGGCAGGCAATGCAGAAACTGCTGCATTTGTGCGTTCAGCACTCAAGCCATTTCAGGCACTAGCAATCACATCCACAGGAACGCTAGAACGTTACGACCTTAGCGATCGAGACTTAGCAATTATTACCAGTTCCCACAAAGGTAGCATAGAGCAGGTAAGACAGGTATTTAATATCCTGTGGCGGGCCGATCTTGACCCCAGCACCCTCCAATGCCCAACTCCTGAAGGGAAGCGGAGTCCTCTAGAATACAATTGCTCTGGTAAACACGCGGGAATGTTAGCCGTTTGTCAGCAACGCCACTGGCCTTTGACTAACTACTTAGAACGCAAACACCCAGTGCAACAGTTAATTCTCAGCAAGGTAGCAGAGTTGCTGCGAATGCCATCTGAGGAATTTATCAGCGTTCATGACGACTGTGGTGCACCAACTTACCTGATGCAAATTGGTCAGATGGCCTCTCTGTACGCTTTGTTAGCCTCTGGTAAGACGTTGGATATGGAACGTATTGTCCGTGCTATGACTCATCACCCCACAATGGTAGCTGGAGATGGCGAATTTGATACGGAACTCATGCGCTTAACCCCAGGGGAATTGGTAAGTAAAGCTGGTGCTGAAGGAGTACAGTGCATAGGCAGGCTTGGGGAAGGTATGGGATTGGCAATTAAAGTTATAGATGGGGCCAAGCGAGCAAAATATGCCGTTGCTATTCATTTGCTCCAGCAGATGGGCTGGATTACTCCCAGCGTGGCAGAAAGCCTAGCTGAGAAGTTTATGATTTTGGGAAAATACAAGCGTTTAGAGGTGATTGGAGAATTATCACTTTTGTAGTTGCCAAATCTTAGACTTTGCGGTTATACTGTAAAGGTAAAGAAAACGACGCGGGATAGAGCAGCCTGGTAGCTCGTCGGGCTCATAACCCGAAGGTCAGTGGTTCAAATCCACTTCCCGCCACCAACTAGAAGTTAAATCAAACCCCTGTAATCTGTGAAGGTTGCAGGGATTTGTTTTATTCTGGATTAGAAGCCGTCAATTAATTTTGGATTTTGGATTGCCGATTTTTGTGAAGCAGCGTAGTCTTGGTGGTTCCCCCTGTTGTAGTAAGTGGCGTCGGGGCATGAATCAGAATAAATTTTAATCTAAAATCTAAAATCTAAAATCTAAAATTGGCATAGTCAAAAAAAGCGCGGAGAGTCATAGTTGTGAAGTTACAACGACCAATTTTAGTGGGAGGATTGGGACTGTCCTTTTCTCTGTGGATGTTAGACAGTTGGCACGATTCTATAGTCCAAGTCAGTGAGTTTGGTTTATTGAGTGTCTTGGCAGTGGGTGGTGGATTGTGGTTATTTCAGAAAAATCGCCCAAAAGCTAGTTTAGAACAGCTAGATACCATGCTTGTAGAACGGGCAGATGTGGAAAGTGCGATCGCCAAAGCAGAAACTGTAATTAACCAACTGGCACAAGAAGCAGAAAACCATCCAGCCATAGGGAACTTACGAGAACAAGTTAACCAATTACTCTTAGATTTAGATAAGCAAGAAATTAAACTAGCTGTTACTGGTGGCAAATCGGTGGGTAAAACCACTTTGATTGAAGTTTTGAAGTCTAGCTGGCAAGCTCAAATCAAGCAAAAAGTCAGCTTACACGAGACAGCACCTTTATTTATCAAAGCTAGTGACAAGTCAGATACAGATGTTTTGGCAGAATTACAAAAATCTGATTTCGTCTTGTTCCTCACAAACGGTGATTTGACAGATTCAGAATTTCAGACTTTACAGCAGCTAAAAGCCACAAATCAGCCGCTTATGCTGGTTTTCAACAAACAGGATCAGTATTTACCTGATGAACGCGCTAGCATCTTGCTGTCATTGAAACAACGAATACAGGGAAATTTAGTTGCAACGGCAGCGTCTCCCATTCCGATTAAAGTCAGAAAACATGAGGCTGAAGGTACTGTACAAGAGTGGTTGGAACAACCAGCACCAGATATCCAGCCTTTGACGCAGCAGCTGAGTGAAATTTTAGCCCAGCAAGCACAAAAGTTGGTCTGGGCAACAACCTTGAGAAAAGCTAAATTGCTGAAAGCTGAGGCGAAACACTGGCTAAATGATATCAGACGCGATCGCGCTACTCCAGCTATAGAACAATATCAGTGGATTGCGGCGGCGGCGGCCTTTGCTAACCCAGTCCCAGCACTTGATGTTTTAGCAACTGCGGCAATAAATGCTCAGATGGTAATGGATTTAGGTAATATCTATCAGCAGAAATTTTCCTTGGAACAGGCGCAAACCGTAGCTGGAACAATGGGAAGTTTAATGCTGAAACTGGGTTTAGTAGAACTTTCTACAAAAGCTGTTAGTACCATTCTCAAAAGTAACGCCGTCACCTTTGTTGCTGGTGGCGTGGTACAGGGGGTAAGTGCAGCTTATCTTACCAGAGTAGCTGGGTTGAGTCTAATAGAGTATTTCCAACAACAGGAAATAGCCCTAGATTCTGGCAATAACTTGAATTTGGAGAAGTTGCGGCAAACTTTACAAAATGTCTTCCAGCAAAATCAGCAGATGGCTTTTCTGCAAGGTTTTGTTAAGCAAGGTGTAAAGCGTTTGTTACCAGAAGTTGCTGTTGAGAAGGTCGTAGGATAGTTTCGCGCAAAGGCGTAAAGTTATTCTGAGCGTCTTTGCGTGAAAATAATTTTAATAAATGGGTAATAAAAATTGCATCAAGGTCAACGAAAAGTTTAGGAATATTTTAAACCTTAGTTTTAATCACTAGGTAGGTATTTTAATTAATTATGTATTGATAAAATGAGTTTTCGTTCTGCTATATTCTCTTTTTTTGCAGGTTCAGGTTTCCTAGATTTAGGTTTTGAAACTAGCGGTTTTAATATTGTTTATGTCAATGAAATATTTTCCCCATTCATTGCAGCATACCGCTATTCACGGGAAATTCTCAACCTACCATTGCCTGAATACGGATATCATCAGGGCGAAGCAGCAGACGTAAATAAACTTATAGAAGGATTCCCAGCCAAACGTCTGAGGGAATTAGTGCAAGACTGCCGTAAATCTTATAATGTTGTTGGCTTTATTGGCGGGCCTCCTTGTCCAGATTTTTCAATTGGAGGGAAAAATAAAGGACATTTGGGAGACAATGGTAAACTTTCCGCGTCTTATGTCGAATTAATTTGCCGTAATCTACCAGATTTCTTTTTATTTGAGAATGTAAAGGGTTTGTGGCGAACGAAAAAACATCGTTTATTTTTTGAATCTTTAAAACAACAATTACAAAATACAGGCTATATATTAACAGAAAGATTAATTAATGCTATTGAATACGGTGTACCTCAGGATAGAGAAAGAATTATTCTGATTGGCTTCCGCAATATGTTAATTAAGGAAATTAATAATGAGAATTTCATACCTGTAAATGTGTTTCCTTGGAACGATTATATTTTATATCCTCAAGAAAAAGTTTTTGCTTACCCTTGGCGACAGTGCGAGCCATTTCAAGAAAATTCTATAATTCCTTGTCCTGAAAATATTCCTCGAGAACTCACAGTTGAATACTGGTTTAGAAAAAATAGTGTATTGCAACATCCCAACGCTAGACATTATTTTAAACCAAGAGCAGCTATGACAAAATTTTCCTCAATTGATGAGGGCGATGATTCTAAAAAGTCATTCAAACGCCTGCATAGATGGCGCTACTCTCCAACTGCTTGTTATGGTAATAATGAAGTACATTTACACCCCTACAAAGTAAGAAGAATTTCGGTAGCGGAAGCTTTAGCAATTCAATCTTTACCTGCAAATTTTGTACTCCCAGAAGATATGTCACTCACCAATATGTTTAAAACTATTGGGAATGGAGTGCCATATTTGGCATCAAAGGCATTAGCTCAAACTATTCTTAACTTCTTAGTAACTGGTAGCTAAAATCCTGTTAAGCGCACTCAAGTTAAAAGTGTCTAATGTTAACTTAAATACGTAAGTGTTTTAGGGCTACCTGCAAAGCTGGCATCTAAGACCTATTCAGCAGCCTGGTTTTCAGGATAAACTCGTAATAAATGTGGTTTAATATATATATAAGAAATGTTTTAATTTTTTATAAAGATTAATAATCAATCATTGGCAAAAGGCACGATGGCAGCAGACTATCCGGACATTGATATTGCGCCATTTATCGATCACGCCCTGTTAACGCCAACGGCTACTCCAGAGCAGGTTGAGCAATGGTGTGAAGAAGCAGACAGATTTCATTTTGCGGCGGTTTGCCTAAATCCCGCCTATATAAGGCAAGCTACACAACTCCTCCACGGTAAAAACCCAAAAGTCTGTGCAGTGATTGGCTTTCCTTTAGGGGCTAATACTTCAGCCGTAAAACTTTATGAGGCTCAAGAAGCAGTGGAAAATGGTGCCACTGAACTGGATGTAGTCATCAACTTGGGCTGGTTGAAAGCTGGCAAAACTGAAGAAGTCCACCGGGAAATTGCTGAAATTTGTGAAGAGACTGGGCAATCTGTCAAGGTAATTTTAGAAACGAACTTGTTGACAGATGCGGAAAAGAAACTAGCAGCAGAAATCTCTATGGAAGCAGGAGCCGCATTCTTAAAAACCAGTACAGGTTGGAATGGGGGCGCTACTGTAGCAGATGTGCGACTTTTAAAGGAGATAGCACGAGAAAGGGTAGGAATTAAGGCCTCAGGTGGTATTCGTACTGTTCAGCAAGCACTAGACTTAATCTTGGCGGGTGCTACTAGATTAGGTACATCTCGTAGTGTCGATTTAATCCGCCAGCGCGATAACCTGGAAAAGGTCGAATAGTCGTTTGTTTTTTGTCATTTTTTGTTTGTTCACACTCAATGGCTAATAACTAATGACCATGATTGATGACTAAATGTATGGGTGGGTTTAACGAGATATCGCATCTACCCTGAGATTTGCGGGTTTAACCCGCCCTTACGGACTAATGACTAATGACTAGAACTTATCAAGTAACTGGAATCAACCTAAAAACCCAGGCGCTAGGAGAATCAGATAAAATAGTAACAATTTTGACACGAGAGTTCGGTTTAATCCGAGCAGCTGCTCCTGGGGCACGCAAGCACAATTCTAGCCTGGGTGGTAGAAGTGGAATGTTTGTAGTCAATGAACTACTGATTGCTAAAGGGCGATCGCTCGATAAAATTACACAAGCACAAACAATCAAAACTTATCCAGGTCTGACTAAGGATTTAGGAAAATTAGCTGCTAGCCAATATCTAGCAGAGATAGTTCTATGTCAAGCTTTAAGCGAACAACCCCAAGAGGAACTTTATGAGCTGCTCAATGAACATCTCAATCGCTTGGAGGCATTATCTAATACCGAAGCGGATATTTTAGCTCATCTTTCTCATGGAGTTTTTCACCTTTTAGCTTTGGCTGGACTCACACCTCAGGTACAAGTCTGTTGTCTAACACAACGTCCCTTGATACCAAATTTTACAGACCCCCATTGGCAGGTAGGATTTAGCATCTCTGCTGGTGGAACAGTTTGCTTGGAAACTTGGGCAGAATTGCGACGAGAAAGGGAAAAGGAGAGAAAAATCAATTCTTCCGTTCCGCGATCGCCCCGTTCTCCCACAACCCCAGCGTCCCCTAGCGCTAGCTACCAAACAGTTGTGCATCAGCAAGAAATACCTGTGATTTCTCAGCGCTTAAATGCTACACAACTTGATATACTCCAGCAGCTGTCGCAACCAGAGATAATGCATATTAATGCCGCCAAAGATGATGGCTGGTTATCCGTTGAGCAAATTCTGCGCCAGTATGCTCAGTACCATTTGGGTCGTCCAATTCGCTCCGCCACTTTAATTGATTCTTATTTTGCTGCTAACCATGATGCAACCGTCTGATTTGGATACAAAAATCCTGCCTTTGTCACCTAGCTACGCCAAAAAACAGAATAGAGCATCAGATTCTACAGCGCCCAATCACTTGAGTGCTGTTCCTAAGTCTCGTCCCAGTCAAATCAATAACCACGAAATGTCCTCAAAAGACATTTCTCAAAATCATAAAAATTGGATAGCAGAAAAATCAAACTCTCATGCCACTGAGGAACCTAACAAACAATTAGCAGACAAATCAACTAAGACTGAGGCTAATGGCCCAGCAGCTATTACCTCAGAAAAAGATCTGCCAGGTGTTAAGGGGCCTGATTCAGGTAAAGATGAACAATCAAGTGATGTTCACCAGAAGGGGTTTTTACCTGTATTAAAAAACCCCAATTTCTTAGCTCTTTGGGGTGGTCAAGTTTTTTGCCAACTAGCAGATAAAGTTTATCTGGTGCTGATGATTGGCTTGATTAACACTCAGTTTCAAGCCAGTCATCAAAGCATTAGTGGTTGGGTATCAGCTTTAATGATGGCTTTTACAATTCCCGCCGTACTATTTGGTTCCGTGGCTGGTGTGTTTGTAGATCGCTGGTCAAAAAAGACGGTATTAGTGGCTACGAATGTTTGGCGGGGAATTTTGGTGTTGGCTATTCCTTTACTTTTATGGTTGACTCATGATTGGAAACCAATAGGAATGTTGCCAGTAGGTTTTTTGATCATTTTGGGCGTGACTTTTTTAGTCTCCACCCTCACACAGTTTTTTGCACCAGCAGAACAAACAGCAATTCCTTTGGTGGTGGAAGAGCAGCATTTACTCTCAGCTAACTCCCTGTACACAACAACAATGATGGCATCAGTGATTGTTGGCTTTGCTGTCGGGGAACCACTGTTAGCGATCGCGGATCAACTGTGGTTGCAACTGGGTGCAAGTGGCGGATTGGGTAAGGAAATTGTGGTAGGTGGAAGTTATGCGATCGCTGGGCTAATTTTGAGTTTTCTGGTAACTAACGAAAAACCCCACGATTCAGCAACAGAATTTCCTCATGTTTTCTCCGATCTGCGTGATGGACTGCGCTATCTCAAAGACAATCATCGTGTTCGCAGTGCTTTAGTGCAACTGATCATTTTGTTTTCCATCTTTGCAGCATTAACTGTTCTAGCTGTACGGATGGCAGAAATAATTCCTCACTTGAAAGCCTCTCAATTTGGCTTTTTATTAGCAGCTGGTGGTGTTGGTATCGCGGCTGGGGCGACAATTCTTGGTCAATTTGGTCAACGCTTCTCTTACACTGGCCTCAGTCTGTGTGGTTGTCTTGGCATGGCAGCTTCCCTAATTGGTTTATCCATATTCACAACACAGCTATGGATTGTGCTTTTGTTAGTAGCATTGTTGGGTGTATTTGGCGCATTAGTGGGAATACCCATGCAAACTACAATTCAAACAGAAACCCCAGCAGAAATGCGGGGTAAAGTCTTTGGTCTGCAAAACAATGTGATTAATATCGCCCTTTCATTACCTTTAGCATTAGCGGGTGTCGCTGAAACCTTTATTGGATTACAGGCAGTGTTTTTGGCATTAGCTGTAATTGTCTTTTTTGGCGGTATCTTCACCTGGTATACCTCTCATAGATAGTTATCCGATACAAGCAGCTATTCATCATTACCTTGACATAATTGATGATTTACTGAAAGCTGGATTTTTCGTGATAGACTGATTTCAGCAATCATTTACCATAAGCTTTGCTAGGAATCGTTAGTATTCCTGGCTGGATAAGTTGTTATTAACTCCTATTTATTAACAGCTTATTAAGTAGAATAACTAATTGAATTAAGCATAAAAACTGGCTATTTTCTAGAAATAAAACATAGAGTTTTATGATAACTAAACAGTCAGTGATGATAACAGGGTAAAGGCAAAAAAAAAAGGAAATAAAATTAAATATCAAACCCGCTGTTCTTATAACTGAATAAAGAATGCGTATAGCCTGGATTGGAAAAAAATCACCCTTTTGTGGCAATGTCACCTACAGTCGAGAAATTACAAATGCCTTGCTAGACCGAGGGCATGAAGTTAGCTTTCTCCACTTTGCCCAAGAAGAATCTGAACCTGATAACTGGCCAAAATTCCAAGAAGTTCCCTTACCCTTCATTTACAAGTCCCAGGTTTACACAATTCCCACTTTTAAAGCAACCAAAGTATTAACTGATTCGTTGCGGGAAATCAAACCAGATATCGTCCACGCTTCCTTGACTTTATCTCCCCTGGACTTTATTCTTCCAGAAATTTGTGAGCAACTAAATTTGCCCCTAATTGCGACATTCCACACACCATTTGCTGGTAAAGGGGCAAAACTCATCTCTGGAACACAGCTTTTGGCTTATCAGCTGTATGCACCTTTTTTGGTTAACTACGATCGCGTCATTGTATTTTCCCAAATTCAGCGAGATTTATTGGCGCGGATGGGCGTGAGGGAAGAGAATGTCGCCGTTATTCCCAACGGAGTCGATATTACCAAATATTCTCCAGGGCCTTCTCAAGTCAAAGCCGAATTTCAAGCCGAACGCTTATTTGTCTATCAAGGGCGGATAGCGCCGGAAAAAAATGTTGAACCACTGCTACGTGCTTGGAAGCAGTCGTCAATGGAACCCGATAGCAAGTTGCTAATTGTTGGCGATGGGCCTTTGAAGACTTCTTTACAACCGTTTTATGGTACAGATGAAGGAATTATCTGGTTAGGATTTATTGCCGATGAAAATCGGCGCGTCGAAATTCTGCGGGGAGCAGATGTATTTATTTTGCCTTCGTTGGTAGAAGGGTTATCTTTATCTCTATTAGAAGCAATGGCATCTGGACTGGCTTGTTTAGCCACAGATGTGGGTGCAGATGGAGAAGTATTGGAAAAAGGTGCAGGGGTAGTTTTAAATACTAAGACAGTGCGATCGCAATTACGAACCCTCTTGCCACTATTCCAAGACCATCCTGAGTTAACAACCGTATTGGGGCAGAAAGCTAGAAAGCGTGTACTAGAACGCTACACCCTCAGTAATAACATTACTCAGCTAGAACAGTTGTATCGCGAAGTTTTACTACAGCGACCTTTACCTTTAAGTCATAGATTATAAGCAAGAGTTCTGCTTGAAATTTTGGTTAGCTGCACTGAATTTGAGAGCATAGAAGGGTGCAGCTAATCGGTGCTATTGTCTTACTCACTGTAGGATCTTGAAACAGCAAAGCTGGAAGATGAAGTGATGAAGGTAATTTGCAATGCCGAAGAAGAAATCACCGATTCTTGAAGCCGTTCCCAAAACGGCTACGGGGTTGCATAAGGCTGGACTGATTGATCAGACTACATTGCGTGAATTCGACCGCCTGTGTTTGTCTGTGATTGAACCGTTAGAATCTAGATTAAGAGGTTTAGAAGAGAGCTAATTTGTGGAGTGCGATCGCGCTGGAACTTCCAAAAGGTGACAATGAATTATGAGAAATGCACGTCATTAGCTATCGAATTTTAAGAGAATATACTGTAAGTTACGCTGATTGCCGTGACACTATTGATAACTGGTATAAAGTTGCTAGCAAGGCAGATTGGTCTAATTTAATTGAGGTACAATCAGTTTTTCCGAAAGCAGAAGCGGTTGGTAATTTTACTATTTTCAATATTAAGGGTAATAAATATCGCTTAATTGTGAGTATAGATTATGAAAAACAATTAATTTATATCAAATATATCCTTACCCATGCTGAATATGATAAGGAGGAATGGAAAAATGACCCTTACTTTTAATTCAGATAAATATAAAGAGTTACTATCTCAGTATCAGCCAAAATTGATTAGGAATGAAGAAGAGAATAAAAAAGCTTTAGCTATTGTAGAAGAATTAATGCACCGATCTAACCGCAGCCCTGAAGAAGATGAACTTTATGAGTTGCTAATTCTTTTAATTGAAAAGTTTGAGCAAGAATACTATTCGCCAGGGAAAGCATCTCAGCCTGATTCTATATTGCGTTTTTTGATGGAGCAAAGGGATATAAAAGAATCAGATTTGGTTGGTGTTATTGGTTCTCAAAAGATTGTTTCGGAAGTGATTAATGGACAGCAAGAAATCAGCAAAGCTCAAGCTAAGGCTTTGGGTGAATTTTTCCTGGTTGATCCTGGTTTGTTTATTTGATGTATGACCACAAAAGTGCGTAGGCGTAGCCCGTCGTAGACATCGCCTCACTGTCTATGCCGGAGAATATAATCAGCAACAGGCAATTTCAGCAAGCCAGCAGATTCGTTTAGCTAAGTTGCTGTAACTACAAGATTTAACGCGCATTATTTCTGTAAGAAAGGCAACCAAATATGAGCAACGAATCTATTTAGGGCTTGCTGAAAAAGTCAGAAAAAAGGAATTTTAAGGGTTGACTAGTTATTGGGACTCAGTCAAGGATAAGTGTTTATTGACTATAAATATTTCAACTATAAACTGCAATTATATTAGACGGGAAAAAAGGTGTGGTTTTCAAAAATAGACATAAAAAAGCGTAAAAAAGCCGTGACAAGTGAGTAGAAAGATTCATCACTAAAAAAGTAATAGCAATTGCAGTCACAGAGGTATGAGACAGTTTAGCCATCACTCTACCAAGGCTAAATCGTCTTTTAGCTTGTTTGCGTCAAATTCCACCGACTTCCCAGCTTTACCTCGGACAATGGGACGAATATATGGTTGGCTTAAACTCACGATCCGGTCATCAATGCTTTGCTTTTTATTTTCATATAACCATAGTTGTTGACGATAAATTTCTCCAACAACTAACAACATTTTTTTTATATTGTCTCTTACTTAATGGTTCTAGGCTGGCTCCTGCAATGATTAGCTGGTCAATATGCGAGAAATTTCTTTTGATATATTGGAGTTGTTTTTTTATCACTTTTCTCTTTTTATCTGTTGATAGATTGGCTCATCTGAAAAACTTGAATGGATAGCAGTTGATGCTTAGTTGAGTCGTTGGGGCGAGCAGTTGAGTAAGTTCTTCATTGATAAGACTTTAGGCTTTACTCTAGCTTCAATAGCTAAGGCTTGTAGATAATCCAGTCTCCGGAGGTAACTAGCTTATAGTCAGTGAAAAGTTTTTCATACTGCTTAATTTCTTCGTTGAGTCCAGCACAGTATCCATAATTATATTGAATACAAAGACCTCGCCACTCTCCGCTTATTACTGAGCTTCCAGATTGTACAACGTTAGACTCTGGAGTTACTTTAACAAATTTTGTATATAAAGCATTTAACGAGCTAAGCTGTTGAGCAGTAAGTGTCGAAATATATAATTCTGGTACTGGTAATTTAGGATTTTTAATAAATAGATTAAGCTTTTGCTCAAATTTCTGAGCGTTAGCAATGCTCTCCTTCTTTAATGAGGATCGACATTCACTTAGTAAAGATTGAGAATCATTTTTATTGCTTGTGTCAGTAAAAAAGTCTGCAAACTTTAACATCAACTTAGCACAATCCCCAAATTGTTTTTTGAGTTGAAAGTTTCTAGCCTGAGTAAGTACGACATTTTCACTGATTCCTTGCTGCTGCTGCATAATATCCCTAATAGTACGCGCTTCTTGTTCTTTAATACTACTTTTATAAAGGTGAGTTATACCAATTATTATGATCAATGCAGATACACCTGCAACTATGAGTTTTGTAAAGGTAGATACGGTGAAGCTATGTTTTTTTCTGAGAGCTTCGCTGAATTGCGTTTCAGAAGATGTAGAAGTCTTAGAAATAAATTTAGGTTCCAATACTTCAATTGATTCTTGTACAACTTGTTTTACTAAAATCTGATTGTCTTGTTTAATTTCACTCTCTTGAGACAAAACTTCTACAATTACTTCACTGTTTTCAATTAATTTCGCTTCAACCTGTGCTATTTCCTGAGCAGAAAGCTCTAAAATATATTGAAAACGTTGAAGTTCTTCACGAGTAGCATCACTAAGAGGATATTCAAATTGAATTGACTCTCTAAACACCTGTTCATACTGCTGAAGCTTTTGCTGATGTTCCTCGATTGCAGCAACAATTGGATTTTCAATTGCAATAACATCCTCAGCAGTCAGATTCAACGCTTGATGACGTTGCTTTAGTTGAGAGCGATTGAAAGCATTGAGCGGATATTCTTGCCGAACAGCTTCTGTAAACTCTTGCTCATACTGCTTCAAGTTTGCTTGATGCGTTTCAATCTCCGCATTAATCCGCCTCTCAATCGCTCCCACATCCCGATCACTCAACCCCAACGTCTGCCACGTTTGCTGCAATTGCTTCTGGGTCACCTCATCTGGATAATGCTGGCGCTGCGTCGCTTTCACAAACGCCTGCTCGTACTGCTGGAGTTTTTGATGATAGCTTTCAATCTGCGTGGTGATTTGCGCTTCGATTGGTGCAACATCTACATCCGTCAGTTCTAAGCGCTGCTGTTGTTGACGTAAGTCATTCCGGGTTGCCTCACTCAGGGGATATTCCTGCTGGGTGGCAGTAAAAAACAGCCGTTCGTAGTCCTGGAGTTTTTGGTGATATGCCTCTACCTCAGCCGTAATCTGAGATTCGATCGCCGCAATATCCCCATTTGCAAGTTCTAATTGCTGCTGGGTTTGCAGTAAGCGATCGCGGCTTGCTGCACTCAGGGGAAACTCCTGTCGCAGTGCCGTTGTAAAGGCTTGCTGATATGTTTGCAGGTTTTGCTGATGCGTCTTAAACCGTGCAGTCACCTGTGCCTCAATCGGCATCGTGTCCTCATTCCGCAGCCCCAAAATTTGCTGGAGATTTTGCAGATCGTGGCGATCGCTATCGGTTATTGTCTCGTCTCGCTCCAGTAGTTCAGTAAACACCTGCTGATACTGCTGGAGTTTGTCGCGGAACTCGTTGCGGTACGGTTCCAACACCTCATCTTCGATCGCCTTCGCCTCAGTTGGCTCTAATCCCAAGCGAGTCCTCAATACATCCAATGTTCGACGACCAACAAAGGAAATTTCGCCTCGATGAATAAATCGCACTACCTCTTTCCGGTATCGCTGTGTGGGATCACCCGGAGCCACCTTTGCCAGTCGAATTTTAAAGCCTTCTCGAATTGCATAGATTTCCGGCTTCATGGCAGGTTGAAGTTCTCGCACCTTCTGGCTGGCGTATTCATGGAGTTCATCAATGGAGATAAATTCATCCTGATCGCGATCGGCTTCTCCTGACTTGATACCTTCAATCAAAAAACGAGTGTAAATCGATAAATCTTGCCCTTGCTCTTCAAAGGAATATTGGGTGGAAGTAGAAGAAGTCAACACGACTCTTCCTTCACCGCCTAATTGCTCCCGGATGTCAATCGTGCCATCATCTTTAGCAGACAGTCCCTCAGCAAACGCGCCACTAAAGCAGCTATCCAAGATTACTACCTGCCGTCGGGAACGGCTTTCGCTCATGCGATCGTGAATAAAATTGGCAGACACCGCCGTTGAGCGAATCAGTTCACCCTGTTGCGTCTTACTGGTGTTGTGAGTCGCTAAATACAGCCTACCGCGATCATCTTTGATGCCGTGCCCTGAAAAGTACAGCAACAGCAAATCATCCTTGTGCCGACCGGAGAACAGGGTTTCAATCGCCATTTCTACAGTTTGTCGTTCAGGATTTTTTAGCAAGATAATATCTGACGCAGCAAACCCGCCCATCTCTGGATGCATTAGCACTTCGCACACTGCTTCCACATCTCTAACTGCACCGGGCAACGGATTCAGCCCTGGCTCATACTCACTGACCCCAACCAGCAATGCAACTTTTGCCACTTCTACTTACCTATGCTGCTACAAAATCTTGAGCTGCTTTAATTGCAGCTTCGAGTTCTTCCCGGCTGTGGGCTTTCACACTCAGTTTTTTGCCGTTAGCTTCTACCGATAGTTCAATCGGCTTACCACCGAGGCGATCGCCCAGAAACCCTATCAACTTCTTAGCGTTGGCTGTATTCACCTCAGCCATCAGCAAACCTACCAGAAAACCGCCTAATGACTTATTGTCAGCCGGTGGGTTGGGGTCAAGGATGCGATTAACTGACTCTACCTCGTCCATATAATTAAGTTCAGCAATCAGCCGTTGAACCTGCTCATCTTGTTCTTCTGGCTCCAAATCGGGGTCATTAAAGTGAATCGTCAGTTTGATGTTGGAAGTAACGGTCATGTTTGCCTATGCTGGGGTTGAGTCTCAAATTCTATGTACTCAATTCTCGCATAAGTATTCGGTTAATACTGGCATCCTAAATTGACAAAACAAGCTTCTGTATAAATCTTCACAAATAGCTTTGGAGTGAGTCGAAAAATTTTACATGTTACTTTTTTCTTTTGCGCTAAAACTCAAGCAACTATGAAGACCATCCCAAACTAGTTGGCTGTTCATAAACTCGCTTCAAAGTATTCACATCTCTAACAGAAATCGGCGGCGGTTGGCGAACTTGAGAAAAGTATAGAGCATCGGTTTGTAGCGGACTATGCCCCCAAATTCCCAAGGCGTGACCGAGTTCGTGACGGGCTGCGGCCATGACATAATTACCAGTCTGGCTAGGACTCAACAATATACTGAAACGGTGCAATAAAACTTTGTTGTTGGTATATAACTCATAGGTTGTAAGGGCGGAACGCGCACGGGGAATTTTATCTGTGGGGGAAATTTGCAGAGGCGGCGCTTTTCGCAAAATACTAATATCTGCAACCTCTGGTTTGTCTACTACCAATAAAGGTAAATAAACATTCCACTCTTGCACAGCCTGTAAGACGCTGTCAACCCAGGCTTGAGCTTGCTGGCTGTTAATTGCTGTTGGTTTTGCTACGTAAACTCGAATAGGAAACTGTGACCAAACAAGATAACCGACTTGGGTTGGTGTAATTTGAGCAAAGTAATCGCCACTGTTGGTGTTATCTTGCCATTTAGCTAGCTTTGGCGGTAGAGGATGGGGTTTTGGAGAAAGGGATGAGGAGGTGGGGAGAGAAACTATTAAGTCGCTAGTATATTGGGTTACTTGCGCGAAAATAGCATTTGCAGGGAGATTAGTAAAAATAACTAGCAGCCCTGTACCTATAGCTAAGGCAAGAACTGCTAGTAACTGTCGTGTCAATAAATTTTTCAGGGTTTTGGGTGTTGGGTATTGGATTTTGTTTCCCATTTCCCTATTCCCCTATGCTTACTTAGGTAGCCAACCGGCACTTAAAACTACTGTTAAGCCCAGAAAAATAACTGTCAGCGCCCAAGTAATTCGGTTTAAGGTATTTTCTGCACTCTTGGTGCTGCTAAACAGTTGAGCTTGTCCACCAATAGCCCCAATACCGTCACCTTTAGGACTATGCAGCAATACTAAGACAATTAAACCAACGGCGGAAAGTGCCCAAATGCCTTGAACAATACTAGAAACTGTCATGGTAGCAATCTAAATAGATAGTCAATTTCAAAACAGAAGCGTCAGGATTAAGGTAACAGTTAACTGTTATCTATTTTACAAACCTACTTGCGCGGGAGTACGACTGCGTTGCACATCATATCCTGCTGCTACAACCAGCGATCGCCCTGTCATTTCGGATGGCTGAGGTAGTTGTAAAATCTCTAGAATTGTCGGCGCAATGTCGGCTAGCTTGCCATCGCTTCGCAGTTCGACATTAGTACCATGTCCAGGGATTTTAACTTTCTCGCCTTCCAACAAAATTAAGGGGACTGGGTTGGTGGTGTGGGCTGTCCAAGGATTACCCGCATCATCAAGCATATACTCAGCATTACCGTGGTCAGCAGTAATAATTGTTGTCCCGCCAACTTTAGTAATGCTAGCAAGTAGGCGACCCAAACAGCGATCAACTTTTTCAATTGCTTCTATCGTAGCTTCTATCTGACCCGTATGCCCTACCATATCTGGGTTAGCATAGTTGATCACAACTAACGAGTAGATACATTTTTCAATCGCCGCGATCGCAACATTTGTAACTGCTTCTGCTGACATCGCCGGGGCTTTGTCATAGGTGGCTACCATTGGACTGCTTACTAGTTCTCGGTCTTCCCCCTCAAAAGGTTCTTCTAGACCGCCATTAAAGAAGTAGGTGACGTGGGCGTATTTTTCCGTTTCAGCCGTGCGAAACTGCTTCAAACCGTTATTGGCGATTACCTCTCCCAAAATGTTAGTCAGATTCTGCGGCTCAAAGGCTACAGCTACTTTTAATTCTGGATCGTACTGAGTAAAAGTAGCAAAAGAAAGTGGCTGAATTAGCTGTCTTTCAAATCCTGTAAATTCTGGACTAACAAAAGCTTGAGTTAGTTGTCTAGCGCGGTCAGGGCGGAAGTTGAAAAATATCACTCCATCCCCTGGTTCTATTGCACCAGAAGCAATGCGTATTGGGTCAATGAACTCGTCTGTCACCCCAGCAGCATAAGATGCTTTTAAGACTTCTACAGCCTGACGAGTATCAGTCACTCGATCTTGGGTCATCACGTCATAGGCACGTTTGACCCGATCCCAGCGATGATCGCGATCCATCGCGTAGTAGCGACCGCTGAGGGTGACTATGCGCCCTACACCTAGGCGATCGATGTATTCTTGCAGATGCCCAATTGCTTTTACACCCTCGGTCGGTGTGGTGTCACGACCATCGGTGATGGCGTGGATACAAACTTGAGAAATTCGCTGATCCTTAGCTAAGTCAAGTAGTCCGAATAGATGGGTGAGATGGGAATGTACCCCACCCTCTGAACACAGACCTACCATGTGAAGCTTGCCATTGCGATCGCGGACTTCCTGGCAAATTTTGACAAGTGCTGGGTTACTCTTGATAGAACCGTCTTCGACAGCATCGGAGATGCGTACCAATTCTTGCGGTACTACCCGCCCAGCGCCAATGTTCAAATGACCAACTTCCGAGTTGCCCATTTGACCCTCTGGCAACCCTACGGCTTTTCCTGATGTGCGGATGAGGGTGTGTGGATAAGCTGCCCATAGACTGTCCATTACAGGAGTCTGAGCATTAACAATAGCGTTTCCTCGCTTCTCCTCGCAGTAGCCCCATCCGTCTAAAATGACTAGCACCACAGGAGCAACAGGTGCTTTGGTCATAGTAAAATTGCCCTTTACTTTTTGTAATACCCGAATGATACCACTGCTAATCACCGCTGCAAGTGAATTTCTGCTTATTAACTTGTTTTATGAATGATTTCAGTATTTTTTAGATTTTTTTTACTTTTAGTAACTTTTGCATATTTTTTGTGATAATTGTGTGGGGCTAATCATCAGTCAAAAAGCTTTTAATCAACATTAGTGTCAGTAATTCTTCGTCAAGGGTACTGATAATTTTTCCATCTTCACTGACGAAGTTAATACTTGTATTGGATTGATATCTAGCAACTTATTGAGAAACTATTTGAGCTAGTAGTAGCACTTAAAGATTATATAGATTAATTGACTTACCATTCTGAGTGTAGTGGCGTGACAAGGCTAAAGTTGTGCATTAGATTTCTAATTGATAGGGCGCTAAAGAACTACGAACATTTTAGTCTTGCCACGCTAGTAGAATGGCAAGTAATAAAGGGTAATGGTGCGTTACAGCTTCACCTAACACACCATACGACATCAAAGTTTTTGGACTTTATTTAATCCGCTATTTCAGGAGTACTAAATAAATCCTTACTTGCGTTTTGCTGAAGCTTTAGAAGATTTGGCAGCTTTCTTCGCCGCTTTTTCAGCAGCGATTGTCGCTAACCTTGCTTGTTCTTTTTCTTCGGCAATTTTATCAAGGTAGTAATGATAATCGCCTAAATAAACGCGGAATTCTCCATCACGAATTTCCACGATTTTATTAGCTACCTGTGAGATAAAATAACGGTCGTGAGAAACGACAATCGCTGTCCCATCATAGTGTTGAAGTGCTTCTTCCAACATTTCTTTAGCTGGAATATCGAGATGGTTTGTCGGCTCATCTAAAATTAGTAAGTTCGCTGGACGCAAGAGCATTTTTGCTAAAGCTAGACGCGCTTTTTCTCCCCCACTTAATGCGCCAACTGGCTTAAATACAGTATCCCCAGTGAATAAAAACCGTCCCAGAAGCGTGCGAACTTCTTCATTTTTCCAGTCAGGAACTTCATCGTGAATAGTTTCCATGACTGTTTTTTTCAAATCCAAAGCTTCTGCCTGATTCTGTTCAAAGTAACCAGGAATAACGTTGTGATCGCCTAATTTAACGCTACCTTCTGTGGGCGGTTCCATACCCATAATCACCCGCAATAGCGTAGATTTGCCTGCACCGTTGGGGCCGAGAAAAGCAATGCGATCGCCTCTTTCAATTAAGAGATTTGCTGCCAAAAATAAGATTTTATCATCATAGATATGAGTTAAATCTTTAATGCTCACAACCTCTCGTCCGCTACGAGGTGCATCAGGGAAGCGGAAGTGCAAGGTTCTGACTCCAGCTGTAGGTGCTTCAATGCGCTCAATTTTTTCTAGTTGTTTTTCGCGGCTTTTTGCTTGGGTACTGCGGGTAGCACTGGCGCGAAATCTGTCAACAAATGCTTGCTGTTTCTCTAATTCTTTCTGCTGGCGTTCGTAAGCACTTAGTTGCGCTGATTGATTTTCGGCTTTTTGTTGCAGGTATGCTGAGTAGTTACCAAGGTAAGTAGCAGAAACACCGCGTTCAGTTTCGACAATTTGGGTGCAGAGGCGGTCAAGGAATTCCCGGTCATGGGAAACTATGACCATTGGAGTAACCAGACTTCTTAGGTAATTTTCCAACCACTCAATGGTTTCCAAGTCTAAATGGTTAGTCGGTTCGTCCAGTAGCAATAAATCGGGTTTTTGCAACAGGATTTTACCCAAACTCATCCGCATCTGCCAACCACCAGAAAAGGCGCTGACAAGGCGATCGCCATCTTCTGGTTCAAACCCCATTTCTGGTAATATTTTCCCGATGCGTGCTTCTAAGCCATAGCCATCTAAGGCTTCAAATTGGCGCTGGAAGCGATCCAATTTGTTAATCAATTGATCTAGTTCTTCTGGAGTTGCAGTTTCCATGTCTCTTGTCACCTGTGCTAGAGACAACTGCACTTGATTAGCTTCTTTGAAGACAGTCCAAAATTCTTCTCTCACAGTGCGACTGGGGTCTACTTCAAACTCTTGGTTGAGGTAGGCTATATGTAAACTCGCAGGACGAATAATCTCTCCCGCCGTGGGTTCAATTTCTCCAGAGATGATTTTCAGTTGAGTAGATTTACCTGCACCGTTCACACCGACTAAGCCGATGCGATCGCCTGGTTTTACTTCCCAGTTGATGTCTTTGAGAACTTCGCCTGTGGGGTAAATTTTACTGATATGTTCTAGTCGCAGCATCAAGTTTCTCTCAGGTAGGGAATGGGTAGTTGGGGGATGAAGTGCTAACGCCGTGTCAATCTTAACAAAATTTAATTAATATTTCGTCAGGGAAAATTGCTGAATGATAGAAAAATAGTTTGAGATTGTGACGCTGAAGGCTGATTAAGTTATATATACCTAATCAAAGCCACCCATTTCGACCTTGGCTTACCCTAGCATTCAATTATGCTGCTATTTTTTGCTAGATATGCCTGAATCAGAAGACTGCTGTTGTACTGCTTGCCTGACTTCCTCTACACTCAATTCCAAAGCATCGGCTATTTGCTCTACAGTCAACCCTGCTGTCAACATTGGTAGTACTGCTTTTAACTTTCCACTGCGCTCACCTTGCTCTATACCTTGTTCTATACCTTCTTCTTTGCCTTCCTGAAAAGCTTCCTGATAAAATCTTGTTTGCTTTAACTCGCTTAAGCTAAACATTGCTTCGATTTCCTCCCGACTCATATTAGGAAATTTGTAAACCAAAATAGTCTCTATTAATTGTAATAATTGCTGCTGTAACTGTGAGTTTATCTCTTGTTTAGTTCTCTCTATCAACTCCCTTGCTTGGGTGATAGCTGTATCTGCTTCTTCAACTACTAATTTAACGGTCGCTATCCCAATTGGGAGCGTTGCAGTCTCACCTAATTCATTGAGATAAATCCGTCTAACTCTTTGACTTACAAAGAATTCACGATAGTGTTTGACATCTCCTGTATCTACAGTCCTGTTTGGGTATAAAACTACAGCACTCCAATCATTTTGTGGTTTATTCTGACGCAGGTATAAATATATTTCTGTAAATAATCGTGAGTAAATTTCGTCATCTTTCTGAAATTGCACTTCAACGAAGTAAATTGGTCTATCATTTGTTTGCCTAGGCAGAAATATACCATCAATCCTGAAGGAAGTTTGTTTTATTTCAACTGATGAAAATCTATAATTGTTTGCCTCTTCAGGAGAATTGCCAATCAGTTCAAAGAAGATACTGGGTAATTCTTGAAACAGACGATAAAATAAAATGTCAGTTTTCACGCAATTATATATGAGTTATTCTTCCAGACCATCTCGTACTTCTAGTAGTTGCTCTTTTGATAGCCCTAATATTCGTGAAAGTGGAGCTAACAAACTATCATCTATTGGTTCTCCAACATAAATATTATCTAGTTCAGAAGGAGACACTTTAAATGTATCGCAGAATTTAGTAAACTCCTGACTACTCAAATCTAGTTCTTTTTGCCTTTCTTTTAATAAAAGTGCGATCGCTCTAGTTCCGTATTTTGGACGTTCACTGATTTTTATATATTTTTTCATTAAATTCTTGACTTGGTTAGCATCACCACCAGTTTTTTTAATTAAATCAGTGCAGGCTAATCTCAGCGCTTTATTTAAAACTTCTTGCTCATTTAAAAACCTAATAATTTCATCTGCATAGTCTTGTTTAAAAAAACCAGTTAAATTACCTTGATAATAAACTGGCACAAAAGGCTCGCCTGATTCTGCTTGCCAATCTGAAGGTTCGTTGTAGATCGACATAATATGCACCTCTAAAAAATTTAATTTTATAAAAATTTACAAACTTTTTCGGATTTTCAGTCACCACTTCTACCATCTTTGATGGAAGTTGTTACTAAGTATTTTTGCTATATTATATTGTTATAAATTAATCAATTCAAGTCCCATTAGCTATTTGCTCAGTGGGAATTTCAAATAAAAAACCGCTTATGTGTGTTACAAGCAACAGCACAGTAAGCGGTTATTCACATTTTATAAAAGAGCCGATTAGCTTGTAGCACCAGAAGCCGCTAACTCTGCTAAACGTTCCTGCTGGTCTTGAGAGATACAAGATTGAATAACTGACTCTAAATCACCTTCCAACACAGGGTTAAGGGAATAGTTTTGACCCAGACGATGGTCAGTAACGCGGTTGTCTTTATAATTGTAGGTGCGAATTTTTTCTGATCGCGATCCTGTACCAACTTGCGATCGCCGCATGGAAGTTACAGCTTCTTGTTGTTCGCGCAGCTTCATTTCGTACAGTTTCGCCCGCAAAATTTGCAGCGCCCGTTCTTTGTTTTGCAACTGGCTACGTTCTTCTGTACAGAAAATACGGATACCAGTGGGTTTGTGGAACAAGTCAGCAGCCGTTTCCACCTTGTTGACGTTTTGTCCACCAGCACCACCAGAACGAGCTGTGGTCATTTCAATATCCTTCGGGTCAATGTGAATTTCCACATCATCGACCTCTGGCATGATTGCCACTGTAGCTGTGGAAGTATGAACCCTTCCCCCGGCTTCGGTTGCAGGTACACGCTGTACGCGATGTACTCCAGCTTCAAACTTGAGCTTGCTGTAAACACTCTCACCCTGAATTTCCAGGATTACTTCTTTAAAACCGCCCATTTCACCTAGTGACTCGCTCACTAGTTTCACTCTCCAACCCTGTCCGTCAGCGTAGCGAGAGTACATCCGCAGTAAATCACCTGCCCAAATACTCGCTTCATCGCCGCCCGTACCAGCCCGAATTTCCAACATGATGTTTTTATCATCGTTGGGATCGCGGGGTAGCAACAATATTTTTAAACGGTTTTCTAAATATTCCAGCTTTTGTTCTAGTTCGTCTACTTCCAGGGCTGCCATTTCTTGCAACTCTGGGTCACTCGCTGATTCTTTGTAAACCTGACGCGCTCCGATCAAGTCTTCTTGGGCTGCTTTCCAAGTTTCATAGGTATCAACTACCTCTTCCAAAGAAGAACGAGACTTAGCAATTTGTTGATACTCATCAGGATTGCTAGCGGTATCAGGGTCGCCAAGACGACGAGTTAATTCATTAAAGGTTTGTTCAACGGACTTTAGTTTGTCCAGCAGGTATGATTCAGCCATGATGAGTGCGATCGCTCCTTAAAATAACAAATTGGCTCGGCAAAAAATGACAATCGACCCAGCTCAATTGCAGGGTCGTCGTTAACAGCAGAGCCAACCCGCTACTTTTTGTCTGTGTCGCCTGAGGTTTGAGTGCTGCTCATACCGTATTTGCGAAGGAAACGCTCTACTCGACCCTCAGTATCAATAATCTTCTGGGTTCCGGTGTAAAATGGGTGGTTTCCAGACCAAACATCTACGTGCAGTTCTGGCTTAGTAGAGCCAACAGTCATTACAACTTGACCGTTACAGTAAACTTTTGCATCTGGATACCACTTGGGATGAATATCAGATTTAGCCATTGTTCCTTTTGTGGTGAATCTATATAAATTATAACTTTCAGATGGAGTCAAGAATTAGGGTTTAGGGACTCGAGACTAGGTAATCGATGATTAACAATACCCAATGACGACAGTCGCTACCCTTCGGGAACGCCTGACGGCGAACAAGTCGGCAAAGCCGCCCACAGCGCTGTCTCCCCAATACCCAATTCTTTATCGTTTCGAGTACTGAGGTGCTTTCCGAGCTTTGTGCAAACCGTATTTTTTCCGTTCTTTGGCTCGTGGATCACGAGTTAGGTAGCCTTCTATTTTTAGAGGTGAACGGTTATCGGGATCTAGCTGGCATAAGGCGCGAGCAACTCCCAGGCGAATAGAATCAGCCTGTCCGGTTAAGCCACCACCTTCGGCTTTCACCAAAATGTCATATTCGTTCTCCAGCCCTAGAGTTTCTAGAGGCCCTTTGATCACACCAAGATAGTTGGCGTTGAATTGGAAGTACAAGTTTCCATCTTTACCATTCACAGTCAATTGACCGCTACCGGGAACCAAGCGAACTCTTGCTACTGCGGACTTACGACGACCAGTACCCCAGTAGACGGCGCGACCACTTGTTGTTTCTGCTACTGCTACCATTAACTTTCTGCTCCAGGAATTGTATTAACTTTTAGTTCTTTAGGTTGTTGTGCTGCATGGGGATGAGTTGGGCCAGCATAAACTTTCAGCTTGGTGAACAACTGCTTACCTAGGCTATTTTTGGGTAACATCCCTTTGACAGCGTGTTCTACAATTCTTTCTGGTAGACGCTGTTGCAGCTTGGCAAAGGTTTCTGTCTTCATTCCACCAGGACGGCCTGAATGGCGACGGTAAAGCTTTTGAGTACGTTTTTTACCTGTGACTGCTATTTTCTCAGCATTGATCACAATCACAAAATCACCTGTGTCTAGGTGGGGAGTATACTCGGCTTTCTTTTTGCCTCTCAAAACCATAGCGATTTCACTAGCGAGGCGACCGAGACGTTGGTCTGTGGCATCTACGATGTACCACTCACGCTCAAGCGTTTCTTGAGGAGGAAGGTATGTTTTAGTCATTTATCATTTGTCCTTTGTCATTTTTGTCTCTTACAAAGTTCTGATCGGAGGAAATTTCCGCTCAGACTTTGCGCTTTGTCAGTTGTCAGTTGTCATTTGTCATTAGACTATTGCCTATTAAATCTTGACTTTTGACCATTGACTCTTGACTAAAAACGAATTTTGGCAGATTTTCATACCAAACATCTGGGGAAAAGGGGAAATCTGGATAGCCGACTCGCAACAAGCACAAGCCTTGGGCAGGTGCGGCATATTTCACTTCTTCCCGCTGTTCTGATTTCCACAGTTCAGTAAAGTTAGCCAGAGTGCGCTTTCCAGTACCTACTTGTACCAGCATCCCTACCAACAGCCTTACCATCCCATACAAAAATCCATCTGCCTGGATTTCAATATGAAGTAATGGCCCGTTGCGATGACACTCTGCTGCTTGTACTTCTACCCAAGAATGCGATCGCTTTGAGCCTGCACGGTGAAAAGCAGCCAAATGATGCTTTCCCAGCAGGGGGTTTAGGGCAGCTTTGATTAAGGATTCATCTAGGGGTGCATAATAATAATGCCAACTGAAGGGTCTGACGAACAAGTTCGGTTGATCTTCAGTGTATATCGTGTAGCGATAGCGTCGATAGGCTGCACTAAAGCGAGCGTGCCAACGATTACCTACACCTGCTGAAGCCCTGATTAAAATATCATGAGGCAAATAGCTATTAAGGATGGCTGCCCATTTATGAGGTGGAATCAAACCTGTGGCTTCAAAATGGGCTACTTGGGCTGCGGCATGAACTCCCGCATCGGTTCTGCCTGCACCATGTAGTGTCACATGATACCCAAGAATTTTAGCGATCGCTATTTCTATCTCTTCTTGAACTGTACGCTGCTGCTTTTGCCTTTGCCAGCCATGAAAATGAGTGCCCAGGTATTGGATTACCAGGGCTACTCTGTGAGTTCCTGTTGGCTGGTGGCTTTCTAACATACAGATTTTGTTCTTTGTCATTTGTCTTGTGTCATTTGTCTTTTGTCTTTTGCAAATGACTAATGACCAATGACTAATGACTTAAACTAGTTCAATAATGGCCATCTCAGCATTATCGCCCTTACGAGGAACTGTATGCAGGATGCGGGTATAACCGCCTTGACGGTTAGCATATCGAGTGGGAGCTTGCTCAAACAGAGCATGGACTAGTTGTTTATCGTAGATATAGCCTAGAGCTTGGCGACGTGCTGCTAAGGAGCCGTCTTTAGCTAAGGTAATCATTTTATCTACTTCAGAGCGTAGTACTTTAGCTCGAATTAAAGTAGTAGTAATCCGTCCATGACGAACTAGCTCAGTAGTCAGCGCACGCAACAAAGCACGACGCTGGTCTGCTGGTTTACCAAGTTTTTTGACCCGACAACGGTGACGCATAATAATGCACTATCAATTACTAACGGTTTTGACTTAGCTGTGTTTAGAGCTTCTTTCTTGGGGCAGGGTAATGCCTAAGCGTCGTTGTAAAGCTTCAACTACTTCTTCCGCTGACTTCTGACCAAAGTTTTTAATTTCTAACAGGTCTTCTTGGGTATAATCCAACAAGTCGGCTACAGAGTTAACTTGTGCTCGCTTGAGACAGTTATATGCCCGTACAGAAAGCTGCAACTCTTCGATCGGAATTTGGGCGGTGGGATCGTCTGGAATATCTGAACCTGTATCGGTGGGTTCTAGTGAAATATCTTTCAATGGGTTAAATAAATCTACCAGAATCCCCGCAGCAGATGATAGTGCTTCTTGGGGGGATACACTACCATTTGTCCAAACTTCCAATAGCAATCGGTCTTTAGTGATTGAGCCATCCCCACGGGCTTCTTCGACACTATAGTTGACCTTTCGTACTGGCATAAACACCGAGTCGATTTGCAGAAAGTCCAAAGACGTGGCTTCTTCCCTTCCTCGTTCTACGGTGCGATAACCTTTACCTTTTTCGATCCTAAATTCCATTTCTAGCTTGCCGCCTTCAGCTAAGGTGGCTACATATTGGGTCGGATCGATGACTTCTACTTCACTTGGCAAATCAAAATGTGCCGCAGTGACTACGGTGGGACCGTTCACAAGTAGTCGCCCAATTTGAGGTTGAGAAGAGTAGCTTTTGAGAATAACTTCCTTCATTCTCATCAAGATTTCCAGCACGTCTTCCCGCACGCCTGGGACTGTGGCAAACTCGTGTGAAACGCCTGCAATCCGCACTGCTGTAACTGCTGTTCCCTCTAGGTTGGACAGTAAAACGCGCCTTAAGGCGTTGCCAACTGTCGTTCCTTGACCGCGTTCTAGAGGTTCCAAGACAAATTTACTGTAATGGCTTCGACTTTCCTCAGTAGTAGACTCTACACATTCAATTTGAAACTGCGCCACGGAGTTTCCTCCCTCTGTTTAAGGTGCTGCTAGTAGGCAAATAGATTGCCTCCCGAATTTAGTTCTTGCCCTGAAGCTTACTCTAGGTGTATCAATTAGCCAACTGCAAATGTTGCTATTTGATGTTTTACTTCGGCTCGTGGGCGCTATTATTTAATTTTGGGTTTTCCGAAGTTGGGTAAACCTCCTTCAGAAAGCATTTGATAGTCTTTCGGTTACCCAAGCCGTCTGAAGTTCCAAAGCCACAATCTTGCCACAGCAGTTTGCAAGCTAAAAATTCCAGCAGGCATGACAGGTGACTTTTCCTTGCTCGAATTTTTTGCTGCCACCGCCCCAAAGGATTGGATTTAAACTCGGCGGCGCTTAGGTGGACGGCAACCATTATGAGGAATTGGAGTAATATCCCGAATTAGTGTAATTTCCAGTCCTGCTCCTTGGAGTGCGCGGATGGCAGTTTCTCTACCTGCACCAGGGCCACTCACCATGACCTCAATTTGACGCATTCCTTGGTCGATAGCTCTACGGGCGGCACTTTCAGCAGCAGTTTGTGCCGCAAAGGGAGTTCCTTTTTTGGCACCTTTAAAACCGCTAGAACCAGCACTTGCCCAAGAAATTACATCACCGTTTTGATCGGTAATGGTGACAATGCTATTGTTGAAAGTAGACTGGATGTAAGCCATACCGTTGGGTACATTCCGCTTCTGCTTCTTGCTCCCGGATTTTTTGGTTGGTTGTCGCGCCATAGTTGTGTAGTGAATTTAAGGTAAACCTTGCTCGGATGAGCAAGCATGAAAATATTATTTGCCTGGTGCTTTCTTCTTCCCAGCCACAGTTTGCCTTCTACCACGACGGGTTCTGGCATTTGTGCGAGTTCTTTGTCCTCTGACTGGTAAGCCCATGCGATGACGACGCCCTCTGTAAGTCCCAATGTCCACGAGGCGCTTGATGTTCATCGCTTCCCAGCGGCGCAAGTCCCCTTCGACTTGATAGTTACTTTCGATTTCTCCTCGCAGAGCAGCAACATCAGCATCACTGAGTTCTTTAACGCGGGTGTCTGGGTTAACACCTGTAGTCGCTAAAATTTCTTGCGACCTAGATAAACCAATTCCGTAGATGTAGGTCAGACCAATCTCAACGCGCTTATCGCGTGGCAGGTCTACTCCGGCAATACGTGCCACAATGAATTTCTCCCTCTTGTTCTCGCAATTGCTGTTAGAAAAATGCCCTTAATCGCATCTAGGGCTATGTCTGGTGTAGTTGTGTCAAACTAGCCTTGACGTTGCTTATGCTTGGGGTTAACACAAATCACCATGACGCGACCACGGCGTTTGATCACGTTACACTTTTCGCAAATCTTCTTGACTGAGGCTCGGACTTTCATGCCTTTTGTAATTAACTCCAAATAGTGAATTATAGCATTTTTAAGGAAATTAGTCAGTTAAATGACTAAGCAACACCCAAAAAAAGGATTATATGGTAATATTCTCTACATAATCTTACTTCTTACGCAGTCGATAGGTGATTCTGCCTTTTGTCAAGTCGTAGGGAGTTAACTCCACTTTGACACGATCGCCAGGTAAAATCTTGATGTAATTACGGCGAATTTTGCCCGAAATGTGTGCTAGGACATTAAAGCCATTATCCAAGTCAACACGAAACATCGCGTTGGGCAATGACTCGGTAACCGTGCCTTCCATTTCAATCAAATCTTGCTTAGACAATTTATTTTTTCCTCAACTCAACAATCTCCTGTTCTTTTGCCGTATCTTCACCTGCAAGAGAACATACTTCACGAAATATATCAACAGTTTCTTAATATATCTTAGCTAAAATTGCCATCTGCCCTACTGAGAGAGACAGCAGTAAATTTTATTTGTGGTCTGAAATTTGGGCTATGGGAGAAATGTGAAACTGGGATTTCTCCCTGCTAACCCTTTTATACCTTGCTTAAGACGCTATTACATTTTGCAATTCAGTAGTGACTTCTTCTTGGGATTGATTGCCGTTGACTGTGAGGAGTTTTTGACGATCGCCGTAATAATCAATCAAGGGTGCAGTTTCCGAACGGTACACTTCTAGACGACGCCGAATCACTTCTTCGCTGTCATCTTTTCTACCCCGTGCGAGTAACCTTGCTACTACAACATCATCTGGCACATCTAGGTTAACTACCTTTTCACCACCTTGATGTATGGTTTCCAGCAACTCTTCTAAAAAAGCTGCTTGTGTTACTTTACGGGGAAAGCCATCTAGAATCCAACCAGATTTAGCATCCGCTTGGCCTAGGCGCTCCTGTACCAATTCCTGTACTAGCTGGTCGGGAACTAACTCACCGCTATCAACATAACTTTGAGCTTTAACTCCCAAAGCTGTTTGGTCTTTCATCGCTTGCCGTAAAATATCACCCGTAGAAATATGGGGAATCTGCAAGTGTTCAGCCAATTTTTGAGATTGTGTTCCTTTACCAGCTCCAGGTGGTCCCAAGAAGATTAATCGCGTCACTATTGTTTCACCATTCCTTCATAGCGCTGAGATATAACGTAGGTTTGGACTTGTTTCGCTGTGTCAATTGCTACACCTACCAAAATTAATAAAGATGTAGCACCTAGACCCTTAAAAGTTGGTACTCCTAAAGCACTTTCCACAGCTGTGGGAATAATTGCAACAAAGCCCAAAAATATTGCACCCAAAAAAGTCAGCCGATTAATGACTCGCTCGATGTACTCACTAGTCGCCTTACCAGGACGAATTCCGGGAATACTTGAACCCATCTTCTTCAAGTTCTGCGCTACATCTACGGGGTTAACAATCAACGAAGAATAGAAATAGCTGAAGAAAACAATAGAAATTAAGTAAACCAAGGCATAAGCCCAAGGCTGAGATCCACCGGGGCTGAGATAAGTGTTAACGATATTTGCCAGATCCGGATTTTTGGTGAAATTCGCAATTAGTAGTGGCAAACTCAGGATGGCTGCTGCAAAAATGATTGGCATTACACCACCAGAGTTGAGTCGTAGAGGTAGGTAGCTACGTTGTTCAGCCAAAACTCGCCGCCCTACTTGCCGACGTGCTGAAATAATGGGGATGCGTCGAATTCCTTCTTGCACAAACACAATACCAACAATTGTTGCCAGGAACACTACCACCAGCACAATCACGCGACCGACGATTTCGCGACCGCCAACTTGCACCAAGTCGATGGTATCACCTAAAGATTTTGGTAGTGATGCCACAATATTGACAAATATCAACAATGATGCTCCATTACCAATACCGCGTTCGGTAATTAGTTCGGATGCCCACATCACGAACATTGAACCTGCGGTGAGTGCGATCGCAGTTTCCGCTACAAATAACGGACCTGGCTGTAAGGCAAATTGCTGGAGGAAGAGCGCCGAAAAAGCCGTACTTTGAATAATTGCCCAACCTACAGTGACATAGCGTGTAATTTGAGAAATTTTTCGCCGCCCAGCTTCACCTTCGTCTTTCTGTAACTTTTCTAAAGATGGTATGGCCGCGGTGAGTAATTGGATAATAATGGACGCATTAATAAAGGGCAAAATACCCAAGGCAAAGACTCCCAAAGTCGAAAGTCCTCGCCCGGAAAATATATCCAATAAGCCGAAGATGGAATTATTTCCCGATATAGCGTCATGAAACCTAGTTCTATCAATACCAGGTACAGGCAGAAAGATGCCTAGGCGAACCAAAATTAAAATACCGACAGTGACAAGCAGCCTACCTCTCAGTCCAGCTGCTTGAGCCATCTGCATAAAAGTTTCTTGAGCCGTTGGGGCTTTGTCTCGACTGATCATAGAGTGCTACCTTTATCGTGAACCAGGCGCTGGAAGCAAGTTGGCTAGCATTTAAGTGCGCTATTCTGGCTCACTCTGGGACTTCGCAACTTCCTCCAGCTGCCTCAATTTTGCTACGAGCTTGACCTGTAAAAGCTGCTGCTTTGACTGTGAGCGGAACACTCAATTCTCCGTTACCCAAAATTTTCAATGGACCTTTGACAGTAGTCAGAATACCTGCTGCTTTCAAGGAATCCAAAGTTACTTCTGTATTGGCTGGGAGAGAAGCTAGCTTATCTACATTAATCGTAGTGTAAATTTTCCGATTAACTATCGGAAAACCTTTCAACTTAGGTAAGCGGCGGTACAATGGCTGTTGACCACCTTCAAAACCTGGGCGAGTACCACTACCGGAGCGAGATTTTTGACCCCGCATACCTAGACCAGCACTGGCACCTTGTCCGGCAGAAATACCTCTACCTACACGCTTACGGCGTTTTTTTGAGCCTTTTTGAGGCTTGGCATCGTTGAGTCTCATGATGTAAATAGTAATTTTTTACACAAATACTCGGCAAAATTAGCTCTACTAAATGGTGTAGAGATTTTCAATAGGAACACCGCGATCTTCAGCGACTTCAGTCAAGGTACGCAGTGTAGACAAGGCATTAACTGCGGCTCTGGCATTATTAAGTGGATTGTTGGAGCCGAGTTGCTTTGCTAGGACGTTACGAACTCCTGCTAATTCCAGCACAGTCCGCACAGCACCACCAGCAATTACCCCAGTACCAGGTGCGGCTGGGCGCATAATCACCTTAGCTCCGCCACCAACACCATCAATAGGATGGGGGATGGAATTAGATTTGGTAATGGGGATATCAATCAGATGTTTTTTACCGTCGGCTACGCCTTTTTTCACCGCACCAATTACATCAGAGGCTTTACCTACTCCGACACCAACTTGACCACGTTCGTTACCAACGACCACGATCGCCCGGAAGCTGAGTTTTTTACCACCTTTGACGACCTTGCTCACTCGTCGGATTTGAATTACCCGTTCTTGCCAGTTGGTTTCTTCTTTCTTTGCGCGGTTCGCTTTACGACGACCAGTTGCCATAATTAAATGCTCTCTATTAGTCAAGGGTCAAGAGTCAACAGTCAACAGTCAATAGTCATTACTTTTAACTATGGACTTTGGACTTTTGACTAATTTAGAAATCTAAACCAGCTTCACGTGCTGCATCAGCTAGGGCTTGGATGCGACCGTGGTATAGGTTGCCACCGCGATCAAAGACGACTTTGGTGATACCTTTTTCTAGCGATCGCGCTGCGATCAGTTTGCCAACTTGCACTGATGCATCCCGGTTAGCACCTGACGCTAAACTCGATTTCAACTCTGGTTCTACAGTTGAGGCTGACACCAAAGTATGATGTTGAGTATCGTCAATTACTTGAGCATAGATATGCTCATTCGAGCGAAATACAGCTAGGCGTGGACGTTCTGGAGAGCCTTGAACTTTACCACGGATGCGTCTATGGCGACGTGTTTTTGATTCTCTACGAGTAAGTTTCATGTTTACTTCTTACCACTCTTACCAGTCTTACCAGCTTTCCGTCTGACCACTTCACCGGCGTAGCGAATACCCTTGCCTTTATAAGGTTCTGGTTTACGAACGGCACGAATTTTCGCTGCTGTGTTACCTACTATTTCTTTGTCATAGCCACTGACTATGACGTTAGTTGTACCTTCCACAGCAAACTGAATGCCATCGGGAGGCTCAATTTGTACCTGATGGCTATAACCCATATTTAAAACGAGGTTACGACCTTGGACTTGTGCCCGGTAACCAACACCTTGGATTTCTAAACGGCGCTGAAAACCTTGGGACACGCCCTCGACCATGTTGGCCACTAAAGTACGGCTTAAACCGTGCATTTGCCTGGAGGTACGAGTTTCATCACGACGAGTTACTAGTAATGTTTCGCCTTCTTGCGAGACTGATACATGGGCAGGTAACTCACGCGAAAGTTCTCCTTTCGGACCTTTGACGACTACTTTTGTGCCATCAATTGCCACTTGCACTTTGGCAGGAATAGTGATTGGACGTTTACCAATACGAGACATGACTTTTTGTCCTTTGTTATTTGTCCTGTCTTTCAAAGTTCTGATCGGAGGAAACCTCCGCTCCGACTTTGCGCTTTGTCTTTTATCTTTCGTCTTTAAATAATGACAAATGACTCATGACTAATGACTACCAGACATAGCACAGTACTTCCCCACCCAAGTTTTGACGCCGCGCTTCGCGGTCGGTCATAATCCCACTGGATGTAGAAATAATGGCAATGCCGATACCACCCAGTACTCTGGGTAAATCTTTGCGATTAGAGTAAACACGCAAACCTGGTTTACTAACCCGCTTGAGGGCTGTGATTAGTGGCTGACGATTTTTACCCTTGTATTTCAAGGAAATCACCAGATTGCGTTTTATCCCTTCGCCTGATTCTTCATACTCAGCAATAAAGCCTTCTTCTCGTAGCACTTTAGCAATACTACGGGTGAGTTTTGTTGCGGGCACTAGTGTAGTTTGATGCCTCGCCAAATTGGCATTGCGGATGCGCGTCAGCATATCTGCAATTGTGTCGTTAGCCGCCATCGTTCCCTCTTTAGATGAACTTATTGATCACGAAAAGGCATACCCAATTCTTTAAGTAAGGCGCGGCCCTCTTCGTCGTTTTTCGCTGTGGTAATGATGGAAATATCTAGACCACGAATTTGATCGATGCTGTCGTACTCGACTTCTGGAAAAATTAACTGTTCTCTGACACCCAGAGTGTAGTTACCGCGACCGTCAAAGCTTTTGGGACTAATACCGCGAAAATCCCGAATTCTAGGCAGTGACAGGCTAACAAGCCGATCGAGGAAGGCATACATCCGTTCGCCTCTCAGAGTCACCATGATGCCAACTGGCATACCTTGACGAATTTTGAAGCCTGCGATCGCCTTTTTTGCTCTGGTAACAACTGGTTTTTGACCAGTAATCACAGCAATTTCGTTAAGAGACGCCTCTAATGCTTTAGCATTGGAAGCCGCTTCCCCTAAACCTCGGTTCACAGTAATTTTGACCAACTTCGGTACTTGATGAACGTTGGTGTATTGAAACTGATTGGTCAGTTTAGGAACGATTGTCTCTTGATATAAGGTTTTGAGTCTTGTTGTCGCCATAGTTTTTTGTCCTGTTTATCCCTGGGCTTGGTCAGGGAACCTTAAATTTTAGATTTTCGATTTAATTAAAATCTCATCTAAAATCGCCCCTTGGCGGAAGATTATTTATCTAAAATCTCACCGGTTTTCTTGAGCTTCCGCACTTTTTTGCCTTCAGCGGTGAAGGTGTAGCATACGCGACTGGCGACGTTTTGCTTAGTTGAGTAAAGCATCACGTTGGAGCTATGAATCGGGAATTCTTGTGTAACTATTCTTCCTGATTCCCCTTCTTGCTGGGGCTTGACGTGCTTAGTTTTTATATTGACGCCTTTGACAATAACTTTACTGAGTTGTGGCAGTGATTGGATCACTTCACCAACTTTTCCTTTGTCCTTACCCGCAATCACTTGTACAGTGTCGCCAGTTCTGACGTGCATTTTATGAAAAACCTTGGGTTGTGGCTGTTTTGGCATTACAGCACCTCCGGAGCCAAAGAAACTATTTTGGTGAAGTTTTTATCGCGCAGTTCCCGTGCAACTGGGCCAAAAACCCGTGTGCCTCGAGGATTGCCATCTTTGTTGATGATCACTGCGGCGTTATCGTCAAAACGAATGCTCATACCGCTGTCTCGATTTATGCTTTTACGAGTGCGGACAATTACTGCCTCTACCACATCTGACTTTTTGACAGCCATGTTGGGTTGGGCATCTTTGACAACGGCAATAATTTTATCACCCACGCCACCGTAACGGCGGTTGCCTGCGCCTAATACGCGGATGCACATTAGCTTCCGGGCACCACTATTATCTGCGACATTCAGGTAAGTCTGGGGTTGAATCACAATTTGTCTCCCTTGTTAAGTTGTTAGTTTGATAACAACTATTAAGTTGTAGCTTTAGCGTTGAGAATTTCTGTGACTTGCCAGCGCTTGGTTTTACTCAGGGGTCTTGTTTCCTGAATGCGAACGCGATCGCCCACTTTGCACTGATTGTCCTCATCATGAGCTTTATAGCGCCGGGTTTGAACTACAATCTTGCCGTACTTGGGATGGGGAGCGCGGTTTTCCACGGCTACTACCACCGTTTTCTGCATTTTGTCGCTCACCACCAAGCCAACTCGTTCTTTGACTGCCATAATCTCCTACTTTTCTTCGTTAGTCGGTTGACTTGCTGCTGCCCGTTTGCGTTCTCCTTCTACCGTTAGCAATTGCGCTAGGCGATGTCGGGCGTGTTTAAACTGATGGGGCTTGTCTAATTGTCTGGTCGCTTTTTGCAAGCGCAACTGAAATAGTTGTCTTTTAACAGCAACAATTTCCTCAGCCAGTTTCTCGTCAGTTAATTCTCTAGCTTCTGAAACTTTGGGAAGAGGCATAACCTACTCCTGCTCCTGTACTTGAGGGCGCACAATAAATTTGGTTTTAATTGGCAGCTTATATGCAGCCAAGCGCATGGCTTCGCGGGCAATTTCTTCAGAAACACCAGCGATTTCAAACAAAATCCGCCCTGGCTTCACTACGGCTACCCAAAACTCCGGCGAACCTTTACCAGAACCCATCCGGGTTTCCGCAGGACGCATGGTTACGGGTTTATCAGGGAAAATCCGAATCCAGATTTGTCCACCCCGGCGAATGTAACGGGTCATGGCTCGACGAGAAGCCTCGATTTGCCGAGAGGTAATCCAAGCAGGTTCTTGGGCTTGGAGTGCAAAATCGCCAAAGTTCAGGGTACTACCACGGTGGGCTAGACCTTCCATCCGTCCGCGCTGTTGTTTGCGGAATTTAGTTCTTCTAGGACTTAACATGGTTTGTTACTTGTCATTTGTGAGGCAGTGCGTTGGGCGGGTTTCCCGACTTGTTCGCTGAAAGCGTTCCCGCAGGGTAGCAACTGCTGAACCCGTAAGGGTCATTTGTCATTTGTCATTTGTCATCTGCCATTTACTAATGACTGATAACTAATAACGGTTTACCCTTCATTTGAGCGGTCTTCAAATTGTTGGCGACGGCGTTGCTGTTGACGGCGACGAGGTTCACGTTCGCGTTCGCGGGTTGTAGGTGCAGGTGCAGCTTCTTCTTGTCCGGGGATGATTTCTCCCTTAAATACCCACACTTTAATGCCCAGAATCCCATAAACGGTCTTGGCTGTGCAGTAAGAGTAATCAATGTCAGCCCTTAACGTATGCAAGGGTACTCTTCCTTCACGAGTCCATTCTGTACGGGCAATTTCTGCACCGTTTAGCCGACCGCTAACTTGGACTTTAATGCCTTGAACGCCAGCACGTTGGGCACGTTGAATAGCTTGGCGTACCACACGACGGAAAGATACGCGGCGTTCCAATTGTTGAGCGATATATTCCGCAATCAAGTAGGCATCAGCATCAACTCGTTGTACTTCAACTACGTTGATGCGAATTTGACGATTGCTACCCAACAGTTCTTGGAGTCCGGTACGTAAAGATTCAATACCTTGTCCACCACGACCTACTACTACGCCAGGTCTAGCTGTGCGTACTTCTAGGTCAATTTGGTCAGCTTTGCGCTCAATCCGTACTTCTGAGATTCCAGCGTTGTTTTGAGCCAGTCTACCCAGCTTTTGTTCTATATATTTCCGGAGTTTGTGGTCTTCTTGGAGCAGTTCTGGATATTTGTCAGGAACGGCAAACCACCGAGATTGATGTTCTTGTGTAATACCCAGCCGAAAACCAACTGGATGAATCTTTTGTCCCACAAATGCTTCCTCTAAAATTTCTTACTTTACGCAGTTTTTTCGTGTCTAATAATTATTCAGCAGCAGCACCAGCAGCTACAGCTACGGTAATATGACACGTTGGTTTGCGAATTTGGTAAGCTCGGCCTTGCGCTCTGGGTTGGAACCGTTTGAGTACTGGGCCTTGATCGGCGTATGCCTGGGTAATCACTAGCTGCGCACGGTCTAGACCAGCATTATGCTCGGCATTAGCGGCGGCACTTCTGAGAACCTTTAACACAGGATCGCAGGCGCGGTAAGGCATAAATTCTAGGATGATTAGCGCTTCTCGGTACGACCTGCCCCGAATTTGATCGAGTACACGACGCACTTTATAGGGAGAGATGCGGATAAAACGAGCGATCGCTTTGACTTCAGTAGTATCAGTAGCCATATTTTTTTCCTTTTGTCAAGAGTCAACGGTCAAGTTTTACTACTATGGACTTTGGACTCTTAACTATCTCCCTGATTTCTTGTCACTTTTCCCATGACCCCTGTAGGTACGTGTGGGGGCAAATTCTCCCAACTTGTGTCCCACCATTTGCTCACTCACAAAAACGGGAACGTGTTGGCGTCCGTTGTGGACAGCTATAGTGTGACCGACCATCAAGGGTAAAATTGTCGATGCTCTCGACCAAGTTTTAATAACTTGTTTTTCGTTTTTGGCGTTCAGCTTTTCAATTTTGCTGAGTAAGTGATCGGCAACGAAAGGACCTTTTTTTAGAGAACGACCCATATTTTTAAGTGCTGAGTTCTGAGTTCTGAATTTTAAGTTTTGAGTTTTGAGTTTTAAGTTTTGAGTTTGAAAATTCTACTCAGTACTTGTGGCTCATTACTCACAACTAAGTTAAGATTCACGTCCACCGCGACCGCGTTTAGAAGATTTACGACGACGGCGCACAATGAATTTACTGCTAGCTTTCTTGGGTTTACGTGTCTTCGCACCCAACGTAGGTTTACCCCAAGGAGTGACAGGACCCGATCTCCCAATTGGCGCTCTACCTTCACCACCACCGTGGGGATGGTCAACTGGGTTCATGACGCTACCTCTAACTTTGGGACGGCGTCCTTTCCAGCGATTTCGTCCAGCTTTACCTGCACTTAAGTTTCTGGCGTCGGTGTTACCTACTTGTCCAATCGTGGCGTAGCATTCGCGGCGAATCAAACGAACTTCCCCGGAAGGCAGCTTCAAAGTAACGTAATTGCCTTCTTTTGCGACCACTTGCGCGGTAGCACCAGCAGAACGCACGATTTGACCACCTTTACCAGGAGTCATTTCTACATTATGAACACCAGTACCCAAGGGAATATTTGCTAGGGGTAAGGCATTACCATCTTCGATGGGAGATTCTGGCCCAGCAATGATTCTTGTTCCAACTTTCATGCCATTGGGATGCAGAATGTAGCGTTTTTCGCCATCTTCATACACAACCAAGGCAATACGCGCGTTGCGATTCGGATCGTACTCAATTGCTGTCACTGTAGCAGCGATGTTCCGCTTGTCTCTTTTAAAATCGATGATGCGGTAAAGCTGTTTATGTCCGCCACCCCGACGACGGCTGGTAATCCGACCTTGATTGTTGCGTCCTTTGGGACGATGTACGTACTTGGTGAGGGATTTTTCTGGCTCAGTTTTAGTGATTTCCGCAAAGTCGGAGATTGTAACTTGGCGAGTACTAGGGGTATAGGGGCGATAAGAACGAGTACCCATGTTTTTTTAGACCTCTGGGAATAGAACTTGTCTAACCTTCTCTACATCCCCAGGTGCGATAGTAACAATCGCTTTCTTATATTGGGGCTTGTAACCAATAAATTTGCCAACACGCTTTTTCTTCCGCGGTGGTATTGAAGTATTGACTTTGACAACCTTGACCTGAAATAAGTCTTCAATCGCGGCCTTAATTTCTGGTTTGGTTGCCTTGGGAGTAACTTCAAACGTATATTTGTTTAACTCCATGAGGATGGTCGCCTTTTCAGTCACAATTGGGCGACGTATTAAGTCAGCTAGGTTGCGGGGGTCGAAGTTAGGCACTGTAGACCTCCTGAATTTTGGTGATTGCTGATGCTGTAACTACAATCTTGTCAGCGTGCAGCAAATCGAAAACATTTAACTGGTCTGCTGCAATTACTTTTAAATTTTCTACATTGCGGGCTGACAAATGAATGTTCTCCGCAATTTCAGACAAAATTAACAGTGTTTTATTTTCTGGTGCAGCTCCCCAACGCGCTAATGCTGCTACTAAGTCTTTAGTTTTGGGGCGAGATAGCTGTTCGCTAAATTCTTCTACAACAATCAAATCGTCAACACGGCTCACAAAAGCTGTTCGCAGTGCCAAGCGCCGCTCTTTGCGGTTCATTTTTAAATCATAATCTCTGGGTTTTGGCCCAAAGATTACACCACCACCACGCCACAGAGGTGAACGAATTGACCCTGCACGAGCGCGACCTGTACCTTTTTGCCGCCAGGGTTTGCGGCCACCACCTCTGACTTCGGAGCGAGTTTTTGTGCTGGCATTTCCTTGGCGAGCATTGGTCTGTTGTCTAACCAAGGCTCTATGCACAATATGAGCCGCTGTTTCTTCTTTGGCAACTCGCAACTCAAACGAAGTCTCTCCGACTTGTTCTCCTTGCCAATTTTTAACTATACTCTGAACCATCTTTGTCACTTGTCCTTTGTCATTAGTCCATAGTCCATAGTCCATAGTCCATAGTCCAATGACTATTGACTGTTGACTTTTGACTACTTACCAACTTGCTTGGCAGGTACGATACTTACCAGCGCACCTGGTTTACCGGGAATAGCTCCCTTGATCAGCAGTAAATTGCGCTCTGCATCGACTCGTACTACAGTCAACTTGCGGATTGTGACGCGGCTACCACCCAAACGTCCTGCCATCCGTTTTCCTGGATAAACACGACCTGGGGTAGTACCAGCACCAATGGAACCTGGTGCCCTATGGTTTTTGGAACCATGTGACATGGGTCCGCGACCAAAGTTGTTGCGCTTTTGGTTGCCTGCAAAGCCACGACCGATACTTGTACCGATTACATCTACAATTTGACCTGCACTAAAAATATCTGCTTTAATTTCTTGACCTAAAGCATAATCGCTAGAAGTATCTGTGTGATACTCGTTCAGATGACGTAACGCTGGGGCAGATGATTTTGCTAAGTGACCCAAAAGGGGTTTGTTTAGCGCTTTAGGTTTGACTTCGCCAAAACCAACTTGAATCGCAGCGTAACCGTCGGTCTGTTTCGTTTTAACTTGGGTAACAGTGCATGGACCTGCTTTTACAACGGTGACAGGAATTGCTACTCCTGCCTCGTCAAATATTTGGGTCATGCCCAGCTTGGTGCCGAGAATACCTACAGACACAGTAACTGGTTCTCCTTAATCTACTTGCTAACCTTGGCATCGGACTCAAAAAGACAGGCTTTTTGTAAACCAGGAAAATTAGAGCCATATGGCACTCCAATGTTTCCAGGACACAAAAAACTATGTCCTTACTGTTTGGTGAATCCGTTTACTTTCACTCACTTGTTCACCAGAACAGCCATAAGCACCTTCCCAAACGGAAGGGTTAACTTCTGGAATCAAGGCAAGGCTTTTGAGCTTTGCGCTTTGTGCAGCAATGCTTTTATCCAAGCAATTGCTTAGGCACTTTCTGGAGGCAGCGCCCCGATCAGATTTTCCGAATTGAGGCGACAGCCGTGTTGTAGTTGGACTTAAGTAGCTTTTTGCCACTCAGTATCCTTTAACTGAGACTAATGTAATGCTATCAAACCAACATTACTGCTCAGTTTCTACTCCGACTAAATTACCTTAAACTATTGTTCAAGGTTTTGCCTACTTTTTCAGGACTACAGGAGTGAATGTAGTCTGGAACTTAGGGTTGGCTTTAATTTTCCAGCCAGAAGTTCTAAAAGTTGACCCGAAAGCTTTTTTAGTCTACCAGTCTCTGATCGCTCTTTTGCTAGCTTTCTCCAAATTTGGAATCAAGTCATTAACTCTTGATGCTTACACTAGCTCAGAATGCCAATAAGAGGGCAACCTAATTTGCGTATTTGGTCACAATCTAACAATATAAATGATTTATTTAGATTTGTCTAGGAATTTATTTTAAGAGAGCCGCCACAAAGTAGAGGGCTGTCAGGGCTTTAGTCCTGAATTTGGCAGCACTCAAGTGCTTACTACGAATTCATCAAAATTATGGGTAAATCAGCAAATTGCAATGACCGTGCCTCAGCCTAATATAGATCATAAGTTAATTGTTGAACCGAATTCAGCGGTTCACGGTAAATAATAGAGATATCTAAGTGAGATAGAACGAATATCTATGGCACTACTTACCACTGGCAACGCTTTTATTCGCGAACTCGAAAAAGTTGGCTCTCTTGGTGTTTATGTACCTCCCGAAGGGGGTTATGAAGGTCGATATCGCCGCCGACTGCGTGCAACTGGCTATGAAACTCTCCATATTAGCGCTAAGGGGCTGGGAGATTTGGCTGCCTATCTCACGGGAGTGCATGGAGTCAGACCGCCTCATTTGGGTAAAAAAAGTACTGGTACTGGTGCGGCAGTAGGCTCTGTATACTATTTGCCGCCTATCATCAGTTCTCACCTAGAACAGTTACCACCAAAGTCCAAGGGGCTGGTTTTGTGGATTATTGAGGGGCATATTCTTTCCAATCAGGAGCTTGATTTTTTAACGGCTTTACCTCGCTTGGAACCAAAAGTAAAAGTAGTAATTGAGAGGGGTGGCGATCGCGCCTTCCGTTGGACTCCTCTAGAAAAAACGCTTTTAGCTAGTTAGTCATTGGTCATTAGTCATTGGTCATTTGACTCTTGACTTTTGACTATCAGTTCAATTCCATCAGCATTTCTATAGTGCTGATGCGAAAACCACAGGATGCAAACAACCGTCGCGCCGCTTCGTTAATAGCTGCGGTATCTAGCCTGATTTGCTTGACTCCCATTTCCTTAAAGCTTTCCATAGCCAGCATCACCATCTGCCGTGCTACTCCTTGTTGGCGATATTCTGGCTCAACCCAAATATCATGAATAAAGGCAAATTCTTGTAACCGATAAATTGGAATTTCGCGTTCAACTGTCGCTACTAGAAACGCTACCAAATTCTCTTCATCTTCAGTTACTAAAAATACATCTCTATCATTAATTGCCAATCGCCCCAACCATTTTTCATAACGCTGCTCTGGATAAGGAAGAAAACCATATTTAGCAGAATCCCAAGAGTCATGCAAAGCACAAATCTTAGCAACCATTGGTAAAACTTTGGGTACGTCGGCTGGGATAGCGGTGCGGATGAGCATAATTTCTGGAAGCACAAATAGGCTGAAAAATGCTAGATTGCTCTGATTATTTGATCTTATTGCCAAAATACAACACCCTAGAAGGGTGTGGCTATAAAAACAAAGCCCGCCTGCACGGCCTGTAAGGATTTTATATTATGCCTGTCCAATTGGGTGTTTCTTCTTACTGCTGAATCTGTTGCAAAAGGAATTGTGTCTTTTGATACCCTGGTGTATTTCCTTGCTGCTGAAATAAACTTGCAGCTTGCTGGAGGTCTGTAACGGCACTTTTGCGATCGCCTAAAGCATATAGTGCCAATCCTCTGTTACCGTAAGCATCAGCTAAGGTAGAGTCGATTTTAATTGCCTGAGTAAAGTTGGAGATGGCTTGTTGATGCTTGCCATTTTTAAAATGAGCGAGTCCCAAGTTATAGTATCCATCTGGCGATCGCGGGTCTATTTTTACTGACTGGTTAAAATCAGCAATAGCTTTTTGCAAGTTTCCTACTTCGACATAGGAGATACCGCGACCATTGTAAGCGTCTGTGTGGCGAGGATTAATTTGTAGTGCTTGATTGTAGTCAGCGATCGCAGATTGAAAATCTCCCAAATTAGTTTTTGCTAAACCCCGTAAACAAAAACCTTCATAAAATTTTGGGTTTAAGCGTACCACTTCGTTAAAGTCTGCAATAGCTGCGTTGAAGTTACCCTGCGCTAGCTTTTGTACACCCTGGTTGTAATGCTGTTGAACATCCACCGATTTCTCTGTTTTTGATGAAGCTTCAGCTTGAGCGATCGGAGACATCACACCCAGTAACATCGTTATTCCCAAGATAGTGAATGCTTGCTGAATAGGTTTCATATTTTTTTCCTCCAGCAGTATCTTCTTCTATGGATCATTGTACTGAGGAAGCAGGAATTAGATTTGAATGTCCGATTTGTTACAAACCTTTTGAAATTAGACTCTATTTGTAACAAAAACTGTAACAACGATGTATTTAACAATTTATCCGTCTAAATTGATGTAAAAACTCCGCGTAATCCCTGAGTAGACGGGTAATGATACTTAATGATATCCGAGATTATCAGATTCTCTTTCTTTCCTTGTTCCTAGTTTTGGGAATTGGTACAAGGGACTGGACGCTGCGACCGGAGTTAATAGGAGTAGCGATCGCGACTTGTCTATTAACGCAATGGATTTTGTCGTCAGCGATTAGCCCAGAACAAAAGCTGAATATTCGTAGTGCCTTAATTACCTCATTGGGACTCAGTTTACTGTTGCGGGCGGATCATTGGACAACAATGGCTTTGGCCGCAGTAAGTGCGATCGCTAGCAAATTTCTCTTCCAAGTTGGTAAAAAGCATTTCTTCAATCCAGCGAATTTTGGCATTATTACCGCCTTGCTACTCACCTCTGATGCTTGGGTTTCACCAGGACAGTGGGGAGAGGATTGGTGGTATGGGCTGTTATTTGTCGGGACTGGTGGCATGATTGTGCAGCGAGTTGGTCGCTGGGACACTACCTCCGCCTTCTTGGGTTCCTACGCATTGCTAGAGGCGATTCGTAATGTGTGGCTGGGATGGACTTGGGATGTTTATTGGCATCGGTTGATGAGTGGATCTTTGTTGTTATTTGCCCTATTTATGGTCACCGATCCTCGGTCAATTCCCAATGCCAGAATCGCACGTATAGTTTGGGCAATCTGCATCGCCATATTCACTTTTATACTGCGGAATTATTTCTTTATTTCCAGCGCAGTTTTTTGGGCACTGTTTATCCTAGCACCGTTGACCATTCTGTTCGATGCCTTCTGGTCAGCCTCAGAATATTCCTGGTTTAGTAAAGATGGGAACACTAGTGTTACTGAAAATTCCCCAGTATCTAGCACTCAGCCCTTAATTCCTAGTCCCTAAATGTTTGAAACACTGAACACAGTCGAGAAATAAAATGAAACCTTTAAGATTTTTCATCCCCATAGTGATGGCATTAATAGCTGTGCTATGTTTTGCCCCCACAGCATGGGCATTCTGTGGATTTTATGTTTCCAAAGCTGATACCAAGCTGTATAACAAAGCTTCTCAAGTAGTAATTGCGCGGGATGGCGATCGCACTGTCCTGACAATGGCTAACGATTTTCAAGGCGAAGTCAAAGATTTTGCGATCGTTGTACCTGTACCCACAGTGCTGCAAAAAGAGCAGGTTCATGTTGCTGAACCCAAGATTATCGAGCGTTTAGATGCTTTTAGCGCACCGAGATTAGTAGAATATTTCGACTCCGATCCCTGCGCTCGTGTTTATGAGTATGACAAACCTCAAGCAGCGGCTGCACCAGCATCCAGAAATGAAGCAGGGGGTACGAGAGGGCGTGCTGATAGTTTGGGTGTCACTGTTGAGGCGCGTTTTAACGTTGGCGAATACGACATTGTGATTCTCAGCGCCAAAGAATCTGGAGGATTGGAAACCTGGCTGAATCGCAATGGCTACAAAATTCCAAAAGGGGCAAAAGAGTTACTTCAGCCCTATGTCCGTTCTTCGATGAAATTCTTTGTTGCGAAAGTCAACTTAGAGAAATTTGAGACATCTGGCTATCAATTACTTCGTCCGTTACAAATTTCCTACAAATCACCCAAGTTTATACTGCCTATTCGGTTGGGCATGATTAACGCCGCCAGCGAGCAAGATGTAATTGTCTATATCCTATCGCCCAAAGGACAGGCAGAAACTACCAACTACCGGACGGTAAAAGTTCCTTCTGATGCCAATATTCCGTTGTTTGTCAAAGATGAATTTGGCGAATTCTATAAGTCTATGTTCCAAACTTCCTACAATAAGGAAGACCGGAAAGTGGCTTTCTTAGAATATGCTTGGGATATGAGTAGTTGCGATCCTTGTTCTGCTGAACCCTTATCTCGAGAGGAACTCAAGCAAGCAGGTGTATTCTGGTTAGATGGTGATTCTACCAATGGTGTTCCAGCACCCCGTAGTTTCCGTCCTCCTGTTTCTAGCAGTAGTGTCTTCATTAGTCGGTTGCATATCCGCTATACCCGCAACAAATTTCCTGAAGATCCGATGTTCCATGAAACTTCCAATAGCGAATCTTTTCAAGGACGTTACATTTTACAACATCCATTTTCTGGCGACCTTAATTGTCCAGCAGGGCGAGAATATAAACAATCTTTGCCTAGGCGTTTTGAACAAGAAGCACAAACTCTAGCTAAGTTAACCAATTGGAATATTCAAGACATTCGTCGCAAGATGAAGTTGACTGTTGGTGATATCACACCTTCTTGGTGGCAAAGTTTCTTTTCTTGGCTGGGATTATAGCTAAAGTGCACTCAGTTTACGTGTATTAAAGTTGTATAGTTTGTTGCTTCAGCAAGACGTGGGGATACTTCATCTAACAAGCTCTCCGCGTCTTTTTTAGTACTTTAGCTCAAGTTATCCACTTAGCTTATGAGGCGAAAGAATTAATATCACGATAAAGGGTAATTCTTTAGTACATTGTTATACGCAATACTATGATATTCTTGCTTGCTTAACTCAGATGGCTATGGTTGAATTGGATGAACAGCTACGCTACTTAGTTGCAAAAGCCTGTGAAAACCCACCTGGAAGTCCTCAGCGTCAGAAGCTGCTCACGCAAATCATTCGCTTGACTGCAAGTAGACTCTGGAGGGAAAGTACTTCCTATTATCAAGACGCGCTGCAACAAACTTGGTTATATTTTTGTCGCAACATTTGTGAAGCTAACACAGGTCAAGCCTACGATCCTACTTATGGGAGTGTTGTAACTTGGCTGAATGCTTATTTGAAACGCCGACTTCAAGACTTTTACCTCAATCAGCAACGAGAACAAGTTATTAAAGTCCCTTTAAAGGTACGCCAGTCTAGTTCGGGTGAGAATAGTAACACTATTGATCCAGTAGAAAACCTGGCTGCTACCCCGGAAGCTCCTCCGATTTTGGAAAACGTCAGGATATGGGCAGAAGCCGATACTAACGGAGAACTACGCGCTACATATATAAAAGGGCGTCCAGATGTTAATTGTCAGGTGTTAATTTTGAAACGCTTACCCCCAGAAGCTAGTTGGAAAGAATTGTCTGAGGAATTTAATTTATCAATTCCTACTTTAAGCAGTTTTTATCAGCGTCAGTGTTTGCCACGCTTACGTAAATTTGCGGAAGTTGAAGGGTATTTATAAATTTCAGTCTATTCCAATCTGATGTCGCGCCTGAGCGTTACTGAATTGACAATGCCATCTTCTACACCATGCTCTTGTGGCGTGACATCCGCAATAACTGCACAAGTGCGTGGCGTATTGGGAATATCAACATCGAATACTAACTTTGTTGGTCTATTACGATGAAGCTTTGGTGGTTTTGAATAATTACCAAAAGCCTCTCTCAGCATTTTCACTGTAAGTTTGCTGGGATCTGCTAAAGTAAGTTCTACGTGCGCTGGCTCATTGGTTCCTGCTTGTCGCACAACCCGCGCCTCTTGAAAAGCCGAATTAGATGGCTGAACAATTACAGGCCAATCCTTTCCCTGGTCTTCCACAATTGTACCTAGGCTAGTAGCAGCTGCTTGAGCAGTCAAAGGTGCGTTAGATAAAACATTACACAAATTCTGTAAAGTCTCAATCATAGTTGTCTCCTGATTCAGCTTTGCTTGTAAGGGTGCGATCGCACTTTTATGAGGTTGGGAAATAGATGTTGCACCAGTCTGACAGCTAGCTAAAGCCCAAATAACAATGGCGATTATCTGGAGAAGTTTACTTTTTGAGATAAGCATCTGTAACTGCTCCACCTACTCTCCAAGCATCAGCCTCTTCTGGCAAGTCTCGGTACTTATCGTATGTTATGTCATACTGCTGTTGAGCTTTGTCTAGCTTTGCCTTATTAGCATCAGTAGGAGACTTATCATACTGCTCTTGGGCTTTGTCTAAAGCTTTTTGTTTGGTATCGAGATCTGTAAGAACTCGATCGCGATAATCTGCTTTTGCGCCATAAACACTCTCATACCAGCCTTCAGCTATGAGTGCTTCCATACTGCCTGATTTGAGGGGGTTGCTGAAAGCACTGCTGGCAATATTGGGGGGAATCCCCATTTCTTTAGCGATCGCTTTGGCAGATTTGCCTTTTCCCGCTAGCATCCGCGCCATCATATACCATTGTTCTGCATGGCGGGCTTCATGGTAAACTGTATCAGCTATATCAGCTGCCGCTTCATCAGTTAATGAGGCTTGAGAAAAAGCTTCTTTGCCTAAGTCTAATGTCCAGGTAGGAAAATCAAACTGACCTGCATCTGTTCCCAAATCTTTAATGGCTTTATTACAAACAGGTACACCGGCAGCCTGAAGTTGCTTGTTGACTGCTGCTAACAAAGCATCGGCTCGTTCATTTGTAGTTTTCAGTTTTGCCCAATCAGCCTGAACTTGCTTGGCTTCACCTACATACTCATTAGTAGCATCAGTTGTTGCTAATCCTGTAGGGAAGGCGGCTGGCAAGGTTCTTGGCCCTGCTTTACCATCGATTTTCAAAGGTGGGTGTTCCTGCTGCCATTTTGCTACTGCTTGAATTGTCTCGTCATCGATCGCTCCTGTGGGTGTACTTCCGACTGTCTGCTGAATCTGCGTAATAATCTCAGGGGTATACTGTTTACTACGGCTAGCATAATAAGCTTTAGCTGAACTCACCTGTGCAGCTGTTAGCAATTCAGCGTCTTTATCCTCGAATCGCTGCACCTCAAAGTTAGAAGTGAGTTTGGCTTGGGGACGCAGTGAGATGCGGCTAATATCGTGGACTAGAGGCTGTTGTAGTAAAGCGTCTTCTGAAGACAGTTCACTAGCAGATGGTAATGCTGGAAAATTGGACGAATCCCCATTTCCTTTTTTCGTCAAAATTCGATCGGCTGAGAAACCAAAGCCGCGTGTTGGGTTCGCCAACGAAGGGGTTGTTGGTGATGTTAACGATGGATTTGTATATTTGGATGTACCTGCTTTCTGGCGCTGTATCTTGATACGCTCGCTCATCTGGTTCAACCCCCCAGCAGTAGCCTAGTCACGGCATACTGTTAAGATGCATCATATAGTTTGTGGAGATGCGATCGCTATCGACTTTAGTATAATTGATGCTCTCATCATGAAGCGAAATGGAATTTAGAGATTTCTCTGTTGCCTTTTAATAGACATAATATTAAGCTTCCTACAGTTCACAAACCATAGGAAGCAGTGTTCCGGTTAAATACTAAAACAGAAGCAAAAGTTCAGGTTTTAAATTTCCGCACCTGGTCTTGGTTGAGCACCCATTGGTGCTACATAATCGCGGAAAAGAGTAATTTGCTGCTCAAAAGCTAGCCCTTTAATTCTATCTAAAAGAGCTTGAGATTGTGAGGGTAGTTTGTAATCAGGAGGTACGGGAATAATAGTTCCTTGATCCATACCTTGAGATAAGCGATACCAAAATAGTAATTTTGTGGTATCACCAAAAGAACCATATTCACGGGAAATTTGCGTATCGGCTTTGTTAATTAAATCCCGCTGAACTTGTAGTTGTTCTTCATGAGATAATCTTTGAACTTGATTGAACAAGCTTTCTGCAATTTCTGGGGAAACAGTGCTAGCACCAGGCGCTGCTGGTGTAATTGCTTTACCCATTTCTTTGTAGATGAACCAAAACAAAGCGAGTTGTTGATCCACATCCAATTGTTGCCAAGCTTGAACATGTTCGCGAATAGTTGGATCGCCGGTTTGGGTGTATGTCATTACAAACTCCGCTTATAACTCTTCAATTTCTTAGACAAAACTAACAAAGTTATATTTGCGATTTAACCCTACTGAAGGCATAAGTATAGAAATTAAAGCTCACACTAATGGTAAATTTGCAGAAATACAGAATTTCTCAGGATTACATTTGTTAATCTCTAATTTTTAAGATTAAATTCTGCGACCAAAAGTATCAGAGAAAATTTTATTTTAACCATCCTGAAGGTAGATGTAGATTAATTGAGAATACAAAATTGAATTGCAATTTTTGGTCAGTACTGAAAAAATATTTACGGTTATTGCTCAGGATAAACACCACAGAAACCTGATTTTAGATTGCAGATATATCGCTGGATAGGTTCACTAAATTAGTGCATTTACCCTCTATGCTGAAAGTGGTCTAGCCTAGTAAGCACAAAAATTAGAGGGGATTATTCAATATGAGCATCACCGAAGATATTCTCTCCCAACTACCAGGCGATGTGATGGAAAGTCTACGTCGTAGCGATCGCATCTTAGCATCGCTGAGGGCAGATAAAGCAGCGATACCAACGGTAGTTAAAGAGAACGATCGAGTTTTAGACACCGTAGACTGGGATGTAATTATCTGCGGTGGAACTTTAGGGATTTTAATTGGTTGCGCTTTAGCTGTGCAGGGAATCAAGGTAGGGTTGATTGAGCGCGGAATTCTCCGGGGGAGAGAGCAAGAGTGGAATATTTCTCGCAAAGAGTTAGAAGTGTTTGTGGAATTAAATCTGCTGACTCATGAAGAATTAGAGCAAGCGATCGCCACAGAATATAACCCAGCCAGAGTCAGCTTTCAAGGTGGTACAGAAGTTTGGGTAGAGGATGTTCTCAATATTGGTGTAGATCCTGTTTATCTATTAGCTACATTGAAAACACGATTTTTGGCTGCGGGGGGTGAGTTGTGGGAAAACACACCTTTGAGTGAAGCAGTAGTGCATCCCAATGGGGTGAAGGTAAACAACAAACTCACAACTAAGTTATTAATCGATGCAATGGGACATATTTCTCCGATTGCTCAACAAGCACGTCTAGGACAAAAACCCGATGCGCTGTGTTTAGTTGTGGGAACTTGTGCAGAAGGTTTTCCGGAAAATCACTCTGGTGACTTGTTGTTATCATTTACATCCTTGCACAATCAATGCCAATACTTCTGGGAAGCTTTTCCAGCTAAGGATGGCAGAACCACCTACTTGTTTACCTACATGGATGCACACCCACAACGTTTAGGTTTAGAAGCTCTGTTTGAAGAATATCTGCGCCTTCTACCACAATATCAGGGTGTGGAATTGAGTCAGTTAAAGTTTCAACGGGCACTGTTTGGTTTTTTTCCCACTTATCGCCAAAGTCCCCTCAAAACCCCTTGGAATCGTATTTTGCCAGTGGGAGATAGTAGCGGTAGCCAATCACCTTTAAGTTTTGGTGGTTTTGGTGCTATGGTGCGTCACCTGAAGCGTTTAACCTTTGGTATTCAAGAAGCACTACAAACCGAGCAATTATCTATAAAAGCGCTGGCTTTGCTGCAACCTTATCAGCCGAGTTTAGCTGTTACTTGGTTGTTCCAAAAAGCGATGAGTGTTGGAGTGGATCAAAATATTCATCCAGATCAAATTAATCAACTGCTCTCAGTAGTGTTTCAGGAAATGCAAAAGCTGGGTACACCTGTGCTAAAGCCATTTTTGCAAGATATTGTGCAATTTTCAGCACTGACGCAAACACTATTGAAAACTGCTTTGGCAAATCCTGGATTAGTTGCCAAAATAATTCCGCAAGTTGGTTTGATTAATTTATTGGATTGGGTAGTACATTACGGGAATTTAGGTGTTTATACTACCTTATTTTGGCTGAGTCCAATGCTAGAAACATTGATTAAGTACCTGCCAATTCAACAACAATATTATTGGCATCGCTTAGTTGATGGCTGGAAGTTTGGTTCTGGTAGTGATTATGCAGATGGTTAATTTATTAAGAAGAGTCAAGAGTCAGCTATTGGAGAATTTAATTGTCTCCATATTCAAGTTTTAGATTTTGGACTTTTGACACCACAAACTCAGGGGATTAAATCCCATATCGATGAAAACAGTGTGTGAGGATTTAAGATGATTGAACGACAATCTTCAGGAATAAAATACTTTACAGTACTAATTGGCTTACTGCGCGATCGCCAAGTTTTTTTAGAAGAAATTACTCAAAGTGTCAGATTACCAAGTAAAATCATTTCTCTTTTAGTTTGCAGTTCCCTATTTCTAGCTATCTATGGCGGAATTATTGGCGCATACCATAGCTGGATGCAAGCTATATCTTCTGCGATTAAACTTCCAGCGCTCTATTTAATTACGTTGCTAATTTGTTTACCAACGTTATACTTCTCTAACATAATCTTTGGCTCAAAACGTAGCTTTGGACAGCATTTCGCATTGGTACTAACTGCGGTTTCAGTAACTAGTGTACTGCTATTTAGCTTTGCACCTATTACACTATTTTTCTTGATTACCACGAATAATTACCAATTTTTAATTCTGCTCAATGTTGTGATATTTTCTTTTACAGGATTTATCGGTATTTCTTCTTTATATCAAGCTACAAGTGTGGTATTAGAACAAGATAATGAAGGTAGCAGTACGCGCCGCAAAATTATACTATCTTGGCTATTTCTGTATGCTTTCGTAGGTAGCCAGTTAGGATGGACTCTCAGACCTTTTTTTGGAAATCCTGGTTCTGTATTTCAACTATTTAGAGATAGAGAAGGTAGTTTTTATCTGAGTGTTCTCCAAGCTATTGGCTATCTTTTAGGAATTCGATAATCAGGTATTAGCTAATAGCTAGTTTTTTAATTCCACAATTCAGAATTTACCTATCACAACACTATGCTTGAGAAGCCATCTTATAAAAATAAACAATTTGGAATTTTAATTAGTTTACTACGCGATCGCCAGGGTTTTTTAGAAGAAATTAGCCAAGGGATAAGATTACAAAGTAAAATCAGCGCTTTGTTTGTTTCAAGTTCTATTTGTTTTGCTATATACGGTGCAATTATCGGTGCATCTCATAGTTGGGCACAGGCATTATCTGGTGCGATCAAACTTCCTGCCTTTTATTTATTGACACTGATAATTTGTTTTCCCACTCTATTCTTTTTTAATGTTTTATTTGGTTCTCGGAGTAGTTTTCAACAGCATTTTGTTGTATTGCTAACAGCAGTATCAGTAATTAGCGTCCTTTTATTCAGCTTGGCACCAGTAACGCTATTTTTTATGATTACTGCTCCCAATTCTTACCAATTTTTTAAACTGCTAAATGTATTGATTTTTGGAATTACAGGAATATTTGGGATAAAATTCCTCTATGAAGGAATGCAGCTACTTTCTAAACAAGATGATGTTGGTAAGAACACGCGCACCACTATTTTAAGATCCTGGTTATTATTGTATGCTTTTGTGGGTGTGCAGTTAGGATGGTTTTTACGTCCATTTTTTGGTGCGCCTGGCTCTAAATTTGAGCTATTTCGAGCAGTAAGTGGCAATTTTTATCTTGATATTGTCGCCGCAATGTCTGAGATTTTAGGTTTCCGTTAATAAAAACCTAGATTTCATTATATGGTGGGTATTGCCCACCATTATTAGTATTTATGATTTTTCAAGACGCGCGATCGCTGTTTGTAATTTCTGAACCTGCTTAGGTGCTTGGATTTCATCAAAGATGAAAATTGCTCGATTAAAAGTATCTCTACTAATTGTGACTTCACCCATTCTTTGATAAGTCAATGCTAACTGATAATATGCTTTAGCAAGATTACATTTATCCGAAAGCGTAGTCATATTAACGATAGCATCTAAATGCTTATTTATTGCCACTATAAATTGTCCCTGTTCACGATGTAGGGAAGCGAGACAAGAGGTAGCTCTAGCTTTTAAAGAGGTGAACTGATTGATTTCACAATGGGCAATAGCTTGGTGGCAAATATCAAATGCAGTTTCTATATAACCTAAATTTTTATAAGTTAAGCTAATGTACAACAAGCTAGTACCTCTTCCCCAAGAAGTTAATCTCTCACTTGTCATTCCTGCCTCAGCATCTCGCAACATAGCAACAGCATCTTCTATTAATCCTAAAGAAGAGTTTAAATAAGCTAAACAACACAGCGAATAAACAACATACTGGTAATAATTTTCGTCTGCTTCACTGAGGTTTTTAACTAAATAAAAAATATTTTTCGCTTGTTCAAGTTCCCACAAATCTATATAACAAAGTCCTATATTAAAGTTACTCGAGATTTTTTCCGGAAAAATATTATATATTTGGGCAATTTGATTAGCTCGTTCGTGACAGTCAAGTGCTAATGCAATATTACCTATTTGATGATAGGCACGCCCTAGCATATTATAAAGTTTACTCAGATAATATTCAGAGTTTAAGTTGTCAATCAGGTGGGTAATTACAGAAATTAACGTTTCTAATAAACCAAACCTGTAAAACAATACACCCAAAGATATGCTATTATCCCATCTGTTAGCTCTATTACCTAAAATTACATTAGCTGCTTGTTCAAATTCTCCTATTTCTACATAGTGATAATAAGCTTCTAAAGCCATTAAAGCATCTTGAGTAGCTTCAATTTTGCTCACAGTTGCTGTCCAGAATTCTGCTGCTTTTCTGTTGGCTATTTGCCATTCACCACTGGCCCGTAAACGTGCGATCGCTTTTGTACAAATCACTGGATGCAGCCAGTATTTTCCTTTACGGAATTCTACCAATGAACGATCGCAAAGAGATTTGATGATTCGTCTGGATAGTGGTTCTGGAATATCCCAAAGTAAGCATTGTAGTCCTTTGATGTTGACATGAGTCACATTTTGATAACGATAGCATCCTAAACGACACAGCAATCGATATGCCTCTGCATCCATTTTTGCCAAGCGATCGAACTGACTGTTAACTAAATGCTCTAACACGCCTTCAACTAACAAATCATTTTTATTTTCTCGCCAATAGATATCTGCATTTCTGTCAAAATCTCTAATAATTGCACCACTGATAATTTCCATTGCCTTGGCATTACCACCAAAGGCTTGGCACATTTCACTAAGTGCATTTGTCTGGGAATTAATTTGGCGACGTGCAAAAAATTCTCTCCAGGCGGATTCATCTAAACCTTCTAGGGAATAGAAGTTGACATTAAACCCAGACTCATAAAGACGTTCGCGGCTAGCGATCAAAGTAACTGAATGAATTGTGGAATCTGCTAGAACTCTTAACAATTCTACATAAGAACGATGAGAGTTAATTATCTGACCATTTCTATCTAAAGCAGATTCTAAACCATCAATTAATACCCCAATCTTTCTAAATCCGTTTCGCAACTTCCGCCGTAATCGATCCAAATTAATGCCAAACTCTCTTCCTGGTTCTTCATGAAAGTCTTTTCTGAGCCATTCCTCAACTACACTTTCCGCAGAGACAATGTTTTGGCTTTCTTGAGCCATCCATAGTTCTAGGAAGGAGAAACCCTGAGTTTTCAAATACTTACGCGCTAAAGTTGTTTTACCAACACCGCCTTCGCCTTGAATAAAAATGATTTTCGTTCCCTGGCTGACGAGGTTTTGCAACTCTGCTATTTCGCGATCGCGTCCGACGAAGTTAGAATCTAAATCTTGTAGCTTTGCATGATTAAATCCTAAATAGGATCTTTGACAACTATTCTGTCCCTGTTGACTTGTGCAAAACTCCTGAACTACTCTGGAGAAGTTTGATTTAGAAACTTTTTCCCCCAGCACATTCGATAGTAGATGCCACAACTGAGCGCCAACTGCTTTTAAATGTGCCTCAGTGTAACCACGACTCACTGCAATATCGTGGTAAGTTCGCTTTTCATCCTCCCACAAATGACGCAAAATAATCCTTTGAGCCTTATGTAAGTGTTCTCCTGTGCTGATAAAAACCAAATTATCTACAAACTCTAAGGCTTCTTCTGCACCCATCGGCTGAGATTGAGTAGTATTTGTACTTAATTATAACTATAAGTTTTTATTACTTCTGACTTACCATACTACAAAATACTTTTTCCTACTCGGTAGGAAACCTACTTTATCCAACTGTCACTAAGTTTTAAATGTATTACTTTTGTAATTAAGACAGAAAAAGTTAAGTTAAGCGCTCAGAAAACTTGGTTGAGGAGAAATTTTACTAGTGCTACTACTGCAAGTTTAGTATGTCGCATAGATGACTTTTTATCTATCACAATAACTCGTGCAAGTGATGTCTACTCAGCAGGCAGTAGGTATTGGCTAACTAGATTCTGTAGAGCGTGTTTGTCATAAGTGTGTAAATCCCCACCCTACAGGAGGTTCAATAATGTTGGGTAAAGATTGTCGTCATGATTGTAATCCAAGTTCCTGCCCTTTTGCTCAGGATACCCGTAATCCCGATCGATACGTTTGCTTGAAATGCGGTGTTGAAAGAGACATTAATCAGTATTCCTCTGGTATGAGGTTTTTCTGGCTACTGATTTTAGGTTTATTCATCGCATTCCAACTATTAGCCAATGGTGAAAAGCCAAACGAGCCACAAAAAAAGCAAGACTATGGTAGAAATTTACTCCATCAAGTAATTGGCTACCAGTAATAGGGTGTGAACTTTTTCAAATTCATCATCATGGACAAGTAAAGAATATGGCTGCAAATCAATACTCTCCTCTATTACGCCTGGCTTATAAGTTTCTCAAGTACTTTTCATGGCTACTGTTTGGCTTGGCGATCGCTTTCATGATCTCATGGGGTTTGCGTGTGTTTTACATTATCCCCATACTGATGTATTTACTCAAAAACTTCTTTGTGCCTTTGGGATTTATCCTGTTGTGTTTAATTACAATAGCGATAATTCTTGAGTCTTGGCGTTAGATAAAGTGCAGAGTGGCAGAAGGAATTAAACATTTTCCCTATCTCCCACTCTGATTTTTTCATCTAAAAACTTTAGCTGCTGATATATACAGTTAATCTGCGATAAATTCACACCTGCTGCTTGCGCTTTGCGTAACGGATTGCCAAAAATGGCTTCTACTTCTAGAGGACGGCGTTCGTCGTAGTCAATTTTCATACTAGTACGGTACGGCTTCATCTTCACTGTGTAATCGAGCATCATTTGAATGAAGCTATCAGGAATGATGCGATCGCAACTTTTAGCCCCTGCTGCAACTTCATACATCAACTGTTCAGCTAATTTGCGAGTATGTTCATACGCCATTAATTCATCTGTTCTGGCGTTGAGAATCACAGACAGTCCATTATAGGGAATATTCCACACCAATTTTTTCCATCGCCCTAGCAATAAGTCTTCAGTTAATTCCATCGAGATACCAGCATTAGTAAAGTCATCGGCAATTTGCCGCATCTTATCTGTAATCCCAGTAGCTTTATAGCCAGCCGCATATTCCCCTAGGGTAATTTGTCCATAGTCGAGGTGGCGGATATGTCCTTGTGCGATTTTATTAGAACAGAGAAAACACAACCCACCAATAATGCTGACATTGCTAACTATGGTTGCAACTTCTTCTTCCACCGCCATTCCATTTTGCAATACCAAGACTACGCCATTATCTTTGACGATGGGTGGTAACATCTGCGGTAATAAATAATTTTGTGTCGTCTTCAGTGCCACCACTACTACATCGCATTGTGGCATTTTTTCTACGTCATTGTAGGCGTTGACTTGGCTCAGGACGAAATCACCATCTTTTGACTCCACCACCAAACCAGATTTACGGACATATTCATAATCACTCCTCAGCAAAAAGTGGACATCTAAACCAGCTTTTTGCAGTTTGGCACCATAAAAGCCACCTAATGCACCAGTTCCTAGAATGGCGTAACTACGCTCGGACATTTTGCTAACACAGAGATTTTTCTATGAAGATCATAAAGCGAATACGCTGTATACTTACAGCCCTATTTCAAGCTAAATTTATTTAACAAAACTTAAGAATGGTTTATTATCCTTTAAGTTGTGATACACAGATTTAGGTGAAATACATGGCTGATATTGTTGATATTGCAGTTAGTGCTGACTCTTTTAAAACTTTAGTAACAGCCGTTCAAGCTGCTGGTTTAGTCGAGACATTAAAAAGTCCTGGGCCGTTTACTGTCTTTGCACCAAATGATGATGCCTTTGCTAAGTTACCACCAGGAACTATACAAACACTGGTGCAAAATATTCCCCAACTAACGCGCATTTTAAAATATCATGTTGTGCCAGGAAAGCTTTTCCAGGCTGATTTGGCGAAACTCGGTACAGTTACTTCTGTGGAAGGTTCGCCTATTAAAATTGATTGCTCTGATGGTTTTGAAGTGAAAAATGCCACAGTTTTAGCCGCAGATATCGAAGCAGATAACGGTGTGATTCATGTTATCGATACAGTGATTTTAATGGGTTAATTTGATGATGGTGGGGAATACCCACCATCATCACTATTAACAATTTTCAATTGTATAAATTAGTTTAAATTATGTTACATAGTTAAGTTTTGCACTTCAACCAGGTGCTAAGTTAGCTCAACTATTTATAAATATATTAAATTTAGTAGTATATGCGAAAATTATCCCAACACATTGATGCTCGATTTCCACACATTAGCTGAGTTCTCCCGCACCAACTGCGTGAGTATTTGTACATTTCTTGTACCAGCGAACTTACTTGCCACACTACTGACAATTATCCTGACGGTATTAAATCGCCCATCACATAAAGTCTGGCAAGCTGCTGGATTTGCCACTATTTTTGCTTTAGTCATGGTAATGCACGTATATAGTTGGTTTGTCGTTGGCGTGGTGATGCTGCCAACTTATATCTTGCTATCGCTAGCAATTACTTGCTTGTTAACTAATTTGGGAGCGATTCTTTGGCAAAGGCGCTTTGCTCATACCCCCAGCCTCTCCAACAACGCATAATGTAATAGCTTGCAAGAAAATCCCTCACTTCTCAAACTTCCAGAGAACTGAAGAAAGCGATCGCTGATGATTTCATCTGTAGAATTAACCTGCGATCGCTAGTCATTAGTCATTAGTATGTAAACAAATGATTAATGGCTAAGGAAAAATGATTATATGATTAAAATCCTCCATCTTTCAGATATCCACATGGGTAGCGGTTTCTCCCACGGACGCATCAATCCGGCGACTGGATTAAACACACGATTGGAGGATTTTGTCAAAACATTATCTCTATGTATTGACCGCGCGATCGCAGATGAGGTGGATTTGGTGATATTTGGTGGTGATGCTTTTCCCGATGCTACGCCACCGCCTTATGTGCAAGAAGCTTTTGCTAGTCAATTTCGCCGTCTTGTAGATGGTAATATCCCGACAGTACTGCTGGTAGGCAATCACGACCAACATTCCCAAGGGTTAGGAGGTGCGAGTTTATGTATTTACCGCACGTTAGGGGTGCGGGGGTTTGTTGTCGGGGATACGGTAACTACCCACCGCATCCAAACTCGCAATGGTAAAGTTCAAGTAATTACCCTCCCTTGGCTAACCCGTTCAACCTTGATGACTCGCCAAGAAACTGAAAGTTTGTCGCTAGCAGAAGTTAACCAACTGTTAACTGAACGTCTGCAAGTTGTTTTAGAATCAGAAATTCGTCGTCTTGACCCCGATGTCCCAACTGTACTTTTGGCTCACTTGATGGCTGACAATGCAGCTTTGGGAGCCGAACGCTTTTTAGCAGTAGGTAAAGGCTTTACTCTACCTCTATCTTTACTAACACGTCCCTGTTTTGATTATGTCGCTTTGGGACACGTCCACCGCCACCAAAACCTGAATAAATCCAACGATCCACCAGTGATTTATCCAGGAAGCATTGAGCGAGTGGATTTTAGCGAAGAAAAGGAAGACAAAGGTTATGTAACAATCGAACTGGAGAAGGGTAAAGCTAATTGGGAGTTCTGTCCTTTACCCGTGCGGATATTCCGGACAATTGAGGTAGATTTATCAAAAGCAGAAGATCCCCAAGCAGCATTAATTAAAGCGATCGCTAAACACGATCTTCAAGATGCTGTAGTCCGGTTAATCTATAAACTGCGATCGGAACAGTTAGATTTAATTGATAATTCTTCGCTACATACTGCTTTAAGTGCTGCTCACACCTACACCATTCAACCAGAATTGCTGAGTCAGTTAGCTAGACCTCGCATTCCTGAACTGAGTGCGAGTAGTAGCATTGATCCAATGGAAGCCTTAAAAACTTACTTAAGTAATCGCGAAGATCTCAAAGATATTGCCAGCTCGATGCTAGAAGCTGCACACAAACTACTAGCAGACGATGTAGAAGTCTGGTTAGAAGGAGCAACTCATGAGTAGGAAAATTTAAAGTCAAAGTGTTAGGAATCTGCCAAAATTGCTATATTCCTTGCTCAGTATTTTAGTAGTCCTCTTGCAAAAGGTACTTTTGTCAAAGATGGGGATAGGGTAAAGGTTAAAAAGAAAAGTAAAATTCTTTCTCTTTCACCCTTCCCGCTTCTTGTTGAACCAACTTCTGCAAGAAGTTTCAGGATGTATTCAATTGAGCGGGAGTACAAACCTTTTTCAGGTGGACTTAGTATGTCCCTCTACCCACAAATCAAACAATTTTTACTCGGTAAATCCTTACCAAGCAGCGCTCATAGTGAAGAGCGATTGAGTAACGCTGCGGCTTTAGCAGTGCTTTCCTCAGATGCGCTTTCCTCTGTGGCTTATGCTACAGAAGAAATCCTGCTGGTTCTCGTCGCAGCCGGAAGTGGTGCTTTGGGTTTGTCTCTACCTATTGCGATAGCGATTATCATCCTGCTGGGCATAGTTGTGCTTTCCTATCGGCAAACCATTCGTGCTTATCCTAAAGGCGGTGGTTCTTACATCGTTGCTAGAGAAAACCTCGGTATTTACCCAGGTCTAGTGGCAGGGGGTTCGCTGATGATTGACTATATTTTGACAGTCACAGTCAGTATATCTGCGGGTACAGCCGCCCTGACTTCAGCAATTCCTGCACTACGACCTTTCACAGTTAGCTTGTGCTTAATTTTCATTTTCTTGTTGATGCTGGCAAATCTCAGGGGTGTTAAGGAATCAGGCAGAATATTTATGATTCCTACCTATGCGTTTATTGCCAGTATTTTTGTGCTGATTGGTATTGGTTTGTTCAAACACGCTACTGGGGAAGTAGTAGCAGCATATCCTCCCATTCCCGTGCAAGAAGGACTGAGTTTGTTTTTCATTTTGCGAGCTTTTTCCGCTGGCTGTACAGCACTTACCGGAGTGGAGGCTATCTCTGATGGAGTCTTAGCATTTAAGGAACCAGAATGGAAAAATGCCCGCCTCACATTGCTTTATTTGGGCGTTATTCTGGGGCTGATGTTTATTGGCATCACTTATTTATCCAATATGTATCATCTGGTGCCAGAAGAGGGACAAACAGTAGTTTCTCTTTTAGGTAGACAGATTTTGGGAAATGGCCCATTTTACTATTTTGTCCAAATTGTCACCCTGTTGGTTTTGCTGTTAGCGGCAAACACCAGCTATGCAGATTTCCCCAGACTTTGCTACTTTTTGGCGCGAGATGGCTTTTTACCCAGACAATTATCCCTATTAGGCGATCGCTTAGTCTACTCAAACGGTATTATTCTCCTGAGCGTTTGTGCAGGGATTTTAGTCATTATCTTTAAAGGACAAGTGAACGCCGTTATTCCCCTGTATGCAGTTGGTGTATTTACTTCCTTTACACTTTCGCAAGCTGGGATGGTGCGTCACTGGTTCCAATCACGAGAATCAAATTGGCGTGCTAGCGCGCTTATGAATGGTTTAGGAGCCATTGCGACAGCTGTTGTACTGGGAGTAATTATTTCAACTAAGTTTCTTTTGGGAGCTTGGCTAGTAGTAGTAGCTATTCCTTTAGTAGTGGCCCTATTTTTCAGCATTCACCGTCACTATCAATATGTAGCTGAACGTCTGAGTGTTCAGGATATGGCACCTCGCAGTTATATTCCTCGACCTCAACCAACAGTAATTACTCATCCAGCTGTAGTGGTAGTAGGACAACTTAACCGAGGAACAGTAGAAGCTTTAGACTATGCACGCACCATCGCTGATGAAATTGTGGCAGTGCATGTAGATATTAACGGTTCTACAGACAGAGAAAAACTGCAATCAAAATGGCGACAATTAGAGTCTGACATTCCTTTAGAAATTATTGACTCACCCTATCGCTCTGTGATTGAACCAATTGTCGATTTTGTCGCTCACTTCGAGGAGCATCATCCAGATGTTTTCACAACTATTATTATTCCTGCTTTTGTGACTCGCAACTGGTGGGAGAGTCTTTTACATAACCAAACAACCTTGTTCTTAAAAACAGCTTTAAGAGCTAAAAAAAGTCGAGTTGTTTCCACTGTTAGGTATTACCTCTAACAGAATTTTCTCAAAATTACATATACATTAACCGGGTTTCTCTGCTTTATAGCAGTAAAAACCCGGTTTTTTAATGTCTTGGTAATTTTTGCTTTCGTAAAATACAGTTCAGTTCTTATACACTGCTTTCATCGGAATTTCAATCGCAAACTCTGTACCCTCGCCTAGTTTGGAGGAACATCGAATTTGACCGTGATGTTTTTCCACTATTATTTGATAGCTAATAGATAACCCTAATCCTGTACCTTTACCTAGTTCTTTGGTAGTAAAGAAGGGTTCAAAAATGTGCGATCGCACTTCTTCTGGAATCCCCAGACCATTATCAGCTATTTTAATTAAAATTTGGTTGTTGACTATTTGAGTATTAATCCAGATGGTTAAGGGAATTGCTGGGCTGGTTTTTGATGATTTCAAATATTTTTCTTGTAGAGTTTTATATTTGTCCTCTAATGCATCTACGCTGTTACTCAGGATATTCATTAGCACCTGATTGAGTTGTGCAGGATAGCATTCTACTAAAGGTAAGTCACCATATTCTTTGACAATTTCAATAGCTGGGCGCTCTCGATTATTTTTAAATCGATGTCCTAAAATCAGTAAAGTACTATCCAATCCTTCATGAATGTCTACTGCTTTTAATTCAGCCTCATCTGTACGAGAGAAATTACGCAATGATAGTACAATTTGGTGAATTCTCTCTGTTCCTACATTCATCGATTCAATAGTTTTGGGTAAATCTTTGATAATAAAATCCAATTCAGGTTTATTAATTTGCTTTTGAATATCTGGTAATAAACTATCATTTTGGCGGTAAAGTTTCACTACCTTTAGCAGTTCTTGAGTATATTCATTTAAATGAATGAGATTACCAAAAATAAAACTGACAGGATTGTTAATTTCATGAGCAACTCCGGCAATTAGTTGTCCTAAGCCAGCCATTTTTTCACCCTGAATTAACCGCGATTGAGTTTGTTTTAACTCTTGTAAAGCTTGTGTAAGTTCTAAAGTTTGACGTTTAGTGCGTTCGAGTAATTCCCCTTGCTGAATAGCAATTCCTAATTGCACGCCTACTTGAGCCAATAAATTGATTTCTTCATCTTTCCAATAGCGTGGTTGGGAATTTTGATAAGCAACTAGTAACCCCCATAATTGTTCACCTTGTCGGATGGGAACAAAAGTTTCGTTGCGTGGTAGCTCGTTATCATCGTCTGTATCTTCAAAGGTTTCTAGAAGCATGGGTTGGGCTTGCGTTAGAGGTTTCCAACCATCTTTGAAGGAATCTGCCACAAATTTACCACTCCAATCTGTGTTAAAGCGGTAGATAGCAACTCGCTCAACTTCAAGCAATTCCCTAACAGCTTGAGTAGTAGTTTTAAAAATAGTTTTAATGTCGAGAGATTGGCGGATTTTATCAACGGTTGCAGCTAGCAGCTTTTGCCTTTCCATTGCTTTTTCTCGCTCAGTAGCTTCTGCTAACTGGACAGCCTGCATTTGAAATTGCTTTAAATAAGAATCTTGTTTTAATGCCACTCCTAATTGCTCGGCTATTTGACTCACAAATTCAATTTCCGAGGGTTGCCAATGACGAGGTGCATCACATTGATGAATACAAAGTAATCCCCAAAGTTCGCCGTTTTTTAACAGAGGTGCAACCATATTTGCACGCACTTGAAATCTTTCTAGTATTTGGATATAGCAGGCTTGAAACTTTCCTTGATAAATATCAGCGATCGCATTGACTCGACCTTGCGCGTAAAGATGTGCAAAACTTTCACTAAAGCAGTGATCGTAAACTTTTTCTGCTATTGCAGAATTCCAGTCGGGAGCGACATCTTCATAGACAAATTCTCCTTCCCAGTCTGTTTGATGGTCAAAGCGAAAAACCCCGACTCGGTTGGCTTTGAGTAGTTGTCTGACTTCGGTGACAGAGATTTGAAAAATTGTGTCTAAATCTAAAGACTCACGAATTCGAGCAATGACACCAGTTAAGGTCTTTTGTTGCTCTGTCTGGTATCGGGCTTCTACTAAAAGTTCATTGTGTTGAAGGACAACTCCCAAGTTCTCTGCTATTTGACTGACAAATTCAATTTCAATAGTCTGCCAAGTTCGAGGATTATTGCATTGATGAACACACAAAAAGCCCCATAAATTCCCTCTTTTCAGCAAAGATACTACCAGATTTGCCCGGACTTGGAATTTGTTCCAAATCGCAACATCTGATTCATTTAATCCAGCGTCCGAGATATCTGTAACTACTTGCAAAAGTCCTGGTTGGTTATCAGCTGCAAACTGTTCCTTAAAATATTGGTCGGCGACTTTTGCTGCGATTACCGAGTCCCAACCAGGTACAACATCTTCAGAAATAAATTCTCCTTCCCAGTCTTTTTGAGGGTCAAATTGGAAGACTGCTACTCGGTCTGCTTGCAGCATTTGCCGCACTTCTGTAACTGTAGTTTGGAAGATTTTATCTAAATCCAGGGACTCGCGAATGCGAGTAATGACGCCAGTTAATGTTTTTTGCTGCTCTGCTTGGTACTGAGCTTGGGCTAGCAACTGATGATGTCGCAATGCTACACCAATTTGTGTGCCAATTTTGGTTAGTGATTCAATTTCATAAGATTGCCATTGTCTGGGTGCAGAATTTTGATAAGCTGCAATGATTCCCCAGAGTTGGTTTCCTTGAAGAATGGGGGCTGTTGCAAAGGCTTTTGCCTGAAATTGCTCTAACAAGTTCACGTGACAATCTGTTAATCCAGCTTGATAAATGTTATTGGCTGTAAATGTCTGATTGTTAACGTAACGTCCCCCTTGATTTTGCTGTAAATAAGTATCAGCGATCGCAGACTGAACGTTAACTAAGGGAGTCCAACCTTCAGCTAGTGATTCAGCAACAAAATTACCAGTCCAATCGCCATTAAAGCGAAAGATTGCCACTCTGTCAGCTTGCAACAAGTCGCGTATTTCTTGAGTTGTCGTGGCAAAGATGCTTTCAATATCCAGAGGCGCACGTATTTTATCAACAATCTGAGCAATTACGCGATCGCGCTGGGCAGCTTGAGCTAATTGTGCGGCTTGTAATTGGGCTTCATAGAAAAGCTGCGCTTGTTGAATCGCTACTGTTAGATGGTTAGCAATTTGGCGAATAAATTCAATTTCCGATTCTTTCCAGTTACGAGCTTCACTGCACTGATGAATACAAAGCAATCCCCACAGTTCCTTCTCCTTCAATAGAGGAACAACCAGGTTGGCGCGTACCTGCATTTTACTCAAAATTTCTATATAAAAATCACTCAGTCCTGCCTCATAAATATTAGCGACAGCTTGCACTCGACCTTGTTGATACTCAGCAGCAAATTCTTCTCCAAAGTAGTGGTCATGGATTTTAAGTGCCATTACCGAGTCCCAACCATCTGCAACATCCTCGCAAACAAATTCTCCCTCCCAGTTATTTTGAGGATCAAACTGAAAGACTGCTACTCGGTCTGCATTCAGCAATTGCAGTACAGCTGTAACGGTAGTTTGAAAAATCGTTTCTAAGTCAAGAGACTCCCGAATTCGTACAATTACGTTCGTTAGAGCTTTTTGTTGCTCTAGTTGTTCTTGCAGTTGAGTGCTTGACAATAGAAGTTGATTTTCCGGAGAAGTTGAATTGAATTCCATTGCTCTTCGTTATGGGAATTTTCTTAAAAAGTTGCTTTCTACCAAACTTCTGTAGGGTTACAGACACTGCAAAATTTTTTCAGTGTCCAACTTCGAGAAGATAGTTAGATCTATATTTCCCGTTTATTTATCTATCTTTGCAATGGTTGAAGTTTTACTTGGATGAGCTACAAGCATTAGAGGATAGGTAACAAAACTGTTGCTTCTCCCCCGTTTCCTCTGGGAAAATGGGCGATCGCGCATTCAAAATTGAATTCTAATTCCGGAAAATCTGCTGAGGTTTGATAGTACTTTGCTGGAGTAGGATCTTAATCAAGTACTTATACTGAGTATTATGTCTAAACTACTGCCAGCCTTCTTAGCCGCTGTTACCCTTCTCATAACCTCAACTAATCACCCTAGTGCCACACTGGCAGGAACTTGTGCCTCTAAGTGCGGGCCGCGTCCAATTCAATTTACTCCCGGTCAATCCGTCCGCTTAGAAGTAGTAAATAGAACACGGGAAATAGTAAAATTAGAGAAAATCCAAGGAACTGACCCCATTCCCCTGCGACCAGGACAAGAATTACAATTTGTCCAAGGTGATGAAACACAACCAAAGATTTCTCTGGTGTTTTGGGATGAAATGGGATTGCCACTACAAGCCATTATTTCTAAACCCGACTTTGGTACTTTACGAGTAGAACTCCGTCCTGGTAGACGTAACCCAGGCGATCGCTCTCTCTATATGATGAGTGATGGTCATGTCAATGTGTATTAAAAGCTAGCAAAAGCGATTACTTTACGCTATTAGTTATGAGTTAGGAAATAAGTTTAAATCAAAAATCCTAACTCATAACTTTTATTGTGCTAGATGTAGTTCGCTCAGAAACCACAAAACCTCGTAGGCGCTTACCAAATCAACGTTGGCAAATTTATCCGCAAAAAGCAGAATTTGCTCAAAAATTGGCTGTGGCAAGTCATATTTCTCCTATTATCAGCCAACTGCTCATTAACCGGGGTATTGAAACCCTAGAAGCAGCACAAGCATTTTTAGAGCCAGAATCTTTAATCTTACCTGCGCCATTGGAAGAATTCCCAGATTTGGCAATCAGTGTAGAGTTACTGCAAAATGCGATCGCTTCTGAAGAAAAAATTGCGATCTGCGGTGATTACGATGCTGATGGAATGACTAGCACCGCTTTACTGTTGCGCAGTCTCCGTGCTTTAGGGGCTAATGTTGATTACGCTATCCCCAGCCGAATGCATGATGGTTATGGTATAAATAAACGAATTGTTGAAGAATTCCACAGCGAAGGCGTAGGCTTAATTCTGACTGTCGATAATGGTATCTCCGCAGTTGAACCAATAGCCAGAGCCAGAGAACTAGGTTTAAAGGTAATTGTCACAGACCACCACGACATTCCCCAAAAATTACCAGAAGCGAATGCTATTCTCAACCCCAAATTGATCGCCGAATCTTCCCCTTACCGGGGTGTTGCGGGTGTAGGTGTCGCTTATATTTTGGCGGTGTCTCTCGCACAACAGCTTGGAGAAATTAGAGGCTTAGTTCAGCCGATGCTAGCACTATTTACTCTGGGAACGATCGCAGATTTAGCTCCCTTAACTGGCGTCAACCGCCGTTGGGTAAAACGTGGTTTACAGCATCTACCCAAGTCTAATTTACCTGGGATACAGGCTTTGATTCAGATAGCTGGAGTACAAGCGAGGAGGGAAGGACAAGGGGATACTGAGACACGGAGACAGGGAGACAATTACCTCACCGCGTCTTTGCGTCCCAACGTCCCCGCGTCTTCTACAAAATCCCTAAAGCCAGAGGATATTGGGTTTCGTCTGGGGCCAAGAATTAATGCGATTGGTCGGATTGGCGATCCGCAGATTGTGATTGATCTGCTAACGACCGATGATATGGGGATAGCGCTGGAAAGAGCGATGCAATGCGAAGGCGTGAACCAGCAGCGCCAGGAAATGTGTGAGCAAATTGAACAAGAAGCGATCGCTTATGTAGAGACTGAATTTGTCACCTCACTCCAGCAAGACCGGGTATTGGTTGTTGTTCAACCAAACTGGCATCATGGTGTAATTGGAATTGTCGCTTCTCGCTTGGTAGAACGCTACGGTGTCCCGGTGTTTATTGGTACTTATGAGGATGAAACACACATTCGCGGTTCCGCAAGAGGAATTCCTGAATTTAATGTGTTTGAAGCTTTACAAGCTTGTCACGAATTATTAGGTAAATATGGCGGACACAAAGCCGCTGGGGGATATTCTTTACAAGCACAGAATTTATCAGCAGTGCGATCGCGTTTAATTGAGTTTGCCAATCAATGTCTGGAACCCCAGCATCTCAAGCCACTACTTAAAATTGATACCCAAGTAAATTTTAGTGAAATCGATCGCCAGCTTTATCAGCAACTGAATGCTCTACATCCTTGCGGTATCGACAACCCCGATCCGGTATTCTGGACACCTAATGTTCAAGTAGTTGAGCAACAAATAGTTGGTAAGGGTCACATCAAACTCACACTTGCGCAAACTATCGATCGTCAACAGTACAAGATTAAGGCGATCGCTTGGCGCTGGCGTGACTACTATCCCCTACCGTCGCGAGTCGATGTAGCTTATAAACTCAGAGAAAATACTTTCAATGGCAATACCAGCATTGAGATGGAATTAATAGGCTTGAGACTTGCAACACAGTCTCACCTATTTTTCACTTCCCCACCACGTCCCTTAAGAACCACCTTTGAGTACAAGCAGCGCCAATATAGTTGTGGTATCTTTCAACAGGGTTCACTACCAGAATTAAGAATTAAAAATCCTGAAGGCAAAGTCTTAGTTATGCAACCAGGACATACAATTGGGTTACTGGGCAATAGTCGGGAAGATGCTCAAGAGGTGGATGTTTGTCAACCACAGTACGACGGTATTATTCAAGCTGCCCTTCAGGCTTTATCCGTGCTGAGTCATGAATCCTGAGTGTTTAGTTACTAGTTTTGAGTTGAGAATTTTACAATTTTCTACAACTCAACACTCTTTACTTAATACTCAGCACTCTTCACTCAGCACTCAATACTTTTACAGGTTGCCGTTGCGAAATGCCAGCACAAAAATTACAGCAGGGCCAGCAAGCACAATCAAAGCAACAAAGAGTAATTGAAAAATAACTTCCCAATTGATACTGGCTAAAGCTTCAAACATTTGTTTCCTCCCAATTGTCTTAAAAAATTCAATAACTGACAGTTACAAAACCCGCAATCGATCATATCCGGCGATGGACTGCTAGATTTAATTTACTTAACAAAATTATAAAAAAAGAAATAAAAATGTAAGATCAGAGGACTGGACGATGACGGAAATAAGGGAAATGAGGGAGCAGAGAAAGAAATAACTATTGCCTTCTTGCCCAATGCCCCATGCCCAATGCCCAATGCCCAATGCCCAATGCCCAATAACAAATACCTAAATCATGGCAACTTGGCAATGTATCAAGCAATGTGGAGCCTGCTGTAATCTTGATCCAGCAGAGCGCCCAGACATAGAAGAGTACCTTTCACCCGCCGAATTGGAACTTTACCTAAGTATGGTAGGTGAAGGCGGATGGTGCGTTAATTTCGACCATAATACGCGAGAATGTCGCATTTACCCAAATCGTCCTCGTTTCTGCCGCGTAGAAACCGAAATATTTCAGGATATGTATGGAATTGAGCCAGAAGATTTAAACGATTTTGCGATTGACTGCTGTCGCCAACAGATAGAAGGAGTATATGGCGATCGCAGTTTGGAAATGATCCGCTTTAACAAAGCTGTTGGTATTTGAGCCAAACAAAGGTTTTTGAATTGGATTGCAGTTACGGTTGCAATTTATTACAACAATCTGAGAAAATGAGAAGAATATGAAAACAACCTAGTAATAAAATTACTGCCTGTGAAACTTGACTCTGCACCCTTGAGCCTTTCTGGCATATCTCAGACTGAAAGCCAGCCAGAACTCAAAGAAAGTACCGATATTAACTTAACGACTGCGATCGTTGAGCCACTTCAGTCTGTAGTAGCCGATAGCCCAAAAAAGCCAGAATCAGTAGCAGTTATTTTTGGTACGACTTTCGTCACCATATTTCTAGCGGAAATTGGCGATAAAACTCAGCTATCTACCTTATTAATGAGTGCAGAATCTCATGCACCGTGGGTAGTTTTCATAGGATCTGCGGCTGCACTCATAACCACCAGTTTATTAGGCGTACTTTTAGGGAGTTGGATAGCCAACCGACTCAGCCCCAAAACCGTAGAGAAATCAGCAGGTGTGATGTTATTGTTCATTTCCCTCATGCTGTTTTGGGATGTAGTTATTGGTCATTAGTCAAGAGTCAAAGGTCATTGGTAATTTCCTGTTTGTCTCCCTTGTCTTCCTCATCTCCCTCATCTCATTAAATAATATGGATTGGCATCTTTTAGGACTAAGCTTTATTACAGTTTTTCTATCAGAATTAGGTGACAAGAGCCAGTTAGCTGCGATCGCTCTTTCTGGTCGCAGTAATTCTCCGCGTGCTGTGTTTTTTGGTACTGCGGCTGCTTTATTGTTAACTAGCTTGTTGGGAGCATTAGCAGGGGGAGCCGTTGCAGAATTTTTACCCACTCGCTTATTAAAAGCGATCGCGGCGGTGGGATTTGCCATACTCGCCGCACGCCTGCTATTTTTTAACGATTCTGAATCTCAAGAATAGACAAGAATAAATATATTCAACAAAAAAGACGCCAAGAAGTTCTTAGCGTCTTTATTTTTTGCACAAGATGGGAATTTTAAGCTTGCTGTTTCCAGCACCAGTTTAAAAGCACACCACCTGTTACCAGCTTGATAACTTCTAGAACCCAATAACTACCGTGAAGTAAATTCATTGTTGCTGGAATAGTAGTCTCTACATCAAATGCATTGAGATGAACTCCAATTGCACTCATCTGCGGAGTTAAGAAATAAGTATCAAGCAAAGCTATCGCCAACAGCAGCACAGATAAAACAATACCGCTCCGACGCCAGTTTACTTGAGTTCTGCTTAAAGCTAGTACACCAGTTAAAACTACAGCAGCAGACAATAATTCCACACGATTAAAATTCCAAAAAATTACATAGCCAACTGTAGAAAAACTCGCTTGTGTCATCATGCCAGAAATGTACAGACTAGGCATAATTACCCAATCTAAAATTAGGCTAGCACTGAGCCAAAAGCCTAAAGTTAATAAGACAGCAGGTTGCCAAAAGGACTGCTTGAATTGAAGGTTAGAAATAGTATGCATAAGAATAATTGCTGTGTTGTATTCTTAGTTTCGATCTCTAAGCATGACTTTGACAACACTTATCAATTATCCGTTACAAAGAAATTGTGACTTTCAATAGTAAATAGAACTATTGTTTAGTTTTATTACTAAAGTAGTCGTTGCAATAACTTTATTTAAAGTTGTTTGTGCTGTTGAGCGATCGCTTCAATCTGAATGATGAACATTGCAATAGTACAACTCATCTATTCCCTTGATAGCCTTCAGCTAAATCCTCATCAAGAACGCGACGCACATGAATAAACTCATCTGCTGCGGATATCTGAAGTAAATCTTCTACTTTTTTCCTAACTCTGCTCTTTATAGGTTGAGCTGGGTTCCCTGCATAAATTGTCATTGGCTCTAACGAACGCCCTGTCACTCCCCCTAATGTCAGCACTGCTCCTCGTCCAACTGTAACTCCAGGGCCAATTACCGACTTAGCTGCAATCCAACTACTCTCATGAATATGAATTGGTGCAGGAATCAGTTTAAAATCCGGATGATACCAGTCATGATTGCCAGTGCAGAGATAGACCCCTTGCGATAAACACACATGACTTTCAATTACCACAGGCGCAAGGTTATCAATCCAAGTACTTTCCCCAATCCAAACACAATCACCAACAGTCAAACGCCAAGGAAACTTTACCCGCACTCCTGGTTTCAGACGGACTTTTTGACCAATGCTAGCTCCAAAACTGCGAAGTACCCAAACTTTTAAAGTTGAAATGGGTAGCCAATTACTTTCAACTATAGGCGATCCGAGGAAGTACCACAAAAGTTGCTTCCACTGGGGTGCGCCAGGAGTATAACTGCCAAGCGTATAGTTATCTAAATGCATAAAGTGAGTTACTTAATATTAGGATTGAGGCTAGCTCCGGTACGTCCTGAGACAATCCAGAAAAGGGAGCGCCCAACATCCCGCAGGATGTGGGCAATCGATTCTCTAGGCCTATTAGAGGGGATAGAGACAGAAGTAAAGATAATGCCTTGACTGCCCAGAACAAGGATTGCTATGAATTTTGCTCTAGGCAGGTGAAAATCTGAGGTAACTAAGTAGACATGCCGAATGTGGCTTTGCTTAAAGTCGGCAACAAGGCTAGTGAAGTTGGTAACTGTGTCAACAGCACGGTAATCTAGATGAAGACGGCTGTTGGAGATGTCTGCATTGTGGAAGATAGTACGGGCTGTATCTGGAGGTGAGCCACTAGAAACCCAGATATCTAGAGTGGGATGTATTTGAGCAAATTGGGCAGTGAATTCTTCTCGATCTGGACCGCCACCAAGGGTAAAGATAGCTTGAGGATAGGGAGCTTGGTAAGAGGCGATCGCTATTTTGATGGGAATAACACTGAGCAACACTAGGATAATAGTTACTAGGGTCAATATCCTATATTTTTTTAGTTTTCGATGCAACAATAAATCCCCAACTAGTTAATCATCTCAAGAAAACTTAGATGAATTAGCAAAATCAGAGTACATAGACATTACACACTCTGGCAGAGGTTTTTGATTGAGAATTGCCTGGTAAGCAGAAGCTAATTTTTTAGCTACTGTCTGCCATGAGTACTGTTTTAACGCAAATAGCCGACCATTTTGCCCTAGTTCATCGCGCAGTTGGGGAGCATTTAAAAGATTGGCGATCGCAACTTGTAGGGTTTCTAGTTCTCCATCTACAATTATTCCCGCTTTGGCTTGAGCAATATCTGGAGCAATTTGTACGCCTGGTGTAGTCACAACAGGTAAACCAGCCACCATCGCTTCTGCTAGCGCAATCCCAAAATTCTCTGAATAACTTGGTAGTACAAATAAGTCTGAACCTTGCAACAGCAAATCTTTATCGTGTCCAGTAGCAAACCCGACAAATGAAGTTTGGGCTGTAAGGTTGAGAGATGCGACAATTTGTTGTAGCGATTTGACGTATGCTGTTTCTCCAGATCCGGCAATTATCAAATGAAATTTTTGTTGCTGTTCTGCTAACATACCCATTGCTTGAATCAGCAGTTCCGGACGTTTTTTGTAGTGCAAACGCGAGAGAAAAAGCACAATAGGAGTTTCATCGGAGATATTATACCGATAACGCAGCTGATATTTAGCATCAGGGATTAATGTCGGTAGATGTACACCTAGAGGCAAGCCTATTTTAGGCGACTTGACTCCAAACTGAATTGCATCTTCTACTTCACCAATAGAAGTAGAATGAATTGCCGCTGCACTATCTAAATTGTAGCGTTCAATAAGAGCGCTATAAACTTGCTTTCTTAATTTGCTTTGAGCCAGTGCCCAAGGCGTTAATTGCCCCATTGTTCTCACTGTATATGGGACTTGTTGACATTGAGCAACAATAGCGGCACAGCTAGGGAGATAAGAGAATAAATAGTGATTGTCTAAAATATCGTAGTGTTTAATGTTTTGCCACAGCCACCTACTGAACGAGAAAGAAGGAAGAAATGCCTTCATTTGAGCAGCTCGTGGAAAAAACCAAACTGGTAGTTCTTTGTATTCTACACATTCATAAAATGGAACATCTAAAAGTGTTTCTGCATCATCATTTGTTGTTGCAATCTCTGCATTTATTCCTTCTTCCCGTAATGCTCGAACTAAATTAAGCACTACCTGAGTTGGTCCTCCTAGTTTAGGACTAATGGAGGGTATTACGTGTAAAACTTTCATAAATTATGAAGGGTAAACCTATGTTTGAAATAGGGTTGCTTAAGATAGTAATAAGTAGCTCAACCTAATTAAACGTGAAATTTCATCACGTTGGTGGAACGCCTTCCTGTAGGGTACGGAGCGCAGTGAAGCCAAGTAATAGCAAAGACTCTATTTTATCTTTTTCAATCTTGACCTACTTATCATTTCCTGTTAATTGCTTATACAACTCATTACGAGTGAAGCTTAGACACAAAGAGGCTTCTAGCAGGGTAGCAAGCGTAAAAATCGGAGATTGCTTCGCTCCACTTTGTTACGCTCGCAATGACAAATGTTTATACTAAGTTAAGTAGTCACAGAAATTATGACAAGTTATACCAAAACACTAAAGGGTTTTGATACCAAATGAAGCTTTAAATAAAAGCCTTCAAAATTGATGGAACGAAAGCATAAAAAGCTCAAAAAAGATAGATAATTTTATCTTTTCTTGTTAGTGAAGCTCATATATCTGTTTAATAAAATAAAATCAATTTAGTGAATTTATAGCTCAAATACCTACATTTCAATCATTGTGGAGGATATTGATAAGGTAAGCGTTTAATTCCTAATAAAGAGGGAAATAGCTTTACAATAAATATCAGCGCTAGGACTGGCAATATTGATGTTGTTAAAACGCTTAAACTCCGCATTGTAATTCCAGCGGTAAAAAAGCCTAGAGCATTGACAACTGTACCATAACCAGTAGTATGAACAGCAGCAGTGCGCGACCACCAGCTGGCTAACATACCCAAAGCCAGGGATATAATTATGACTGCAAGGATACCGCCAACCATATAACTTTCGCCAATATATGTTGAAGCTACAGTCCAACCTTGGGCACCTGTGACTTGCTCGATCGAGACACTCAGATTTTCTGGTTTGTCTGGCCAAAGTACCCTAGGTATTGGTTTAGTGGCAAATACAAACAAAACTTCCAGCCCCAAAAAATCATGATTTTTGGGAAATGTATCGACTAATAAACCGATGCTGTTAAGGTTGTAGTCAACGGCTAGGGTTCCTTGCACTTTTTCAGTAGCGTAGGCTCCGGTTGCAAGGTAGCGGGTTATGCCCATATCCCTAAACCCAAGCATGTGACGGGTTGCAAAAACCATTGCATACCCCATAACAGCAGTAGGAATTCCCACATTGAATAGATTAGGACGTCTCAGTGAGAGTAAATATCCTCCTAGAAATGTTGCAATATAGGAGCTAAAGACATTGCGTGTTCCTCCGGCAAATCCCTCAAAAAGAGTGAAAGCAAAGATTGTTATCACCAAAAATATTTGCCAAGCCCGAAAAGATTGGCGGCGATTCCAGATAATGCCTGTAAGGGGAGGGATAACGTAGGCGAACAGCTTCAGTTCAGTTAAAAAAGATCGCCAATCACCTAAACGCTCCCGTCCCCACGGAACAGCAAACCGAGGGCCTAGCAAGGCATCGATCATTGTCAAGGGGTTGAAGTCAACTGACAGCAACATGTAGAAATAGGCGAGCAAGGCTGATACTAAGAAGAGACGAAATAAGACTTTGTTTGGGATGTGATTAAAGTCTAACCAGCCTTGCGGTGCTGGTTTCATAAAGTTGAAATGACGACCAATACCTAACCCTGCAAACCCAATTAAGAGAACGTAGAGCGCCTGAGCAGTTTGCTCAGGGGATAGGAGTTGATCGAACTTGTCTTGTGGGTATAAAAACTCTACCAATGTCAAAAAGTACAGAGCCGTTAAACAAAGTAGATCTGCACGAAACAAATTTCGCCATCCCCGGCTACTATCAAACCAGATGCTAACAGCTATTGCTATTGCTACTACAATAGCGACCTGACGTGCCATGAGGCTAGAGGTTTGGTCTATACTAATGGTTGTAAATGCCAGAAACAAACCTGAAAGTAAGGTAGATGTTCCTGCTACTGTTGCCGTTGCTACGCGTTTTTTAAAGACAGGGTGGCCTGGTTCTGGATACTGATTCGTAAAGATGTTCATGAATTGAGATTTGGCGATTCAATGTGAGAAGCAAGAAGATTTGCTGTGAGTGAGCTTTTCATAAAAAGCTTCGTATGTATCTACCATCTTTGCCAGGGAGAATTGCTGGTTTACGAGTTGATAACTCGCGTTCGCCACAGTAGCACGCAAGATAGGATTAATAAAAGCCTTTAATCCTGTAAAGTCTCCTTTTTCAGAAGCGACAAAGCAAACTTCTTGGTTAAAATTTAACTCATCTGCTAGAGATGGGGTGATAACACAGGGCAAAGACCAAGCCATTGCTTCCAGTAGGGCAAATGGTAATCCTTCAAACTCAGCAGGGTGAAAAAAGCCGTCTGCTGCTGCCAAAAATGGTGTAACATCATTTTGCCAGGGGAAGCGTTGAATGTATTCTCCTGCGTCATTTTCTGTAATCCACTTATCCCATACTGGAGCCAAGCGACCATCTCCAACCCATAAAAAACGGGCAGAGGGGATGAAGTGTTTGAGGTTAGTTGCCCATTCTAAAAATAAAAGCGGTTGCTTTTGCGCTTCCATTCGTCCTACTGCCAAAACTAGTAATTCATCAGAATGGAGTGCTAATTGAGAACGAGCTTGTTTGCGCTTCATCAAACGTTCTGATTCTTTGGGAACACGAACCCCATTCTCAATCACAACTATCTTTTGCAAAGTTGTAGTAGAGGGAGAGAAAAACGTCGTTAATTCCTGACCACGATTCTTTGAAATTGCTACTAGTGAGCCATTAAACCGTTTTAATGCTTTTTCTGCTATTAAATCGCGCCAATTGCCTAACGCAGCGCCTAAGCTTGCCTGAGTTTGAGTAATATGAATGGTTGCCAGATGTGGAATTAGTAGATGTTTACTCGATTCCAGTAAATCTAAGCCATCTTCTAAGTTCTGCTTGTTGAAATGAAGGATATCGGGTTGAAAAGCTTGCCATTGGGATATATATGCTGCATTTGATTGAGAAAACACATCTGAAAAGCAGCGCAGTGAGCGATGATAAGTATTGCGGTAGGGCAATCGCAATACTTCACCGAATTTGCCAAAGGTGTTCGCTAACTCATCCATTTGCGGATGTTGCGAACACCATAACCCGACATAGTGACCTCGTTTAGCAAGTTCTTGTCCTAGATATATTAAATAAAGCTCTCCGCCACCTCTTGAGCCAGAGCTACTGCTGACAAACAGAATTCTCATGAGATATTTCTCAAGCCAAGGTGAACTGATGTATGGGCCTTACTAGTTCATGGAAAGCATTAACCCAAAGTTGAGCGCCTGCTTCCGGAGTCCAAGCTCCAACCTTTTCTATAGAAGCTGAACTAGCCATTTGAATTAACATCGGGTTTTGGAAGTAATTGGCTAAAACCTGAGTCAAGGTATCTACATCACCATTTGGGAAAACGTAACCATTTTTTCCCTGATCAATTAAATCATAGGCAGCACCAACAGCATTAGAACAAATCACGGGTAGCCCTGCACCAATTGCCTGATTTACCACCACACCCCAACCGTCGTAGCGGCTGGGAAGCACAAACAGATCCGCTTGTCGAAAAAAGTACGGTAAATCTTCAGGAGCCTGAAAACCTGCATATTCAATGTTTCGGCGCGTTTTTTCCGATACAGTTGCCAATATCTGCGGTAAATCTGCTTCACGTCCCACTAGCAACAACCGCGCTTCCAGACCCATCTGTATAAGTCGGTCAAAAGCTTGCAGCAAAAGGTCAACCCCTTTACGGGCAATGATTTGACCGCAGAATAAAATGGTTGGGGGAGTGCGGGGTCTTTGGGGAATATCATAGCTAAATGCAGATAAATCGCAGTAGTAAGGGATGTTAAATATTGGTTTACCAGGAAAACGCTGTTGGTAAGCTTGGACAGCTTGAGAACCAATTGCCGCGATCGCTTGGCATTGTGATAATCCTCCGGCTAATGTCTGCTGTAGCTTTCCTTTTAATCCCCCAGATGTACCTAGCATTTTTTCTCCCCAAAACACGCAGGGAATCTGTTCTGCTTGCAATCTTAGTAGCATCTGAGCAGTTACACTCATGTAGCCATTGAGAACAACAACATCTGATTGGCTAATTTTCGGTAAATGCCAATTGATGTGAAATCGGGATAATCCCCATGCAAAATGAAAGCCAGGAAGAATGTGCTCGTAGGGCTGTAGTGGTTGTTCGGGCCAAGGCGAGTCGGTGCAGGCTGATTCTAAATAAAAGATATTGAGATTTATTTCAGGATGCTGAGATAATGCATAGAATAAATCTCGTTGATAGGGGGATGGTACTACAGAATAGAAAGTAGCCCTAATCATTGACAGTAACTTCACTCCTCTTACTGGCCTGGGAATCAGTAAATTTCTAAGGTATAAGGGTTTGCAGAGACTGAGATAGAGTTGAAAGATTAAACTGGGATGGCTTAACAGAATGATTGGAGAAATATGTTAATTGCTCTGGATTTCTGAGAATAGATTGAATCAGATTTACGATTGCCTCACCACTCACTTCATCTAAAATCCAACCATTTACACCATCCACAACCACCTCACCACAGCAGCGAGAGGCAATCAAAGGAAGCTTCCACGCTTGCGCCTCCAGTTGGGTTAGTCCAAACCCATCGGAAAGAGTCGGAAACAAAAATATATCGGCAAGCTGATAATATTGGGCCGTTTCACTCCGATTGACATGACCCACCCAACGGATTTGGGGATGCATTTGTAGGTGAGGTGGAATGGTAATTTGCTGAGATCCCACAATCCAGAACTCTATGGGATATCCCTCAAGATGTTCTACTGCTGACAACAGGGCTGCAATGCCTTTTCGTAAAATTACCTGCCCCAGAAATAAGACTCTCAAGGGACGGTCTTGAGAAAATAATTTTGGATAGGTGCGGACAAAATTTGTTGCTGCTTTTGGTGGAGTATAAACCAAGGGAATTACATGGATTTTGTTAGGATCAACACCTGTTTTTCCTACGAGTTGGCACGACCAGTTAGAATTTACAACAATGCGATCGGCTAGCGCACATTCTTCACGCCAGGTTTGCCAATATTTGGGAGGTGCAGGTTGCCATTCTGCACGATATTGGGGATATTGTTCATACTCTTTAATAACAATTGCTTCTTCCAAAATACCTGGGTCAATTTGACCAAGAATGGTGTACCATCCCTGTTGTTTAGCAAATTTAAATAGCTCTAAAGCAGCGTAGCTGTAAGAAAAAAGAATTGGCGGAGTTGTGAACTGGTCAACTAGTGATGTTAGGGTCTTGATTGCCTGCTGTTGAAACCATTGATTACGAGCAATAACTAGTTCCCACCCTGTTTTATTCTGAATGCGTTGAGTGAATTCAAAACTAATTAAAGATCTAGAAAAAGCGTGAACAGATGCTGGTAATAAATCTGGATGATATCTTTCCCTTAAATTAGCTAAAAGATTTTTAGGGAGAAGATTCAGTGAAGACTGAGAATAAACCCAAGCATCTGTAATTAGATGAGCAAGTTTTCCCTGCTTCTGTATAGCTCTTGGAATAGTGTAATGCTCACGTGCTCCAATTTGACAGGAGATCCAATTAGAAGATGCTGTAAGCATTAAATTATGGTTGAATAGGCTTAATCATATAATTTCTGAAAGCTATAGTAATAATAACAAGACTCCCAAACTTTCTAAAAATTTGGGAGTCTTGTTATTATTAAGTTCCAAGTTAAAAGTAAAAATACAAAATAAGATTTATCTTATGACTTTTTACTTTTTTAAAAAATTGCCTTTTCAGAAAATTCTTACAATTCCTATCAAATTAATTGCAGAACTCAGCTTGATGCTAGGCAATTATCAGAAAGTCCGTTGCTGCTAAAGATGGATTTCCTGTCAATGTTGCGACAAAACCACCACCTGCAATACCTGGAGTTGACCCATCTGGATTGTATAACAACCTTCCATTGAAGGTATTGTAAACAAAGAATGCATTTTCATTAGCCATACCATTATTGCTAGAGCCATAGCTCTTTGAGATAAAGCCTTGAGGAATAGCTAAATTTGAACCGACAGAGGTTTGCAGAGCAGTAAAGGTAGTAGCACTAAGATGAATTTTATCTCCTTGTGAACTCTGAAAGTCTGTAATCGTATCTTCTCTGATAGAAGTAGATAAAGTCCCTGTTGCACTTAAACCTGTACCGCCAAATTCAAAAATGTCAGCGCCCAGTCCACCGGTAAGAGTATCAACAGCACCTTTTCCAGCAAGGATATCATTGCCAGATCCACCTACAAGTTGATTATAAGAATTATTTCCAGTAATAGTAGCATTAACGCTGTTATTTAAGGTGAAATTGACGTTAGTATTATTACTAATGATATTAATAAATTCAACCTCTGCTGAAGTAGCCCAAGAAGTAGTAACTGTAACAGTATCAATGCCTTCACCACTATTCTCCACAACAATATCATTAATATTATCAATAGTGAAACTATCGTTACCAATACCACCTATTAATGAGTCTGCGCCAGTTCCACCATCAATTGTATCGTTACCAGACGAACCATTAATGGTATCATTACCGCCCAATCCACTTAGAATATTATTTTCACGGTTGCCAGTAATAACATTATTGACACTATTACCTTCGCCTTTAATCGGTGAATTGTTTGCAAGAACAGCAAGCATTAAATTTTCAACTAAACCTGAACCTATAAAGGTGACTCCAGGTTGACTAATTAAAGAAGGTTGACTACTTAAAGAAAAATCAACTGCTGTAAAAATAGTATCTATTCCACTACCACCGTCGCTACTTTCGTCTATAACCAAACTTCCTACTTGGTAAATAGTATAGACATCGTCTCCAGCACCACCTATTAAAGTACCTGTCTGAGAATTAGTAATTTCTAAATAGTCATTACCATTTCCTCCATAGACTTTAGAACCGCTTCCTCCTTTCAAAGTATCAGATCCATCACCTCCTTTTAGAATGGTGTTAGAGGCATAACTCATAATAACCTCGTTTCTGGAAGAGCCAATTCCAGTAATACCATTAGTGCGCAGGTAAAGTCCTAGGGTTGTTGGATTCCCAAGCACATTAGACAGATTAAAGTTAACATAAGTGTTAATTGCTGCACTATCTGTATCAGTAATAATATCGCCTACGTTATCAACATAATAGGAATCAATACCAGCGCCACCATTCATAGAGTCAGCGCCAACACCGCCATCAAGCTGATCGTTACCGTTCCCACCAAAAAGCTGATCGTTACCGTTTTCACCAAAAAGCTGATCGTTACCATCGTTGCCAAAAAGCTGATCGTTACCATCACCACCAAAAAGGCGCTCATTGCCAGCTAAACCCGTGAGTGTATCATCTCCTCCAAGACCCTGTAACTCATCACCAGGATTTAAAGCATTCAAAACCTCACCCAATGAGGTTCCTCTGATGGTTGCCATATTTATAATGTTCCTCTTTTCTATATATAGTCAAAGATGTAATAAAAAATTCTACTATGCCTTAGTAATTATACTGAATAAAGTTTAAATTTTATGTGAGGCAAATGGCGTTGTTGCGTGAATAGGCAAAATGGTAAATTTTAGCTATCGCTTATGTTCTCTTGCCGCCTAGCCCAACGATGAAGACGAAAGCCCAGTATAAAGTTCGGAATTGGAACGCTTATGATGCAGCACTAAAGCAACGAGGCAGTATCAGTTTCTGGGTAAATGAAGAGATAATCGAGCAGTGGCGCAACCAGCAAAAAACTGGGAGAAAGGGAGCATCAAATTATTACTCAGATGTGGCGATCGCCACAATGGGTACAATTCAAGCGGTGTTTCATTTACCTGGACGGCAAGCACAAGGGTTTTTAGAATCGTTGTTCATGCTCATGGGGATTGAGCTAGCAGTCCCGGATCACTCTACTCTATCGAGACGTTTAAGCAAGTTGTCGGTGAAACTGCCAGTAGTGCCAAAGGACAGAACTGTTCATGTAGTAGTGGATTCAACTGGTGTGAAAGTCTATGGTGAAGGCGAATGGAAAGTGCGTACACATGGGGTTGGTAAACGACGGACGTGGCGCAAATTACATTTAGGTATTGATGAGGAAAGTGGCGAAATTCTCGGCGCGGTTGTAACTACTAATGATGTAGCTGATTGTGAAGTGCTGCCTGACATATTAGAGCAGATTGAGCAGTCGATAGAGCAAGTATCTGGAGATGGTGGCTATGACACAAAAGGTTGTTACGACACCATTTCACAACGTGGGGCGAAAGCCACAATTCCACCACGTAGCAACGCCAAAATGCAGCAACCACACCCTCAAGCACAACCGCAGCCCCATCCCAGAGATGAAAATCTGCGGCGGGTGAACCAAGTCGGACGTAAGCAATGGAAACAAGAGAGTGGATATCATCGACGTTCATTATCCGAGACAGCCATATTTCGACTCAAAACCATTTTTGGTAGTAAGTTAAGACGACGCTTTTTTGACAATCAGGCTGTCGAGTTATTTTTGCAATGTGCCGCGCTTAATCGCATGATCCAGTTGGGCAAGCCGGACACTTACAAAGTAGAAAACTAACTTCTGTTCTAATGCCGGATTGGCGTGTCTCTTTTTTCTTTCATGCAACAAAGCCGAGGCAAATTGTATTTTTACGTCAATGTCATAGTGGAAGAACGTTTTAAGTAGGTAGGTAGAAAATTTATAACTATGTCATTGCGAACGGAGCGCAGCGAAGTCAAGCAATCGCAAGGGTTTTGAAATTTTTACTTTTGTTATATAGTTAGGTTTATTTGTGCCTACCTACTTACTACAACACAAGCTATTTAACTAGCAATACTTAGCTTTGAGATAGTGTTTGCCACTGTTTATAACATTGCATTGACATGTTATGACGATAATGTTTGAATTGCATAATATCTCTAAACCCAGCACACTCTCCTTGAAACTGCCCCCAGCGTTTAACTTTGATTCCTAGAGATAGCCTAGACACTAAAGTTCGTACTTGCTTAATTAACTTGAGTTGCTGAGGTACAAACCAATCATTCCACAGCACATTGTTTCTAGCTCCGTAGAAGTCCATACGATGCCAGTTACGTCCTGTGTTGGAAGCAGTATGATGAATCAAAAATTGAGGAAAGTGATAGCAATACCAACTCTGTTGAAAAGCTCTGGCGGCAATTTCTATTTCTTCACCTTGGTGAATTAGTTCTTCACAGTAACCGCCTAATTGGATAAACCTTTCACGATGGAGAAGATGTCCACAACCTACGAAACCTCTAACTTGGTAGGGGTGAGTACCAAAAGACTGGTTTTGGTACTTTGCAAGTACAGGGTTATAGATTGGAAAGCTAAGGCATAATAACTTATCTAGCGATTCAGCAAATGCGATCGCAGCTTCTAAAGAACCAGATACAGGATAAGAGTCATCATCTAGACTTAGGTAGTATTTAGTCTGAATTTCCTGTGCTATCTGGTTACGACGGACAATCAAACCTTTTGATTCTGTAAATCGCTTGAGTTTAATTTGAAGTGATAAATCTGAAAGACTAAAAGGACAAGTTTCGTCAGAAGCATCATCAAAAATCAGTATAGGTAATGCTCCTAAACCTACTTCCTTAATTTTGGTAAGTGTATTTTTTAAATCCTGCCAGCGATTCTTAGTTGTAATGCCAATTGATACTAAGTCTGCTAAATTTTGAGTTATGGTCATTGCTCGCTTCGATATTTAATGACTCTAGCTGGAACTCCAGCTACTATCGCCTTTTCTGGTAAGTCTTTGGTAACTACACTACCTGCACCCACAACGGTGTCATTACCAATAGTCACACCTTTAAGAATAGTGACATTAGCGCCAATCCAAACACGATCGCCTATTTGTGTAGGTTTGGCAATCATTGGTTGCTTCAAAGGTGGTAAAGTTAGGTCCATACCATGATCGTGGTCAGTAATGTAACAACCAGGACCAATAGCACAGTGATTGCCAATCTTTAGCGATAGATGAGCGTCGAGGAAAGTGTTGCGGTTAATGTAAGTGTGAGCACCAATATAAATTTTGGGATGTGGTTGAGGCTCACCGCTACAGAGAATTACTACACCGCGATCGAGGGCACAAGCACTCTCAATTTCAATATCTGCAAAATTGCTAGGTATTTCTATCTGCCGCATCCAGACATAACCATGCAAATTAACTCCCAATGATTGATAGTAAAAATTTCTCCAACGAGATGTTAGCCCTTGAATAGCTCTGTTGAGCATAAAAAATCCATTACTCATCAAGCGCTTTATCACTCATCTTTACCTAATATCAACTAATTTTTTAATGTTTTATTAAGTCAAACATCCTATTCTAAATTTTGAGATTGGTAATTATCATAATTGGCCCAATACCTTTGAAATAATCCGTTTAAGTAGTATATGCAGGGTAGGCAGTGCCCACTAAAAACCAGATCTGGTGGGTACTGCCCACCCTACTCTAAATTTTGAAATTAGTAATTATCGTGATTGGCTCAATACCTTTGAAATAATCCGTTTAAGTAGAAACCACTCAAAAAATGAGATGCCATTATCCGATTAGTTTTTGTGAAAAAAGAATGGATAGGGGATATTGCTTGCCCTTGATTTTCAGCTAATTCCCAACTAGCTACTAAATCAACTTTTATAGGCTGCCAGCCAGTGGCTTTTGTCATATCCATAAAGGAGTAATAGTTAAAGTAGCCTATATGACCCCATGTTTCTCTTTGATTGGAGTAGTTGTTATGGCGAAAAGTTGAGAAATTATCAAGTAATGGTTGGCGTACAATTATATATCTACTGTTATCACGAGCAATCCGCAGCATTTCCCAAGGATTCTCTAGATGCTCCAGCACATCTATAAATAAAACTACATCAAACGGGCCATCTGAAGACTCAAAAAATTTCTGGTGCAAGTCAAGGTTAGGGAAAAGTTCCCGACCAGCTTTGACAGCATAGGGAGATATTTCAAAGCCTACTGCATCAACTGCCAGATTTTGATAGTTCTGTGTTAACTGTTTTACAGTTTCTACAACTACGCCACCTACGCCAGCACCGACATCAGCTATCCTGAGTACATCACTATTAATTGATGCGATCGCAGCCTTTAGAGCAGGCATGATATCTCTGACTTTATAAGTTGCATCATCAAGGTGCCAATCTCGATGCCTCAGTCCATACTCTCCACTTGTATATAAATTTATTGCCTCAACCATTTAAGTTTTCACCTCATAATAAGTGTTTTTATAAAATGCTAATATCAGTTGTGAAATAGCAGCTAATTTACCAAATAATAGCGCTGGTAATTTAATCCAACCTTGCACTGAAATCATAAATGCAATAATCCCAAAAATTTCAATAACCACTAACTTAAAATAATCAATGGGTGTTCGCCTTTCCAAAATGCAAGTCATAACATAGTGACGGTTAATCAACTCCATTTTGGCAAGAACACTAGGATTATTCTTATGATCTCCAGGTTGACTGTCATGAAAAATTTGGGCGGTGCGAGCATTTGCTAATTTCCAATTTTTGCCTACCATCAGAGAAAGAGCCACGTCTTCCATCAGGGAATATCCCGTAAAGTTAGGGGGAAACAAGGGTTGAGGAAGTGCTTCTTGCCGATAAAGTGTGCAGGTTGTGTTGAGCCACTCTACAGGGACAACTTCGGGTAAGCTAGGATTATCCTCTGGTAACAAATTGAGTGCTGGACCTATGCATTTACCAGCATAGCTATTCTCTGAACGACCATGTAAAAAATGAAACAGCAGACGGCTCACTCGGCCGGGGGATAAGTAGCGCTGATTAACGATCATGGCGTTAACACCACCAATGTGTGAATCGCTTTGCAGTGCAGACCAAAGTCTTGCTAAACACTCTGGCTGCAATAGAATGTCATCATCCATTAACCAAATCACCGTTTGAGTGGCATAAGCTAGAGCTTGATTGCGTTGAGTTGCGGCTCCAATCTCAGTAGCTCGGTAGTATCTTATTTGAGTTATTAGTTCAGGAATGTGGCTCTGACAAAGTTGCTGAGTTTGGTTATCTTCAGAGCCATCAATCACAATCATTTCTGTTGGCTGTGCTGACTGTTGAGCAAGGCTTTGGAGCGTTTTAGCAAATACAACAGGACGGTGACGAGTAGGAATAAGAGCAGAGATAGGAAGCTGAATCGTCATCTAGCTAGTGTGTAAAAATATTTTTTAAGAGTAATTGAAAGCGCTAAATTTTGAAGTCGATTTGTTTAAATAATTGTTCAAATCGCCTTTTCCAAGTGTGGTCGCGCAAGGCTCTTTGATAACCTGCTTCTCGTAATTTTTCTGCTTGTGATAAGTGGTGGAGGTAAAACCGCATCTTATCTAGCAACTCATCAGGATAACGGTAAGTGTCAATCTCCTTACCTAGTTGATAAAATTCTGCAATCTCATCTGTATAGCCTGTTAAATAGCAAGTGCGACACATTGGAGCTTCAAAATCTCGCAAGCGCACATGGGGAATTAACTTTGAACCAGGAAACCCATCTGACCAAACATCGCTGAGATTCATAATTACTTCATACTGCGCAAATGTTTGGCTAATATTCTTAGCAAAACCACAAGCAGCAGTAGTAAGTATAGGGGCTAATTGGCGGCTTTGATGTCGATAGTATACCTGCTTAATAATTCGCTGAATTCCTGTAATAATTCCTTGATTTTTTATATGACTCCAAGCTGTTTGAGCATAACTTTTCAGGCTACCTGGCTGTTGTAATTGCCGTCCTAAATACTCAGTTTGTGGTTGCTCTAGGGGCTGTAAAGAACTTTTGACAAGTGCAGCACTACTCCAGCCACTACCATAAATATCCAAAGGAATTTGATTTTCTATCAATGTGGCGAGGAGGCGATTACGGTTTGCATAACGCTGACCCACAAAACAAGCTTTAGCCTGACGGGTTGAGCTTTTTATAGGATGATAAATTTTTGGGTCTGCACCCATTTGTACCCAAATTGGGTTAGCACCAACTTGAAGATAGAGTGATCGCGCTGCTTTTTCTGGATGCCAAGAAAATTGAACTTTAGTAGCAATTTCTGCAACTAATTCAAATTGGTAAATACTATTGCAGTAAAAGTTAACTGTTGGAATCCCCAACCGATGAATTTCTGCAAAACCTTCTGGTTCAAAGTGGGAATTATAGAAGTAGCTCAAGAATAAATCAACACGTTCTTGGAGATGAGCTTGTCGCACTTCATCTACAATCTTCTGAGTAATTTGAGAGCGAACTTCTTGCTCTTGTTTTGTGAAGTTAGTAGGAATTTGCATAAACTGACTGGCTGGGAGTAAATCAACTTGTGACTCAACAATTTGATGCCCCAGTTGTCGTAGCGCTGGATAAAAGTTCCCACTCCATAATCCACCGTAGTAAAATTCAGGATTAATTGAGTGACGTACAGCAGTAAAAATTCGCATCTTTTAACCAAATTCTGCAAGACGTTCCTCTGGAAGCATAATTATGTTGGCATAAGGACTTAGCCAAATATCTTCCGTTACAGAAACGAAACGTTTTGTTGACATATCAAACATTTTTAATAGATATGAATATTTCTTAGCCAAGTTCTTTAAATCTTTAGGAGTTGCTCCAAAGCTTGGCCATGTATTAGTTCCATACTCTGTGATTATCACAGGTCTGAAAGTAGACAATACATTAGTTGCAGAATTTAATACATCTAACTCTGCACCTTCAATGTCAATCTTCACAAGATCTACTTTAGGTAAACATTGTTCATGTACAATATCATCCAAGGTCTGACCTAAGACTTTGAAAGACTCAATAGAGCCACCACTGACTAGTTTCCCTTTTCGTAAACTGGAGTAAACATCACCTCCTTCAACTGGCATAAAAAGATCAACTTCGCCTCTTTGGCTTGTAAGAGCGCAGTGAATTGGAATTCCCAACTGATTTAATTTTAAATTGCGCTCCAACAAAGAAAAGGTAATAGGGTTTGCTTCAATAGAAATTACTTTGCCTGCTTCACCTACTAATTTGCCTGCTTCAATTGAAAAGTAGCCTATGTTAGCTCCACAATCAATAAAGTAATCTCCTGGCTTTAAAAAATAGCGCAAAGCTAACCGAACATCTGGTTCGTATTGATCAACACCAGGATAAAAGCAGTGCGTAAAAGAATGACCAGGCTCTAACAGTAAAATGCCACCATTGGGTAAATGATGTAGCAGGGACTTACTAGGATTAAGCGACCAGTAGCATTGGCTGTAAAAACTGCGGGCTACTAACTTAGCACTCACCTCAGCGGCCGCGGGGTCAGTAAAACACTTTTTTAGAAATCTCCAGATATTCATAAATTTAACTCTTATTATGCCGATACAATGTGCTTTTTGAAAAACCTAACAATATTAAAATATCTTTTGGCTGAAGCTAATCTTTCAGCTATAGCAAATCCCAAGGTTCTATAGCATATCTGGTATAAGAAAGGCGCTGTTGTTTTAGATGGAATAAAATTTTTATCTCTGTTATTTAAACTACAAATTATTTTAATTGCCCACTCTCGATCAAAATTCCAGATAATTCTAGCGCTATCAAATTTAGCCTGATTAATCAATGTTAGCATTGCAGCATTTAGACTATTAGTGTTTTCTAGATATTCTTGAGCTTGCTGAATTATTTCTAATCTACGTCTATAAGTCTCGGTTATTCTGTTCGTAGATACTGTATTTTTGCCAAACATCCTATATACTGCACCTATTTGCTTGCAATAAGCTAATTTTTTTTGATGCATTAAACAACGAAGATATAATTCATGTTCTTGGCAGCATGGTTGATCTAGCTTCCAGCCTCCTACTTGAAGAATTGCCTGTTTTCGCCAAAGACAACCTCCAGTTTGTGGCAACTGCCATTTAATTAAAAGTATCCAAGGATCGTGAGGTTCGGGAAGAGAATATACTATTTTTTCTGGAGGTTTGCTGTTAGGATATTCAACAATTATTGAGCTATAGATAATATCTACTTCTGACAGAGAATTTAAATATTTAACTTGTTGTTCTATTTTATCTGTCAATAGATAATCATCAGCATCTAGATACTGTAACCATTCACCTGTACTAAGTTCTAGTAATCTGTTTCTGGCTACATTACCCCCACGATTGGGACCAGTTTCCCAACGAATGCGATCGCCAAAGCGTTTAATGATTTCTAAACTTCTATCTGTAGATCCATCATCAACAACAATTACTTCTTTGTTGAAATAAGTTTGATTTAAAGCACTTTCTATGGCTTGAGCAATCCATCGCTCGGCATTGTAGCAGGGAATTAAAATACTAACTTTTGGTAGCATGATATTTATGATAATTAAAAGCTAAATATACCCGCCTTATGTAAGTAGTCACCTTTTTTTCTCACGAGATGAGCATTGCCTGATAAACTTGTTGAGTTTTCCTTCCTATATTTTCCCAGTCAATGCGATCGCACGCTTTTTTAACTAATTGACTTAATATAATTAAATCGCTCTGCGTACTTTCTTTTAAAGCTTGTAGTAGCCCTTGACAATCTTCTGGATCATACAGTAACCAATCAGCTGTACTTAAGGTTTCAGAAATACCGCTGGTACGAGGTGCAATAATTGGTTTACCATAGGACATTGCTAAAATGAGGCTTCCTGAAGTCAAAATCCTCTTAAAAGGAAGTACTATGACATCAGCTGCACTAAAAAAAAGATGTATTTGGCTATCTTCTACAAAATCTGGATGAAGAAAAACTCTCTCTAAATTTGAGGCTTGCTCTTTAAGCTTTTGACCGTAAGCTTCATTCAATGGTTTTCCTACTATTAAGAGGCTATTTTCTTGCAAAAATTCTTTGTTGTCTTTCCAAACTTGCAGTAAGTCTTCAATCCCTTTGTAAGGTCGCAACATACCTAGGTTTAGATAAACACGCCCAGAGAGTGGAAGTCCAAGTGCTTTTCTTGCTGCTACTGGATCGATTAAACTATCGTAAACTTCCCGATAATGCCCGTGGGGAATAACCTCAGTTTTTAAAGCGTTAACTTTATAGGTTTGAGCAATATCTTCTAAAGCTGAAGATTGGTGAACAATAATTTGATCTACTAGTTTCAGTAAAATTCGTTGAGTCCACATCTCTAGAAGGGGAAACTGGGAATCATGAGAAATTTGATTGTGGATTGTCCAAACTACTTTTACCCCAGCCCATTTAGTAAGTACAATATCAATTAACAATTTGATGCTATAAACAAGTTTGCTGAGGCTATTTTTTCCTTTAAGGTAAGGGCTTAGCCAATGAATATGTAAGATATCTATTTGATTTGCGTTAGTTTTAACAACTCTGAAAATGGGAAATACTCGACGATAACCTGTAGGAAATAATACTTCTACTCCTTGACTTTGCAATACTTTCGCCAAGAGTGTTTGATAGGGGTTATCAACTCGGTAATCTGGCATCATCAAAACCCGTAAAGGTTCTATTGAAGTATTAAAACTCATGGCTGCAACTCTTTGAAGAATCGCTGCGTTACTAAATGTTGAATACCTTCGCTATACATTAACCGTATCTCGGTAGTGATCACTCCAGAAACCATGTTGATATTTTTCCTGGATTTTGAGTACCAAAGAACCAAGGGACATCAGTGGCTAATCCTTGTTTTAGTCAATCCCAAAGCTTGGCGAAACATTCCCCATGTTGCGCGATGAGACAAATATGATGGATGCTGAACGAGCATACGCGAGGTTTCTGTAATAAATTTACCTACCTGCCTAGTTTCATAAAAGCTGGCAACCTTGCGTAAATCCATAAAAAACTTGCACTCCGAAATCTTGTGTTTTACGTAGATCTGATCCTGTATGGATAACTTAGGTAGAAATTTGGGGATAATTTGGAAGTCTTCTTCTCTAAAAAGGCCCAGCCTACCTTTGGAGACAGTTTTACTCTGGCTATGTAAACGAGCTTGGGCTAATACATCTGGGATAATTTTGGGCGTAATGTTGTCTACTAGCAATCGCATATTAAATTCCGAATCCATGCAGTAATGTAAAGATTCATCAAAGAACCCGTAGTTCTTCAAAATTTTGGTTGACATGAAATTTGAAACCTGAATTGCAACACCTCTAATAGGGCCTTCCCAACGGATTAAGGCCTCCTTCACGCCAGAAAATGCTGAGGGAATCAGTCGTTCTAAAACAACACCAATTTCATTAATATATTCTGCATACCCAGTAACCCAATATATGCTTGAATCTTGTTTAAATTGAGCAGCAACTTTCTGAAATGTTCCCTTTTCATACCTATCATCACTATTTATGTATGCCCAGATATCTCCAGAAACTTTCTTCAAACCTTTGTTAATAGCATGGCTTTGCCCATTGTCTTTTTCACTCACCCAGTAGCTAAGATAATTAGCATACTTTTGAATAATTTCTATACTGTTGTCAGTGCTACCCCCATCAATAATGATATATTCCAAATTTGGATAGTTTTGTAAAATTACAGAGCGAATAGTTTCTTCTAAAAATTGACCCTGGTTATAAGAAGGTGTAATAATACTAATTTTTGGATAAAAATCGATATCAAGCTCTGAGTTAGATAAATTCTCTGTTTCTTGATTCCACGGAAAACCACTTTTTCCGTCCGGAGGCGGAGGTAGTTTTGATAGCAGTCCATTAAACATATTGTTGTTCAAATCCATAGACATTTTTTAAAATATCAATAATGAGGTTTATCTGTTTAGCTTCTTAATACCCAAGTTTTAGCTCTATTCTAAGAAATTTCGAGAATGAAAAAGGTATGGATGACAAAGCATAGTTACACCAATTTAACCCAGCAATTTAAGTGGTTTTGTTGATTCAATACAGAGATTTGTATTTGATTTAATAACAAATTCTGGTATAACCAATTTCTATTTAACTTTAGTCCTTGGCTAGAATAAAGAGGTGAATCTTGTAAGTAATCCGAGGTAATGCAAAAATATCAAATATTTTTACTGAGGAAGTATGTTGCTCTTCAGTCCAAGGTTAACCTACTTTATTAGGTAAAGATTGAGGTAGTTTATAGAACTTTATTTGCATACTTCTAGCTGTCGAAATTTATAATGTTTGGCAGGACTACCAAAAACGATTGAATATGGTTTAACATCTTTAGTCACAACTGAATTAGCTCCAATGACAGCCCCTTTACCGATAGTCACACCAGGTAAGATCATTGAATGTGTGCCAATCCAAACATCATCTTCAATCACTACAGTTTTTAGAATACTGGTCTGGTGCATATCCTCTTGGTGATAATCATGGGTAACTGAGGTAATAGCAGTATGAGAGCCAATCATGACACGATCGCCAATTTGAATTCCACCTTGGCACCACATATGTACATAAGTTCCAACTGAAACTTGGTTACCAATTTCAAGATTGCTGGGTCTGCTAATATAAAATGGAAAGAAAAAGTTGCATCCTTCTCCATAGCTTTTTAATTGTTTTATCAGGGTATCTTTTTGACTTTCAAGCAGATATTCATTAATTTTTTTAAAAATTTTAATTCGGATAGGAATGATTAATTCTCTGAGTTTTTTAGCCAGCATACCAATTACCCTGAATACTAATTTTACCTAAACGCTGATCGTATTTTTTTCCATTAATAAACGCAGGTTCTACATAAAAAGATTCTGCAAATTCTACCCAATCAATAAATTGTTTATTTTTATCAAAAATTCCTGAAGATATCATATATTTACCAGGCATTAGTTGATTAATGAATTCTACATTTATTCTGCCGAATTCTCTATTATATTTAATATTAGTACCACAATCTCTTTGGAAAAGACTGACTTGAACTTCACCATCTTCTAAGTTGTAAATAAGAACAAAAAATTCTAGTTCTTCAATTTCCGTATTTACTTTATAGTCAATTGAAATTTTCAGTTTATCAAAAATAGAAACGACAATATCAGAATCATTAAGATTATTTAATGTAATTTTTTCAATTTCTGCTCTAGCATCACCTTTTATGTGTCTGTATTTTTTTGTTTGCTCCTCGGAACTTTGGTTAAGTGCTCTTTGCATATACTGAGATATAACTTCAGCAGGATTTCCCTCATAAATTAGTTTCCCTTGAGATAATAAAAATGCACTAGTACAAAGTTGTTTGACTGTAGACATATTGTGGCTGACAAACAAAACAGTTCTACCTTGCTTACCTACTTCTTCCATCTTTCCCAAACATTTTTGTTGGAAAGCGGAATCGCCTACTGCTAATACTTCATCGACTATTAAAATCTCAGGTTCTAAATGAGCAGCTACAGCAAAAGCTAAACGGACATACATACCTGATGAATACCGTTTTACAGGTGTATCTAAAAATTTCTCTACTTCTGCAAAAGCGACAATTTCATCAAATTTGCGCTGAATTTCTACTTTGCTCATGCCCAAAATTGCACCGTTGAGGAAAATATTCTCTCTTCCGGTCAACTCTGGATGAAATCCAGTGCCTACTTCTAATAAGCTAGCAACTCTTCCTTGAATTTTAATCCTACCTTGAGTTGGCTCAGTAATCCGGCTTAAAATTTTTAATAATGTTGATTTTCCTGCTCCATTCCGCCCAATAATCCCAACCCTATCTCCTTGCTGAATTTCAAACGAAACATCGTTGAGTGCCCAAAACTCTTCATGGAAAATTGGAATTTTTGATTTTTGCTTTTGAAACGGATTAAGTAAACTCTTAGCCTGATTGCTAATGATATCCCGCAGTGTACTGTAGCGTTCCTGCTGTTGATGTCCAATAATATATTTTTTACTTAAGTTTTCAACTCTAATTACAGTTTCAGGCATGAGTTCTTTACTGTGTCACAATAATCAATCGCTAGAATATTTGAATTAGTCGTAACTTTAAAGTTAGCTTTTAAATCACATCAGCAAATGTCTTTTCCATCTTGCGAAAATACCAAATTCCAGTAATGAAGAGTAAAGCTACAAGTCCTAAAGATAAAGTAAATCCAGGTACGTATAACTTTGATTCACCTCCCAAAATTGCCCAGCGAAAACCATCAATTACTCCTACCATTGGGTTGAGTGAGTAGAGCAATCGCCACTTTTCTGGCACAATACCACTGCTAAATCCTACGGGTGAAATATAAAGACCGAACTGCACGATAAATGGCACAATAAAACGGAAATCTCGATACTTGACATTCAACGAAGCTAGCCATAATCCTGCACCCATTGAAGCAGTAAAGGCAATAGCAATAAACAAGGGTAATGTTAAAATTCGCCAACTGGGAACAAAGTTATACCATGCCATTAATGCCAATAAAATCATCCCCGAAATCAAAAAATCTACAAAGCTAACTACTACTGTACTTGTAGGCACTATTAAGCGAGGAAAATAGACTTTGGAGATTAAATTAGCATTGCTAATTAAACTATTGCTACATTCTGAAAGCGAATTTGCGAAGAATTGCCAAGGCAACATCGCTGAAAAAACCAAAATTGGATAAGGCGCACCTTGGGAGGGTAACTTGGCTAATTGCCCAAACACAACTGTAAAAACTACCATCGTCAGAAATGGACGAATTAGCGCCCAAGCAATGCCGATCGCAGTTTGCTTGTAACGCACCAGTATGTCACGCCATGCTAAAAAGCAAAATAACTCCCGATAGCGCCATATATCTTTCCAATATTGTTGCTCTGTTCGTCCAGCTTCAATTACCAATTCTGGCTGAGAAATGGTGTCTTTCATATTATTTGCGTTGTATTAAATAAGCTGGCTTAGTTTTTACCATTATCTACACGACATCTAAAATTCATCAAGCATACTTCATCTTTCAAGAGTGCAGTAACCGCGCCCCTGCTACAAAAAATAATAGGGACACAAATTGTTGTGTCCCTATTGTGGGTTTATAATAATTCGTTTGCAAGTTGTTGAGATGTATTATGCTCAACCTGTACTTTATGTAGGCGTTGATGCATTTACTTTGCGAGAATTCCGCTTACCAGTGCGCTTGCGTGCACCCCCAGCCATCTCATATTCATCACTACCTTTACCATATTTAGAAGCTACCCCAGTTAGCATCCGTTCTGATAAATCAGCAAGCGATCGCTCTGCTTGTGAAATCAGAGTACCTGTCTGATCGGCCGCTGACAAAGCCATATTATGAGCTTCTAATTTTCTGTGTGTATCTTCAATTAATTCTGAAAATATTTCGACCGTTAGCCCATTTCCCAAATCTAGTGAGGCATCAATTGTCTTTAAACCAGCTATCCGACGCTGGGCTTTTTCTAAAATTATCGAAGTCCGCTTTGGTCTTCCCATAGCAGTATGTCCATGTTTGAAAGGCTACACATAAATTAACTTATGCTTTACCAATACGGAACTAGTGTTAATTGGGAATCATCAGCGATCAAATGTTCTAGGGAATTGCGTAAATTTCCTAATTTAAGGGTTGTTTGTGGCGATAAATTCCATATTTATGGCAAAAAATGCGACAAAACTTGTAAACACACCATTTTTTACAAAAAAAAATTAATCCAAAGCTGCAAATATTCGACTCAAACTTATAAATGCTCCATTTTTCATAATGAAAACTAATCCAAAGCTACAAAGATTCGACTCAAACTTATGAATACTCCACTATTCACAATAAATGCTGATACAAAGCTGTAAAGATTCGACTCAAACTTATAAATGCTTCATTTTTTACAATACAGCTTTGTTTATTTTGCATTTTCAAATGTCATTTTGATCGAAGCGAATTATCTTTAAGCTTCTGCTTCGCTCAGAACGACAGATTTTTGAGCTTTTGTATTAGTACATAAACTTAAAATCTTGAATGCTTCTGTGATTCATCATCCGGGAATGTCTGCTAGTGAACTCTCCTACAGAAGGGTTTCCATTTGGATGCATTACCCCCGTTGCTTGTTGCCAAAGTTCTGGCGGTGCTACTGACAAGTCATAAACAGAGTCACGCTTACAAATGTGATACCACTTGGTTTGTTGGCATTCTTCGCACCAAAAAGCTTCTAACCATTCACCTTCTAAAGGAACCGCTGTTTTAGCTGCTACTAACATTAAGGCTTCACGTCGTTTGACCCCCCGTTGTTGTAGCTGTCCTGCTTGTTCGGTAAATAACCCGTATTTTTGGCTCATACTATCCATGTAGCACCCATGTACCGGACAATGTATAGCTCGCCGTTTAGAACGTTTCCGATTTCGATCACACCTTCTCTGCACTTTGGCCCTCCGTATCAGTAACATTAAACAGATCGCAAGAAGGTTGCATTGAAGGGACTGAGATCTTAATGACCATCAAAGCCCACTCCTAAATCAACAATGAGTTATTGAGTTTGAGAAGAAAAATTTGTGAACCAGTGCCAGTTCGGAGGAACAAGTTTCACTATCTTTTCTTGGAAAGCAGACATACGTAATTCTGCTTAGGGAGAGTCTGCGTTCGCTAAATTGCAAAGCATAGTTCTCAAGAATAGCGTTCTTAAAGGGTAGACGCACTTTGTTTATATAGCCGTAATTTACGATTGTCAAGCCAATATTGAAGGTAAATTAATACGATTTCAAGAAATCTTATACGTAATAACACTCAACACTCTTAGGAAATAGCCTGCCGCAATACTCTTAGATATTGTTTAGCAATGATTTCCGGCGTAAAATGCGACTGCAAATACTTACGGGAGGCAATACCCATGCGTTCTGCTAGTGGTTGGTTACTATTGAGAAGGCGAATAAATTCAGCTAATCCATAGCTGTCACCATTCTCAAAACTAGCGCCACATTGTGCATCTATAACCAGTTGTCTTAAGTAAGAATACTCTGAACAAATCACCGCTACTGGACGCCCTGTTGCCAAAGCTGGGTAAAGCTTACTAGGAGCAACTAGACTTTCCATCCCAGCTTCTACACTCACCAGAGATAGATCGCAAGCTGTCAAAGAATAAGGTAGTACTTCTTTGTCTTGATATGGCAGAAACAGGAAATTATCTAGTCCTAAATGATTGACTTCTTCGATAAAACTTTCATGTTTTGGCCCGCCGCCAATACAAACGAACTGAATTGGCTCATCTTGTAGTTGTTTGGCTGCCTCTAAAATGGTGTCCATATCATGGCACCGACCCATATTACCGGAATAAAGTACGGTAAATTTGTTAACTAAGTTATGTTTCTTAGCAAACCAGTTATCTTTTTTTACAATCGGCACAATCAAGTCAGGATCTCCCCAACTGTGAATCACAGAAACTTTATCCGCTACCTCTGGACAAGTTGCTAGTACTCGCTGCTTCATAGCCGGACTGAGAACAACTATCCCGCGTGCGTTTTGCCAAATCTTTCTGTTGAGCGCTTGCCAGAATTTTGCTAACCAGTGATTGTTGGGAATTACCCCAAGAGCGACCGCAATGTCTGGATAGATGTCATAAATTAAACAAACGTAAGAAAGACCAAAACACAGGTGAGCTAGATATCCAATAATTGGCAAGAATGGCGGCGCTGAGGTCAGTAAAAATACATCGTGGCGACGGCAACATCTGGCTAAATGCAGCACTGCACGCAAGGTAAACAAGACCCCATTGATAGCTTTACCACGAACCCGTCGCGACCAAAGTTGAGCAGTGCGCGATCGCTGAATTCTGACTCGACCTACTTGTTCTACTGCGGGAGCAGTAGAAGTCCCAAAGGCATATCCTGGTTGACCTGTAAACACTTCAATGTTTACACCTTGTTTACTTAACTGTCTCACCAGTTCTTCAATTAACTGTCCCGTAGCAGCATAATCTGGGGGAAAAAACTCAGTGATCACAGATAAGTTCAGCGATTGACCGTACCAAGTTTCATTCACTCCTAAAGATTGATGCGAAACTATGGAAGGAAATACAAATGTGGAAAAATTCTTCCTATTATGTTGTTTTCCATTGTCGAAGTTAACTTTCTCACTTGGCAAAAAATCTCTATCAGCTTTAATAAATTGCTGATTCTGAGAAATTTTGGTAGTTGATTTGGTTAGCAACGATTTTTTCAGCCACTCACTGAATGTCATTGGCTATATCGTCCTTCAAAATGATTTTTAGGCTTAGAGATAAACTTGACAGCTATTGAGCTAAAATCGGCTTTACTGCCCAATATTTGCTGCTCAGTTCCTTTATAGTCGATGTTTAAGTAAATTAGTGAAAAAGCAAGTTTTTTTTGAAAAAACAATATTATTTTTTGTTAAATTCTGTAGAAAATACTGATTTATATATCTTCTTTTGAGAGAAGTAAACCTACTTCAAGCTTCAGCAATTAATTGATAAATATTGCTTTAATCAAAGACAAAGCCCAATATTTACATTAGTAACAGATTCAAAATTTACCGAAATTGAGAGGAAATTTTTGAATTCTTGCCAGAGTAACTATTGCAATTTTTTTTGCTTAACGTATTAAATCATGCTTTAGATACCGCTTGTTTTGAGAAGCATTATCCCTCTTTAATCGCGTCTTCAACCCCTTAAAGACCCGAAAATAAGCATTTTGCGTTAGCTAAAGTAATGCTCTGCTGGCTTTCGTATACGTATTTTCCTAAGTCTAATACTATACCATATTTATTTTTATCGTCAATAATTAAATCAAAAATACATTGATTTTGTTATGGCTTCATGTTGGCTAATGTATATCAGTCGTCAACAAAAGACTATAGCAGATGAAAAAGTCTCTGCACCTAACAAGCGTGGGTAGATGTGAGCTTAACCAAATTCAAGTGTTGTAGCAAATAGACAATAATTTAGAGAGAAGATTTTAGATTCAGGCATAATTCGTGCATATAAAGCTGATATAACTTTGCCGACAGAATAGCAAAAGTTTTCCAGACAGTCAAAAATTAACTAATTAAATACCTGAATAATAACTAATCTAAATTTTTGATTCATAGGTAAGATAACTTATGACTCGGTTAGGGATAACGCTTTCCCATTATCCAGCCGTAAGCTGCTTACATACTACTGTTCCTGCTAGAAAATCATTACCCAACAAAACTTAATATTTGCGTCATATCATTATTAGCAAAAATGCAGTAGGCTATCTACCAACCTAGCGAGCATTAACATAGCGATGAAATATTTCTAGAACTAACGAATCTCAATCTCAATCAAAATCTCCAAAGAAAAATCAATAAAAGCAAGAACTGGTAAGCATTTCCCGATGACATTCATTCCCCAACCCCTGATAAACTTTTGTTGTTACCCACTTTTGTAACCCTCTTCGGAATGGAATTCCCAGGCTAATAGCCTAAAGTTCTCTAAAGCAGACTGAGTAGACTGAGACTCTAAGTCGCTACATGGAAGTGCAAGGTGGGATATCGGTAAGCACTTTGCATTTAACAAAGCTTGACAATTCATACTGTAACATCTTTTATACTTTTGTTTCTCAAACATACTCAGGCTTACTGAGAGAAGCCAGAATATACTTGCGCAAGTATACTACTGTTCAGGTTAATACAATGCTTATTGTTAAGCTAAGTAAAAACAACAATACTCTAACTCAATGCAATTGACTAAAGTAGTAGCGATATCCGTATAAGACGGACTCAATCACTCCTACATGGCACTTGATTAAAGCTAACATATAACAAGAGTATAAATACTGATGGTTATCATCGCCTAAAACATTGACTAGTTTTTGCTAATCTAAAACAGCTAGATAAATTCTTAATCTTTTGGAAGTCTCTGAGGAAAAGCAAATATATTTATACTCAAAAAGTAGTATTGACTTTTTCAATTCAACCCCTTAATTAGAATTACGATAGTGTGCCTTGGCTTGCTGAAGGCTGTAATGAAAACTTTTAACTATCTGATTACACAATAAGAAGTAATGATGGAGAATCATTTTACTAAAACCTCAAGTTACGAACGGAATGGAAGTTCTGCCTATCCAGTACTTTCATCTCAACTTCCTTCATGGTTTGAAAAGGAAAATAATGATTGGGATTTGCGGCAATTCCTGGGTCTTATACAGCGGCGAGCATTAATTATTGCGGGAGTAGCCACTGTGGTGATGAGTGGTGTATCTTACTCCACACTAAATCAGAAACCAGTCTATGAAAGCAATTTTAGACTTTTAGTAGAACCTGTAAATGAAGAAAAATCTTTAGCACAACTCACGTTAGATCCTAGCGGCTCGGACAAGGCAGGGAATTTAGATTACGAAAGTCAAATTCAAGTTCTCAAAAGTCCTGAGCTAATGGCAGGAATTGTCAAACAGATTCGATATTACTATCCAGAACTTAGCTATGAATCTCTACTAAAATCTTTAACTATTCGCCGTTTAGGTGCAACTAAAATTATAGAAGTTAGCTATCGCAGTAACGATGTTACCAAGATAAAATTAGTATTAGATGTAATTGCTAAATCTTACTTAAACTACAGTCTGGAAAAGCGGCAAACTAAGTTAAGACAAGGAGTTCAGTTTGTTGATAAGCAGTTACCAAGCATAAAAAACCGCGTAGATCAGCTGCAAAAAGAATTACAACTTTTCCGCCAAAGATACGACTTTATTAGTCCAGATGCTCAAGCTTCACAAGTTGCATCTCAAGTAAATATATTGAGTAGTCAAAGACTAGCAATTGATCAGAAATTAGCAGAGTATCGTGCTAATTTTGATAGTTTAAAAGGACAAGAAGGAGAATTGTCTGCACTCAATAATGCACCTGTATATCAGCAATTATTTGTACAGATGCGTCAATTAGAAGCACAAATTTCTGGTGAATTAGCTCGCTTTCAAGAAGACAGCCCACCACTACAAGTCTTAAGACAAAAAAGAGACAATCTATTACCATTAATTCAACAAGAAGCACGGCGTTTTCTTGGAGTAAAGAATGCTGAGTTAGTAACGCAAATTCAAAGTTTGGAACTTCAAAGTCAAGAACTAAAAAAAGCGGAAGTTAAACTTGACAATGAAGTTAAACTTTTACCAGTTTTATCAAGAAAATATACTGAACTTCAGCGAGATTTACAAATCGCAACTGAGAGCTTAAATCGCTTTGTGGTCACTCGGGAAACTCTACAAATTCAGGTGGCTCAAACAGAACTTCCTTGGGAGTTAATTCAAGAAGCACCTGAACCAGAAGACCCGATATCTCCTAATATTCAACGTAGTTTAACTATAGGAGTTATAGCTAGTTTACTGTTAGGTTTTGGCATCAGCTTACTCGTAGAAAAAGTAGACAATACCTACCATAATGTTGGGGATTTAAAGGAAAATATTAAACTACCTTTGTTAGGAATTTTACCGTTCGAGAAGAAAGTTCAAAATACTATTTACCACAATCTAGAACGTAGCAGTCTTTCAGAAAAAATTCCCTTTAGTTTTTCTCGAAGATTTTCTAAAGTGTCTAATATTTTACAGCAAAACTCCGCAAGCGATCGCTATTACGGTCAAGGTAAATTCTGGGAAGCCTTACAAGTTCTGTATTCAAATATTCAACTACTCAATTCCGATCAACCAATTCATTCCTTAATTATTAGTTCAGCACTACCAGGAGATGGTAAGTCCACTGTTTCCTTCCAGCTAGCGCAGATAGCAGCCGCAATGGGTAAACGAGTACTGCTTGTGGATGCTGATTTACGCAGACCCCAAGTTCACCATCTAGCTGATTTAAATAACTTGTGGGGGTTAAGTAGTTTAATTTCGACAAACATACCAGCAGGGCAAGTAATCCGGCAAATGCCTGAGATGAACAATTTATCTGTGGTGACTTCAGGCCCCATACCACCCGATCCGGCAAGGCTGCTATCGTCAGAAAAGATGAAGCAACTAATGGGATATTTCCATAGAACCTTTGACTTAGTAATTTATGATGTTCCACCGATAGTCGGATTAGTTGATGCCAGAATGCTAGCACCCTACACTGATGGTGTTGTGCTAGTCGTGAGGTTAGATAAGACAGATAAATCCGGGTTGATGCAAGCTCAAGATAGCCTCAAAATTTCTCCAGTCAATGTCTTAGGTATTGTTGCTAATGGAGATAAGACTAAGTACAAAGGCTACAAACATTACTATAAGACTCATAGATGAAAGGGAACAAGCAATAGGCAATGCTAATTTGTTCTTTGTCCTCTCTTACAAAGTTCTGTTCGCCGGAAGCCGGTACTCAACGCCAGTTCGTTCAAGTCGGGAGACCCTTTCGGCAGTCACTCATAGGGGACTCGGGGCCCCCACGAAGTGGGGATTGGGGGAGAACCCCCAAGACCGCGCTGCCGACGCTCCTACGTCGCTACCGCTACGCTAACACCACACGACTGGCTCGACTTTGCGCTTTGTCATTAGTTATTTATTCCTCTGCCCTGCGATGCGTTATTGTGAATAATAGGCGCTTTATATGGGTAGAGCAATGCGCGTTGCAGTGATATTGAGCATAGCGATCGCAACCGTAACTGGAATTGCAGGATATACTTCACAATCGAGTCCAGCAATTCAGTTGCAAGATGGCACAGTATATTTTGCCGCACCGCCGCGCTTGGTTAGTGCAACTACTACCTTTAACGAAGTTTATGTCTGGGGTGCAACCTACTACTTTACTCTTAGCCTGCCAGAGAATGCCGGCGAACCACTGCAAAGAGTTACAATTAACCAGCGTGAGGGAGTAGATTACATTCGCTTCGACCTGAAAAACACTGTTGCTTTTGCAGAGAATAGCTCCCATGCAAAACAGAAGCTAGCATTAAAAGATGCAACTAGCGATCGCAAAACTCAAACCACATCACTAAGATTCGATCCACCAGTATCTCCGGGAACAACCATTACAATTGCCCTTCAACCTTGGCAAAATCCCAGCGTTGCGGGTGTTTATTTATTTGGCGTCACAGCTTTTCCCGCAGGTGAAAAATCTCACGGACAATTTCTAGGCTTTGGGCGACTAAGTTTTTACAGCCACGGTCACTCTATATTTTCACCTTTTGGGTGGTGATTGTAATTTGTCATTAGAAGCTGGAATGTACTTTCATTAAATCTCTTAATTTTGAATTTTGAATTTTGAATTGACATTACTTCTCTTTAAAAGTCCAAACACCTTCATCCCAATCTGCATCTGATGGGGGTGATTCTATCCAATGTTGACAACGGCGCAGATGCAAAATAGCAGATTTGTCATAACTATCAATGTCTAGAACTTTAGCAAACTCGGCTTGAGCCAAGCTAAATTGGCGATTTATATAATACTCGCGTCCTTTGTGATAGCGCTCAATCACTTCTAGTTTTTGGCTACTAATGGGATCGGAACGCAAACTTAAGAGTTCATAAATAGCTACTGGCTCATTTCTACCTTTAACACGAATATAATCTAATTCCCTTGCCCAAATATTATTACGGCAAGGTTTATAAGTGTTATCGCTAATAATAATGTCACAACCATATTGTTTGCTGACACTTTCTAGGCGAGAGCCGAGGTTAACACCATCACCGATGGCTGTAAATTCCATTCTTTTACTGGAGCCAATATTACCGCTGATCACAGTATCAGAATTAATCCCGATACCAATGTTAATTCTTGGCTTATTGCTAAGGTAGCGACGTTGATTAAAATCGTGCAATCTATGGCGCATTTCTAAAGCTGTTTGCACTGCCATCCAAGCGTGTTCTTCTAATGGTAAAGGAGAACCAAACACAGCCATGATGGCATCGCCAATATATTTATCCAGAGTACCTTTATGTTTAAAAACTGCCTCTACCATTGATTCAAAATATTCATTGAGCATACTCACAACTTCTTCAGCTTCTAGATTTTCGGTTAAAGTTGTGTAGCCACGAATATCAGAAAATAGAATCGAAACTTCTTTGCGATCGCCTCCTAATTTAGCATCATCTAACTTCAGTAATTCTTCTGCTAATTCTTGGGTCATGTAGCGATACATGGTACTTTTTAGGCGCTTTTCATCGCTGATGTCTTCCATGACAACTAATGCGCCACTGACTTGTTTTTGATCGCTAGCATCAGCAATTGTATTAATCGACAAATTTATACTGTGCTGTTCTGTGCCAGGAGTTAAAAGAGTGCGATCTGGGTAATATTGCTGTCGGTGTTTAAAATCTGCCGCATTTAAAGCATTCTCACACCATTTACTAAAATTACCTTCTTTAATAGTGATGACATCTTGAATAGATAGACCTTCCAATCGGTCTTGTTCTTTTAAATCTAACAAGCGTTTAGCACTTTCGTTTGCCGCAATAATTAACCCAGCTTTATCAGTAGAAATTACACCATTAGAAAGGCTGCGCAAAATATCGCGCTGCATTTGTTCTTGTTGCTTAACTGTGGCAAATAACTGAGCATTTTGCAGCGCTACTCCTGCTTGAATATTAAAAGCTTCCATAAACTCTTCATCGTTATGATCGAAACTTGCTTGGAAGCATTCCGGAGCTTTTGGCCAAAGAGAATGATCGTAAGGTGGAAAATCCCCTGATTTTTTTTTATTGACTAACTGGGTAACGCCAATTAATTGCCGATCGGCATTAAACACTGGCATACAAAGTAAGCTACAGGTACGAAAGCTCGTTTCTTGGTCAATTTTTTTAGCTGTCTCCGAATCTGGATGGTCATACAAGTCAAAAGGAATATTGAGTTTTTTACCCGATGCAGCTACTATGCCCGCAAAGCCTTTACCTATGGGAACTCGCAATTCTTTTGTTGTACCATCATCTTGAGTAATCTTTGTCCATAAATCTTGGCGATCGCGATCTATTAACCATAAGGTACTGCGATCGGCATTCATGAGTTCTTTGGCTTCTGCCATTACCCTTTTTAGGGTATCTTCTAAGTCAAGATTGCTTTGCGACAGCGACTTAATCGCTTTCATTAATGCTGCGGCTGCTCTTTGTTTCTGGGTTGCTACGTAAAAAGAGCGCGATGATTCTAAAATTAAGCGAATTGATGGTGCAAATTCTTGAAATAATTCTTCGTCCGCGTGAGTAAAGCCTTTGGTATCAATTCGGTCTGCAATTGGTGCATCTAGAGTATGTATAGGTTTTAATTTATTCAGTAATTGTACTACCGCCACTAATTGTCCTTGTTCATTCAACAATGGCAAAGCCAGCATTGTATATGTACGGTAGCCAGTAATTTTTTCTTGTTCCCGCGCAAAGACAGAACGGGGGTCTTGATAAAAATCATAAGGAATATTGATGACTTTTTTGAAAGTTGCAACTTCCCCAGCAATTCCTTTATCTGCGGGAATGCGAATTTCTAAAGAGCGATCGCCTTCCCCCTCAGCTAAAATTGACCATAGTTGTTGCTTTTCTTCATCCAATAAAAAGATTGTAGTGCGGTCTGCACCTAGTAATTCTCCTGTTTTTAAAGTAATCGAATGCAACATTTCTTCGAGGATTGTGTCAAACCCATGAGAATCTAGTCTTGACAAAGTTTGATGAACAATCTGTAATTTCTGTTCGACTTCTTTAACAACTTGTTTAAAAGTTTCCTGAGTTAAGGGAGCCAGAAAAGAAGAAATAGTGCCTTGTCTTTTTGCCAGCGCACCTACAGGAGCAACATTCTCTTGTGAATAGCCATTTTCTGGATTGCGAACCCCAATAATTAAATCGGCAGTCTCATCAATACTAGGTTGATGCGATGACATAATGAGCTTTATATATAGTGGTTATATTTTAGAAATGTTATTTAACTGTTGCTATCTGCAACAATCTCTAGACATTATCCACAGTTTAATCTGTTGTTGAGCTAGCGTCATCCTGTAGAAAACTGGGTGAAATTAATAATTTATGATTCCAACTCTGCTGCTGTAAAGTTATTTCCACGGTTGTATGCCTCTTCCGATCTGCTAAAGGGTTGGTAATTAGCAAAATTTCAGTCAATTTTGTCGGTCATCTTCGTTCTCCGAAATTTAACGACAATCAAGGAATACCCTAATTCAGGCTAACTGTAAAGAGATTCTCCTGATATAGCAATCCGATTTGATTCATAAACTTACTCGTAAGCACAGAGAACAGGAAAAAAGAAAAACAAGGGAATTCGATTTATACGGAGTAATTTACAAAAATCAAATAGTAGTCTTAAGATTCATTTAAGTATAGATAAAAACATTATGGGTATTAGTAGCTCAAGTGCAATGTCTAACGACAAGCTGCTTTAAATCTAAACAAACTTCGCAGATATGACCTCTAGATTGATAAGACTTGTGAAAGTCGTGTATCCATAATTCCCACAGAGCTTACTCAATTAACAGTTCCCAGTTTACTTGAAGTTTTGTAACAAATTTAGCGTACTGCATAAAAACTAGAGAAGAGATCGATATATATGCGGAGACATTGAATATACATCAACAAAGTCCCCAACGTTATAGTTTCATCTTTTCCCAGAGGTAAATTTGCAGATGCTGCACACATTAGAGCGCCCACGCACCTTAGTCAAAAGTACTTATACTCCACCCAATCCCAAACCTTTATTACCTGACCTAGATCCACCATCGAAAACTACCCAAACTGAAGAAGTGTCTGAGCCTAGCGAAACAGAAACATCTCAGCCTAGCGAGACTGAAGAATCTTCAGCGTCAGAGTAAATACTCATCTAACTTCAATCAGGGTCAACTACCAGGTACAATAGATTGCGAAAGCCTTACCAGACGCTAGTAATAGCGTTTTTTTTGGTCGTTCTTGAGCAGAGGCAAATTCTGGAGATGGCTCAAATTAGCAAAGGTTGTGCTTGGCAACTGGGCTTAACAAATGTTGGGGGGTTGACCTTTGGCATTGGGTTTTTGATGACAAATCCGGCATTTGCCCAGAGTGCCATTACTCCCGATGATAGTCTCGGCAATGAGAGAACTCAAGTTATCCAAAACTACCTTGGTGGGGCTACGGAAGCGATCGCAGGCGGAGCAACTCGCAGTAACAATCTGTTCCACAGTTTATTAGAATTTAACGTTAGTGAAGGACGTTCAGCAGTTTTCTTAAGTCCTAACAGTAGTATTCAAAATATTTTAGTGCGGGTTACTGGTAATAACCATTCTGAGATTTTGGGCAAACTTGCTACTCTTGGTTCTAATGCCAACTTATTTTTGATTAACCCCAATGGTGTATTTTTTGGCGCAAATGCCACACTCGATATTGGTGGTTCATTTGTCGCTAGTACAGCAAACAGCATCCAATTTGCTGATGGCACAAATTTTAGCGCCACTACTCCCCAAACCACACCTCTACTAACAGTCACTACACCAATTGGGTTGCAATTCGATCGGGCTGGGGGAGAGATTAATCATTACGGAGCTTTAGAAGTCACCCCTGGTAAGACTTTAGCTCTAGTAGGCGGTAACATTAACCTGAATGGGAACGGTAAATTAGAAGAGAACCGTCGAACTCTCAAAGCTTTAAGCGGACAAATCGCTGTCGCTGGAATCTCAGGAGTAGGGACAGTAGGAATTAACCTCGATAGCCAAAACCAGCCTTTAACTATTCCCAGTAATATTACACCAGCAGATATATCACTGAAAAATCTAGTGGTCATCTTAGCCGATGGGCCAGGCGGTGGTTTTATTCAACTACAAGGTAGACAAATTAAACTTACTGATGGTTCTATAGTCCAAGCCGATACCCTAGGTAGTGAAAATGGTAGAGGTATTCTTGTTCAAGCAGAGCAATTAACTGTTCAAGACGGTTCCCAAATCAAAGCTGGTACTGTTCCCAAGTCAACAGGTTCCGGAGGAAGTTTAACTGTAAAAGCCACTGACTTTGTGCAAGTGAGTGGAACTATCCCTCAAGGTACACCCGATGTTGCTGGTTTCCCCAGTGGTTTATTCACTCAGACCTTTGGCGACGGCGCAGCAGGCCCGTTGACTATAGAAACAGGAAAATTAATTATTGAAGGTGGAGCTAACATAGCAACTAGTGCACGGCAGGGTAGAGGTAACGGAGGAACATTAAAAGTAACTGCCTCAGACTTGATTAAAATAAGTGGCGCTTCTTTTCTTGATTACCCTAGCGGCTTGTTTACTCAGACTCTAGATTTAGGAAACGCAGGTTCTTTGGAAGTTGACACCAGACAATTGATTGCCCAGGATGGAGGAGTGGTAACAGCTGGTACAGGCACGAATAGTCAAGGCAAAGGTGGAAACTTGACGGTACGTGCTTCTGAGTTTATCGAATTAAGTGGGCGATCGCCAATTGATAAAGACCCCAGTGGCTTATTTGCTCGCAGTCGTGGTAGTGGAGATGCAGGTTCCTTGTTTGTGACTACAGAACAGTTAATTGTACGAAATGGGGCGCGAGTCACAGTAGAAGCCTTAGGTTCGGGAAATGCAGGTACATTAGCAGTTAACGCCCGTGAAATTCGTTTGGATAGACAAGGCGAATTAGTTGCGAAAACGATATCAGGTAATGGTGGCGATATTATTCTGCAACCACAGAATTTACTCCTGTTACGCAATAATAGTCAAATCTCAACTACAGCAGGTACTGCTGGTGGTGCTGGCAATGGTGGTAATATCACCGTTAATACTCCTGATGGCTTTATCGTAGCTGTACCTGAGGAAAATAGCGATATCACAGCTAACGCTTTCACAGGTGCCGGCGGTAGAGTTGCAATCAATGCTTTTGGAATTTTTGGGCTAGAACAGCGCAGTCGAGAAGACTTAGTGGCACTTCTAAATACCAACAACCCAACTAAACTAGACCCGCAATTGTTACCTAGTAACGACATCACAGCAATTTCTCAGACAAACCCAACTTTAAGCGGCGTGGTCACTATCAATACACCGGATGTTGACCCAAATAGCGGTTTAGTCAACTTACCAACTCAACCAGTAGACTTAAAAGTAGCTCAAACTTGTAGAGCGATCGCAACTAACAATAAAAGCAGTTTTAGTGTAACTGGACGTGGTGGCATACCTTCCAGCCCGACAGAAACGCTTAATAATGAAGCTGTTCTAGCAGATTGGATTGCTTTAGATGGAGTCCGTCAAACCTCTGCGCAACCAACTGTCAACCAAAATTCCACTAAGCCTGATTCCACAAAGATTGTAGAAGCTACAGCATGGGCGATAAACCCCAAAGGAGAGGTAGTTCTCACCGCGAATAAATCCAATTTGATAGGGCAAAATTCTTGGAACAAGCCAACTGACTGTAGTAAATCTCAATAATTGGGCATGGGGCATTTGTCATTTGGTCTTCTGTTCTTCATCCCCCTTGTCCCATGTCTCCCCACACTTCCCACACTTCCCACACTCCCTTTTCCCCCGACTACCTTCTGACACGAGCTACACTGCTACACACTTGTGAAATGATGGACTTAATCAGCTTTTTGATGGCTATAAGAGCATAGAATTACAAGTTCTTCGATCAAGTAGCCGCCCTGTAGATGATGTAAAGAGAGGTATTTATGAACTGGATTAAGGTTCTTGCTGAAAATGAACTACCACCGAATGAGCGCAAAGTGGTGAAAGTAGAAAAACGCGCTATCTTACTAGTTCGCCATAACAACCAAATTTACGCCTTAGAGAATTCCTGTCCTCACATGAAGCTACCTTTGCAGAAAGGTAAAATTACAGATGATGGAGCAATTGTCTGTCCTTTCCACCGTAGCGCCTTTGACCTTTCTAGCGGTAATCCTACGGAATGGATTACTTTTCCTCCTGGGATTAACAAGGTGATGGGTATGATTTCTAAGGAAAAAGCAATACCTGTTTTCCCCACCCGTGTGGAAGAAGGCAATATTTGGGTAGGTTTGCAATAAATTACTGAAGCAAGGCAGATGGTGAGCCACTGCGGTGGACGGGTTTCCCGGCATAAAGGAGGCAGTGCGTTGGGCGGCTCTGCCGACTTGAAGCAACTGCCGTCAAGTGGCGAACCCGAAGGGCAGAGGGCAGAAGGAAAGACAGGTAATTTTTGTTTTGAAGGTAGTCTTCTGTTCTCTGCCAGATGATTTAGAGTTTACGTTTGTACTCTCAACTCTGGAAACCAGAACACACAACTGACTTGTGAGTTTATTCATGGAAATATAAAAACATTATCATTTAGGCATTTTTAAAACACTTTGAATCGTCTCTAGTAATTTGTTAAGAGTATAGGGTTTCATTAAAAAAGCTTGCACACCAATACTATTAACTTCTAAAAGTTTGCAATTGGATGTGAATCCACTGATAGCAATAATTTTGACGGAGGGATTTATTTGTTGTATGACTCTGGTCGCCATTAAACCATCTATTGACGGCATCTGTATATCCATCAAAACTACGCTGATGTCATCTTTATACTTAGTGTAGAGAGAAATAGCTTCTACTCCATTACTAGCAGCGATTGCTTTGTAATTGTAGTCTCCTAATAATGTTTTAGTTACATCTTGAATTGATGTTTCGTCATCCACAACCAAAACTAATTCACCATTACCTCTAGGTAAATCGCAATAATCAGCTTCTTGTGTTGCCGATTGCTCAATAGCAGGCAAATAAATATTAAATTTACTACCTCTTCCTACCTCGCTATCTACTGTCATAAAACCACCGTGGTTTTTGACAATACCGATAACAGTAGAAAGCCCTAATCCAGTTCCTTTACCCAAATCTTTGGTTGTAAAAAAAGGTTCAAAAATTCGCTCCAAGAGATTTTTTGGTATGCCACATCCTGTATCTGAGACAGTAATTACAATATATGAGCCTACTTTCGCTTCCAAATTCATTCTGGCATAAGCTTCATCAACGAAAAAGTTGGCGGCGGAAATGCTGAGGATACCACCATCAGGCATGGCATCATAAGCATTGACACAGAGATTCATCAACACCTGATGTATGTAAGTTGGATCTGCCCAGATTGTTAAAAGATTTTGTGTTGGTATATTAGTACAGACTTCAATTGATTTGGGAAATGTACTGCTGACAATCTGCTCAATTTCCTTCAGCAGGTGTCTAATTTGTAAAGGAACCTGCTTACCTTGCGATCCTCGGGCAAAAGATGTAATTTGCTTGACTAATTCAGCACCACGTTTAGAGTTATCTTCCAAAATTTTCAGTAGTTGGCGATTTTTCTCATCCAGATTGGGAAGTTTACATAGCAGCAGTTGAGCAACTGTCAAAACGGGCGAGAGAATATTATTTAAATCGTGGGCAATACCGCTGGCTAAAATGCCAAGACTCTCTAAGCGTTGTGCGCGATGAAACTGTTGCTCCAGTAATTTTTTCTCTGTGATATCAGTATCAACGGTGAGGATAGATTGTGGTTGTCCGTCTTCTGAGTACATGAGAGTCCAGCGGCTAGAAACAATTAGTTCTTGCCCAGATTTCGTAATTTTATTGAGATCGCCACACCATTCCCCTTGCTCAACAACAGTTCTGAAAGCTTCTTCTATTTGCGATGATATTTGTTGATACAAAAATTCGTGACAGTCTTTAGCAAGAATCTCTGCTGCTGTCCAGCCATACAACCGTTCAGCACCTTTACTCCAAAATAAGATTTCGTGCTCCAAATTGCGGACAAAAATTGCATCTGGCGAAATATCAATTAAGGCCGCTTGTTCGTGGATTTTCTGTTCTGCTTGTTTGCGTTCAGTAACATCTCTACCAACTGCTTGTAGCTCAATGACTTTCCCTTCCTGATTGCGGATAGCAGCAACCTCCCACTGCAACCAGCGGATACCGTTGACTGTGAATGCACGTTGCTCTCGTGTAGTTAAGCGATAAGGTGGCGATGTCAAGGCTTGAATGTTTGCCATGACATCAGGTAAATCTTCTGGATGAACAAACTGAAGTAGCCGCTGACCGCGAAACTCATCTGGTTTAAAGCCGAAGATTTCCCCTGTAACTTTATTGGCAAAGGTCAACCGACCATTCAGATCCATGCGAATAATGAGATCGGTTTGGCTCTCAACTAATTTACGATAAAGCTTTTCGCTCTTCTCTAGCTGTTCAATCAGGCGCGTTTTTTCTAAAACTTTTTGAATTGCAAGGCGAAAACTTACTGCTGTGATATTCTTTTTAATCAAATACTCAGCTGCACCGCTTTTCATGGCCTGTAATGCTATCTGTTCATTTCCCTGATCTGTCAGCATGATGACTGGTAGGTTTGTTAAATCCAATTGAATCTTTAAATCACTTAAAAACTCCAGCCCATCCATATCTGGCAGCAAATAATCTATAACAATTACATCAGGCAATTGCTGCTGACACAATAAAAGTGCCTGTTTACCAGTCTCCGCTTCTAAAATCTTATAAGTGCGTTGCTGATCTCGCAGCAGATAGCGTCGGTAGGTTTCTCGATCTTCTAAAGACTCATCAACGAGCAAAATTATTTGCAAAATATCAGCCATTGCTCCCTCCGGGAATCTACCTAAAAATTAAAGCGAGCTAGCAAGATCGAAAATGCGATCGCCATTTCCTTACTACTTCAAAAGAAAGCTTTGGTTTACCTGTGTTAACATCACCTGCGTATGAGAACACAGATGTAAAAATATTTTGAACAATCATGTAGGCTCGATTACTACATGGTTCATATCGCATCTACTAGAAAACTTGTCGTCAAGACTGAGGCAAATACGGGGAAATGCACAGATGCAGTGAAATTTTATGGAGAAAAATTAGACAGACATGATATGAACTATTAGTTCAGAAGCGATCGCTTGATTGAGTTCGTTGCAAAGGAAGTCTACACACAGCAATGAATCGGAGTGGTTTAACTTACTTGTAATATAGATCAACTGACTCTGTATTTAAAATCAAGGCTGAGGAGTAGGGATTAATGTATTAAGTTCCTCCCTTAGGTAGATTTAAATTCAATTTACGCAAAAATTTTGAGAATCTTGTGAGGATGAATATTATTTAAAGTTTTTTTGGCTGAGATGTCAGATTAATTCTGCATATATAAAAATTAATTTCAATATGTGAGCGAATTTATACGAATAGGGAGCGATCGCAGAATCGCCCCAGAAGGACACGAAAAGATTTTCTAATGTCAAAGTGTCCCTGTTTTATGAGATTATGTCTCCAACACTACAAATTTTCCTAAATTTTCTGGCTTACGTACCAGCTAAGTAGTTTTTTTACAAATTAATCAAGTCTTTACTCTGAGAACACAAAGATACATTGGGCACTAATGACGATTAGCTACGTCAATGATTTTAGATTGCTGAGTCTGCTTCAGTTCGTCTGAGGTCAAGATTTCAATGCACAGGGGAATGCATAACTACCAGTTAACTAATTCTCTAGTAAGCATAAATGCTTGTAGACTATATGACTAGTAGACTCAATAAAAAAAGCATCCAATGGCGCGTGTGGTTAGCTAACGCATCATTCAAACCTATGAAACTAATTTTGAAATTAATTTTTCCTTTTCAAAGTTGGCGACTTAGACACGCGGCAACTTTTACTCAGACATTGCGCAAGCGATTTTTCCCGATACTAGTCTTGATATCGTGTATTACGGTATTACTGGTAGATAATCTTACCCCTGCGATCGCTCAGACTCCGCAGCTACCTCGTGAAGAAATTCGCGGGGTTTGGATGACTAACAACGATATTGACATCCTCAAGGAAAGATCCAAAGTACAGGAGGCCGTTACTCAACTGCGACGGCTCAACTTTAACACTATCTATCCTGTAATCTGGAATTCTGGTTATGTAATGTATCCCAGCGCCGTGGCCAAGCGTACAGGTATCCAACCCTTTGTTTTGCGAGGCTCAGACGGACATGATATTCTTGCAGACTTAATCAACCAATCCCATCGTCAAGGGCTGCTTGTCATACCTTGGTTTGAGTTTGGCTTCATGGCTCCGCCATCATCAGAATTGGTAATGGAGCATCCAAATTGGTTTACGAAAAAGCGGGATGGTAGTCAAACTTCGATTAGTGCTGCTGGTGAGGTAATGTGGCTCAATCCTTTCCATCCAGAAGTGCAGCAGTTTATCACTAGTCTCGTGCTAGAAAACATCACCCAATACGATGTTGATGGCATTCAGTTTGACGATCACATGAGTTTGCCAGTTGAATTTGGCTACGATCCATACACAGTTGCTTTGTACACTCAAGAAACCAAGAAGAAACCTCCAGCTAATCCTCAAGATCAAGCATGGATGCGCTGGCGGGCAGACAAAATCACAGCGTTTATGGTAAAACTCAACCAAGCTGTGAAAGCTCAAAAACCTCGGGCAGTTTTCTCCGTTTCTCCCAATTACTACGACTTTGCTTACAAGTTTCAACTACAAGATTGGCTCAACTGGATACGGCTGGATATTGTGGATGAGCTAATTGTGCAAATTTATCGTCCTAATCTTCAAGGTTTTATTAGCAATCTTTCCCGTCCAGAAATTATAGAATCGCAGAAATCGATTCCCACTGGTGTGGGAATTATGGCAGGGTTGCGAACTAATCCCGTACCAATACAACAAATTCAAGCTCAAGTACGGGCTGCTCAAGAAAAGGGTTTAGGCGTAACTTTCTTTTACTATGAAAGCCTTTGGGAATCTGCCCCAGAATCAGTTGCAGAAAGACAAGCTGGATTTCAATCCCTTTTCCGCTCTCCTGCGCTCCGCGCCAGAATTTAATCGTCACTGTCAAGTAGAGTGGGCAGTGCCCACCCTACATTGAAACGGATTGTTGGTGCAATCGGAGATTTTCTATGACATTAACTTTGCATCCCAGGTATACAATCCGACTTTTTCAGGAACTCTAGAGAATCGCCCTGTGCGATAACCTCGTGATAACTCATTTAGCACCTTGCTTTTGATCTCTCGGATTTCATCAGCATCTAGTTCTCCATAAAGTCCAGCAATAACTTCCGCAACAGAGAAAATTTTTCCCGAATTTTGCTTTAACAGAGAGGTGATGGCATCAATCAAAAATTGACCCTCAAATACTTTGAGCATCGGTACTATTTTTGTCTTGGGAAGGATTACTGGTTTCTTTTTTTTCTGTTGGATATTTTTGACAGAACCATTGCTATTACTTGAAGAGAGCAACTTTAAATCCAAGGTATAACAACCAGGTTCGTCAGGAATTCCAAACCAACTATTGCCTCTACCCTGTGTAAGTGAGGATTGGACTCTACCTTTAACGACTTTGAAGATATGTGGCTCTAAATCACCATATAGCGATCGCACAATGAAATCTATATGGCATACAGTACCACTATGTTCTTGTAAGACTTTTTTGATAGCTTCTATCCGATTGATACAGTGTTGATACTCAGGTAGCATAGGATAGTCTTGCCCCTTGATAGATTGCTCTTTAAGTTCAGGGGAAGAGTTGCTAGTTGAATTTGTACTTACAGGTTGGTCATTGTTGAGATTTGTTGGCTCCACATTGCTAGAGTCTGAAGGTTCTAATTGAGTTGACTCTATCAAGTTGGAATCGTTGTCAGAAATGCTAGCTGGCGATAATCTCTTCTCTGTATTTAGAGTAGATGTTTCATCCGTCACATCAAGTGTGGCAATCTGATTGTTAGGATCTGATGTTGACCAGTTAGACAACAAAGCTTCTACATGATTGAGATGCGATCGCGCCTGTGTATATAAGCGTTCATACTCTTCTACAATGCGAGCATAGTAGTCTCTTAATTCCAAAAGTGGAGAGAGGAAAGCGTCAGGTGGAGGTTCTAATTGTCCCTTTACAGTCATAAGGTGTTAATCAATCTAAATCAGATTTACTTTTGTATGTCATTGGTCTAGGCTTGGCTTTAGCCGCTGGTTGCTGCGGTTTTTTTGGCGCTTGGGGAGGGCGACATTGCTCACAATATAATGGTCGAGGCCCAAAAGTCTCGCGTTTTGTACTCTCATTGCACTGCTTGCAGATAAAGTGAAAAACTCGAGTGTGAATTTCTCTTTTGTGTGCCCTGACTGTATACTCTCTAACGTCTATTAACTTACTAGCCATAATAACGAGTTGTGAATTTCTGTCCTATCAATATAGCTATTCAAGCAAATGAAATAGCATCAGTGTGTATCAACTTGCCAATTTTGGGCAAATTTCCTACTTGAGCTATAGACTCTGTTGTAAATCAGAATTATTTACCATCTCCAGAGGCTGTCTCAAAAGTCTTTACTGATACACCAAGTTATTAGAGATTCCTCTAAATCGTCCTCTAAAAAGGGAGATTTTAAGGCTGTACTTCCTCCCTTTCAAAGTTGGCTGGGGAGTAAGAACAAAATATCTAATTATTTCAAGATACATCCTCTTTGAAGAATTTGGTTCTAAAGTGATTCATACTCTAGTGAGCTTTATTGGAGCAAGAGTTATGTTTCATAGCAACCTCTAATGACCTTAGTTAAATGAGCAGCCTACTATGAATTACAAGCTATACACAACAAATGTTTTAGCTTAGTTTACAAAAAGTCTACTTTCTCGCCCATCCTTTGGGTTAAGTTTGTCAGTTTAAGGCAAGACGAGAACATAAATACTCTATGCTTGCTGTACTAAGCTAGCCTCATTTTGGACAATTTAAATTTGGTGTCATAGAATTCTGACTCACCGAAACAGGGCTGAGTAGCGAGTAATTGACCTATTTTCTTTCTCAGCACTCAGTACTCACAACTGGGAACTCTTGAACTTGATGCGCTCCAGCTATGACTTGCGATAGATGTAAGCATAGTTATAGCATCTGCTTTAGTCTAAAATCTGGGAAAAAATTAATATTACAATTGCCTGATGCCTGCGATCGCACAGCTAGAGGTGGCACCATCATTAGGCAATATTGCTCACATCAGTCTTGTTATTATGGCAATAAGCCGCTACAACAAGGAGTTTAAGCCATGTTTGCCCTCGTCTCCTTAGAAAAAATTCAATTACCATCTGGATCTGTAGTGCGGTTGCCTGCAACCTGGCAAGAGTATCAAATCCTCTGCCAACAACGAGGAGATGGCTCAATCCCGCGCATCAAATACCGGGATGGAGAAGTATTGCTGATGTCACCTTTGCCTATTCATGGTCAAGATGCCAACCTGCTTGCTGACATTGTTAAAACCTTGCTGGATAGCGATGAACGGGAATACGATGCGTTTACACCTGTGACGATGGAACTGCCCGAAGAAAGCGGCATTGAGCCTGATTATTGTTTCTACATCGACAATTGGCAAGCGGTTTCCGGCAAACAGCGGATCGACTGGCAACAAGATCCATCGCCGGATCTCGTCATCGAAATTGACGTGACCAGTTATTCTGATGTCCAAGATTATCTTCCCTACCGCGTTCCTGAAGTTTGGTTATTCAAAAAGCAGCGCTTATTGGTTTATCAATTGCAAGGAGACGAATACCAACTGCAAACCAAAAGCCGCTATTTTCCAGAGTTTGATTTGCAAAGTGCGATCGCTCGCTGTGTCCAAATTGCCTATGAACGTAATACCAGCGCAGCTATCCGTCATCTTAGACAGCAGCTAAAGGACATTTCTTAATTAGCTTTTAAGATTTTCCTAGTTAATAAGTACATTTAGCCAAAGTATAAAAGTCAAATTTCTTCAGCATTTCTAAAAAAGTGAATACAGCCGGAATATGGAGTCCATTAGATAAGACAGCAACTCCCATCACTCTTTCTAACGGTATTGGTAAACTATATACCTGGACATTTTGTGGAATCGGCACAGCTGCTAGGCGAGGAATAATCGCGGCTCTCAACCCCTGATTGACTAAGCTGACAATAGTAGAGTCTTCTTGAATATCACTATTAGTATTCATAAAATTTGCTACATTTTTCAGGTGGTTGTGTAGAGAGCGTCCACAGGGTAAGCAAGACAGCAAAACTGGGGAATATACAGCAATATCTTCCCAAGTAATTGTCGGATTGCTGACTTTAGCTTTTGGTGGTAGCAAAGCTACATATTCATCCCTGATAATTTCCCATACCTCAAACTCATCACTGGTAGGTAGATAAGTAATGCCAATATCGGCACGCCCTTCGCGCAAACATTGTTCTACCTCAAGGTAAGAAAGGCACTCTATGATAGTTACAGCTACTTCTGGGAATTGATCGTGAAACTGCGCGATCGCTTTTGGTAGCAAATGGGTCGCAACACTGCGAAAAGCTGCAATTCGTACATGACCACCATGTAAACCTTTATGCAGATTTGCTTCCCGTTGCATCATCTCTAGATGTTGCAATGACTGACGGGCATGATATAAGATGCGCTCTCCAGCAGGTGTAAGGACAGCACCATGACGACCTCGAGCAAATAAAGGTACACCCAATTCTTCTTCTAAGGTGGCGATCGCATGACTAATTGCTGGTTGCGAAAGTTGCAATTCTAAAGCTGCCTCACTGAAGTTACCACAATCTGCTACTGCAACTACAGCTCGAAGTTGGGAGAGTTTCATGGTCAATTGCTGAGATAGGGTGAGAAAAATCCTGATTTAATTGTCTCAAAAAGATTGTATTCGTGTTTTTTATATCTATAAATGCCATTTATAGATACCATACAAGCCATGTTTTGATTGTTAGCTCAAGGGTTGTTACAGTTCTTATGTAATAAGCATCTATCGGGGATAATCCTATGAGAAATGAAATTAGATGTCTGCAACCCGAAGAGATAGAAATAACTTCTAGAACCAGAAATATCTTCACTTCTGTCTGCCAAGCCTTGCATGGTTTTTGGAAAAATGCAATTCAAACACTACTAGCCTCTGACGAATTAGAAGTTATACAAAAAGTTGACCGCCACGGTAATATCTATTGGCAAGCTTACGACCCTGTAACAGGAAAATCCTTCTCTTCCGGTTCGGAAGTCGATGTATCTATGTGGATTGAACAGCTTTACAGACATTAAAAATCAACATGACGCAACTTACCTTAGTAATTGGTAATAAAAATTATTCATCTTGGTCATTACGTCCTTGGATAACTTTGAAGCATTTCGGAATGCAATTTGATGAAATTCGCATTCCTCTCTACACCCCAGAAACTGAATCCAAACTTCAGCAATATTCGCCTTCAGGAAAAGTGCCAGTTCTATTACACAATAATCAAAGTATCTGGGACTCTCTAGCTATTTGCGAATACTTAGCTGAAGAATTTCCTCATCTGCATTTCTGGCCAGAAGATAAAACTGCAAGGGCATTAGCTCGTTCTATTAGTGCAGAAATGCACTCAGGATTTCTTAATCTTCGGCAGAATATGCCGATGAATTGTCGTGCTAAATTACCAGGTAAAGGTCTAACAGTAGAGGTGCAAAAAGATATTGACCGTATTAAAACTATTTGGCAAGAATGCCGTCAAAAATTTGCAGCAGATGGTGATATGTTATTTGGCAAGTTCACAATTGCCGATGCGATGTTTGCTCCTGTAGTCTTAAGGTTTGCCACTTACGAGGTGCGATTAGATAATTTTTCTCAAAAATATGTGGAGGAAATTTTAGAACTTCCGGCAATGCAAGAGTGGATACAAGCAGCTAAAAAAGAGACAGAAGTTCTTCCTCAATACGAGTTGTATAGCAATTCATTTTAATCTTTGAGTAATCGCAAACCACTCAAGGTCACAATAACTGTCGAACCTTCATGTCCTAAAACACCAAATGGTAGCGTCATATTGCCCGCGAAATTGAAAATCAACAAAATCACTACGAAACTGAGGGCAAACACAATATTTTGCTTGACAATGCCTTGAGCGCGGCGACCCAGACGAATTGCGTGTTCTAATCGCTCCAAGCGATCAGCCATTAACACAATATCTGCGGTTTCTAGCGCCACATCGCTGCCTGCGGTTCCCATTGCAATTCCTACTGATGCCTGAGCTAAGGCGGGTGCGTCATTGATACCATCCCCAACCATTGCTACTGTCTGGTATTGCTTCTGTAATTGTCGAATTGCATCCACTTTGTCTTCTGGTAAGAGTTCTGCGTGAACTTGGTCTACCCCAAGCTGTTGAGCAATACTATGAGCAGTGCGTGAATTATCCCCACTTAGCATGACAATTCGCTCAATTCCCAGTCGTTTTAATCGAGCGATCGCTGTCGCTGCTGTTGGTCGTATTGTATCGGCAACGGCAATGATGCCAAGGACTTTTCCTGCGTAGGCAACCCATACCACCGTTTTCCCTTCTGCTTCCCACTGCTGGCTTTGCTCAATCAGCGCTTTTGAAATATGCTCCACTTTTGCCTGGACAAAACTAGCTTTTCCCACAACCGCTACCTGACAATTCACTTCTCCAGTAATTCCCAGTCCTGCTTGCGCCTGACCGTTGACAGCTTTTATCTGTAGGAGATTCTGTTGACGAGCAGCCTGAACAATCGCCTCCCCAATTGGGTGTTCGGACAAACTTTCTAATGCCGCCGCCACTTGCAGCAGTTGCTCGGTAGATTGCTGGGTTGCCAAGACATTAACAACTTCAACTTTACCAGTCGTCAGCGTTCCAGTTTTATCAAAAGCGATCGCCCTGACTTGCCCAATCTGTTCTAACTGTGCTCCATTCTTGAACAAAATTCCATGCCGCGCACCATTAGCAATTCCCGATAGCAAAGTTGGCATAATCGATGCCATTAATGCACAAGGCGATGCAACCACCAGAAAAATCAAGGCTCGATAAATAGTGTCTTCCCAGTTCCAGCCAACCACAAACGGAGGCAAAGTGCCTAGTAAGATCCCTGCAATTACAATCACCTTGGCATAGCCGCGCTCAAATCGTTCCATAAATTGCTGAGAGGGAGGTGCTTCGGTTTGGGCTTGTTGGATGAGACGAATGACTCGCCCAATTAAACTACTTTCTGGGGGCTGGTCAATTTTCAGCCGCAGTGCCCCATTGCCATTAATCGTCCCTGCAAAGACTTCATCACCAATTGTTTTCTCAACCGGAATCGATTCTCCATTAATCGAAGCCTGGTTCAGGGTACTAAACCCTTCGATTACCACACCATCGGTAGGCACCAATTCTCCTGGTTTGACCAACACGCGATCGCCAATTTTGAGTTCAGAAATTGGTACGGTTCGTTCTTGCCCGTTCTGTATCACTCTTGCGGTATCGGCGGTTAAACTCATCAACCCCTGAATACTCCGTTCCGTTCGCTGCATGGCATATCCTTCCAGCGCACCACTAATCGCAAAAATCAGGATTAAAACGGCACCATCCACAATCATGTAATATTCTCGTCGCCATAGTCCCAGAATTGCAGCCCCTAGAGCAGCCACAATCATCAGCAAGTCTACATCCAGTTCTTTTTCTGCAAACAGAGTTGTGAAACCTTCACGGGCGCTCTCAAACCCGCCAACTACATAAGCAGCCATGAGGATGAATAAGGCGATTCCCAGCCATCCGAGATTGAGCATTTGCCAGCCCAGGAAAACCAAAACCGCACAAGCGATCGCCGCGACTGCATCGGGGTGTTCCTTCAGGAGGTTGGGAAAGCTTTGGTGGGAAGGAGAAATAAAAACCATGTCTTCAAGCATCGAATCGATATCCTTCCAGCTTAAACATTGACATTAGTGTCAATGTCAATGTTTTGAGTAAGCTGAAGATATGAAAACTAAACACTTGACGATTAAAGAACTTACCCAAGCAGTTGGCGGCGGTGTAACCCCACGGATGGTGCGGCACTATCACACCTTGGGGTTACTACCACCTGTAAAACGCTCAGAAGGCAACTATCGCCTTTACACTCAGCAGGATGTGCAACGATTGCAGCGCTTAGTAGCCCTGAAACAACAAGGTTTTCAGTTGTCGCATATTCACCAGCTATTAGAGAGTCATTCAGAGGAAACGATTGATCCGACTCCGACATTGATGGCTCAATTGCAGCAGCAGTATCATTCCGTGATTCAACAAATTACTCGGTTGCGCCAAACTGCATCTGCATTGGAGGCATTACTAGGACGCGATCGCGATTGTCAGATTACGCAAGCCGAAGCACTGGCACAACTCAAGCAATTGGAAGTTGATGCTCAGGAGGGTTTGGGTAAGTTAGATCAACTTTGGCTGAACCTAGATGCGGAGACAACAACTCACCCCGAAGTTTTTCAGGAATCGTTACAGCGTCTACTTCCTGATTTGTCTGGTTATTCTGAAATCACAGTACATCTGTTGCATCAACTCGTGTTGGCGTGCGGAGATGTGAGCTTAGTCAATTTTGTTCGATTGAGTCCAGATGCGATCGCTGCTGCACGGGATGCGCTCAACGTTGGGTGTTCGGTAGTAACAGATTTGACAGCCGTAGCCGCCACCCTCGATCAAACTCGGTTAGCCCATTTAGGATGCCGCATCGAAGCACTGATTGACGATCCTCACATTACAGGCGCAAGCGAGGCAGAACAGGCCTTTTGGGATCGTGACCTTTGGCAGAAACAATTGCAACAAATTCCCCAAGGCTGTGTACTTATAATTGGATATGCCCCTTCAGTACTCCTCACTGCCTGTAAGTTGATTGAGCAACAGCAAATTCAACCCGCCCTTGTAATTGGAATGCCAATCGGATTTAGCCATGCCCCAGCAGCAAAGCGACGACTGATGGCAACACAAATTCCTTACATCACAATTCAAGGTAGTCTCGGCGGTGGGCTTCTAGCCGCGATGACGTTAAACGCACTGGTTGAAACATTTATTGAAAAGCCAGATTGTCACTGCTATCTATCTCGCCCTTAGCACCAAACCATCAAACTGTAAATATTTTTGTCCAACTACTTAGTGACTAAATCTCCCAGCTTGTTCTTCAATTCCCCGATAAGTTACTCAATGGAGTTGCTAAACCATCAATACTCACAAGATTTTTTTGCTGTTGATATTCTCTAACTCCCTCTTCGCCTTTTTTAGTTGCCCAATTTACTAAAGTTTGACGCTGTCCTTGATATTCATAGAGTGGTACACCAAAGCCACAAGAAGTTTGTACCCGCTCAATATCAGCTATGATAATTTGACGAGATCCAGGCAGGGAAGGAAACAGAGACTCAACAGAGTGCCAATCTGGAGTACCTGGTAAAATGGTGTATCCTCTACCATAAAGGCGCAAAATCCGTGCAGGTTCTTGAAAAGCACAAAACAGAAAGGTAATGCGTCCATTTTCTTGCAGATGGGCTGAGGTTTCGTTACCACTACCTGTTAAATCTAAGTAACCTACTCGGTTGGGAGAAAGAATGCGAAAAGTTCCCATTCCTTTAGGAGACAGATTAACGTGACCTGTAGGACTTAAAGGCGCACTACCTACAAAAAAAAGGTGTTGAGCAGCAATAAATTCTTGTAGTTCTTCTGTGATACAGTCAAAAAGTTTAGCCATAAACTGTTTGATATCAAGTAAGTTTATAAATTTTCTATGTCCTTAGCCTATTTCTTAGCTAGAGATTAAGCAAGGGTTAACTATCAAATTCATCCCGATCGGTTCGTAGTGAGTTACGATGCCATTAACCTTTCAGCCTCCCACCATACAACCTATCCATAGCGCTATTGCCCAACAGGCTGGAGTTGAATTATCTGTCCTCCGCCTCGATTGTATGCACCCGTGGGTTAATGGCAATAAGTGGTTCAAGCTGAAGTACAACATCTTGGAGGCTAAACAGAGAAATTTCACGACGCTGCTGACATTTGGTGGTGCTTATTCTAACCATATCTTTGCCACCGCCGCCGCCGGAAATCTTTTCGGCTTCCGCACTATTGGGATGATTCGGGGAGAGGAGAGATTGCCTCTTAACCCAACACTGAGTTTTGCCGTGCAACAAGGGATGCAGCTTTTCTACCTCGACCGCGAGAAATACCGACAGCGACACACTACAGCATTACAAGCGGAATTACAGCAACGCTTCGGTGAGGTATTTATCATTCCCGAAGGTGGCAGCAATCTCAACGGTGTACGCGGTTGCATGGAAATATTGAACACAGCAGCATTTGATATCGTATGTGTGGCTTGTGGTACAGGTACTACCTTAGCCGGAATTATCCTTTCGTTACACAAAAACCAGCGCGCTATCGGCTTTCCGGTTCTCAAAGACAGGGCATTTCTCGCGTCGGAAATAGATAGTTGGTTGAAGGATTACCTCGCTTCTGGTTTACCAATTGTTGATGAAGCGATCGCATCTTGGCAACTAATTTGTGATTACCACATGGGTGGCTATGCCAAAGTCAACGAAGAACTATTACTATTTAGCCAGCAGTTTACCCAAGAACACGGCATACCTTTAGATTATGTATACACTGCCAAAATGTTTTATGGAGTGATGGATTTGCTCAAGCAGGGATTTTCTCCTCCAGGTCGGCTACTGTTGATCCATACTGGCGGCTTGCAGGGTAATCTCGGCATAGAGAAGCGGTTACTTCAATTGGGAAGTATGGATACTTCCCCAAGAAATCATTGAAGTTTCAAAAACTTATCCAAGGCTGCTACCATGCTAGGCGGCCAGCGGCGAGTATTTGTCACCCAATTGATATCTTTGTAGCGGTTATCCAGTCCAACGGCTGCTACCCAGTTACTCTCGGCTTCGCCTTTTTGTCCAGTCACCCAATAAGCAGCTGTGAGTGCAGCACGCATATCGGCAAACTTAGGATATTTACGGACAATATTTCGCATTTCCCGAATAGCTGGCTCGATTTGTCCGGTTTCATAAAGCGCTAGGGCATAGTTAGCGCGAGCAAAAGCAAAGTTAGGGGCGATTTCGACTGATTTTTTATAATCTGCGATCGCATCTTCCCATTCTCCCAGACCTGCTTTGGCATTGCCGCGATTGTTATAAGCCATTGCATCCTTGGGATCGAGTTCTAGGACATGATTATAATCTGCGATCGCATCTTCCCATTTGCCCAAACCTTCCAACGCTGTGCCGCGATTCAAATAAGGATCGGTGACATTTGGGGCTAGTTCTATAGCTTTGTTGTAATCTGTCAGTGCTGCTTCTAATTTGTTCTGACTTACCCTAGAGTTACCACGATTACTCCAAGCACCTGCATTGGTGGGAAATTGCTCAATTATCTGCGTCCAGTAAATTTCAGCCGTGACAAAATCACCCTGATTGGTAGCCGCAAAAGCTTTATTCGCCAACTCATCCCCTTGTTGTAACTGCTCTTGAGTCACACTAGGAGGTTGGGATACTGCCATGACTGGTGTACCCCAGCCAAACACAAGCAACAGACTGAGAAAAATACTAATTAACTGAATCATAATTTAATGCGAATGGGGCATGGGGCATAGGGCATGGGGCATAGGGGTGGGACAAGGAAGATGTAGACGCGATAGCGGCTACTCTGCGAGAACGCTTACAGCGTTAGCGACGTACTTCTACGGAGAAGCAAGCTACACGAAACGTCTTTCCTTGGGAGAAGGAGCATCACCCACAGGGTGGGAGAAATGACAAATCACTCTTCCCTATTGCCTTTTGAGCAATGCCCAATGCCCAATGCCCTTGACTTCTATCTAAAATCATTACAGCAAAGACATCTGTTCATTAGGTGGCTTGAAACCTAAATGCTTATATGCTGCGGTTGTCGCCACCCTACCACGGGGAGTCCGGCTGAGATAGCCAATTTGCATTAGATAAGGTTCATACACTTCTTCAATGGTTTGGGTATCTTCGCCTGTGGCGGCGGCAATTGTTTCTAATCCCACAGGCCCGCCATTAAATTGTTCAATTATTACACTCAACATTTTGCGGTCTGTCCAATCTAAACCACATGGGTCTACTTGGAATAGTTGCAATGCTTCCCCTGCAATACTTTCATTAATTTCCCCTGATATTTTTACTTCCGCATAATCACGTACTCGTTTAAGTAATCTATTTGCTATGCGTGGTGTTCCCCGCGATCGCCGGGCAATTTCTGTGGCACCATCTTCTGTAATCGGGGTTTGAAGTAGTTGGGCAGTACGCAGTACAATTTGGCTAAGTTCCGGGACTTCGTAAAATCGCAGTTTTTGGACTAAGCCAAAGCGATCGCGTAGTGGTGAAGTTAAAGCACCTACACGAGTTGTAGCTCCCACTAGGGTAAATTTTGCCAGAGGTAAACTGCGGATGCGAGCGCTGGAACCTTTGCCAATGGTAATATCTAGGCGATAATCTTCCATTGCGGGATAGAGAATTTCTTCAGTCATCCGCGATAGGCGATGAATTTCATCCACAAATAGAATATCCCCTGGCTTTAAGTTCACCAGTAGCCCTACAATATCCCGTGGACGTTCTAGTGCTGGCGCACTTGTAATTTTGTAGTTTACCCCCATCTCCGATGCTAAAATCATTGCCATTGTGGTTTTACCCAATCCCGGCGGCCCGTATAGTAGCAAATGATCCAGCACTTCACCTCTTGACTTGGCAGCTTTGATGGCAATATCTAGCACATCTTTTAAGTCTTTCTGCCCAATGTAATCGGCAAAGCGCTGCGGCCGAATACTTTCTTCTTGCTTACCTTGTTCATCAATCGCAGCTTCGGCTTGCAGAAGTTCTTCGCTTACAGAAGCTTTCGCTGGCTCCTGCTGCTTTTTTGGTTGTCCATTAGGTTCTTGGGGCTGTTTTTTCGAGGAGATAATCGCCATAATTCAGCTATCAACTTTAACTTGGGGACTGTGTAAGCGCCATTTTGGTGAGTCCAGTCGGCGGTGTCGGTTTCCATCCCGTCGAACTGGCGTTCTCCGAAGGAGTTCTCAAAGAGTACCCGTAGGGTAGCAACATAGGAGCGTCACCCGAAGGGCTACAAAACTAGACATAAACAAGGCATACAAAGATTTTCGCAAGAGAACACGCACGCCCATTTAAAATTTAAATTCCGGACAATTACCAGGAGTTAAAAAAATATTATGTTATCTAAAAGAATCTTACCGTGCTTAGATGTGAAGGCGGGACGGGTTGTAAAAGGAGTTAACTTTGTTAACCTGCAAGATGCAGGCGATCCGGTAGAACTGGCAAAGGTTTACAATGATGCCGGTGCTGATGAGTTAGTGTTTCTGGATATTACCGCGACTCATGAAGACCGAGACACGATTATTGATGTGGTTTACCGAACTGCTGAACAGGTCTTCATTCCGTTGACTGTGGGTGGTGGTATTCAATCCTTAGAAAATGTTAAAGGTTTGTTACGAGCTGGAGCAGACAAGGTTAGTATTAATTCTGCGGCAGTACGCGAACCAGACTTGATTAATCGGGCAAGCGATCGCTTTGGTAATCAGTGCATAGTTGTTGCTATTGATGCCAGACGCAGATTAGACCCCGAAAACCCAGGTTGGGATGTGTATGTGCGAGGTGGTAGGGAAAATACAGGTAAAGATGCCTTACTTTGGGCACAAGAAGTCGAAAAGCGTGGAGCTGGAGAACTACTGGTGACAAGTATGGATGCTGATGGTACTCAAGCTGGTTACGACTTGGAATTGACAAAATCTATCGCTAATGCAGTACAAATTCCCGTGATTGCTTCTGGTGGTGCTGGCAATTGCGAACATATCCATGCTGCACTGACTCAAGGAAAAGCAGAAGCAGCATTGCTCGCATCTCTTTTACATTATGGGCAATTGAGCGTAGAACAAATCAAAAATTATTTGCGCGATCGCTCTGTTCCAGTAAGAATGCTTACCTAAACTATGATTTATCCTTATATGCACATCTATCCTAGGTCAGAGACGCTTCCCCAAAACAGTGTTAATATAAATTAACTAGTATGAATAAATATTAATAAATATGTTGATTCCTATTTTGCTATTTGACGTGGCGCTAGTGGCTTGGTCACTGCACCTAATGGAGAGAGCCTTTGAGAGTAAAGAATTCTCTTTGATGTTGGCTGGTACCTTAGTTGCCCTGGCGGCTGCGGCTATGTTAGTAGTCTACTTCTTAATGGGGCACTGTATGAGCTACTTGCTGCAAGTATCTTAGTAAACTGCTGAGTGTTGATTTCTGTAATCCAGCAATCATGCTTTACATTAATCATATTTTTCTAATTGACAAACGTCATCTAGTTAGGCATAATAGATAACGCATCTCAAGGGGTTATAGCTCAGTTGGTAGAGCACTTCAATGGCATTGAAGGGGTCAGCGGTTCGAATCCGCTTAGCTCCATTTGTACATTAAATTATTATTTTAGTGTCTTTTGTGACTTGAAGAAGAAATTGGACAAGTTGTCCAACTTTACCTTCCACATAAAGTTGTCCAACTTTACCTTCCAAAGCTCTGGAAAATGTCTAAAAGCTGAAAGTTCATCACAGGCTAATATTACGCTGAACTTCCATTAAGGTTTCTCGAACTCTTTTATATCTTAAATAACCAGGATGATCCAGCTGCTGAGCAACCCGAACCTCAGAAGGATAATATCCTTCCTCACATAGTCTCTGAGCAACACACCGTACTTGCTGACAGGACTTCTCTACTTCATTTTCAAAAGCTGCTTTGCGGTAACAAATATATCTAGCAGATATCTGATTACTTAGTTCCTTAAAATTTTTGTATATAGTTCTTCTTTGACATCCTAAACGTCTAGCAACCTCTTCCATTGAAGGCGGAGGAAACTCATCATTAGCCAGTATGGCTTCTAAATCTTGCTTAACCTTATCAAAATTAAAAGACTGAGTTCTAGCAGTTGTTTGAGACTGAACTGGGGGAAGATTAAATGCTGTGTTGTTAGGTTGCTCATGCTCAAAACACAATTCATTCGTCAAAAATTGAATTAATGAAACTTTAACAAAGTAACAAATCTTAAGTAGAGCATGAATAGATGGTAGATTTTGACCTTGGCACCATAACCATAGACTATTTTTTGGAACTTGTATTTGACGAGCAAATTGAGCAATATTTCCTTGCGTAAATTGCTCAACACAAGTTTTTAATGATTGTCTAATTCGCTGTGGTGATAAAGATAGTTCTATTAAAGGGAGACAAGCTATTAAATCTTCCAGAGAATTATTAATCCATACATACCATTCTTGAGCCTGTAATGATATAAATTCATCTTTTTGAATTTTCATCTCAATAGAACTACCAAGCCATTTATCACAAATTGAACAATACCCTGGACGTGACCGCCAAGCTAGAGGATAATTTGCTTTATGACAATGAGGACATTGTTGGTGTAAAGGAAACGAATGCACAGAACATAACTTAACTTCGTTGAGTGACCAAAGTAAAGGTTCATATATAATTGTCCCAGATTGCAACCAATCATGATAACAATGAGGACACCATGCTCGACTACGACGTAGTAAATTTATAGAAGGTACTAAATTTGATAGTCCTAGCAAAGTCAAAAAACGCAGATTAGATTGTAAAGTTAATTGTTCAAAAACATTGACTAAATCTTCAGCCATAACTCCTGTACCATTCAGCGCAGCAGTATGACTATATATCTTGTGTAGGTTAGCGCTGCTATATTTCTTATGAGTAAGCGGAGCAATAATATCTTCCATCAAAACACCTGGAAAAAGATGATGGGCAGCAGCAATTCTAGCTATGTAACTAGTTAAACTTTCAACCCATTGCGTTTTCATACCAACAGGTTTTAAATGATATAAATAACTAGAAGGCAAGGTGTTTAATGAATTCAGTATCCATGAACCGTAAAGCATATATATTTTTGTTTCAATTTTGCAAAAAATATATTAATTTTTTCTTTTAAAATAAGACTATTATAATTTTAATTTAAAAATATCAATAATATTTAAGAGTCGCTTTTTTTGCTAATTCATATATTCAATAAAAACTTTAAAATAGGTAATTTATTTTTATAGCAAGAAGAACAAAGCCTATCAAGTTTTATTTTCCTTGATTTTCTAAAGATATAAAGCGAAATATTGATTAGTTCTTTGCCATCTGAGTCAGATGATAAATTGTCTAGCAAACGAAAATTTGAATTGACTCCCAGTATATATTTAAAAGCATTTAAATCAACATCATCGTAAATTAACCAGGTTTTAAGGTAAGGAGCTATAGATATTAATTCACCTATATTATAAATAATATAATTTTGATAATCTAAATATTCTTTGGTTAATTCTCTTTGATATTGATTTCTATTTCGAGGAGACTCCCCCAGCCAATTTTTACATATTGGACAATAACCTACAAACACATCGCTAAATAATACTGATGATGATTGATTGCAATATGGGCATATTTCTAGTAATCTTCGCTGGTGTATATAACAAATATCAATATTTGCAAAAAACCATATTAAAGGTTCATAAATAGTGGTTGCATTTTGCCTCCATTCATTAAAGCAATCAGGACACCATGCTCGGTACTGGCGACATAATCTTTTTTCATGTATTACTTCAGACCAGGGAATAAATGTTGTATAGTATATATCTTCTCTCAAAGTAAGTTGTGCAAGAGCCTCTAGAATATTGATTGTCATAAAAGTCATGCCATTTAAACTAGGTCTACTATTTCGATTACCTAATAATTTACTTATTGGCTTATCTTTAAAATCCTTGACAAACTCATCTCCTTTTAATTGTCTAGCGATTTCTTCCATTATTAATTGCCGTGGGGAGACACAATGATGAAAAGCTAGACGAGTAATATAGCTACTTAAGCTCTCTGTATATGGAGTAGCAACTCCTATAGGTTCTAAGCTATAAAGTTTACTCCTAGCGGGAATTTCTGGTATGGTTAAATCCCAAGAATCATAAAGAGCTAAATTATTCTTATTCATTTAATCCTGCCCAACTTTATATCTGATAGGTTTTGGTTTTCCAATTGTTTTATTTGTTTTTTCTACTTGATTATTTTGATTATTAAATTCTTTATTTAAATTAGTTTCCTCCCTGTTTTGAATTAGTCTTAGTTCACGGCGTAGCTCATCAATTTCCTGTTCGGAATCTTGCAATTTTTGCTCTCCTACTTTAACAGCTTTGATAATTTTTAGACACTGGCTCACTGGGCGAGCGTGGAGTTGTAAATCTTTTAAAGTAATAGTACGAGCGTGTTCATCTTGCTCTAAAACATATTCAAGGGTTTCGGAAAGCCAGTCTTTCAGCATTCCTACACAGCCTATACTACGTTCATAAAGAAACTCCCAATGCTTTTCTAAATCAGGAGTATTTGATAAAGGAAGTTGTTGTTCAAAAGTTTTCAGTAAATTTTTAAAGGATTTCTCGTCTATAGAATATTCAGGATGATATCGTTGGAAATGAACTGTTTTAGTTCTTCTGCATAATTGATCTCCTAAATCGATTAAAGGTAAAAGGTCATAAGTGCCAGTTAGAATTATTTTAGTATTTGCTAGATTAGCTAACGATTTAAGGACTTCAGGTTGATCTTTTAATTTCTGCCCACTTGATAATAATGCTAGATGATGAGCTTCATCAATATAAAAAGCGTCAGGATTACGATTAATCAATGCTGATTCTACAGCACGTCTCCATTTAGCTTTAGAGTCTCGCTCGTTAACTTTTTCATCTTCATAAGTAATTTTCTTGTCTATCAGAGGCTCATTGACAGCTTTGAGAAGACGAATATAAAAGTCTTTCCAGTCAAATTGACTAAACTCTGGAGATTTTGCTTCTACACCAAAAACTGGAATTTTACCTTTATGAATTTCTAATTGAGGTAAAGCAGCTTCGTTCAGTTTCTGCACCAAGCGACGAAGTAAGGTAGTTTTGCCAACTCCTGTAGCCCCAACAACGAAAATGAGCGATGTTCCAGGAGCTTTGTAAATAGCTCTCATTAAAGTTTGAAAAGCTTTAACTAAATGCGGATGCGCCATTGTGTAATTAGTAAAATACTCAGTTCTTTCTTTAACTGGTTGTTCTAGCAAATGTTTAGGAAATCCAGATTTTTCCATAACTAAAAATCCTCATAGTATTCAAAATTATTAGGATCATCTTCTTCAAGATGTGAAATTTGTATTGATTCCTCCGCATCGGTCTTAGCATCAATATCAATTGTTACTGTCCTATGAGGATGAGATAAATTTTTACCTTCTATAATGTCAAGTACGATTCGGTTTTCAAGGGCTTGCAAGCGACTTTTAAGTAATTCGCCTTCTAAAGCTTGGGCAGATTGTAAGTGCTTGATGAGGTCTGTATCTGAAATTTCAACCCGCTTTGCATGACCGGATTTCCGTTGACGCAAGTCAGCACTAATGACTTTGAGTTCTTTTTCAGTTCGACCTTGCAAGTATTGATAGTGATCAGAAACACATTCCCGCCAATACCCTTTTACATAAGCCTGGACAATACCTACATTAAAAGGGTTAATTTTTACATCGACAGACGTTTTTTCAACTTCTGGATCGCGAAATTCCGTACACCAGTAATAAATATTGTTAATCTTAATGCCCCTGCCTGGTTGAACAACTCTAGTATCTCCATTTTCTGGTGAAGGTAATGTGAGAATTTCTAATGTTGCGTCATAGTCAATACGACGCATTTCTCGTCTTCCACCCAGAGCAATACCTATTTCATAAGCTTGGTAAGGGCTTTGACCAAGGGAAGAATGCTCACGTTTGTCGTAGATTTCATAAGACCAATGTTCAAGACTTTGATATAATTCTCCAATTGTCCAAACTGCTTGATTTTTAGGATTCACTGCTTTAGTAACTTGGCGACGTTTTTGCAGAATCTGGGTATTGCCTTGAAGTTCGTGTATCCAGAGAGTGTTAGTTGTTCCAAATACTCGCTCGACAGGATTACCGTAACGAGGTTCACCGGGAGGTCGATATTTGTGATGACATTTGTAATAAGCCAACAGTTGTTTGAAGTAAATGCTATGAAATTCTCTACCGTTATCAGTGACTATTGTTTGAGGTAAACGTTTAAAATGTTGGACACAAATGCGAATGACCATCATACAACTTCGATAGCTAGGCTCTTCAAATGATAGGTAAACCGCAAGAATTCGCTTACAGTAGCCATCAACCATGAAAGTTGCCCAACATCGACCTAATAACTTGATTTCATCAAGAGAAATTGCGGAACTTATATTACAAGTAGTTAAAGAAATTAGAGAACTTACTAAATCGACATCCAGGGGAGTATGGTCAATATGAGCGTTTTCCCAAGGCAAATCACCATTACGTGGTATTCCTTCGGTACTATGGAAAGGTTTTGACTGTTTAGCAACTCGGCTTCCATAACGAGCTTTCACAAGTTGATAATTATTTTTGAGTTTGATTTGAAGGCGGAACGTCTTATCTGAGGGTGGTTCAAATGGTGGGTTGTGTTTCTTGCAAGCTTCTTTAAAATCTCGATAGACGGCAGTAATGCGTCGGTTTGTAGCAGTAAAATAATTTTCTTCAATAAACTCATTCATGAAAGCGACTAGGGCTACATCAAGTTTTTGATGATGTCCCTTATCAAGATGTTGAGGTAAAAGACCCAGATAGCCATTTCCCTTACCGTAGAGTTTTTCTGCTTCTCGATAGCGATCGCGCCAACGTCGGATAGAACGGTTGACTTTGGTAATAGGTGGCGCATCATCTTCAAAATAGAGCTTGATTTGGTCATAGCGTTCATTGGCTGTTTGAATATCTTTAGGTCTAGCACGACTGAGTACTGCTTGAATTTCAGCTAGAGAATCCGACTCAACTGAAACTTCTGAAGTAGTAATGTGTCCCTGCAAGAACAACTCATCAAATTCTTTGTTGAGTAAGCTTGTAGTTTTGCCGTCAGATCGTTTCAGGTACACTCTCTCTTGACCAGCATTAGTAATTTCCCAGTATTCACCATCCCAGGAAAGAGATTTACCTACATCAACTTTGAGAGTATTAATGCCAAATTTCCCAGTATTTGCGGTAATAGTTAACGAATTTTCTTGATATGCCTGAGCGAGTTCTTTAGTAGAAAAAACTCTAACTTTATCAGGTTCAGCTAGAGTAGCAGTGTCAAAGTTAATGAAAATTTTTTCTGTGGCAATTAACCAATTAAGATCATCGGGGTTAGTGCTATCGATGGAAATTAGTAATTGACTATAGGTAATTCCTGGCTGTGTTTGGACTTGATCAAGAATTGACTGAAAAATAAATTTCTCAGAAAATTGCTGCTTTTGCTGAAAATATGGCTCTAGCCAAATCCAGTTTCGTAACCGAATAGGACTAATTTCGGCAGAGGTTCTCACACGGTAATTGAGTCCGTATTTTCGAGCATATTCCTCCCCTGGAGGACAATGCCAATTTCCATCCTCATCTTGAATGTAACGATTAGGTTGTTCTTCTGTTAGCTTAAGAAGTTCTTCTTCAGGTTTAAATTCTTCCCAACCTATCCAGTTGTTTTCAATAACAAAAAAGTCAGGTGTATGACGAGTGCGAACTTTTCTGTCGGTTTTGCTAAAGTAAATTAGTTCAATTGCTGGGGGTTGGTCATAATATTCTAAAACTTCTTTGCCATGTTCTAAATTTTCAATGATATGACCTAATTCACCTCGATGGGACTCAAATTGAATTGTTCTACCCATCTTGTCACTACAGTAATTACCACAGACGTTACCATAATTGCCTTGAACTGCACGAGAAGGTTCTGATACTCTAATGTGGGCAATCAGTTGGCAAGTGCTATTAGAAAATTTGAGTTGATAGCATAAAGCTTCAAACTCTTCTAGAGACAGCATGAATTTAGATATATATAATACTTCAGTTTAGAAAAAGACAATTGACAGATTTTTTCAGTTTCAAAAAACTTACAAAATCGTAGTTAAACATTAAAAATTGAGAAATTTCTCAACAAGAACAAAAGCTGCTATTGAGTAAAAATTAGGAATAGACGTGGTTTTAACCACGTCCTTAAGTGGAAAAATAATTGAACAAAGTCTTCTAAGCTACGTCTACTACTAGTAAACTATTAACAGCGATGATGATTACCTGTGCTGCAAAAGCAGAATCACAAAATTGTCTGTCTTCGCTATTACAGGGTTGTGCTACCCACTTACCCTCCAGATTTTGGTAAAAAGTACCAAGAAGTTGGGAACCATTCCAGACTCGGTAAAGTTCTCCAAAAACCTCGGATACCGAGTCGATTTCAATTTCTAGTGCTACTGGAGCAGTAAGTTGGTCAATATACTTCTCAAACTCTGATTGAGCCGAGGCTGAGTCGCTAAACTCATCTTGTACAATCATGTAAGTAACCTCATTGATGGGGTTGAATAAAAGGCGATCGCATTACTCTTGGCGGAGGGCGATCGCCTTTTTAATTCTAGATTTATTTTAGCTACTATAGTAACCAATATCAATATATGTATGGAAAACTTTATTCAGTCACTTCTACCGTGCTAAGAAAATCCTTTAAGGAAATACCCAAAGCCAAGCAAACAGCCTCTAATACTTTAATAGAAACACTTTCGGATTCGGCGTACTCTAATTTTTTCAGGTTTTGGTGAGAGCATTCCCCACCCTTAGCAGCAATCTCATCTACCAGTTGCTGTCGGGACTTTTTACCACGCAAACGCCTTAAAGCCTCGGCTCTGTCATTATTCCAGGTAACAGAAACAACGTCTGCAACATAAATATACATTTTAGTTTTTCTATTCCTCTCATTGCTCATATAATAGCTACAGCAGTAAACAAAACTTATAAATTTGGGTTACTACAGTTTACAAACTATGAGCATCTACGCGCTGGCTCACCAATTTTCATGCTTTGGAGTAAAGTCTGACCTGCGGCAGGCAAGCTCAGCATTGCCTTCAGATGGAATATCCCAAATAATGGTAAAGAATCAATTACATGAAATTGGCACTAAAGTTCTTACTTATCAAAGAATCAGTATCTAAATTTATGGGGTACTTATATCCTTCATAAGTTGGCGGTAATCAGCGTATCCTAATTTCTTAGCAAGACTAATCGCATAAAGCTTGGCTCTTTCAATTTTCTTTGCTTCTATTGCTTCTGCCAGTTTCTCAGTCAAGATTAATGTGGACTCTTGATCGAGCTTTTCTTTCTGAGCAATGGCTAAAAGTTTTTGAGATTCGGCTATTGTTTCTTCAGAAGACCCTCCTAATTGAAAAACAATTCCAGCACCACTCTCGCTGCCGTAGGGTGTAGTTCTGAGCATTATAAAACCACACAATTGCTTGTTGCACGAAGGGGGTGTGAGAGGATTAGAAAAACCATTAAAACCATTAAAACCATTAAGTTGTACTCCGTTTTGCTGGATAGAAGTTGTATCTTGAGGTTCGGTGTTGGAGTTATCAGTCAGTGTTGGTGCAGAGTTAGTTCCAGAGTCAGCGATCGCTTTACCTATTCCCACAAAAAAGCATAAATAAATCACCAACATTGATGCTAGTTTTTCAAAGATATCTTTATTCATAGTTGCACCTGTTAAGAAAAGAAATTAGGTAAAAGCCGCAACAAAAACTTCCGTTGCGGCTTTTACTTCAAGGGCTTAACGGCTTGCGCGATCGCATAACTGAGTACCTCCCGACGAAGCGAAACAGGATGTACGCATTTTCGCTGCCTCTCCATCTGCAATCGGTGATAAAGAAGCAACGGTATAGTAATAAACACCTTTGAGGGTATCTCCTGTTCCATCAAGGTCACGCAAGGTCAGCGAATTGCTGGTTGCAACCTGTTGTCCGCTCCAGACTCTAGGGGGTAAATTCCCAACTGAACCGCGATACATTTGCCAATAAACTGTGCGGCCAGACAGGTTTTGTGCTTGAACGGTTAAGTCAACAGAGGCTATAGAAACGCTCAACTGACTAATAGGAGATTGGAAAGTAGTAGCTTGTGGTTGGGTAACTGTACTGTTGCTAGAAGTAAGCTTAGTATATAAAGCGGGAAGTGTTTTAGTAAAACCTACACCATCCACTACTTCGTTTTGGGTAGGCAAGCCAAAGTGAAGGTGAAGGTGAATCCCTTTGCTTACTGCACACTTAGGATCATTAGGCTTGTCAGCGGCAACAACACCAATCTGTTCACCTGCACGAAACTGACGATTGTTATAGATATTTCTAGAGTTCCCTTGAACATGGAACAAAGTATATTGCCTGGGCTTAGTATTATTAGGTTGTTGATTAGCTTGTTCAAGCATAATTGCGTAGTGGTTAGAAGTCCCTTTTGCAACACAATACCAGACCACTTTTGAATCAACAGGTGCGAGGACTGGAGTACCTGCTGGAAGCTCAATATCAAATGCTGACTTGCCTAAACCATCGATGTGCAATGTCTGGGACAATATACCAGAAACTCCTCCTTGCCAAGGAAATTTGCCAAGAGTATTTGCTTGTGCTTGGGCAGCAATAACACTTGTTAGAAGAATCGTAGAAGCGATCCCAGCAGAAGTTACAGTTCCAAAGATGGGATTTTTAAGTAATTGTTGCATATTAGCTCCAAATGTTTTGTGAATAGAGGTGTTTGCTTTTTGTCTTGGCTCAATCACCTTGACGGTTTTAAGTTGTCGCTCAACACTGGGTTGTGTTTTGCGATGAGATAGTTATAAATCGGGACAAATAGCCGTCCGCAATAGGGATATTAAAATTCGTAGAAACCTTGCTGAATAAGCTTTTTCAATGGGGACAGTAATGGGGATATGGGGACATTTGTGTATGATCTTAAAAAGATTTAGATATTTAATGGATATTTAAAATACATGGCTGATGGGGATTCACTCGGAGAAGAAACTCAAACAAGAGCATGGGCTTTTGTGTATGCACTGTTTACGACACATGAAAACCCTGAAGCAGATATAACTCAGGGGCAAATAAAGATCGTGCGGAAGAATTGGAGAGATGATCGTAAAAATGGACATCCCACACTCGTTGTAACTGCTTATAAAAATGACTTACTTAAAGTAATCGGAAAACAGAAACAAATTTTAGGCAACCTAAAATTTAATGGTGATCACTTTTCCTCTGCATATAACACATGGCTTGCAAAAAGAGAGCCGCTTGATATTCTCACAGATTTGCGAGAGGTTAATCGTGGATCGAAAGCAAACCTCTACCCATTTGAGCTAAGGCTGTGGAGTACGGTGCTAGAGGATAACAAGCGTGAATTTGACAAGGCATGGGAAGAAGGAAAACAGCGGAAAAAAGGAGGAGATAGTAGCTTTATATATGATGTTTTTTCCGAAAAATGTCCCTATCAAGGCTTATTTGCTTTTAAAAAAGAGGATGCGCCTTTTTTCTTTGGGCGTGAAAATTTTATTCAAACTTTAGTAAATGCGGTACAAGCAAAACCGCTAGTGGCAGTTGTTGGTAATTCTGGAATTGGTAAATCATCGGTAATTTTTGCTGGGCTTATTCCTACATTAGAGGAACTAGGAACATGGAATATAGCAACTTTCAGACCAACTAATAGTCCTTTTTACGGACTGGCTAAGGCATTACTTGAATTATTTGAACCAGAGATGCATACGTTAGAACGAGTAATCAAAGCTAAAAAATATGTAGAGAATTTCAAAAAAGAAGATTTAACTTTAAAAAATATTTTAGAATTTAAGTTCCAAGAATTTTCTTCTAAAGAGCGGTTTTTAATAGTCATTGATCAATTTGAAGAACTTTACACACTTTCTTTTGAGGATGAAAGAAATCTTTTTCTAGATCAATTATTAGAAGTAATCGAAATAGAAAGTAAAAAACGAATACCTGATGTTATTTTAGTTATTACTTTGAGAGCAGATTTTTATGGATATGCTCTATCCCATCCAGCTTTAGGGAAAGCTTTGCAAAAATGGAAGCCAGAAAATCTGCTAAGGATGAATATTGATGAGTTAAAAGAGGCTATTGAAAAACCTGCGAAGGTAGCAGGATTAAAAATTCAATATGGACTAACGAAAATTATCCTGGATGCTATCAAGAACAATCAGGGTGAATTACCTTTACTAGAGTTTACCCTAGAAAAACTATGGGAAAAGCGTAGTAATGGTCAATTAACAATTTCCGCCTATGATGAAATTGGGGGAGTAGAGAAAGCCTTAGCTAATCATGCTGAAGAAGTTTACAACAAGTTAGACGAAGAAGAGAAGAAGCAAGCCAAGCATATATTTACTCAATTAGTACGTTTTGGAGAAAATACAGATAATACCCGTCGTCTGGCTACCCGTGATGAAATTGGGGAAGAAAACTGGAAATTAGTAACTAGATTAGCTAGTTCAGAGCGCGAATTAGAAGCTCGGTTAGTAATTACAGGTTACGATGAATCTAAACAAAAACCGACTGTAGAGGTAGTTCATGAAGCTTTAATTAGAGGTTGGGAACGTTTGCGGAATTGGATGGAAGAAGACCGGGAATTTAGAAAATGGCAAGATAGGTTACGCACGGAAAAAGATATCTGGGAAAATAGTGGTCAAGATAGTGGTGCTTTGTTAAGAGGAGCATTACTGGTAGAAGCTGAAGAATGGTTAAAACAAAAAAGTGAAAATATTACTAACCAAAAAGAAATAGAATTTATTATAGCTAGTCGTCAGTATCAAGAACAGGAAGATATTGAACGAATTCAAGAGTTGTTAAATTTATCTCAAAAGGAATTACAGTTAAAACAACAGTTAAATTCCTTGGTTATTGCTGTTAAAGCAGGTGTCAAGTTACGCAATATTAAAGAGCCTTCACAGGAATTAAAGAATAATGTTATTGAAAGGCTACAACAAGGAAGTTATGAGATTAGCGAAAGGAATCAACTTGTCAGTCATATAAATGAAGTAGTTGGTGTTAATTTTAGCCCTGATGGACAAATAATTGCTTCTGCCAGTGACGATCACACGATTAAACTTTGGAACTTAGATGGTCAGATTTTAAACACCCTAGAAGGACATACTGATCAGGTCTGGGGAGTAAGTTTTAGTCCTAATGGACAAATAATTGCTTCTGCTAGTGCTGATAAAACCGTAAGATTATGGAACTTAGATGGTCAGCTTTTAAACACCCTAGAAGGACATACTGATCGGGTCTATGGAATAAGTTTTAGTCCTGATGGACAAATAATTGCTTCTGGTAGTATTGACAAAACTGTCAAATTATGGAGTGTGGATGGGAAACTCTTAAATATCCTAGAAGGACATAGTGAACAAGTCTGGGGAGTAAGTTTTAGCCCTGATGGACAAATAATTGCTTCTGCTAGTGATGACAAAACTGTTAGATTATGGAGTGTGGATGGGAAAATTTTAAACACCCTAGAAGGACATACTGAGCAAGTCTGGAGAGTAAGTTTTAGCCCTGATGGACAAATAATTGCTTCTGCTAGTTTTGACAAAACTGTCAAATTATGGGGTGTGGATGGGAAACTTTTAAACACTCTAAAAGGACATACTAATAGAGTCTATGGAGTAAGTTTTAGCCCTGATGGACAAATAATTGCTTCTACTAGTGTTGACAAAACTATCAGATTATGGAGTGTGGACGGGAAACTCTTGAACACCCTAGAAGGACATAACGAAACAGTCTATGGAGTAAGTTTTAGCCCTGATGGACAAATAATTGCTTCTGCTAGTGTTGATAAAACTGTTAGATTATGGTGTCTGGATAAGACGCTATTGAGTACCCTAGAAGGACATAATGATCCAGTTTATGAAGCAAGTTTTAGTCCTGATGGACAAATAATTGCTTCTGCTAGTTTTGATAAAACCGTCAGATTATGGGGTGTGGATGGGAAACTCTTAAATACCCTAGAAGGACATAGCAATCCAGTCTATGGAGTAAGTTTTAGTCCTGATGGAACAATAATTGCTTCTGCTAGTTTTGACAAAACTGTCAAATTATGGGGTGTGGATGGGAAACTCTTAAATACTCTAGAAGGACATACTGATCGGGTCTATGGAGTAAGTTTTAGTCCTAATGGACAAATGATTGCTTCTGCTAGTGTTGATAAAACAGTAAGATTATGGCACTCAAATGGAATGCTCTTGAAAACCTTAGAAAGACATACTGATGCGGTCTGGGGAGTGAGTTTTAGCCCCGATGGACAAATGATTGCTTCTGGTAGTGTTGATAAAACAGTAAGATTATGGAGTGTAGATGGGACCTTATTGAATACCCTAGAAGGACATAGCGATCAAGCTTGGGGAGTAAGTTTTAGTCCTAATGGGCAAATAATTGCTTCTGCCAGTTTTGATAAAACAGTAAAATTATGGAGTGTAGATGGGACACTATTAAGAACACTAGAAGGACATAGTGATCCAGTCTATGGAGTAAGTTTTAGTCCCGATGGACAAATAATTGCTTCTGCCAGTTTTGATAAAACAGTAAAATTATGGAGTGTAGATGGGACACTATTAAGAACACTAGAAGGACATAGTGATCCAGTCTATGGAGTAAGTTTTAGTCCTGATGGACAAATAATTGCTTCTGCCAGTTTTGATAAAACAGTAAAATTATGGCGTATCGATCCTAAAGATTTAATCTTAGACCCAGATGTTAAATTAAATAACTTACTCAAAAAAGGTTGTAATTGGATTAGGGAATATCTGAAAACTAATCCTAATGTTAGCGAAAGAGACAGACATCTCTGTGACAATATTTGCTCTCCTTAATCAACGCCATAAAGAGAACTAACTCATATAGTAGAAAATATTTTTCCTATTGATTACTTTGTCCACTCTTGGTTATTCGCTTATAAACCTCCCCAACTAGCCAATCTGACACTACCTTCCGAAAATCACGGTCATTCATGTAACGTGCAAAAATCGCTTCATTTTGATCAACTCGCTCAACAAAAAGAGACTCTAGCATCTGATTAAAAAGCAAGGCGAATTTATCAGCAGAGTTAACCCGTGCTGCTTGTTGTAATTCATCAGAATTAGCAGCAGTTTCCACAATCTGATCAAAAAATAATTGATCTGCTTGGTTGAAATCAGTACCAAAACGATTATTGATGATGTCGATTAGCTGTGATAGTTTAACAGTATCTCCTCGAAAAATACCTGTGCCAACATCTTTCGGCCCATCGAGTGGACGGGCATTACCTTTGCTTAACTCTATTGAACCTTCACTAATTTTCTGTAGGCGGTAATACTCTAGCTGGACTTCGCTATCAAAATCATACTGTGCTTCCTGTGGACGACGCGGCAGTTTAGATGATAGGTGACGCAAAAAAATGTAGAGGCGTTCTAAATCGGAGTCTTGGTAGGGTATAACCTGACTCAAGAAGGCGTAAAGATTACGAAAAGCTGTGAGTTTTTTACGCCAAACTTGAGCTTCCTCTGGTTTTTCGTTAAGGAACGCACGAAAGCGGTCAACGGCTGGGTCTAGTGCTGCATTCATTGCTTGATGATCAGCCGGACTTTGACGCTGTTTCGGTTTAAAGTAGATTTCGCAAAAGCCTTCAACTTCTTGATGCAGATATATTCCTAAAGCTTCAAGTTCGCTTTGGAGTTGGTAAAGTTGTTGAGGATCTGCTTCTGCTCCTAATTCAGCCCCCTCATAAAACTGCTGGAATGCTTGGCGAATTTCTTCTCTGTCGTTAATAAAATCTAGGATAAATGTATCTTCTTTGAGTGGGTGAATGCGGTTAAGGCGAGAAAGGGTCTGTACTGCTTGAATTCCCCCTAATTTCCTGTCAATATACATGGTGTGTAGCAAGGGTTGGTCAAAGCCAGTTTGATATTTTTCGGCTACGAGTAAAACCTGAAATTCACTGGTAGCAAATCGTTCTGGCAATTCTTTCTCTCGAATGCCTTTATTCATCTCCTCTTCAGTGTAAGTTCTGTCTTTAATCTTGTCGTCTGCGACTATGCCGGAAAAGGCAACCAGTGTTTTGATAGGATAACCTTTTTCTTTGATGTATTTGTCGAAACCTTGTTTGTAGCGCACTGCATCAATGCGAGAGCTAGTTACTACCATTGCTTTAGCTCTACCACCAATTTTATGCCGAGTAAACGTGTTGAAGTGTTCCACCATTACTTCTGTCTTCTGGGCAATATTATGGGGATGTAGGCGCATGAAACGAGCCAGGGAACGAGCAGCATTTTTGCGTTCTACGTTGGGGTCGTTTTTACTGGCTTTGATTAAGTTGAAGTAGACTTTATAAGTAGTGTAATTCCGCAAGACATCCATGATAAAGCCTTCTTCTATGGCTTGACGCATGGTGTAGCGGTGAAAAGCTTCTCCTTGACGACCAAAGAATTTCAGGGTTTGGTGTTTCGGTGTAGCAGTAAAAGCGAAAAAACTCAGGTTGGACTGATGGGAACGCCTGACTAGACTGAGGAAAAGTTCTTCTAGATGTTCTAGTCCTTCTTCCTGAGCGCGGTTTCGTGCTTCTGCTTGCAATGCTTCGCCGCCAAGTACCCCTTTTAACTCAGTTACAGTTTCACCAGACTGGGAACTGTGCGCTTCATCAATAATTACAGCGCAACGACGGGTAGGTAGAACTCCGCTACTTTGTTCGTTGCGTTCCTCTGCCAGCTTAACCAACTGGCGACTCACAAAGGGAAATTTCTGTAGGGTGGTGATGATGATGGGAACGGCATTTTCTAAAGCTTGTGCCAACTGTCGGGAGTTTTCGTCAATTTTCTCAACAACGCCTTGACGATGCTCAAATTGATAAATGGTGTCTTGTAATTGTTGGTCAAGTACGCGGCGATCGCTAATTACAATTACACTATCAAAAACACGCTGGTTTTGGTCGTTGTATAAGGAAGCAAGGCGATGAGTCAGCCAACCTATGGTGTTACTTTTGCCACTCCCTGCTGAATGTTCAATTAAATAGTTGTTTCCTACGCCTTCATTCTTTGCAGCATCTACCAGTAACCGCACAGCCTGAAGTTGATGATAGCGAGGAAATATCATGGTTTCTTTTTTAAACCTGCGCCCGTCATCGTCTCGTTTATCTTCTGTTTGTAAATGGAGAAACCGAGCCAGAAGGTCAAGTAAACTGTCCCGTTGCAAAACTTCTTCCCACAGGTACGCAGTGCGGTAATTACGTCCTTCTATGTCTGGTGGATTACCTGCCCCGCCATCATATCCTTTGTTAAAGGGCAGAAAGTGGGTAGCTTCTCCCGCTAGGCGTGTTGCCATCCAAACATCTTCGGTATCTACAGCGAAATGTACTAAGCTACGGCGTTTAAACTCGAAGATAGTTTCTCTGGGATCGCGGTCTTGGCGGTATTGCTGTTTGGCATTTTCTACAGTTTGCCCTGTAAGTGGATTCTTCAGTTCTAGGGTGACAATTGGGATACCATTTAAGCTAAGGGTGATGTCGAGCGATCGCTTTTTTTCCCGTTCACTGTATTCTAGTTGTCGAGTAATACCCACATAGTTGGCAGCATAACGGGTTTCTAATTCCGAGTTTAGTCCGTGGGCAGCTTTGAAGTAAGCTATACGCAGAGTTCGACCATAGCATTTGAACCCATGACGGAGAGTGTGTAGTGACCCGTAGGTGTCCATCCATTTACACAGGTCTGTCAGCACTTGCTCACCTGTTTTTTCTTTGTGCAGTGCTTCTAGTTTCTGCCATTCTTTGGGTTGAGTCTGCTGGATAAATGCGATCGCTATATTGGGAAACAAGGCGCGAGTGCGATCAAATTTATCTAAAACTTTGATATAGCCGTGACTGAGAAAGTGATTTTCAATTACATTCTCAAAAGCTGTCTCGGTGTGTTTGGCTATATTCATTTTCGCCTCTTTTGAGGTTGGGTTTTGTTTTTATTTTTTGCCTTAGATTTAGCAATATACTCCAGTCTTTTAATATGTTTTTCTAATGCTTGTATTAATACAAAACAGAAAGGTTCTAATTTACCTTCCTGCTGAAATTGTAGCTTTTTAAGTCTGCTACGTGCATCTTGAATACGAAGATCATTTTTTAAACCGAGAGTACCTTGAATTGCAGCTTTACGGAACTTTGTAAGGTCATGATGATCAAGTCCCAACTTCTTGATAGTCGTTTCTGCTGCTCGATCCCCTTGATTATATTTAATCTCGCCTTTTAAACTGAATAAGAAACGTGTTTCACAAGACCGATCTAATGGAGATACAAATAAATTTTGTTCTCCTTTGTTGTGATCAGGCCAATTTCCTTTCTGCTCACCGCCATATGGTGTTTTATGTTCAGCATTCGGTCCTGGATAGGAAGCAACCATGTTAGTATATGTGACTTCTTCCTCGGCATTACAATAGTCCTGAGCTTTCACATGATCAATATGACAGTCACACTTATGATATGTTGTTCCATTTTCTTCTATTTCTATATAGCCGTTGATACGCATACCGCTATAAGCACATAACCAGCCTTGTTCTTCGACTAAGGAATCAGTTACAGCTTTTGTGACATTTTTATTTTGACGCATCAAATCGTAGCCAAAGTTAATATCTTGGGCATAAAATACACGCCACTCAGTCAACTCACGAGGTTCATTCTTCTTATGAATCCATCTCATCTTCTAAATCCACATCATCCGCTAAATCTTCAAGATTATTAATACTGGCTTCAAGACGAATCACCTCATCGTCATTTCCTTGAATCATGGCTTTCAATTGTTCCAGCCTGTTGCGGGCTAGTTCGAGTTCACCTTCTTCTAGAGCATCTTCTACAAGGTTTATCTGAGCTTGGGTAGTTGCATTACGTGATGCAGTTCCCATCAATTGCTCAAGTATCCAGTTTGAAGCTAAACCAAATCCTTGAAGTCCCTTTTTAATTACAACAATTCCGTTATCTTCCTTTGAAATTAAGGTTAAGCCTGGTGGCTTGACTTCACCTACAATTTGCGGTGAGTGTGTGGTAGCAATAAACTGACATTTTGGAAATGTTTTAATTAGTTGCTCTACTATGGTGCGTTGCCAAACTGGGTGTAAGTGCAAGTCTAATTCATCAATTAGCACAACAGCTTGACCATCCCCCAAAGGATCTTCCGATTCAGGATTAGCTTGTGATAGTCGTTTTGCTAAATCTAGCACCAGTGCCAGAATACCTCTTTCACCATCTGACAATTGACGCACATCGAGAGCCACTCCCTCTTTGTCCATGACTAATGTAGTTTCTGGTTCGCGTACAGCACGAAGATGAGTACATTTGTCCAAAAAGGTAGTGACAGCATACTCTAAAACATTGAGGTGTTGCTGTGCCAATTCTCTTCCCTCTTTTACTAGTGCCTCTTGCACCAATAACCAGTCAGCAAACTCACGAAGACGTAATTCTCGTCCACTCAGTGCTTCTGCGAAAGCGGCAGCTTGACCACCAACACTAATCTGTTTGCTGGGTGCAGCCATGCTAGAAAGTGAGCGGCGGGTTGAGAAATAAACTCCAAGAGGTTGAATTTTAGCTGTCTTTACCTGCTTCGATATGCTCTTCTCATTAGGATTTAAGTCGTAACGTTCTGCTGAGTTATATACCTGTTGCTGTAGCCTTCGTTGTTTAATTCTTTTACGTCTGTCTAAGTAATGAGGTAATTGCTCCTCTTCATCTTTTTGTGATGTTTGTTCGCCATATTCTTCACGTGGTTGATGTACTAAGTATTCAAAAGAAATGCCCACTGCATCAAACTGGAGTTCAGCAGTGAAAGCACCACTATTAATTTTGATATCGCTGGCAGTAAAAGCAATTGGCCTACTTTTAGAAGCAGTGAACTTAGGTAATACCTGCGATAGCAAAATCCGCAGTGCATCAAGTACAGTGGATTTTCCAACCCCGTTGATTCCTACCAGTAAATTCATACCAGGGTGGAAATCAAAAGTTACCTGTTCAAAGACACGAAACTGAGTAAGTGTAAGTTGTCTAATTATCATGTCTAAATTGTTACATTTATTTGCTTCATTACTGGTGCTGTAATCAGCGAAGCAAAACGCCAATCCTGATAGTTTATGACTCTAAACAGTATATTTCCATAATTTATTAATTTTACTTGTTGTTTATTTAAGAATTAATGAGTTATGTGTGTGTAAATATAAAAAATTACTACACTTTTTAAGTATATAGCGTTTCCTAGTCTGCTGAGGTACAAATTTATCGGTGTTTATCTGTGTTCATCCTCTTCTATTGGCGGTTAATTCTTTGTTACAATACCTCACGAGTATGGGAATTGCTATACTATGCTTTTACTTTAATTTGTCCTGTGACTGCTGCTGTAATTAGAGCAGTATGACGTTCACGTAATAGTTTAATTGTACTAATAGCTACTTTTCTTAACCTATCTATCTCTGATGTTGCTACTTTCAGGTATTCGATAATAGCTTTTCGTTCTTCTGAAGGAGGTACTACGATTGGTAATTCCTTCACATTAGTTGCTGAGATTGAAGCAAGATTAGTGCTTTGTTTAGACCGGGATTCAAAGTAAGCTTTTAAATAATTTGAGCTAATTATAGTAGTTAACCAATCAGGTTCAATGTTGTAGCATCGCAGTGCAAAAACATGGTTTTGATGCAAGCAAGGCTCAATAGAGCCATCCCAAACAGCACCACGCCCCAACTTATCAGCATCACCACCTTCATTCATTAAGACATCACCTTTTTCCAGTTTGAATGAAGATATTTCTTCTGGTAACACTTCGATTTGAGCTATATCTGATAAATCGAGATATCCATCTTGAACATTAGCAACACGGAGATACGGTACAAGAATGGGTTCACGATTCCCAAAATTGCGCCCTTTAGTTACTCCCGTTCTCAATTCGCCTAAAAACTTAAGGTTGATAACTTTCCAATGCTTAGGTACAGAGTTCAAGAAATCAAAACTCAAACGTTGCATAGGAACATCAGGATTCAGTCCATAAGTGACAATATGAGTAATTAGGGCTTGGCGTTTTTCCTCAAGTAATTCAAGCAGACTCTCCTTAGCTGAAATAAGAGTATTTATTTTAGCGGTTTCATGATCAAGGTAATTTGCGATCGCACATTGCTCAGACAGGGGAGGCAGCCAGATCCACATCTGACTAAATTTTTCGACAGTAAAGTGAGCAATTGTTGCTTTGTTGCAAATAACATCAAGCCATTCGTGCGACGTTGCGTGTAAAAGCAAGTATCTTAGAAAACGCAAATCTCCTGTCTGCCTTGGGCGAACTAGATGGAGAGCATTTTGAATAATACAATTTCTAGGTAGTTCATCTGTTACAATTACAGCACGTCCAACCTCACCACCTTCACAAACAAGAAGGTCGCCCTTTCTCACTCGTAGCATCTCAATTTCACCAGGGGATGCCCACATTGTTGGTAATTCTTCAGTCAACACCTGATCCCACTGAATATGCTGTGCTTTCAAGTAAGGTACTTCGACATCTTCTGAAGACTGTGCAGAATTTTGAAGCATTTTACCTAGCGTAATTTCATAGTGGTGCTTAATCTGAGTAAATCGCCAATTTTTTATATATGCTGGTTGCCACGGTGCTTCTAGTTTTAGAAATTTATCCTCTATCAAGCTATTACCTCACGTAGCAAACGCATAAACTCTTCTTCCATATGCTTAATGTCAGCATCAATTTCAGCTAATGGACGAGGAGGCGTGTACTTGTAAAAATGCCGATTAAAGTTTATCTCATAAGCACTACGAATTTTTTCACCATCTGCCCATGCATCATTTACGTGTGGCTTAACCTCACGGTGAAAATAACCCACAATTTCATCTGTCAAACGCACATTTTCAAAATCCCGTAGTTGCGTATCCGGCTCATACCTAAACTCTACTTTTCCTTTAGTATCGCGAAACCAACCCCAAACACGTGCATGAGGTTCGTCAGTCGCTTTACGGTGTTTGAGAATAACTCCCTCAGCTTCTGGATGACGCTTTGTAAAAACATCCCGAAACAACTTACTTTCTGTCTTTTTCCACTTGCTGCCACGCTGCTTTAGTAAAGCATTCATTAACTTGTCAAACTCGCTCCAATTAGGACGGGGTTCTCTTCCTAATTCTTTATCTATTGCTTGTACATCATCTAGCAAGTGCGGAACAGCATCTAAAAATCGGCTTTTGCGTTCCACATCCATTTGGTAGAGCAAACGTAGCGGTCTTTCAATAGGAACGCGATTATAGCCAAAGTCTTCATTATCGAAAATCTTGCTAGTTTCACTTTCGACAAACTCACCATATTCCCGCACCACTGCGGCGATATCTTCTTCACTCATGTAACGGCGTTTGTCACCTAAACTACGGCGCATAGGCTGACAACGAGTGCGAGAGTCAATTAATTGAATTTTTCGTTTGCGGTGTTGCTGCTTGCGATTAGTGACAATCCAAATATAAGTACCAATACCAGTGTTATAAAACATTTGCTCTGGTAGGGCTATAATCGCTTCTAACCAATCATTTTCAATCACCCACTTGCGAATTTCACTTTCACCACTACCCGCACCACCAGTAAACAAAGGTGAACCATTAAAAACAATTGCTAAACGTGAACCATATTTCTTTGCTTCGGGCTGATACGGCTCAAACTTACTAATCATGTGCTGTAAAAATAGCAACGAACCATCATTAACTCGTGGCAAACCTGCACCAAACCTGCCAGCAAAACCTAACTTTTCGTGTTGCCGTTGTACTTCTTTTTGTTGCCTTTTCCAGTCAACACCAAACGGGGGATTGGCAAGAAAATAATCAAAATGTTCACCCTCGTATTGATCATTAATCAGCGAATCACCGTAACGAATCTTGCTTTCTTTATTGCTCTTAAGCAACAAATCTGAAGCTGCAATAGCATAGGCACGGGGGTTAAAATCCTGCCCGAACACATATAATTTGGCACTTGGATTATGTTCACGTAAGTAATTCTGTGCCTCAGCCAGCATCCCACCAGTACCGCAAGTAGGGTCAAGTAGTTTGCGGATAATCCCCGGTTTAGTCAAAACATCATCATCAGGGTCGAACAAAATATCCACCATCAAGCGGATCACTTCTCGTGGTGTAAAGTGATCACCTGCTGTTTCATTAGCCGCTTCATTAAATCGGCGAATTAAATCCTCAAACAGTAGCCCCATGCCAATGTTGTCCAATACATCAGGATGGAGGTTGACATCACAAAACTTAGATACAACGAGGTAGAGAATGTTTGCCTCATGCATCTTCTCAATTTCAGCAGTAAACTCAAATCGCTCGAATATTTCGTAAACGTTCTTCGAGAAACCTTTGATATAATCACTGAGATGTTGATCTATATTATCGGGATCACCCTTAAGCTGCTTAAAATCCAGTTCTGAATGATTATGAAAATGCTGCCCGGCTACGTTGTCCAAAATTGCATCCGGGACATTACCATTGGATTTATCCTTCCGTTTGTGATATTCCGCTAGTACCTGGTGTTTAGTTGACGAAAGCACACAGTCAAAACGACGCAGCACCGTCATTGGTAACATTACACGCTCATATTGCGGTGGGCGGTATGGCCCCCGCAATAAGTCAGCAATTTGCCAAATAAAGTTGGAGAGTTGGTGATGGTCAGTCATGTGCATTTATCTCGATCTGCCTATTGTATCGATATTTGAGGTGGGCAGAAAGATAATTTCAAGACCAACTAATAAATTGTAACGATATATTTAGACTGGATGAGTCAGGGGAAATAGAAGATGCGATCGCTCCCCGATACCTTACATAGTTAAGTTAAGTGATTGAGGTAACAACTTGTGCAGAAGGTGTTTATAAGAGTAACACAGACTAATAATCTAAATGCACATTAATCTCAAATTGTCAATTCACAGAAGAGAATTTACCTTACATATAGTTCTTTTTCGGAGTAGCGCAGGCAGAGTCACTCTGTCTAAATTTTATGACGATTGTCCATTTCTTATTTCCAAATCTCCACGATTGTCCAGTTTCATGTTCAAAATATATCTCATGGCTATTAGCAAGGCTAACGGAGGAATTAGAGTTTCAGCCCCTAAGTTGTCCATCATCTTCTTCCAACACTGTCCAATTTCTTCTTCAAGTCACATCTTTGGAAGCATAACTTTGCTGCTATAGAATGCTTATGCTTCCAATGAGATTTGGTAGAGTTATGGCGATATTGCTCTAGTTTTTCCACCGCACAATCACCTCTATAATGGGTTCATATTTTAGAAGATTAAATTTTAAAATACCAACTACGGCAATACATGAAATAAAGAATCAACCACCAAAAACATACGGTTGTTATAGCGAAAAATAGAGAACCATTCAGCGCACCTGCCCAAGGTTTAAATAAATGCTCGTAAATCCAAGTATATGTAGTTGAGGCATCGCTACCATTACCGATGTGAGTTTTAATTAATATTCTGGCGACAAAACCAGACCCTACAAAAGCGAAGATTGCATTTAATCCCATCACTTCAAAAGGAAAACCTAGCCACTTCCAACCTCGGACTTCTATTAATTCATAACAAGCAGCCAGCAATAACAGCGCAAAACCTGCGGTGAAAATAACATAAGAACTTGTCCATAATTGTTTGTTGATGGGGAAGAAAAATCCCCAAAAATGCCCGACTAAAACGCAAATAATCCCAAAAATAGCTAAATTGATACTAGTGCGGCTTTGCTGAGGTTGTCGCCGCAGCCATTCCCCAGTAAAGTAACCAGCGAGAACGGTAACAATAGCAGGTAAGGTACTCAGTAAACCCTCTGGATCGAAGGGTTTTCCTGCTAATAAGTGTTGCTGTCCCAAAATTAAGCGATCGCAATACCCTACTAAATTACCTTCTATTGTCAAGTTACCAGCACCATAACCGGGAACGGGAATGAGTTGCATTGCTCCCCAGTAGCCAATGAGCAAGATTGCCGCTAGTATCCATAATGAACGGCGCTCAAGGTTGAGTACTGCGATCGCACTTATTAGATAAGCTAGAGCGATCCGTTGCAATACACCCATAATCCGAATTGTGGCAAACTTGGAAGCAGGCGCACCATTCAGCCAGAAATCTAAAGTTAAGGAAAATAACGCTAAAAATAATCCCAGTCCAAATAAAATTAAAGCTCTACGTCCAATTCGCCAATAAACAGCCTGAGTCGGACGATTTTCTTTTGTATATTTGAACAGGGAAAAAGGCATCGCCACGCCGACAATGAACATAAAAAAAGGAAAGACGAAATCTGTGGGTGTGTAACCGTTCCACTCAGCGTGTTCTAGTGGCGGATAAATCTCATCCCAACTGCCGGGATTATTGACTAGAATCATTGAGGCGATCGCAAAACCACGAAATACATCCAGAGATTTAAGACGTTGAGGTAGGGTCAATTGCTTCTCCAATAGTTTATATGCCTAGTTCAGACTGCTATTGATTTTTCTTAAAACTTTAGTGTATCTAATGTCGACTTACTTAAAAGCAACTTTTCTTAGCGGATTACTACTTCTAGTTAGCCCCTCTGTCAAGTCTACAGAAGTTCCTCAGCCTCAATCTCTCCCCCCTCAGCCAACACGCGAGTTCCGTGGGGTATGGGTTGCTTCTGTAGCTAATATTGACTGGCCTTCCCGTCCGGGATTGACAACATCTCAGCAGCAAGCAGAATTAATTGCGATGCTAGATCGCGCTGTCGCCTTAAAGCTGAATGCAGTCATCTTACAAGTACGTCCTGCTGCTGATGCGCTGTACGCCTCTCCCTATGAACCTTGGTCGGAATTTTTGACCGGACAGATGGGTAAACCACCCTCACCTGATTACGATCCCTTAGCTTTTGCTGTGGAAGAAGCCCATAAACGTGGTATAGAATTGCACGCTTGGTTTAATCCCTACCGCGCCCACCATCCTCAATCCAAATCGCCAATTTCTGCAAACCATGTCAGCAAACTTCATCCTCAATGGGTGAAGCAATATGGTAAGTATCTCTGGCTAGATCCTGGGGAAGCAGAAGTTCAAGATTATACTCTCAATGTGATTATGGATGTCGTTAAGCGCTACGACATCGATGCAGTTCATCTTGACGATTATTTCTATCCTTATCCAGAACGAGATGCTAATAAGCGAGCGATCGATTTTCCCGATGCACCAAGTTGGGATAAATACCTGAAAGCCGGAGGAACACTCAACCGCGACGACTGGAGGCGGGAAAACATCAATACATTTGTACAGCATCTCTATCAAGCAATCAAAAAGGAGAAGCCTTGGGTCAAGTTAGGTATTAGTCCCTTCGGTATCTGGCGACCAGGCTATCCAGCCCAGACAAAGAGTGTTGATAGTGGCGGGACTTTTGATGCCTACAATCAACTATATGCTGATTCCCGCCAATGGTTAGTTAACGGGTGGTTAGACTATTTTGCACCGCAGTTATATTGGAAGATTGAGAAAACTCAACAAAGTTATCCGGTGTTGCTGAATTGGTGGCTCAGACAAAACCCACTAGGAAGACATATCTGGCCGGGTAATTTTACTAGTCGTATAGGCGATCGCACTTCAGCTGCTTGGCCTGCAAATGAAATTCTCTATCAAATTAAAACAACACGAGGTTTTGCCGGAGCAACGGGTAATATTCACTACAGTATGAAGCCTTTAATGCAAAATCGCGATCGCATTTCCGATTTGCTAGAAAAGCAAGCTTACTCTACCCCCGCCCTAGTTCCCGCTTCTCCCTGGTTAGACAAGACACCACCTACTCAACCTGCACTGAAAATTGATCGAGATGCAACTACAGGTAAAATCAACAAACTCACCTGGCAATCTACAGGTCAAGAGAATGCTTGGCTGTGGGTATTGCAGACTAGAACTGGCAATCAATGGAGTACAAAAATTATCCCGGGATGGCAAAATTCCTACTTATTTAATAGTCATGATTCTCAACCACAGGTTGATAGTGTAGCTATTTCCGCAGTTAATCGCTACGGCACTCAGGGACAACCTGTTATTGGCAATTAAGCTCACAAATCCTGATACTCCATCTGCACCGCACAATTTCTCCCTTTTGCTTTTGCTTGGTACAGTCCTTGGTCAGCAGCAGCAATTAAGCTAGCAGCAGATGATTGACTATCAGGAGTGATAGTTGCTACACCCAGACTTAGGGTGATAAATTCACTTGTTAGAGAATTGGGATGAGGCAGTTGTAATGCACTAATATTACCCCTCTTTTGTTACTACGGGAGGAGTATAATCAGGAAGGAAATCGGAAA
>JAVRCV020000072.1:0-3735 GCA_034530615.2 Aulosira sp. ZfuVER01
AGGCATCGGCGCGATATCTCTTATCCTGAATCGAGCGGGCGGCGGTGAGTGCTTCTGGTAATACCTCTGGCAGTTTCTCTGCTAAGGCTCTCAAGGCATCGGCGCGAGAAATCTGATTCTGAATCGAGCGGGCGGCGGTGAGTGCTTCTGAAAGTGCTAGTTTTTCTAAATTTGGCGGTAAATAGTTAACTAACTCTGCTATGGCTGTTACTTTCTCCTTTGCTTCTGGGTTTTGCACAGCATAAGCTAGTCCTTGTTCAGCAGTCCACACCTTTTTTTTAACTAAAACCATTAGCAATTCCACTGATACATTAGCTGCCAAACTAATAAGGGATACCGTAATCAAAGCATAGCGACACTGCAAACTCACCACTTGGGGCAATGTTGACTCATCCCAATTTGCCTCTGCTAATTCCCAAGCACGAGAAATATCTGTGATGTAACCCCCTGTTTGACCCAACTTCTCCCTCACTTCAAACCAGCCATTATTCCCAGTTGCCGACTCTTCCCGTAATAAAAAGTGAATCTCTTCAACCCGTTCCGCCTTCTCCAAATGCCAAACTAAACGCTGATGAATGTAACTATCATCAGGCAAGGTATGCCATAAATTATTCTGGGTTTTCTGCCGATACTGCTCCAAAAAAGCAGCGTGAGCATCAGCAAGGTTAAAACCTAACCCTGGCAAATCTCCTATCCGCCTTGGCTGTGGCGCAGCAGTTAACAAATTACACGCTAGATCGTGGAATAAGTCATGTAACCGATAGGTAGGCGTACCATCAGCAAGGGGTACTCCTGTTAATAGCAATGCTTTATTCCGTAAATATTGCAACATCTTGGCAGCATCACGCTCATCCATTTCCCACAGCGTCGCCGCCATCATCTTATTAATGTTGACATCCTCCGGCAACACCCCCAACCAAGCGAAATGCTGCTGCTTTTCTATTGGCATTCGCTTGACACTCAAATTTAATGATGCCGTTAAACTCAAGCGTTTTAAACTCGCTTCATCGGTAATTTCTTCCGCTTCCGGTCGGTCAAAACTTGTTAATCTGGCTACCTCTTGCCGAATATCCGCCAACAGTTCATCCCAAGTTGTACCACTAGCAACTTCGGCGGCTGCAAGTTCCAACGCTAGGGGGAGATAACCAACACCTTGAGCTAAATTTTCTGCTGACTGACGTTCTGCACCTGTAATTTCCCGTCTTAATTTCTTCGTCAGCAATGCCATAGCCTGATTTGGTTTCATGATATCCAGGCTGTAGGTGCTAGCTGCTAAGGCATCAGCGATTGCCCCTTCACGAGTTGTTACTAAAACCTGACACCGCACCCCACCCACATTAAACGCTTGGGCATCTTGCGTATTCCAAGCATCGTCAACCACCAGCAACACGGCTTTGTCATAAAGCAACGTCCGCAGATGATTAGTAGTTGCTCCCACACTAGTAGGTTTAAAGCTATAGTCTCCTAGTGCTTGCACCCAGCCACTAATTAAAGACAGCACATCAGGCTGTTGACCTAATGTTGCCCACAAAATACCATCACAAAACCGAGTTTGGATTTCTGCATCACAAGCTAAAGCTGCTGCTAAAGTCGATTTACCCACAGAACCCAAACCGTGAATCGCCGTAATTACCAACGTGCGATTATCTTCTGTGAGGAGGCGAGTCTTTAAATCGTCGTTGTATTCTGAGCGTTCTACAAAGTGTGCAGGTAAAGGTGGCGCTTGAAATATTGCCAGTTTAGTTTGGGGTACAACAGCAACATCTTCATCTTCTGGGTAATTCGCTTCTAGTTGTGGAGATTTCTTTGATTTGTTGCTTTGCCATACATCATCCAATCGGTTCAGATTCTTTTCTTTCTCCCTTGACCATAGCTTTAAAGTAAAGTGCCAGTCATCAGAACCCTGAGTTTGAATCCGGTTATCTTCCAGAATTTTGACAAAATCCTTGAGTAAATTCAGCGCTTCGCGGATTTGCGTTTTAGTTAACTTACCTGGATATTCGTCTTTTTGCGTCAACAACTCCAAAGTCACCAGAGTTGTTTTAATAGTCAGCTTGGGGTTAGCGCTGTCTGCTTCTTTCCAGTGGTAGTCAATATTAAAGTCATCTTCCGCAAATTCCCCAGCCGCAAAACCAAGCAACGCCGCCAACAGACGCTTGACTCGCTTTTGAATTACAGGGCCTTTACTAGGTTCTCGCGCCATTGCATTGCCAAAATTGACCAGAAAGTTTAGGGCTACCCCAAATAAAAACTCGCTACCCCAAGCTTATGAATCCTGATTTTAAGCGATTTTCTCCGAGATTGGGGTATTTGCTTACGGTCACAACCCCAAAGAGATGCTTTAGCTACCAACTCTTTGAGGGACAAACACATGAAACGCCAACGCCAAGATATTCTCGGTAAAACTATTGCTTTGTTACTGGCAATGCAAGTATTCCTAATTGGCTTACAAGCTAAAACCCGTATTGACCAAGGTAACTCAACTCTTGAGACTTTAACATGGTTGATTCAACAATATATTCCGGTGTTGGTGAAAGTCAAAAGCTTAGAGGAGAAAAAGCCGAGAAAGGATGAAAGTAAGTCAAAGGTTAAAAGGTAAATCTGGATAAATAGCATCATTGGGGTGTTTATCAATTACACGCTAAGGGCACGGCGCTAGTAAGATTGTCTTGTTGTGAAAAATATTTCGGGTGCCGTGCCCCTACAAAGATGATTGGATAAAATAGCTCAACACATTGTAAGCGATCGCCAGTTTCATTGACTCTACTGAGATGCGATCGCTTGAATAGCTTTACTCAACTACTGCATTCTATCAATTGTGCGGTACTGAATGGCTTCGGCTACATGATTGGCTTGCAGTTTATCTTCTCCTGCCAAATCTGCAATTGTCCGTGCTACTTTGAGAATGCGATCGCTAGCCCTAGCCGATAAGCCTAGTTTTTTAATTGCTGCTTCTAATAAATTACGACTAGCATCATCTAGTTTGCACCATTTCTGGAGATGACGACTCTGCATTTGCGCATTGCAACGCAAGTTTGGTTCTTCTTGAAAGCGGGTAACGGCGCGATCGCGTGCTTGCTGCACTCGTTTGGCTACGCATATAGATGTTTCTCCTGTAGGTTGTTGAGTAATTTCTTCGGGTTTTAAGCGATTGACTGCAACTTGCAAATCAATTCGATCCATCAACGGGCCGGAAAGCTTTGACCAGTAATTTTCGCGTTGTCTTGGCGAACAGCTACACTGTTGAATGGTGTCGCCATAGTAACCGCAGGGACAGGGATTAGTACTGGCCACTAAGGTAAATTGTGCCGGAAACATAATCGATTGTCTGGTGCGGGAAATTGTCACATAGCCGTCTTCTAAAGGTTGACGCAGAAATTCCAAGACATCCCGCTTAAACTCTGTCAATTCGTCCAAAAACAAAATACCTCGGTGAGATAAAGAGATTTCCCCAGGACGAGGAAAGCTACCACCACCGACTAAAGAAGGGCCAGAAGCCGAGTGGTGCGGACTGCGAAAAGGGCGATCGCGTACTAAGGAACCGCGATTTTTTAATAACCCTGCAACCGAGTGAATCCGAGTTACTTCTAAGGCTTCTGCAAAGCTCAATGGTGGTAAAATACCCGGTAAGCGTCGTGCTAACATGGTTTTTCCACTTCCTGGCGGCCCGACAAAAATTAATTATCTGTAGCTCTTAAAAACAATTCTACAAAGTAAACAACAACAATATTGACA
>JAVRCV020000073.1:0-255026 GCA_034530615.2 Aulosira sp. ZfuVER01
CAATTCCCGATTTACCCGATGTTCCCGAACAAACAGGGGATGTGGAACTGCCAATCATTGAAACAGCCGCAACAATTCCCGATTTACCCGATGTTCCCGAACAAACAGGGGATGTGGAACTGCCAATTATTGAAACAGCCGCGACACTTCCCGATTTACCCGATGTTCAAGATGTAGCATTAGATGCAGTAGCAGACGAAGCTGAATCAACTACTGATGGGACAGAAGAAGATATTATCGAAATCGTTTCTAATCTGCCAGAACAGACATCTGAAGAAGCATCAACTAACTTAGGGGTATTAGCTGGGGGTGCAGCTGTAGCAGGTGCAGGAATTGGCGCTTGGGCGAATATTTATGGCAGTCAGGAAGATAATCATGCACCAGTGGTGGAAGCAGCGCCAAATGCCAGTGGCGAAGACAGTGTGAACCTCAGACCTCACACACCCAAGTGGGCTTACGTATCGTGGCAGATTTCCGACACTCAAAAGCAGACATTGGAAAATTCAGGTTCCCAATTGACACTGCGGCTGTACGATGTCACCGATCTTGACTTGAGTTATCAGAGTCCCCAGTTTGTACAGCAGTACGAATGTGACGAAACAGCACACGATCGCTTTTTAGCAATCCCCACAAGCGATCACAATTACATGGCAGAAATTGGCTATATTACAGATGGCGATCGCTGGGTGAAAATAGCTCGTTCTGCAATTGTGCGTGTCTTTAGCAATCCCTACATCCCAGGTGAAGAAACTGCTGAGTCAGCAGCCTATGTCGAAGACAGCATTAGCCTCACACTCCGGGATTCAGAATCAGCTTATGTGTCGTGGCAAATTTCCGACAATCAAAAGCAAGCATTACAAGATTCCGGTTCTCAACTGACACTACGGCTGTACGATGTCACCGATCTGGATTTGAGTTATCAAAATCCCCATCTGGTAGAGCAGTACGAATGTGACGCCACAGCACGCGATCGCTTTTTAGCAATCCCCACAAGCGATCACAATTACATGGCAGAAATTGGCTATATTACAGATGGCGATCGCTGGGTGAAAATAGCTCGTTCTGCAATTGTGCGTGTCTTTAGCAATCCCTACATCCCAGGTGAAGAAACTGCTAATTTATCAGAAACCAATCTCAAAGACAGCATAATCTTTACACCCAAAACTTCAACATCGGCTGATGTCTCGTGGCAGATTTCTGATGTTAACAAGCAAGCATTGCAGAGTACAGGCTGTCAGTTAGCACTGCGGTTATATGATGTCACTGGTATTGACCTCAGTTACCAAACTCCGCAGTTTATCCAGCAGTATGAATTTGACACCACAACAGAAAATAGTGTGGTGGAAATTCCTGCAAGCGATCGCGACTACATAGCAGAAATTGGCTATGCTACAGATAGCGAAAACTGGATATCGATAGCCCGTTCCGAGATTGTGCGCGTCTTCAGTCATCCTTATAGAGAAGACAAAAACCATGCTGACTTACTAGATACAGATCGTGCACAGATTGAAAGCAGCATCACTCTCACACCTCGAACTCCCAAATGGGCTTATATCTGTTGGTACATTTCGGACACTGAAAAGCAAGTATTGCAGAATTCTGGAATTTCCCAACTATCAATCCGGCTTTACGATGTCACTGATATCGACCTGAGTTACCAAAATCCTCAGTTTGTACAGCAGTATGAATGTGAAGAATTATCAAACGATCGCTTTGTAGCGATCCCGACAAGCGATCGCGATTACATTGTCGAAATTGGCTATGTTACAGATAGCGATCGTTGGATGCCAATAGCCCGTTCAAGCACTGTTCGCATCTTTAGCCGTCTCTATCCAGATTTCTGGTTTGTAGCTGATGCTGAACTTATTATCCACGGTGCAACAGAGCCAAATGCAAACGTAAACATTGCCGGTCATCCAATTAAACTGAAGCCGGATGGTACTTTTCATGTGCGTATCCCCTTCTCAGACGGCTTAATCGACTACTTGATGACAGCAACTTCTGCTGATGGACAACAGGCTAGTACCATTCATAAGAAGTTCTCTCAGGATACCCCCGAAGCCTAGTACCGTTGCACGGAAGTCATGGGGGAGAACTCCCATGACCTTCGGTTGACGCTCCTTCTCCCAAGGGGAGACGCTACGCGAACGTCGCTAACGCCAGTCACCTGCGAAGGAAACCCTCCCGCAGTGAGTCCAGCACTGCGCTAACTACGAATACCGATTTGATGGATACCACAATACAATTAGTAAAGAGGAAAGAAGGAAACTTTGCTTCTTTCTTTTTTTTTGATACAGTAGTTCTTTTTAGGATTAAGTACCAGTTAATCTGTATTTATCTGGAGTTGAATCTTATTCTTGGTATACACAAATCACCTGTTCAATATACAAAATGTTTTCCAGTAAACTTAGTTAAATATGGATGTACAATACAAATAAATCTGGATAGATCGATCGAGCGCTTCCGCCACAGAAGTATGAACGCCTTGAATCCTGCGTTTTCTGTACAAGCAAACAGTCAGAATTAGTGAGTATATAGTGGTCTATCTATAGAATATTGGGAATATTTCGTTAAATCTGTTTTGGCATAAGTCAAAAACTCAAGCTTTTCACTTTGAAATCTGCACAATTTACAGCAGTGAGGTTGATTAGCAGCAATTTACAGCATGATATATGCTGCTAGGCTAAAACATCAGTACAGAGTCTTTAGTGCTAATTTGTCCAAGAACCTTTTGTGATAGACAATCTAGAGGTATCAAACAATGAATATGAATACATTTACCAAAGAAAAAGATAAAGATAAACATCTTCAGGAAGAAAGAGATTGGCAAGGGCAAAAGCTAATAAATCATAGTGACGAATCTGAAGAAATAAACAAACAAGATTCTGCGGTATCAGGTTTACTTTTTCAAGGTGTTCATCGTGGTAGAGTTGCTATTTTTATTGATGGCATAAATCTATTTCATGCGGCTTTGCAACTTGGATTGGAAATTGATTATCTCAAATTACTTTGTCGTTTAACAGAAAATTCGCGGTTGTTACGTGCTTTTTTCTATACAGGAATTGATATCTCACGACCACCTGCTATTCGTCTACGTTCCCATGAAAAGCAACAGGGTTTTCTTTTCTGGATGCGTCGCAATGGTTATCGTGTAGTTACCAAAGAATTCCAACCTTCCGAAAATTATAAAAAACCCAATTTGAATGTAGAAATTGCTGTAGATATGATCAATTTAGCTCCTTACTACGATACAGCAGTCTTAGTCAGTGGAGATGGAGATTTAGCTTATGCTGTCAATGCTGTGAGCAGCACAGGAGTAAGAGTAGAAGTGATCAGCTTACGCACAATAACTAGCGATAACTTAATTGATGTAGCTGACTACTTCATTGACCTAGAAAGCATTAAACAACACATCCAAAAAGATTCTAAAGTTGGCTATAATTATCGTACTTTATCAAATTCTAGTGTTTAAATTTAAATCCTCTACTTATAAAGTAGAGCAAATAAATTTCTCGACTGTTATTTATTAGTTATTGGGTCATTTTTGTTAACACAGCACAAATGAACCAATAACTAATGACGATTCTTACGAAAAAAAATTCAATATGTTAAGTGTAGTAGCTTAAAATTACAACTCAGGAATGTCTCTGCGTTTACGCTTGCCTTAAGTTATATGGATATTTTAATTGTTGAAGATGAACCCGAAATTGCGCAATTAATCCAGCTGTCTTTAGAAAAAGAAGGATTTATCTGCCGAATTAGCCGTGATGGTATAAATGCCTTGCGGATGTTTCAAGAGCAACCACCAGATTTAATTATTTTGGACTTAATGATCCCTGGTCTGGATGGGCTAGAAGTTTGTGCCAGAATTCGCCAAAAACCAGGAGCAAAAGACCCTTATATTTTGATGCTCACAGCTAAAAGTGAGGAAATCGATCGCGTGATTGGTTTATCTACTGGTGCTGATGATTACATGGTCAAGCCATTCAGCCCCAGAGAATTAGTTGCGAGAGTGCGAGCCTTATTACGGCGTAGCCTCCGCCAAGGCGGACAACATCAAGTCAATCGCAGCCAACACTTTATTGTAGATATAGACCAGCGCACTGTGAGCCGCCAGCTAGATTCTCAGCCACCAGAAATGTTGGACTTAACGACCTTAGAATTTAACTTGTTAAGTACCTTTGTCAGCAATCCTGGTCGAGTTTGGAACCGTACTCAATTAATTGACAAACTTTGGGGTGATAACTTTTTTGGTGATGAGCGTGTAGTTGATACTCACATAGCTCGGTTGCGCAAAAAAATTGAACCTGATCCAGGTAATCCTACATTTATTAAAACTGTAGTGGGAGTAGGCTATAAATTTGACGACTCCAATGCGGCGTAACAAGTAACAAGAGATAGATAGACTACACATAAATCAATTGCACATAGCAATCCTAAATTTTTTGTGAAAAAAATTTATTGCCTATTACCTATTGCCTGACTTCACGAACAATTTGACTATTCAAATAGGATTGCTATAGCACCTTAAGGCTCAAAACCATTTTTTCTTTCTTTTGCCTTATTTGGTAAATACTATGAAACGTGACTGGCGTTGGACAAAATCCTTGCCTTTAGCATCGCGCTTATTATTCTCACACTTGGTAGTGATGATAGTAGGGGTCTTTAGTCTAGTAATCATCAGTAAAATCTCTTCTCCTCGTTTCTTTGTCCTCCACTTAGAACGGCTAGAAAATGAAGGAGTCGATTTAATTGATATCCGCACTGAATTGGTGCAAGGATTTGAAACAGCTTGGCGGCGCAGCACTCTCTGGTCGGTGATAGTTGGTACTACTGCGGCGGGCGGATTGAGTTACTGGGTATCTAGAAGAATTATGCAGGGATTGACCGAGATGGAACAAATTACCCGACAGTTTGCGGCGGGTAATTTTGAAGCACGGCTACCCATGTCTGATATTCCAGAAATTAATCAACTAGGTGCTAGTTTTAACCGCATGGCAGATAGTATAGAAGGTGTGGAAGCGCGGCGACGGGAATTAATTGGAGACATGACCCATGAACTGCGAACACCTCTAACAGTTGTACGTGGTTACTTAGAACAACTGACTGATGGCGAAATTGAACCATCCCCTGATATTTATCGACGGCTAGCAAAGGAAACTAAGCGTTTAGAGCGATTAGTCAACGACTTACAAGAACTATCTAAGGCAGAAGCTGGTTATTTAGCGATTAATATAAAGCGAGTAAATTTGCGACCTTTGTTAGAGTCATTAGTAGAAAAATTTACAGACCAATTATTAGAAGATGGCCCGGTTCTGCGTTTGGAATGTCCATCTTCACTGCCTTTTGTTTTGGCGGATCTGGATCGTACAGAACAGGTACTAGTTAACCTCTTAGGTAATGCAGTGCGCTACACCAATAAAGGTTCAATTACCATCCGTGTTTGGGCTGACTCATTTCAACTGTGGATTGCTGTTATCGATACAGGTATTGGTATCGCTCCGGAGAATTTACCTCACGTGTTTGAACGCTTTTGGCGTGCTGACTCATCCCGCGCTCGTTATTCTGGGGGAACAGGTATTGGTTTAACTATTTCTAAGCGCTTAGTTGAACTGCAAGCAGGTCAGCTCCAAGTAGAAAGCAAAAAAGGAGTAGGCAGTAAGTTTCAATTTTCTTTGCCATTGGCTTAGATGCTTTCAAGGGTAACATTCAGTCAATCGCTTTATCGCTATACTGATCCACTGTGTATACATTTTTGGCAAATTTACTGACACTGTTATATATGCATACAAGCATATCCTAGCAGTGAGTTTAAAGATTATTTGTTGGTGCTTAACTTTATAGTTACGCCCCCGAAGTTTCTGGGAAGACTAGTCTTAATTAAGAAATTAGTATATTCCTAGACTGTTATGGCAATTCCCCTGTTTGTTGGAGATGCTAGGCGAACGGATAACTACGCTGAGGCGAATGTTGAGATTTCCGGCGATCAAATTGCCGAAGATGTTGATCGAGCAGTTTGCGATGCTGACCAATTCCTTATTGTCATCAAACAGTCTACAGAAGTTGGGAGTGGCGTAGATGCGAAGCAGCTTGTCGTCCGACATCGCATCAAAATCCGCAACTGGCAAACAGATATAATCTCCACCTTAAAAAACTTAGTAGCAGGGGTGACATATAAAACCAATAACTTGAATGCGGTCAATTGGCAACCTGTCATAGATGAGGTGTTTGATGTCCGCAGTTAACCTAAGAAGGATTCTAAATAAAAAAGAGTTGCCTTCTTTGCTTCAGGACTTAGTATCTCATCTCAACATCGCGATTGATGTTGAACTAGTAGACGGCACTAAACTGATAAACATTGGAGAGCAAACCTCAGAAAACCGCTATCCAATTGAGGTATCAGGAGAAATCATCGGTTGGGTTTTGGGAGAAAAACAGGCAACTCTAGTAGCATCTTTGCTCTCATTTCTGGCAAAACAGGAAGCTGAAAAGAAAGAACTAGCCAAAGAACTCCTGGAAAGATACCAAGAAATTGATTTGTTTGAGGATATCTCGACGCAACTGACCACAAGTTTAGATAGGCGACAGATTGCTCAACTTGTACTTCAAGAAATAAGTCAATTGATGGAATCGTCTGCGGGAACTATCTTGCTCCTCAGTTCAGATGCTACTGCATTTGAAATCATTGGCGAATTTGGAGAGTTTTTTGAACAACATCAGCCGGAACCAGGTAAGGGTATTATTGGCGACATTGTGCAATCTGGTCGGGCAGAACTTGTTAATGATGTGCAAGCAGATCCGCGATTGTGGGGGCAGAAAAACATTAATGCTCTAATATGCGTACCTTTGAGAGCAAAGGAACGGATACTGGGAGCGATCGCCATTGGCACACCCAAAACCGACGCATACAAAGCTGAACACCTCAAACTCGTGAGTATCTTTGCCTCGCAAACTGCGATCGCCATTGAAAAAGCTTTACTTTACGAGCAAAGCACTCAAGCAACTGCCCAAGCAAAAGCTCAGACAGAAAAGCTTCAGCAAGCCCTCCACGATCTGCAACTAGCCCAAACCCAGTTAATCCAAAGTGAGAAAATGTCCAGTTTGGGGCAACTAATTGCCGGAGTTGCCCACGAAATCAACAACCCAGTGAATTTTATTTGCGGCAATTTAAGGTATGTTTCCGAGTACGCCCAAGACTTATTGCATCTGCTGCAAGAGTATCAGAAATTTCTATCTGTAACTCCACCAGATCTGGAATCAGAGCTAGACAGCATAGATCTGGAATTTATCATGGAGGATCTCCCCAAAATGCTGGATTCGATGAAGCTAGGCAGCGATCGCATTGTAGAAATTGTCCAATCTCTGAAAAACTTCTCTCGCCATGACGAATCCCAGATGAAAGCCGTCAACATCCACGATGGCATCGATGGTACGCTGATGATTTTGCGCCATCGCCTGAAAGCAGCATCTCACCGTCCGGAAATTGAAGTCGTCAAAGACTATACAAAACTTCCCTTAATTGAATGCTATCCCGGACAGTTGAATCAGGTATTTATGAATATCCTGGCAAATGCCATTGACGCTTTAGAAGAGTCAATAGTCAACAGCCCTGAACTGTTGACTAAACCCCAAATTACCATTTGCACTGAAGTCCTCAACAATCAGTGGGTAGCAATTCGCATTGCCGACAATGGCCCGGGGATGAAGGAAGAGGTAATCAAACGCATTTACGATCCTTTCTTTACTACGAAAGAGATTGGTAAAGGAACGGGGTTAGGCATGGCAATTAGCCACCAAATTGTTGTGGAAAAACACCAAGGAATTCTTAAGTGCCGTTCTCAACCCGGTAAAGGCACAGAATTCTGGATTCAGATTCCGGTGGATTGTGCAGCGGTGGAAACTGTGGAAGCACACAGTAGTGAAATTTCTGCTCCGCCAATTTCTCTAACCGAGTCATCCCCCACTCCCGATGCAGACGGTTTCATTGCATCAACAACTCCTATCCTGAAACCAACGGAGTTGCTACTGCGCCATACTCAACTGCTCCGGCGGTTGTCGCAGCAAAATCCAGATGTTGGTGCTACATCACCCGATCGGATTTACCAAATGTTTCAACGCCACCCAATTTCGTTAAAGCTTTACGCCACCTTATTGTCCTGGTTCTGTTGTTCTCAGCCTACCCAGATTCACCACTAGTACCAATTCAAAATTCAAAATTAACCCTCTTTCCTTTTGCCCTTCGGGTTCAGCAGTGACGCTCCTGCGTCGCTACCGCTGACGCTCGAAGACTCGCTAACGCTAACGCAATCGACGCAAAGCGAAGCCACTGCGTTGGACGGGTTTCCCGGCTTGAAGCAAGTGGCGTCCAAGACTGCGACTGCCTCACCATCTGCCTCCTGCTTAATCTCAACGAGAAATATTCACATCGACCTAATTATCACCATGTCTAGCCAACTTGAGGAATACAACCGTCAGCTATTAGAAAAATGCCCCATTGGTCTGGTACTGTGCCAATTGGATGGAGCGCTGATTGACATCAACCCCGCTTATGCTGCCATTTTGGGGCGTACTGTCCCAGAAACCCTAAACTTTAACTATACTGTCGAGCCAGCCATTCTAGAAGATTTGAAACTAACTGGTCGCTACGGGCCTTATGAACAGGAGTTAATTCATAAAGATGGGCGCTTAGTTCCAGTCAGAGTCTCTGGGCAGATCATTGAGAAGGATGGGGAGCAGTTGATCTGGTCAAGTATCGAAGATATCAGCGACATCAGGCGTGCCCAACAAGAACGCCGACAATCGGAAAAAATCTTGAAACAGAGCGAAGCAAGATATCGCTCTTTGGTAAAAACTAATACGCAAATTATCTGGGTCAGCACGCCAGAAGGAATTTGCTTTGAACTTAAAGACTGGATCGCCTATACAGGGCAAACTTTAGCCGAAGCGGAAAATGGAGGCTGGATTGAGGCTGTTCATCCCGACGATCGCGGCTACACCGGAGAAGCTTGGGGTATTGCGGTAGCAAACCTGAGCATGTATCAAATTGAATACCGAATTCGGGGTAAGGATGGCAACTATCGCTACTTTTGGGTTTGGGGTGCCCCCGTCATCGAAGAAGATGGTAGCGTTCGGGAGTGGATTGGCACTTGTACCGATATTCACGATCGCAAGCTAGCAGAAGCCGAAAATCAGTGGCTGAAAGAACGATATCGCACTTTAGTCGCTGCCACCTCACAGATCTTTTGGGCAGCTACTCCCGAAGGATTGGGGATAAGTAAAGAAATGCTTACCTGGATCGCCTACACAGGTCAGACTGAAGAAGAAGTTGCGGGTTGGGGCTGGCTCGATCCTATTCACCCTGACGATCGTGCCCATTCCTTTGATGCCTGGAGTACGGCGGTGGCCAACCGAGGTATCTATGAAACCGAATATCGGCTACGTGGCAAGGATGGTAACTACCGCCACTTCTGGGTCTGTGGTGCTCCCGTTTTAGAAGCAGACGGTAGCATCCGGGAATGGATTGGTAACTGTACAGATATTCACGATCGCAAGCTAGCAGAAGCCGAAAATCAGCGTTTGTTGGATATGTTGAATCATTCCAGTGATGCCATCATTGTGCGCGACATGACCGACAAAATCTTGTACTGGAATCAAGGTGCTGAAAGGCTCTACGGTTGGATGCGTGAGGAAGTAAAAGAGCAATACGTTCAAAAATTTATCAAAAAAACCTTTCCCAAACCAAAAGAGTTAATCGTAGCAGAGTTATTACAGCAAGGTAATTGGGAAGGAGAAGTGGAACACCTCACCCACGATGGTAGACAGATTATCGTGCAGAGCCGCTGGACATTGCAACGAGATATCGACAGTCAACCCAGCGCCATACTGGAAATCAATACCGATATTTCTGCCCGTAAGCAAGCCGAAATCGCTCTACGCCAACTAAATCAAGAATTAGAAGCCAGAGTAGCAGAACGAACAGCTGCCTTGCAAAATACCTTAGCAGAAGCGCAGGGTTTAAATGCTATTTTAGATAACTTAGCGGATGGTTTATTGGTGACAGATATCACCGGACAAATCACTCACTTCAATCCTGCCTTTTTAGCTATGCATGGATTGACAGCCACCGCTATTAACGGACACTACCGGGAACTGCCAATATCTGGTTTAGCAAATCTGATTGAACAAACCCAATCTCATCCCCAAGAAGTGTTCGCTGCCGAAATTTCTCTGGCGAAGGAACGCATTGGTCAAGCAGTAGCGACCGCCATCTTCAAGAAAGGGATAGACACAGAACCCTCTACTTGCTTCGGTTCGGCGCTACTGATTCGGGATGTGACGGCGGAAAAAGAAATCGACAAGATGAAGACTGATTTCATCTCTACAGTTTCCCATGAACTGCGGACACCATTAACTTCTGTCCTCGGTTTTGCCTCCATTATTAAAGAAAAGCTAGAAACTGACGTGTTTCCCATATTTTCTACTGAAGACCGCAAGCTTCAGAAAACGATCAAGCGGGTGGGTGACAATCTCAACATTATTGTGTCGGAAGCAGAACGGCTGACATCTTTGATTAACGATGTTTTAGACATCGCCAAAATGGAAGCAGGTAAAGTGGAATGGCAAATGCAACCCCTCGACCCCAGCGAGTTACTGGATTGGGCGACCACTTCCACATGGGCGTTATTTGAAACTAATGGCTTGCGCCTGATCAGCGAAATTGAACCAGGAATACCGCAAATCATTGGCGATCGCAATCGTCTGTTGCAAGTCTTGATCAACTTGATTTCCAATGCCGTTAAATTTACCAAATCTGGTTCTGTCACCTGTCGCATCCAACAAAGAAACGACGGTGTTTGCATCAGCGTCATCGATACAGGTATTGGCATTGCACCTGAAGACCAGCCGAAAGTGTTTGAGAAATTCCGCCAAGTTGGGGATACTCTCACCGACAAACCCAAAGGTACGGGGTTAGGCCTACCCATCTGCAAACAAATTGTCGATCATCACGGCGGTAGAATTTGGGTGGAGAGCGAACCAGGCAAAGGTAGCACATTCTCGTTCCTCATTCCCACCTACACCAGCGAACGCAAAGACAGTACCAATTTGAATTTAGATGCGTTGGTTAAACAACTCAAAGAACACGTCATCACCACAAATACTGTGCTGGAAGAAAACCGCAAAACAATTCTAGTAGTGGATGATGATGCCAATATTCGAGAACTGCTTCGTCAACAACTGGAAAATGAAGGTTACAACGTTCGGGAAGCCAAAGATGGTATGGATGCGATTCAGCAAATCAAAACAAATCGTCCCGATTTAATTCTCCTCGATGTGATGATGCCCCAAATTAATGGCTTTGATGTGGCAGCAGTCCTCAAAAACGATCCTCATACCTCAGACATTCCGATCATTATTTTGTCAATAATTGAAAACAAGGAACGGGGCTACCACATTGGCATCGATCGCTATCTCACCAAACCCATCAACACAGAGCAACTCCGCAACGAAATTGGCTCACTGCTTTCTCAGGTTACTTCCAGCAAAAAGGTATTAGTTGTAGATCAAAATGCATCAACATTAAAAACCATATCTGATGTCCTGCAAACTCAAGGTTACAACGTCATAGAAGCTTCCGATCCCCAAGAATGCATCAAAAAAGCGCTCTCAGCCAAACCTGACATGATCATCATCGATTCCATCTTGTCTCAAGAAGCCGACTTGGTGAAAACTCTCAGGTTTGAGAAGGAGTTGGAGAATGTATTTTTCATCATGCTATCCGATCGCTAATCTTTTGAGGAATGGGAAAGAATTATTATCATTTCTCATCCCCAATCCAAAATCTAAAATCTAAAATCTAAAATTGTATGACTCAGAAAATTTTGATTGTTGACGATGAACCGAATATCGTGACCTTGATGGAACAAGCTCTAGAAGCATTAGAAGACGAGGGAGTTGAACTCTTAACTGCCAGAAATGGGGAAGAAGCTCTGGAAACCATTAAAACTGAAAAACCCAACCTGGTTTTTCTCGATGTGATGATGCCGAAAATGAATGGTTTAGAAGTTTGCCATACCGTTAAACATGACCTACAAATGACTGAGATTTACATTGTGATGTTAACTGCTAAAGGGCAAGAATTTGATAAACAAAAAGGCATTGATGTTGGTGCTGACTTATATCTGACTAAACCATTTCGCCCCAAGGAAGTACTGGAAAAATCAATGCAAGTATTGGGCTTTTGAGGAAAGCCTCATAGAGGCTTAGACAGGAGAGCAGGGTATAAGGATTGGCGCTTTTTTTCCGAAATCGAAAATATTCAATTTAAAGGTCTATTAGCTCCTTAGGATAGTCCAATACACAAGTCTTTGTACAATTTTAACTGTAGTGTCATGTACAAATTGCCACACATACAATGGATTGACACAAGGTAGTCATGGCTGTGTCATATTCAATTGCTAGCTTAAAAGTCATAACCATCTAGTCTTCCTCATGAATGCTGCACCCAATGACAGACAGATATTACGTAATTGCTATACAAAGACAACAAACTAACTATTGTATTGATATGTCTACTTTTATATTGGCTGCATTTTTGGTTAGCTTAATAACGGTATCTGGTTGTGCTGCGATCGCCTACCTATTCCCTCACAATAATTCCCAAGACTAAGTTGATGTCATTGCCCACTCATGTGACCCAACTAGGAAAAATACTTGCTATTAAACGCAAGTATCGTATAAATATTGCAGTAGCCGGACATAGCTAGAATTAAGAGAATATTGAAATATTATTTATCTTTGAATAGCTTGTTGTGTGATACAACAGTTTAATTGCAGACTAATACCATTTCTCTAAATCTTGACTACAGATAATTATCCCCCTGCCCCTTGTGGTATATGTGTAGCAATATTTTGGAGAATTAGTATAAAGTATTGTAGCGTAGGCGATCGCAAATATTTTGGATTATTTTTTTTGCCAATTTTTAAGTGAATATTTTTTAAGAAAAACTAACTTATTTTATATAAAAATAAATTTCATATAACCTATTGTATAAAAAATGCTCACACCTTAGGATATTGACTGTCTGAGCAATAATTGCCGGAGACAATATTTGAGATGGAGGCTAAATTTTGGAAATACAATGGGGATTTAATTTATTATCTAAACTTATCCAAGTTGAGATTTGGGTGTTTCTTGTATGCTTAATGTCTTCTATTTTTTTTCTAGTTCTTAAAAAGAAAATAAATCTGAAAAATTTACTGTATGACAAGACAGGTACTCACAAATATAGCCCAGAAAGATTACAGCTATTGTTATTTACTTTGATATTTGTTGTTTACTACCTATTTGACGTTAGACATAACTTGAATGTATGTAAAGCATCAAATTTTGATTGTAGTATGCCTAGAATCCGAACAGAATTTCTGTTTGCATTAGGAGGAAGTAATTTTGCCTATCTTTGGGGTAAGTTATCTTCAATTCTGAAAGAAAGGAGGTCAGAGCGTGCTTAACATTAACGATGTTTTTGTCATTCTGGCGCTGGTGGTCGGTTGTGCTATTACTATTTTTGTGGCCGTTTTAGAAATATTCATTCTCATATTTATTTGGGAAGGTACTTGGAATTACAAGCCTGGTAAGAGAAGAGGTATTAATCTCGATATGTTGATTAGTGAAAGCACAGGTGATGCAAGTTTGGCACGCTTTCAACTATTGATATTTACCTTTGTTATTTCAATGAGTTTAGTATTGATCATTACCAGTAGTAAACCACCGTCATTTCCAAACGCTATTCCCGATCAAATTTTGGGATTATTAGGTATTAGCAGTACTTCCTATGTACTCGGTAAAGCTCTGCAAACTCAGATGAAACCTACGCCAGCCGAACCGCCACCAACCGAACCACCTCCACTCCCCCCAGAACATCCTTCCGATCCTTATTCCTAGTACTTCACTACACTGATTTTGTTTAGTTGCGGATATTTACATCCCCGACTTCTTCAAAGAAGTTGGGGATCTCTAACTTCTGATCAATAATGCGATCGCCCTGAAACTAGTTTTGCTAATCTGATAGACTAGCCTAAATTTGTAATATAAAAACTATTGGCTCAGGGCTGATAAATAACTATGAGTGAAGCCTTATTTTATGTCGAAAATCTGCGGGTTGCTTATCCTCAGCGTAGTGGAGAAGACCTCAACTGGGCAGTTGATGATGTATCTTTCACACTACAAGCGGGTGAAAGAATGGGCTTGGTAGGAGAGTCAGGTTGTGGAAAATCAACTTTGGGACGTGCTGTGATGCGTTTGCTACCGCCATCTAGTCGCATTGAGGGGTTAGTGAAATTTCAGGGTAAGAACGTATTCGATTTAACACCTCAAGAAATGCGGAAATTTCGCGGAGAAGCAGTGGCGCTGATTTTCCAAGATCCGATGACGCGACTAGATCCGTTGATGACCATTGGCAACCATTGTATAGAAACACTGCAAGCACACTCACCAGAATTATCAGCAAAACAAGCCAAAGAAAAAGCGATCGCCACTTTAGAAAAGGTAAAAATTCCTGCTAGTCGGTGGAATCAATATCCCCATGAGTTTAGCGGAGGAATGCGACAACGGGTAGCGATCGCTTTGGCGTTACTTCTCAACCCAAAATTAATTGTTGCTGATGAACCAACTACTAGCTTAGATGTCACCGTTTCCGCCCAGATATTGCAGGAATTAACGCGGCTGTGCGGTGAAGAAAATATGGGTTTGCTGTTGATTTCCCACGATTTAGCAATGGTTGCAGAATACTGCGATCGCATTGGCGTGATGTATAACGGCAAAATGGTAGAAATGGGTTCGACACAATCAGTATTTCGCCAACCCCAACATGAATACACGCGATCGCTTTTACAAGCAGCTTTGCATATTCAAGCAGTGGATGAGAGTGGGGAATTAATCATTGCTAACGATCAACAAAACAACTTACCCAACCCGAAAGAACATTCGCCAATTTTGCGGATTACTGAACTCAAGCAGCATTACACTATAGAACCAAACTTTATTGAAAGAATTTTTAAAAGAGAAAGTCAGACAATTAAAGCTGTAGATGGTATTGACTTAGAACTTTATCCAGGAGAAATTCTCGGATTAGTCGGAGAATCTGGCTGCGGTAAAAGTACGCTTTCACGGACAATTTTACAACTCATTCATCCAACGGCTGGTAAAGTCGAGTTTTTGGGACAGGAATTAACTACTTTGTCCCGTCAAGAAATTCGCTCTTCACGGCGACAAATGCAGATGGTGTTTCAAGATCCCCACGCTTGTCTTAATCCCGCCATGACAGTGGGACAAAGTATAGGCGATCCTTTATTAATCCATCATCTTGCCGATGCTGCTAAAGCCAAAGAAGAGGTATTGTGGATGTTGCAAAAAGTCGGTTTAACGCCGCCAGAAGTATACTATCAGCGTTATCCATCTGATTTATCTGGGGGACAACAGCAACGAGTTGCGATCGCCCGTGCTTTAATTACCCGTCCCAAACTGCTGATTTGCGATGAACCGGTGAGTATGTTAGATGCTAGCGTACAATCGCAAGTGCTGGATTTAATGTTGCAATTAAAGGAAGAATTTGAGTTAACCTATTTATTTATTACTCATGACCTTTGGTTAGCCAGATTTTTGTGCGATCGCATTGCGGTAATGAATGGCGGTAAAATTGTCGAACTTGGCCCGACAAAACAAATTTTTGCTAATCCCCAACATCCATATACAAAAACCCTACTAGCTGCTGCGCCTTTACTAGCAAGAGCCTAGCCAAACAATTTTGGATTTTGCGAAAAGTTGCCAGGAGGGTTTCCCTCCGTAGCAAACTTTTCAAGACGGATTTTGGATTGACCCCACAGATAAATCTAGAGGCTTGGGGAGATTAGTTTATACAAATTTTTGATTAAATTCATATATTAAATCTACTCTTCCCTTGCGCAACATAGCTGGATCTAATCTTTCTGTAGTATTACAAGTCATCAATACAACTAAACGCTGCTTAATTTGCAGACCAGATTCATCAATTATACTTTGGTACAAAGTGCCATCTAACAAACTGAGAATGTGTTCTGTTTTATTGTTATATTGCGCTACTTCGTAAGCACGATTTTGGGCTAAGTTATCAGCTTCATTAATAATGATGCAAATTTGTTCTAAATAAGTTGGTGGTACAAAGTTAGTAATTGCATCATGATCTAAAATAAAAATTACATAACCTAACGGTACTAAAATTTCTTTAGCTACTGCTTGTGTCCATGCTGTTTTACCTGTACCTGGTTCCCCATGTACAACAACTGCTAACTGATGTTGATTGAGAATTGATTGTTGTACTGTGTCTGTAAAGCTTTGAATATCTGCTGGGAATGTCCGAATGGGAAATTGGCTGTGAACCTTGCCTACACGACTTTGATAACCACTTAACATTACTGCTAAGTCATAAGTCGCTTTGTTAATTAAGGGTGCCATATTTCTGGACATTAAAGTATATTGTCGCCGTCCGCGATCGTAGGGGTCAATTTGCAACCAAATATCGTCTTTAGACCAGTAAGCGTAAACAGTATTAATAACATCTATCCGTTCCCAATTGACAAACTTCTCGACAGGAAAATAAAAATCTCTTTCTGAATAATATTGAGTAATAATGTCAGGACTTTCTAAGAGTTTCAAAACTCGCAATACAGTAATCTCTTGCAATCGATTCAGCACATAATCAATCGGAATACTATTGCGGCTGACAAATTGCATAATGGGAGTTTCTGTGCTTAAAACTTCTTTGTAGCGGTTATCTGGTGTCAAGGGTTCTGGGGTGATGAAATTCCAATATTTTTGCAGTTCACCCCGCGTATAATCTGAAGCTACATTTAATAAATTTGCCCACCAGCTATAATCTCGTCTACCTAAAGCATCAGCATAATAACTTGCTAGATTAATACTTTTTTGGGTTAACTCCTGGGTGTCATGAAATAGAATTTGCCAGAAAAATCCCAAATCAAAGTCGCGTTGAAATGGCCGCCAACCACTACTCAGTAAGTTTTGACGGTTGTTATTTGCAGAATTGCCTTCATTACCTCTAAAATCATCAAACACCATATTTTTCTTACTGTAGCGGTAGTTGAGTTATTGATACTGACGTAGGATATAGCAATGAAATTTGATTCAGAGAAATTACTTGCGTAGGTAGAGAATAGGAAATAAGTCTCTTTGAGTTGTACCTAGCTTCGCAAAAATCAAATAGGAGTTCTATATTTTAAAAAGTTTTTTCGCAAAAAATTTAGTTGTCTGCCATTTGCTAGTATAACTAAGATATTTTTATGTAATCCTTTTATCAACGGTATTGTCGCAGAGTCAGTAGAAGGAAATAAGCTGAATTTACAAGCTATTCAACCTTTTTCAACTGCATAGTTATTTCGATCTCGTTGGGCTGGACTAAATATATCTACATATAAGTGGTTGCTAGGAATTAATTTAGCAAAAATTTTATAGAACAGTCTGTGGGGTTAAAGCTTGGGATTCACCTCATCTGATTTAGAGGGAGATGAAGAAAGCTCTAAATTTTATAGCATGGAGATTTTATGTAGTACATCATATTACAAAAACCTAAAATACGTCAAGTTGTTGTAGGTCGTAGGTAAGACAAATTTCCCTATGCTTTAGCCAGATTTGAAAGCTAACGTATTTTTATATACATTTAACCTCGTTATGAGTCAAATATAAAAACATTCTGTAATTTTGCCTATAATCAAAGTGGAAGTGATATTAGGTATCAATCTAGATTTTGAAGCCTTAGCGATCGCTAGATGAGCAAATTTTCAACGGGAAGTAAGCCAAACACTCATCAAGAGTCCTAATTACCGAGTACCGAGTTAAAAGACAACTCACAGATGTGCATTTACTAGTGCAAAAATCCTAAGTAATTTTCCTTACTCAGCACTGAGTATAGGAAATGCTTAATAAGTAAGGCTGTTGTTATTTAACCAAAGACAATGCATCTCATTTGTATCCTCTGGAGAAGAAATGTATTTAAAACATCCATTCACGAGTGATGAACGGAAGCACAACTCTCAACAACCTTTAATTTTAGCTGTAGAAGATCACGATGATAATTTGGCGTTGATTAGTTATGCTTTAGAGTCATTTGGCTGTGGATTCATTTGTCAAGCAGACAGTATCAATACGGTAGTAGTGGCAAAAGAGTACCAACCAGATTTGATTATGTTGGATATTTTATTGCCGAGTCTTAGCGGTATTGAGGTGGTGCGTTATTTAAAGCAAGAGCCACTCACTTGCAAAATTCCCGTAGTTGCAGTTACAGCTTTAGCGAGCAAAGAGGATAAAGAACGCATTTTGAGGGCTGGGTTTGATGCCTATCTAAGTAAACCTTATATGATTGACGAATTAGAAACAATGATTCGCCGTCTACTCTGCGGGAAGCTTGATTGTCAATCAGCTTTTGAGTTATGTAAAGAGTAATTCTATCTTTCAAATATGAAAGGGAAGTTAACAGAAGTTTTTATATTTTGTGGACTGATTTAAAAGCCCAACGCCCCAAAACTTTTGAGAAGTACGTTACCCTACTGGCTTGGCAAAGCTAAAATAATGCAATAAAAAATGTTCGTAGTTGCGCTTTAGCGCCCTATCAATTAGAAATTTAATGCACAACTTTAGCCTTGTCACAGCACTAAGTATGTGTTCAACAATCAATTAGGAATTCTATATACTGATTATCGTTTAGATGCAATACGCAATAGGACACAGTATTATTCCCTATAAATGGTATGTATTCTACACAATTGAGAACTGGAATAGAAACAATTTTGATTTGAAGTAGGGCTAATTAATTAGCAATTTATTGTAAATTTTGAATTGCTTATGCAGTATTCTTTGGTAATCGTACTTTGAATATGCTGCCTTTACCTAGTACAGAAGTTACTTCAATATTTCCACCATGTGCTTCTGCTATTCGGCGCGATAAATGCAGTCCCAAGCCGCTACCTGAGCGTTTATTTCTACCTTGGCGAAAACGTTCAAAAATGGTTGCTTGATCTTCAGGAGCAATGCCATATCCTGTGTCTTCAATTTCAATAATTAGATAACTTTGATTTCCTGGATTAGCTGATTGTTCACAAAAGCGAATTTCTATACCGCCTGTATCTGTAAACTTAATGGCGTTGCCGACTAAATTGCTCAAAACTCTTCGTAATTCCAAGCTATCACCCATAACTAAACCAGATGTCTCCCCTATGGGTTCTAACTCATGGGTATCTACATTGAGAGTTAAATTTTTCTCCATAGCTAGAGGAGTGAGTTCGCTGACTACTTCTTGAGCTGTTTCTATCAGATTGCAACTCTCCCAGTTCAAAGTCTTTTTACCCGCCTCAAAGCGAGAGACTTCTAAGAGGGTATTTACCATTTGCATCAAATTTTGGTTACTGCGAATCATCACGCTAACCGCCTGTTTCATTTCCGGCGAAATTTTACAGAAGGTATCTTCCATAAACAAATAGAGCATCCGATCGGCGGCTACTAGGGGAGTTCGCAAATCATGAGTGAGACGAGAAACAAAGTCTTCTCGTTGACGTGCCATTTTTCTTTGTTCGTCAAGACTGTGCTTTAAGCGCAATAGCGATCGCACTCTTGCTAGTAGTTCATCAGTATCAAATGGTTTACGGATAAAGTCGTCAGCCCCAGCGTCTAGTCCTTCAACAACACTAGATTCATGAAAAGCAGTGATCAACAGAATGGGAATATAGCTTTTTTTATCCGGGTTATTACGTATACGCCGTGTGACTTCATAACCATCAATTCCTGGCATCATCACATCTAACAAAATTAGATCGGGTGGAGATTGCTCAACTTTTTCCAAAGCTGCTATGCCATCGGATACCAAGTCAATCTTATAACCTTCACTTTCTAAAATTGTTTGTACCAAAATAAGATTGTCTACAGTATCATCAACAACAAGAATACGATCAATTTGAGAATTTTCTACAACAGACATGATTTATATCAACTTAACTTTTTACAATTAATTTTAATTTTATAATTTTTAATTAGGAGAAGTCATTGATACTTTATTAGATTGAATATGAGATGAATGCGGGTTTTGGCTGGGTTGCAAATGAGATGGATGAGGATTTTGCGCCGAACAAATAATATAATCACTATCAAATTTTAATACTGCACCATCAATTGCTGCATTAGACACTGTTATCTGACGTGGTAATTCAATCCTAAACATTGAACCAACCCCCAATAGACTTTTGAGAATGATTCTACCGCCCATCATTCTGACTAAAGAATCTACGATTGCCAAACCTAAACCTGTACCTGGATATTTACGAGTAATACTTTGATCGACTTGCCGAAAAGCTTCAAAAATTATTTTGAAGTCGTGAGCAGCTATGCCAATACCTGTATCCCGCACAGTAATTGCTACTTGATTGGAGGGAATTTCAGTCACCTCAATCCAAATATTACCAGATTCTGTAAATTTAATAGCGTTGGAAAGTAGGTTAACTAAAATTTGTTGTACACGACTTGAGTCATTAAAAACAAGTGGATTTTGTAAGTCTATATCCACTACCAAAGACAGCTTTTTTGCTTCAGCTAAGGAACGGATTTCCGCGACTGTAATTTCAATTATCTTTGGTAAATCAAATAATTCTGGCTTTAACTCAAAACGTCCAGCTTCCAATTTAGAAAAATCTAGAACTTCATTTAATAACATCAGCAAATGTTTACCATTATTGAGGATACGTTCTACCATATCCGTTTGCTGATGAGTAAGTTGACCAAATTTAGGACGTAGCAATATTTGCGAAAAGCCAATAATGGCATTCATCGGAGTTCGCAATTCATGGGAGATAGTTGCCAAAAACTGCGATTTTAGACGCGATGCCTCTAATAATCTTAAATTTTGTAAGTGAATTTGTTGCCTTTGTCTTTCTAATTCTTGGTTCTTACGATTTAGTTGCTCATGACTTTCTTCAAGCTGTTGGTGCGCCAAAGTTGCTTGCATTTCAGCTCGGTGAACCCGAATGGCATTTCGCAAAACCTGTGCCAGCGTTTCGGAATTTACCCTAGCTTTGGATAGATAGTCTGTAGCACCTGCTTTCATCAATTCAACAGCAATTTGTTCATCTTCCCTCTCAGTCAGCACTACGATTGGCACTTGAATTTCCGAAGATCGTAACTGCTGGATTAAGGTCAAGCCATCTGCATCTGGTAAGCAATAGTTGAGAAATACACAGTCATAAGTGGTATTTCTCAGGGTAGAGAACGCATCATTGCAGACGGCTATTTCTGACAGTTCTATGGGTACACCTGCTTGAGCCAGGGCACGATGCACTGTCATGCGGTCTCCTTCATCGTCGTCTACAACCAAAATTCTCAGCGTCTCTTCCATCGGCTTTTCTTTTCGCTGTCAAACACAGGTTGGTGTTGTGCATTACCGTTTTCAAACTTTTAAATTAAATAATTTTAAATTTGAGATTGGGTAATGCTTACTATTAATTTCATCAGCGTTGCTGTTTATTCTCAACCTCGGATCAAAAAACTGGGTGTTCATTACCTCAGTATGGATTGATTAAGGTATTTTTCTCTCCGCCATTTCCCCAATGCTAATTTATGCTCTTTTATACGCGATTTAATTAACTTAGTTGTATATTAAGTATTAACCACTTAGTACAGAAGAACTAGGTATTTAGACTAGGAGATTTTCGATAATCTCCATCCAAATTAACTCACCACAGCTCTGCCATCATTAGCAATTAACACAAATGGCGGTCATTGAACCTCCAAAGGATACTCAGCCGATACAGAGTAACATAAAATACTTGCATCAAGCTTCAACCTAAATTCTAAATGACCAGATTAAACCCTGTCTTCAGTCATAGGTGTGAGTTGTACACTAACAATATGTACCATAAGCTTGAGCAATTTTACTCATCAGATTGCTTGTGCCAGTTCAAGCAAAGAGCGATCGCGCACTTCTAACGCTCAGTGAAATCTCTACCTTTGAGGATTAATAGTATGATCCGCCCACTGCGATTTTTGATCGGGCGAATTGTGAAATCGAGTTGAGCTACTGTATTCCCTGCACCCAGGATCTCAACTTTATTAGCCACCAATTCTCCACTAGCAGCAGTAGCGATCGCCTCTCGGATTTTAGCTGGGGTTGCTTTGGTGATTTTCCACCAACTAGCTTCCCACAATGGCAAACCCAACACATCGTTGCTAGTGAGTCCACCAAAATCTAACGCCGTCTGATTAATTTCAATCAGAATTCCATCTGGCTCCATTAAGGCCATGAACTCAAAAGTTTGGTTAAATATAGCTCGCAAGGGCCGCTCAATTTCTTCTATAGCTACTTTCGGTTGTCTGAAATTTTCCATTTCTTTTAATGTTTTGAGATCAAAAATATAGTATTATTTGACATTTTAATTGCACTTTTTTCGTTAAGGCTATCAAAAGTCCAGAGTCCAGAATGACTATTAACTATCCTAGCGAGTCAATATGTAAACTCTCTCGTGTTTTAGCTGATTAAATCCTCATGAGTAATCACTCACTGACAAAAGACGAAAGAATAGGGCAGGCAGAATTTTGTCTCAATATTTCAATTTTTCTCGTAAACTATCTATACATCTCAGGCTAGATTTTTCAATATATATAGTAATAAAAATAGCAAATTTATTATTTCTCTCGGTGGATGCAGTCAAATAGAAATATCATCTATCTTTGGTGTGGGAAAAATAAATGAATACCTTACATAAGTTAGTATTTTCCACACTGGAGTCGAAAAACGTGAGTGTCGCAATGAGTGAAATTAGCATTATCTTAATAGAAGATCACGATCTCACCCGAATGGGGCTAAGAGCTGCACTCCAGTCTCAGAGTGGACTGAAGGTGATAGGAGAAGCAGCAAATGCCACTCAAGGATTACACCTTTTAGAAACCGCAAAGCCAGATGTAGCGGTTGTGGATATTGGCTTGCCAGATATGGATGGCATTGAACTCACCCGGAAATTTAAACGCCAGCAAGCTGAAACCGGGCAAGCAACCAAAATTCTCATCCTGACAATGGATCATACAGAGGATGCAGTACTTGCTGCTTTTGCGGCGGGGGCAGACTCTTATTATATGAAAGAAACTAGTATCAGTAGATTAACGGAGGCTATCCAAGCAACTTATACAGGGAACTCTTGGATCGATCCCGCGATCGCCAACGTAGTATTGCGGAAAATGCGGCAAGGTTTGCCTGGGGAAGCACCTACAAGTGATAAGCCAAAGACTGTGAAAATAGAAGCTTTGGCATCAGAGTACGAGCAAGTTTTGGAAACCTACCCCTTAACTCAACGTGAATTAGAGATCCTGGAATTAATTGTCGCTGGGTGTAGCAATGGCCAAATTGCCGAAAAACTCTACATCACAGTAGGTACAGTGAAAACTCACGTTCGCAATATCCTCAATAAGCTCTGTGCTGATGACCGTACCCAAGCTGCGGTTCGGGCTTTACGTTCTGGTCTAGTTGGGTAAGTTGAAATCCGCAGACTCAGAAAGATACAGGGACTTGGAGACTGGGAGAGCCAGGGATGCATTTTGAATAATAATTAGCTTAATCTCAAGTAGGGATTCAAGATAAACAGTCTTGACCAACTGGGATGAAGTAAAAAATGCTACAAATTTGGCTGATGATTTTTTCAACTCATTTTTCTCAGAGATTTTTTAATCATCAAGAAACATCCCACTGCTGTTAGCAGTGGGAGTGGGAAAAGAATATTCAACCCAATCGCGACTGCAAACAGTCAGCAATCCGTTGTGCTGCGCCTGATTTACCCATCCGCCGTATACCGTTGTCTGAAATTAATTGCAAGGTGTCAGGATTTTTGAACAAGGATTGGACTACTGTGGCAACTTTGCTTGGTTGGTCTACTAAAATCAATGATGGCCCTAAAAGGCGACTTTGAGCTTCTGCAAAACCAGGATTATATTGAGGCCCAGACCCGGGAATGGCGATCGCAGGCTTTCCTAACCCAACAAATTGTTCTGTTGCTGTTCCTGCCATTGCGATCGCAAAATCTGCTAAATGCAAGCAGTCGTTATAGGCATTTTGAGTCAGCATTAAATAAGCATTTTTTTGTTTAAATGTCAATACATTAGCATCGGGCAGTTGCACAGGAGGTTCAGTATGGGGACGCCAGCCTTGGGTTGTGAGAGTTTGGGTTAAGGTGTTACAGTCCAAACCAGGAGCGATCGCCCCCAGAAATACAACTGTGCCAGAAGTGTGAAATACTGAATCTCGCTCCCGGAAACTAGCGAGTAATGCAGACACAGCAACCATAATCATTTCCCAGTTATTGTAAGCCTCAGGCGCGCGGGAACCAGGAAGCAAAGTCACAACCAGAGGACGAGAAAGTTCTTGCTGTTGCACATCCGCAGTATAAAACCGTTCGCTGCGAAACGAAGGTTCCAAACCATCCATCATCGGATTTCCTAAATCAAAAGCTGGTACGTGCAACTTTTGTAATATTTCTGTCGTCAGTGAGTCTCTAGGGAAAACAGCCCGACAACGGCGACGGCTCATCAACCACCGTTCCCAAGGATGATAAATGGAACCAGAGAAGTTTTCCCACTTTGCGCCTTTATTTTTGCGTGGCAATAAACCAACTTCATCGCGTACATAATATTCTGATTTTGCTGTTCCAACAAAAGCATAGTTAGCACCACTAAAAGTTGCAAATAATAGCGGTACTATATCTCCCACAGCTAGAATAGCTCTCTTATTGCCTAATTTTTTTTGATTACTAACCCAACGACGTACAGCTTTAATTTGGCTTAAAGTAAGTTGCAATAAACCACCACGTACATCTTTGACCAATTGGCGACTATCCATATAAATAAAACCGCCAGAAGGCATAGTACGCACTGAACCAATTAGCGGAATCTCTAGATTTTGGTAAGCGCGTCCTTCACCCACCAGAGGTAAAGCAAAAATATCTGGTGGGTTTGATTGTTGCAACAATTCCTGCAAAATCCGGACTGCAATTATATCCTCACCATGACCATTACTTAAAACGAGTAATTGCAAACGAGAAGCCGAAGATTGCGGCTGGGAAACTACAGATAACGGGGATATATCACTCATATATTATAGGAATCCTATTTGATTTGTGAATTTACTCGGAGATGGAAGGAACAGGCAATAGGCAAACAAAAGACGTTTTAGATATCAAACCACAGATAAATATCGGTGTTTATCTGTGTTCATCTGTGGTTCCTTTTTTTTAAGAGTCTATTATCTTCAAAACCTAAAACAGATTGCGGTAAGAAACAAAAAATCATAATTAAATGTCTGTGTAGATAAAGAGGTAGAAATGGGGATAAAAATAGCTTAAGCAGCTGGAAGTTAGTATTATCCCCGTTGACGAACCTGGCTACAAATAATTACCAGTGAATTAGGCTATATAGGCTAAATATTATGCGAGTTTCTTCTGCTGCAATTTTTACTTTAGCGACATTGGCGGCTAATAATGCCACCCAGCAAGCAATGGCTGCACCTGCCACTAATGCCATTCAACCTGAAAAAGCTAGTAAATTGGTAGTTCCGATAATTGAAAACTCGCCAACACGCATAGAAGCAGTTTCAGCGCCGGAAACAGTAGTTGCTCAACAATTTTCGCAAAGTCCTGTGGTTGTGGGAAGCGGTGTTAGTAATTCCACAGTAGTGTTAACAGCGGGTAAAGGGAACAAGGGGGAGAAGAAGAATTTACAAGTTGTACTCGCTTCTGCGTCTGTTTCTTTGGCAAAAGAGAATTCTCAAGTTAACCTTCCCATCACTCAAGCACAGAATGTTACGCCATCTGCTACTCCTCCTGCTCCTTCTACTATCGACAATAATTTAGTTGTCACAGCTACAGATGTGCAAATATTGGGAGCGAATGAGGAATTACAGCAGATAATTCGCAAGGTAATTAAAACCCAGAAAGGGGGAGATACCAGTCAAAGCCAACTGCAAAAAGATGTGGCTGCAATTTTGGATACAGGTTTATTTACCAGTGCTAATGTAAATAGCCGCATTACTCCCACTGGGTTGAATGTAGTGTATCAGGTACAACCAGTAGTAGTGCGATCGCTCCAACTTTCTGGGGCTAAGGTGCTTACCTATCAAGTGGCGCAAGCAAAGTTTCAATCTCAAATCGGCACTGTTATTAGTCCTTCCGCACTCCAGCAAGCAGTACAACAAATTAATAAGTGGTATGCCGATAATGGTTACAACCTGGCTAGAGTGCTATCAATTAAACCCAGCCGTGAGGGAATTCTTTCTATCAATGTCGGGGAAGGCTTGGTAAGGGATATCAAGTTTCGCTTTATCAACGACGACGGTAAAACCGTTGACAGTAAAGGTAATCCAGTAGCGGGAAGAACCAAAGCAGATTTTATTCGCCAACAACTCAAGCTCAAGCCTGGCCAAGTATTCCAAGAAAATACTGTCCGCCAAGATGTACAACAGCTATATCGCACTGGCTTATTTGAAACTGTGAATGTGGCTTTGGAAGGGGATGCGACAAAGCTAGATTTAGTTTACGAACTTAAAGAAGCTGGGGCGCGGGCTGTAAACGTGGGTGGTAGTTATAATGCTGACCAAGGTCTTATAGGTACAGTAAACTATCAAGATCGGAATGTTGGTGGTACTAACAATAATTTGGGTGTAAATGTCGGAGTCGGGTTACGCGACTTCCAATTTGATACCAAATATACCAGCCCGTATCGAGAAACTGACCCCGATCGCGTAGGATATACCATCAATGCCTTTCGCCGTCGGGAACTGTCGCTGACATTTGATGATAAAATTCCCCTAGCAAACGGCGATAGAGCCAGAGAAGGTCGGATTGGTGGGAGTATTAGCTTTCAACGACCAATAGACAATTGGGATACATCTTTGGGATTTAATTACAATCGCATCAGTATACGCGATCACGAAGGTAATGTTACCCCAACCGATGCTAAGGGAAATCCTCTCACTGCCAGTGGTACTGGTATTGATGACCTAACTACAGTATCTTTTACCGCCACCCAAGACCGACGCAATAACTTCATCAATCCTACTCAAGGTTCTCTGCTCAGGCTAAGTACAGAACAATCGGTTCCCATTGGGGACGGTAAGATTTCCATGAATCGCTTGCAAGCAAATTTTAGCCAGTATGTGCCAGTACAGTTATTTAGCAGCAAACAACCACAAGTATTCGCACTTAATCTCCAAGCTGGTACAGTGCTTGGCAATTTACCACCTTATGAAGCTTTTAACTTAGGTGGTTCTAATTCGGTGCGCGGTTACAATACTGGGGAAGTTGGCAATGGTCGCAGTTATGTGTTGGCTTCAGCCGAATACCGCTTTCCGATTGTGTCAGCGGTCGGAGGTGTGTTGTTTGCTGACTTTGCCTCAGATTTAGGTTCTGGTAGTACGGTATTAGGAGATCCAGCAGGCGCGCGGGGTAAACCAGGTAGTGGTTTTGGTTATGGGGCTGGAGTCCGCTTTGACTCACCTCTAGGCATCATCCGGGCTGACTATGGTATGAACGACCAAGGAGAAAGCCAAGTGCATTTTGGCATTGGTCAGCGTTTTTAATCAGCCCATATCCCACTCGTAATTGATTGACGAGCAGGATATTCAGGCATTTACTCACTCAAACCTAATTTCTAGTGATTTGATTAGGCAGGCACTTTATCTTTTTGGACACGATTCCAGTGGCGATGTTGAGCGATCGCATCGATAAACGATTTGGTAATCTCATTTGCATCGGCACTGCGAGTAGTTACAACACCCCGATCGTCTTGCATAGACGAACCTAAACGTGCAAAACCTTCAATCTCAGTAGCTTTGAGTAATTCAACGCCTTCTCCAGTGGCGGCGATCGGTTTGCAGTGCTTAAAGGCTTCATTGATGAAATGGACAGCTTCGCCATTCATCTTTAAGGCTTCAATACTTTTTGCACCACCGGGTACATACACCGCATCAAACATTACAGAAGCACTCGTCAAGAAAGTCTGATCAACCTCCAGTTCTTGACCATCGGTACTCTTGATCGCGCCCTTGAACTTCGATACAACTTCTGCCATTGCGCCAGCAGCTTTCAAAGCTCGCTTGATTGCCACGATCTGAGATGCTTCTACTCCGTCTGCTGCTAAAATTGCCACTTTTCGACCTTTGGCAGTTTTCGTTGTATTCTTTTGGCTGAGTGCCTCAGAGCTTTGTCCGTGATTTTTTACCGTAACTGAGCTTGGTGCAGCAACTCCGATGCCTTCGGCGACTCGTTTAGCTAATTCATGATCTACATGGTTGAAGCGATCTACCATCCGTTCGCGCACCCCTCGATCTCCAACCTTGCCTAACTCAAAATGCGCCGCCGCTACGAAGTGATCCTTCTCGACAGGCGAAAGACTGTTCCAGAACAAGGTTGCTTGGCTAAAGTGGTCTTTAAAACTGGGGCTACGTTCGCGGACTTTATGCCCTTCTACGCGCTCTGGATAATGCACATACCCACCCTCAGCTTCCGAACTCACCGATGGACGATTCTCACCGAGTGAATTGGGTGAGTAGTTGACGCGGGTAGTTTTGACTTCCATTTGCATTCGTCCGTCTTGTTGGTTGTTATGGAACGGACAAACTGGACGGTTAATCGGCAGATGGACAAAATTCGGACTCCCTAAGCGATGCAGTTGGGTATCGTGGTAAGAGAACAGCCGACCTTGCAAGAGTGGATCGTCGCTGAAGTCAATTCCTGGTACAACGTTTGAGGGCTGAAACGCTACCTGCTCGGTTTCCGCAAAGAAATTATCGGGGTTGCGGTTGAGTACCATTTTGCCGATGGGACGGACAGGAACTAATTCTTCAGGAATCAGTTTGGTTGCATCCAAAATATCAAAATCGAATTTATGTTCGTCTGCTTCTTCAATGATTTGCACACCAAGTTCGTATTCTGGGTAATCACCCATGTCAATCGAGTCCCACAAATCGCGGCGATGAAAGTCGGGGTCTTTGCCGGCGAGTTTTTGTGCTTCGTCAAAGACATTGGAGTGTACCCCTAAAAGCGGCTTCCAATGATATTTCACAAAGCGGGATTTGCCTTCTGCATTTACCCAACGGAAGGTATGCACGCCGAATCCTTGCATCATGCGGAAAGTTCTGGGGAGGGTGCGATCGCTCAAAATCCACATGATCATGTGTGTTGATTCGGGTATGAGCGAGATGAAGTCCCAAAAACTTGGATGGGCGGTTGAAGCTTGCGGCATCTCATGATCCGGTTCCGGCTTGATCGCATGAACAATATCAGGAAATTTGATCGCGTCTTGAATAAAGAAAACGGGAATGTTGTTCCCGACTAAATCGTAGTTGCCATCTTCTGTATAGAATTTAACTGAGAATCCGCGTACATCCCGCACTGTATCCGCTGAACCACGCGAGCCGCCCACCGTTGAGAACCGAACAAACACAGGTGTTTTGATCGATGGATCTTGCAAGAATTTTGCTTTGGTGAACTCTGCCATCGATTGATAGGGTTGGAAATAGCCATGAGCGCCCGATCCTCGCGCATGAACTACTCGTTCTGGAATGCGTTCTCGATCGAAGTGCGTCAGCTTTTCTTGAAAGTGGAAATCTTCTTTTAACGAAGGCCCCCGTGTTCCTACTTTGAGCGTATTGTCAGTATCGTTAACTTTTACACCTTGATTGGTTGTGAGTTTATCGTCTGCATCTTTACGATAGGGTTGTAGAGCTTCATTCTTAGTGTTTTCGTTAACGTGATTCTGCTCAGTCATAAAAATCTAATTCCTGATTGTATTTAAGATGGCCCTAGAACCAATAGGAATTCAAAATAAAGCAAACCATATTTAACAAGGATTTGTGAGGAAATGATCTGTGCTTAATGCTTGTTTGCAATGGTTGACTTCTCTTTTATTACCAGATGGCCTGAGCCGACGATTGGCTTTCACTTTCGCCATCCTAAGAAAACATTTATGTGATTGCGTCCTCCTACTGAAGGATGACAACTGTGCATTAAGAATCATTAATTAAACATCTACCTCTCAAGCTCAAACTTTAATCCTTCAATAGCTTTAAACTAAGGAAACCGAGTACAGCAGCTTGAAAGTGATTGAAGCTCAAGGTTGTAAATCCATCTATCATCCCAGCAATCAATTTGGATGAATGGTGAGTTAATTGGTAATGCGATTACACTCAAATAAGTGTCTATGACTTCAAGCAATAAATTGTTACCTCGATACTGAAAGCTAACCCGAAATCGGTGTAGTCAAATTGGCAGGGATTGATCTGAGGATATATCCACCATAATCTTCACCATCCCAGCTTCATGAGAGTGCCTCTCCAAGCAGAGCAGCTGCCGTGGCGCAGGGTAGGAAACTTACTATGTTTTACTGCTGTCTTTGCTAATCTAATAGCGACTGCTACATCATAAAAAGTCTGATCTGCCTTACCAGACCTTTAAGGTTGCTCAGGTAGATGTCAATGTATTATTAAAAAGACAAAACTGTTGCGATAATAGGGAGGTTTTTCCCACTGAGGGGGGAAGCGATTTCTTCGGAAATGCCTTAAAACTCAGGACTCAGTACTTATCTGCTCACTCAGGACTAGGACTCAGGACTCAAAAATCTTTATGTTAGCAGGTACAACTTTGCAGGGTGGAAAATATACCCTAAATCAAGAAATCGGGCGCGGTGGCTTTGGAATTACGTTCAAAGCTACGCATCACTACTTAGGTCAGGAAGTAGTGATTAAGACCATTAATGAAAGGCTGCGACAACATCCTGATTTTGCCAAGTTCGAGCGCCAATTCCAAGATGAAGCCAGAAGATTAGCTACTTGTATCCACCCAAATATTGTGCGGGTGAGCGACTTTTTTGTCGAAGCAGGGCTGCCTTACATGGTGATGGAATATATTCCTGGTGACACCTTAGGAGATGCATTTGTTCTACCAGGGATACCGTTACCAGAAGCAACAGCAATTCATTACATCCGGCAAATTGCAGCCGCTTTGCAGGTAGTACATAACAACGGTTTGCTACATCGGGATGTCAAACCAGATAATATCATCCTCCGGCAAGGAACTCAGGAAGTTGTACTAATTGATTTTGGGATCGCCCGAGAATTTAATGGCGGTGTGAGACAAACACACACAGGTATAGTTTCTGAAGGTTATTCCCCAATTGAACAGTATCTCACACAAGCGCCACGCACACCTGCTACAGACGTGTATGGCTTGGCAGCCACATTATATGCCTTGTTGACAGCCCAAGTTCCCCTGCCGGCACTGCTGCGCGATCGCGAACAAATGCCAAGTCCTCGCGAACTGCAACCCCACCTCAGTGCTGCTGTCAATCAAGCAGTCATGCGGGGGATGGCGGTAGAATCTCGTTTTCGTCCAGCCACAGTTACCGAGTGGCTAAAACTGCTACCAGGCGATGGAGTAAATGTTGTACCGCAATCTGTCCCAACTCACACAGTCGCAACTATTAATTTATCGCTGGCAGAACAAGAAAATTCTCTGCGGAGAACTACTAAAAATCCTATTGATGCATCATTAGTTATTAAGAATGCGCGATCACTGGCGCAAAAACTAGCATCATCCAAAGTATTTATTGGCACTAGTGTTGCTGTGATTGCAGCTACAGCAGGTTTTGGCATTACGAGTATGCTCCCGAAATCTCAGCCGCAGCCCTCAAAGCCACTTTTTTCTCAACCCACAACAGAACCAACCGCAGAAACACCAGTAGTTAATAGTACACCTTCAGATAGCAATAAAGAAACTCAAGCCAGTTCTGAGTCGCAAACTACACCTGTTTCTACTTCCTCACGGCGCAGGCGCAATCGCCGTGTTTATCAGGAAGAATCTTCCAGCCGCACCAGAAGTTCTCAAGCAGAATCATCGCCAAGTCCAAAACCCGAACAACCCTCACCTGTACCTAGCGCTTCCCCCTCATCATCTCTCGTGGAAACATTACGAGCAATCAGATCATCTCGTAATGGGACTCCTTCACCAGCAGCAGGCAATAACTCACCTTCTGCGCCGAAAAATTCTACCCCACCAAAATCTGAGAAACAGTCAAACCCTGTAGTCATACCCGCAGTGCCAGTAGAATCTAAAGGTTCTAATCCTCCGGCGGTAGTAGTACCAACCCAAGAGGTAAAACAAAACTCTGGTACAGAGAATCCATCCCAGAAAAGTGAAAAGTTACCAGAACAACCACCAGAACCCAATAATTAGCTATCTGCAACAATATAATCTCCTGCTTCGTTACCATCCCGTCCTGAGCGTAGTCGAAGGGCTAATAGCTAAAGTCTACTGAAGTAGACTAAGTTTTAAACGCAGAGTCACGCAAAGTTAGCGCGGAGGAACGCGGAGAATTTCTAAGCTACATATTTCAGTCTACTTGAGTGGACTTGCGCTATTAGCCCGGAACTTCAGTTCTGGGAGGGATTAAGGTCAGCGCCTGATTCGGCTTCGCTTTATGTCTTGGCAGCAAGGAGATAGTTGATAGCAGTTTGTAAAATTAATACGTTGGCGCAGTCTGCTGTAGGCATTATTACACTAATATTTAAACTAACAGAATAGTTAAAGCCACCCTTTCCGATGAGAGGGAAAATCCGATCGCAATCAGGAAGAAAATCTAGTGGCTAAACAACATTCCAAACAGCCCTCAAAACAAGTCTCTAGCACAGGAAAAGAGCTTACGGAAAACTCTTTTCAGATGCAACTGCAAGAACTGCTGAAGCGGAAAAAATATCGGCAAGCGTTGGAAGAAATCAAAAAAATTCAGCGATCGCATCCTGAGATAGAATTGAGTCCCAAAGAATCAGAGATTTGGTTGTTGCGGGGTCAGCAGGAATTTGAAAAGCAAGATTTTAAACAGGCAGAAAAATCCTTTAGCCGCGCTCTAGAATTGGGTTTGCTAGGAGATGCTCACTATTGGCAAGCTAGGTGTCTATTAGAGTTGAATCAATTGGATGCAGCCTTAAAATTGCTCCGTGATGCTTTTGAAGCAGGTACACTCATCAAAGATTACGGCATTTGTTATCTCAAACTCCTACTGCTTAAAGGAGATATCGCTACAGTTGAGCAGTTAATCAACAAACAATCTAAACGGTTTAGCGCAGCCCAACTTCACTGGGTACGCGGAGTGCTTGCTCTGAAAAATGGACAACCAGAAGCTGCTTTGACATCTTTTCAAAAAACTAAGCGCCCCATTACCGCAGGAGATTTACCAATTGCTTGGATTGTTTACAGTCAGCAAGTTAGTGGGAATTGGAATGCTGCTGCTAATCTTTTGGGATTGCAGTCAGCTAGATATACTTTCGGCAGACCAAAGTATTTAGAACATCTAATTTTAGAGAGATTGGCAACTTTCCAACAAGTAAAGACTGGAGAACCACCTCTAGATCCAGGGAATCTAGATCAAGAAGATCCGGTTGTTCGGGATGCAATATCAGCGTTGGCAATTGTCCAGCTAATTAATAATGGCAATCATCATGATGCTGCCCATGTGTTGCTACGCAGGGAACAGGGTTCAACTCGTTTCCCCGAACTAGATAGTCTGCGGAAACCGCTTTTAACCCTCGCAGGTCAACAAGCACTTAGCCAAGGACAACCAGAATGTGCAGAGCTTTTCTGGCAGCCTTTGTTAACAGAAAAACCCTTTAACCCTCAGTTAGCAATCAATTTGTTAGAAGTCTTGGATGCTAATGATTCTGACGAAAAACGCCCAAGTCTGCTAACTCAGTTGTTGAAGTGGTTAGAACAGGAAGCCAAAAACAAGCCCCAAGAATGGCCTGCGGAGCGATTAAAACCAACCTTAGCGCACCTCCACTGCTGGATGGCAGATGCTTACATGGCAATCGATCGGGAGCGTGCAGCTTTAGGAGCTATGCAACAAGCCGAACGCATCTGTCCCACATCGCCAGAATTAATCGGGCGTAAGGGACTATTTGCGGCAATGGAGGAAAATTATACTGAAGCGATCGCACTAATTACCCAAGCTATTGAAGCTGGGTGTCGCTATGAAGAAATTTATGCTGCCTTGCTGAGTTGTTGGGAGGAATTAGGCGACAAACAAGCACGTAATGAAGCCCGCCGCCGTTTTGGTAAGCACTTTGGTGACTTCAGTATTGATACGGAAGTAGAAGTAGCACCTTGGATTGATGCCCTATCTACCCTGAGTTATTCCTTCTTTAGTCGTTTAGTGCAAGGCAAAGATAAAAAAGATCCAGCCTTGCGCGCTTGTCAGATATTTGTGAATGCAGTCCAAAGTCCGCCTAATTCCGGCGGTCGAGTTTCGTTAAATCAAAAAGCCGCAGCCGAAGCCTGGGAAACTCTCTTGCAAGAATTACCGAGTCAAGAGCAAATTCCAGTATTACAGGCGATCGCTCTTTCAATCCACCTATTTGCCAAACGTGAAAAAGGCATCGCCGCTTTCACCAGTCAATATCTGCAAAAGTTGTCCCACCTCTCAGGAGAACACCCAGAAGCCAGAGTTGCTCATTTAGTAGTCTTAGCTGTCAAAGAAACTAATCCCCAAAAACTAGAGTATCCTTTGATGTTCTATCTTGGCAGCATACCCCAACCTGGAAATGCTTTGGCAAATATTCAACTCCAAGCACGCCGTTTTGGCTTAATTAAAACCCTCGTACCTGCCTTGGATGAAGCACTCCGTCGCGAACCACAAAACCCTTTACTATTATTAGCTAGAGCTACTACCTACGACATTGATAATCCACAATACGAACAATTAAAGCAACAAGGATTTGAATTAGCTCGTCGTCTCCAAGATGCCAAAGCCTTACAAGCATTTCGAGAAGAACAGGCATTTCTCTCTGCTCAAGAAGCGACTAGCATCATGCCAGACCCAGAGAAATTTGACGATCTCAATATGTCAAATATTGATGATTTATTAGAAGGGATGCTGAAAAAATTATTTGGTAACAAAATTCCCAAAGCAGAGTTTGAAAGAATGCTTCCAGAACTCAAGCAAATGATGTTAAACAGTATGCCTGATTTTTCAGATGATGATGATGACGAAGATGAAATAGATTTAGACTTTATCTTTAGAGATTTACCTCCTGCTCGTAAGAAACGAAAGGGTAGAACTAGAGGTGGTTTTCAGGATTTGTTTTAAATAAGGCAGAAGGTGGTTCCAATGAAAAAATTTCATCGTTATGCATGAAAAAGGACAAATGCTCAATGCCCAATGCCCAATGCCCATTGACTCATAACTTCTTATGACTTCTCACTACGAACGTTTAGGCATTTCTCCAGAAGCTACGCCCGCCGAAATTAAAGCGGCTTATCATGCAAAGCTGCGTGAATTTCCTGCTCATAGTCATCCAGAAGAGTTTAAAGCAATTCGCACAGCTTACGAAGCACTGCGCAAAGGAGAGACAACTCAACATGAGGATTTCTTAAAAATTCGTCCCTTGGAAGCAGAACTGAACCCAGAGGTATTAGAACAGGTGCGAGAAAAAGCGATCGCTCAACTAGAAATTAGCTTAGAAGATTTAATTCGTGCCACATTTTAATTTTTTGGACAATGAGCAATGACAAATAACTAATAACAAATGACAAATGACAAATGACAAAGAAGCTTTATTTGCTAAATTTCTAGATTATTTACAATCTGAACAAGCACCACCTGAATATTTAGGAGAAGCACCGGAATCGGCTAATACCTTTGACCCTTATCAAATGGTGGCAGAATGGACTGCCCTACGCCATGAACTTAAGCAACAGGGTAAATTATTGCGTTCTAGCCAAGACGCTCTCCAGCAAGCATTGGAAGTAACTCGCGCAGATAAAGAACAACTGGAAATACGTCTAGAAGAAAGTCAAAAACAGGCATTGACCCAATTTGAGCAACAGCAAGAGAAACTACTAAAAGATTTGCTGGGTATTTTGGACGCTTTAGATCGAGCTTGTAGTTACTGGCAAGAGGAACTAGAAGCACTACCTGCTACCTCAACACCAAAATCGAGTTCACAAAACAGCTTATGGGAAAAGCTCAAAGATTTGTTTACTGGCAAGGAAATGCAGTCTACGGTATCTCAAGAAACACCAATATCAGAATCATTAAGTGAAATTATCACCAGCAATCAACAAGGAGTGGAGTTAATTAGGCGATCGCTCCTAGAGATACTACGACAACGGCGTGTTGTTCCCATTGCAGCTTTGGGAAAACCTTTTGACTCTCAGACAATGTATGCTGTAGGTCGTGAAAAAAGAACAGATGTTCCAGATAATACTGTTATTCAGGAAGTAGTACGGGGTTATTTATGGGGTGATGCCTCCAGCAACGACGGAGTTGTATACGTGCTTAGAGAAGCACAGGTAATTGTCGCCACACGAGAAGTGACTTAGAGAAGTAAAACGGCATCAATCAATAACCCATTCCAAATTCATCACGTCAGAACTCAAAGATTAAATATCTAAATATTTTGAATTAATGCCTTAGGTAGATATTCAATATGCCTACAAATTCTAAACTCATCTTTGGTAGGACACTTATGTAACGACTCACACGAATTTATCCCCACATTAATGGTGTGGGGATTTTCTTTTCTGGTGAGCATTGAGGTATGATGAACTTACCTTTTTAAATTTTATAGTACAAAATAACTATCAAAATATTTTTGGCAAATCAGTTTATAAATAAAGTAAGGATTTTCACTAAAACTTAACTAAGTATTAACCAAAAATACCGAATTTATGTTTACAGCAATTAGATTAAATTCTAATTTAATAGATTTAAAAAATTTGTGATTGTCGCAAAAGTTTGATCCAAAATATTGATATGTTATGGCGTAACCTAACGCATCCTACTAGATTGACACACTTAAAGTGATGCATTACAAAAATCTATTTTATCGGTGGTTCATTTTCTCCTCGCTATTGCACCAAATTAGCTGTGTCAGTCCACTACATATAAATGTCAGTAAAATAAGGTGGATTTACCCGACTTCTTGTAGACACCCAGAGTGTGGCTTTCCGGAGGGTATAAGTCGGGGATCTAGACAGGCATTTTTGGTTAAGTAAGTGCCGTTCCACCCTACGCGCCATATTAAATCTCTGTAACAAGCCCAAGCACTTACTGCGATCAAAGGCTAAATTGGAAAAAATCAGCCGAAAAAAGGAATTATAATGAGTTATCAAAGACCTGTTATTCTAATTTCTCAGTCTCAGCAAGCACGGATGCTAAATTGGATTGCCATCGCAGGGATAGTTGCATTGTTTGGCATTGCCATTCATGCGTGGTTTGCATTACCAGAGACTATACCCATCCACTTTGGATTTGATGGGAAAGCCAACGGCTGGGGGAGTAAAAATTTCCTCTGGCTATTCCCGATTTTAAGTTTGTTAATTTACGGGATGCTGACAGTACTCAACCGCTATCCTCATACATTTAATTATGCAGTGCAAATTACTGAAGAAAATGCACTGCGGCAATATCAAATTGCTTGCTCAATGCTCAATTGGTTGAAAACCGAAATGGTTTGGTTATTTACTTACATTGAGTGGCAAATTTTTTACTTAGCAACTACAGAAAACCCTAGCTTAGGAATCTGGTTGCTGCCAGTATGTTTGATTATTGTCTTCGGGACGATCGCATATTGGTTAACTCAATCTTTTCTGGCTCGTTAATAACTGATTTACTAAACTGAATTTTATTTTTTGCCCGCATCTCATATCAATTCCCGAAAAATCTGATACAGATTCAAACTCTAAAACCTATGCTGAGTCTCACTTTCTTATATTTTGAATTTTGAATTTTGAATTGGTATCACTCCTTTGTACCTTCACTACTAGCAGTTGTACTATTCATTTGTTCTCGCAAAACGGCAATTTGAGAAACCATAATTTCTTCTATCCCAGTAGTTGTCATTGCTCCCATCCAGCGAATCATCGATGATAGAAACAGTTCTTTGAGATAGGCGAAAGAAAAACCATTTGTCATCGCCACTATTTGAGTGACAGCCTCTGGTGACAAACGCATAGCAGTTTTGAGGCGATCGTTCCACAGTGTAATGTAAGCTTGTCGTACTGAGTTATCTGGTAGTTCAAAATGATACTTGCGGTCAAACCGACTAGGGCGATCGCGAATTGCTGGATCTAAACGTTCGGGATGATTGGTACTTGCAATGGTGACAATTCCTTCATTAGCGGCGAAGCCATCCAGTTCATTGAGAAAGAAAGAACGATTTTCCTCAGTCAATAGAGAATCTAAATCCTCCAGTACCAAAATACAAGGAGCAGATTGTCTTGCTTGTTTGAATACTTTCCGAATATTTTCACTATCAGTGTCATATTCAGACTGGAAACTTTTAACATACAAGCATGGCTGTTGCATGTGATTAATTAATGCTTTGACTGTATGGGTTTTACCGTTCCCTGGTGAACCGATAAATAAAATGCCTCTTTTCCAAGGGACACTATAAGCTGCATACATTTCTTGAGAAGCAAAGAAGTTGGCTAGATCGTTTTTAATATCTTGTTTCAGATTGCCATGCAAAATTAGGTTATCAAAAGTTGCAGTCTTAATAGATTGAAAAAGATCGGGATTTTTTGCCCAATAACCATCTTCAAAAACTAAAACCTCGTCGCGAATTTCTGAATTCCAGTCACAAACAGCAGTAAAAAAGCTTTCTGCCAATTCTTTGTTATCAGCCAAAATCCAGTAATATCTGGTTTTACAATAGCCTTCCTGCCAACTCATTAATAGGATATCAAGTTTCTGTCCTTGCCATTGCACCTCAAATTCAGCATTTTCTGTATGTTTGTATACTTGATTTTCCATCCCATCCCAACCAGTCAAAATCTGGTTGTGAATTGAGGAATTATATTGAATTTGGCAAAGGTTAGCCTCAGCATACTTCTCTAAATTAAATGTAGAGTCGTTACCTTCTAGGAGTACTTTCTTAGGGTAAATCGCTGCTAATTCCTGACTAATATGATAAGCGATCGCATTATTGGGCAGGCTAAGTGCTTCTGTAATCAGTTGTTGGATTTTCATCCTAATTGAGTGACTTTGCTAGTTATGTCATGAGCAACTACACAACATAGGTTATAAATTTCGGATTTGCAAGTAAAAATTTATTTCACTCAACCAGATATATAGAGCATTCCTAAATGAGTTACAAACATTTATCCCCCCTTATCCTTTTTGTTTAGATATCAAATAGGATTGCTATATTTCCATATCCTACAATTAAATTCACCAATGGCTATCTAATTAATTCCTTCAAGTAATTTGGGAGCTTTTGTGTTAGCACCATATAGCTCGACAAATCTTTTAAACAGCAACATTGTTTGATGATTTGAAGCTAAATTAACGGTGAACAAACGCTCAATATTTTTCTCATAGAGATTACGCAGATAAGGCAAATCTTCAAATAGAGTTAAACAAGAAGCAAAATGCAATAAGATTTGCAGTACTGGTTTAGGCCAATCTAGGTCACTGTAGATTTCTATAAATAGTTGATGTTCCCTTTGATTTAAGGGTAATGCATAAAACATTACAGTTATTCTTTTACCATTGTATACCGGGATACTAAGTTCAATGGTATAGGGAGTATGTAAAATTAAATCCACCTCAACAATCGGTTGTCGCCAAATTCTTAAAGCATTCAGTGGAGACTCTAACATTGTTTGAAATTTGATGATACCACCGATGGCTGTAGGCTGGAAAGAGCTAATATTAATCACTCGCAAATTATTCAGACTAAATTTGTGAATTGTTTCTAAATGTTTTAAATTCAACAAATGATAAATTTGGCACAGATAAGGAAAAGGTAAAATATACTCTTGGCTAATCATGTGCCGCTTTTTCAACTCAAACTTATTATCTTGAGTGGGACATAGATATCCCTCAATATTATTTACATCATTTTCAGGTCTTAAATACAGCCAACTCAAAAAGAAGAATGAGGCTGTAAATAGCTGAAACACTTCCAAGCTAGATAGATAACCATCGGCAAACGCTGCAAAACTTCTATCGGTGATGCCAAAAAGCCAAGATGGAATCCCAGCCAACCAAATACCATTTTTGAGTTTGCCTATAAAAAGGGCAAGTTCTATTTCTAGAGATTGAGTACCATTTTTAGCAGCTTCATCTCTATCTTTTTGAATGAGATTCATAGACATAGTAATTTATCTTCAGCTATTGCTGAATCTAGGAATTAATATCTGTAATTAAATTGATCCTAGCTATGTCTAAAGCCATCAACCTCTACCTTTAGCTGGAAATGCAAATAACTAGACCTGAGAAAAATACTCAAAGCCCTATATATAATTCAAAATAAAAAGTAACTTTAACTACCTTTTCTACTTCATTTATTTGTAATAAAGTTAACAATAATAATTAGGTCTATCTCAAAGGATAACGATACATAATTAGACAAAACCATTTTTATCTAAAAATCACAAAATTATCTGTTGCTTGAGGAGGAGTGCGAAGCAATTAGTAAGTCATTAATCATATATAAATTGACGCTAAGAGAGCGATCGCAATTGGTGTAGAACAGCCAATACAAGCATTTCCACCTCAGCCTATAGAATTGCTGGCGCTAAGGCTGTATCATTTTTAAATATTTTCATAATTCAGCATTCCCTACAGACGCCAGCAATGATTATCCGCCATGCGACTGAAGTTGACTTACCTACTATAGTGGCAATTTACAATGCTGCAATTCCTACCCGCATGGCCACGGCTGATTTAGAGTCAGTGTCTGTGGAAAGCCGCCTAAATTGGTTTCAAGGGCGATCGCCTTCACAAAGACCGCTGTGGGTGGTAGAAGTAGAAGGTGTAGTTGCTGGCTGGCTGAGTTTCCAATCCTTTTATGGACGACCTGCCTACAGTAAGACTGCCGAAATTAGTATCTACATTGCCCCAAACTTTCAACGATGTGGTTTAGGACGAAAACTCCTAGCGCAAGCAATTCACCAAAGTCCAAGTTTGGGTATAAAGACTTTAATTAGCTTTATTTTTGCCCATAATCAGCCCAGTTTAAAGCTGTTTGAAACATTCGGCTTTAAACTTTGGGGACATTTACCCAATATCGCAGAACTTGACGGTATGGAACGTGACTTAGTAATTATGGGACTGCGGGTTGGGGAATGAGGCAGCAGGGAAGCAGTAGGACAAGTAAGAGAAGGGAGACAAGGGAGTGTGGGGAGAAATGCACAGTGCCCAATGACAAATGACCAAAGGAAATAAATATGTCATGGATGGAGTTAAGCCTCGACACCACAAATGAGGCGGTTGATTGGGTGTGTACGTTATTAGCTAAAAATAACTTTACTAATAACATTCATATCAAGAAATATACAGTAGCAGAAAGTGATGAAATAAAACCGAACTGGACATTTACTATCAGCTTCTACCTACCTTATGATAGCCATGCAAATATTCGTGGCTCAGAAATTGCTAAATTGCTCTCACCATTGCAACGCACAGGAATGGCTAGCGATCTCCAGATGGCTTTAGTTGGAGATAAACCAGCAGATGCAGAACTAGCAAGTTCCCTCATACACCGAATTGGGCAAAAGTTTGTTGTTCTCTCTGCTGATATGCCATATACTGCGCAAGCAGAAGAAATTACCTTAAGACTGAAATCCAGTTTGGCTTTTGGTAGTGGTTTACATCCTGCAACCATACTCAGCCTGAAACTGCTTGAGCGTCATATTACCCCCGCCATGAATGTTCTTGATTTGGGGTCGGGTTCTGGTATTTTGAGTGTGGCGATCGCAAAACTTGGAGCAAATGTTTTAGCTTTAGATAATGACACGATTGCTGTGCAAGCAACTCAAGATGCTGTCTCTCTCAATGGAGTAGAACAGCAAGTAATAGCAAAAGAAGGTAGTTTAGGATGTGGTAGCGACTTCGGACACTGGCTGGGTGGAGACTCTATTCATAATGTGCCTACAGTTGAGGCGCAAAATCAATTTGACTTAATCGTTGCAAATATCCCAGCTAGAATACATATTGCCTTAGCTGCTGATTACCAAAAAGCGCTATGTCAAACCAATACACATGGCGGACTAGTAATTGCTGCTGGTTTTACTGTCGATGCTGAAGAAGATTTGGCTGTAGCATTCACTGAAGAAGGTTTTGAGTACGTCGATTGTGAACGCCAAAATGAGTGGGTTGCACTTGCTTATCAGTTGAAAGCAGAGTAATTTCCAGAGTGGGAGAGTGCGATCGCCTAATTAATTTCGCACCTGAAAAAACTTTTCGTTAGAACTCTTCACCTTTGATATCCAACCTTTATGCAACTTGAGAATATCTGCATAGGGAATTGTACTTGACGGTATTAAATCTCGCAAAGGTGGGAAGAAAATCTGAGGAAATAATTTGTTCATTATTCTGGAAAACTTTTCCCTCAAGAGGAACTCTGCAAATAAAATTTTGGATGTCGGAAATACGTTAGTATCAATTTCCCATAAAGCACGGGCATCTGGTAGGCGGCGAATTGTAAACTGCTCCACAGCATTTGCCCAGTTTTCAGAATACTCATCTAAAAGATTATTGAGAATCAGCACATCTTCAAAAGCATTGTTACAACCTTGACCCAGAGATGAAGAAACAGCATGACCCGCATCTCCCATAATTAGCACGCTGTCACCGTAGTGGTAGCGGTTGCAGCGAGTTCTTAATTGTGTTGAAATCGGTCTTTTGAGGAAAGCTTCTGCTTCTTCTTCAGTGAGTAACTGGCTAACCTCTGGCACATTCTGGCGAAAGAATGACATTACCTCTTCTTTACTGGAAAGACTAACTACTTTATTTTTCTTTTTAGGAAAGAAGAGAAGACCAATAAACTTCCCATCTATCTGGGGAATTGCGCCGAAATTGACACCTTCTTCTATTCTCCAAATATGAAGACAGTTAGATTTTAAGCTCATGCCTGTCTTTTCATTAATACCTGGAAAGAATAATGTTTTATAGGCAGAGTTGACGTACTTTTGCTCAAATTCAAAAAATTCCGTGTTCATAAAATGCGTTCTTACTACAGAACGCGCGCCATCTGTACCAATTAATAAGTCATAATTAACGGTAAACTCCTCTTTGTCTTCTGCTAATGCTGGTTCAGTAACTTTTTCAAAGGTTACTGTTTTCTTTTCAAAATTTATACGACTACACTTACTATTAAAATGAATTCTGAGTTTGCTGTTGTCGAAATTTTCAGTTAGTTGTGACAAAAGAGCAATTACTAAGCTAGTTCGATCTGTATTAAATGTTGGTTGTTTTTTTAACCAAATCTGTGTCTTACCATTTTTTTTGTGTATGATGTTGGCATGATTCTCTACACACTGACTTTTAACTGCTGCTTCAAGCCCCTCGATTTTCCTCACAGCACTCAATCCTCTTTCGCTCAAACCATAAGGAATTGTTCTGGAGTTAGAGAGGACAATTTGACGAGGGTCACTACGACGCTCATAAATATCAATTTGATATTCACTATCACGACGCAATAAATAATGTGCTAGAAGAACTCCGCAAGGGCCAGCGCCAACTATGACAACTTTCTTCACTGTTTTCACCACTATGACTACCAGTGATTACTGTTTCAGTAATTCCAATTATCACAATACCAAATTGTAGGAAACGTCCGCAGGCTAAGTTGACACACTACCAGCTTGAAAAATCTGTTCGGCGGTTAAATCCAATTCTGGAAAAGTTGGTGATTGGATACTATCTTGACCGCGAAATTTACTTACCCGATACTCACCTTCATCCAAACAGCAAACTAAGATAGTAGGTTGTTTAGGTTTCCCAATGAACTCCCTCCCGCCTAAAGCAGCGTAATCTATCGCCTGAATAGGTATGAACAACTTCGTAGTCAGGACTTCTCAGTCTTAAATTTTCAAGCACTGAAGTGCTTACTACTAGCCTATCAAAATTCAGTTTATTTGGGTTCAGATTTTTGTTGATAAGTTTGTAATAAATATTCGCCATTAAAATGGATGAGATGACTAGCATTTTCAGCAACCCAAACATCTGTTTCCCAGGCAATATCAGCCAAGTACTCTACCATAGCTTTACGACTTAAAAAAGTTGTTACCATTACTAGAGGAATTTTGATCTCAGCAAAGAGAGCCTGAAGTTCTTGCTTTCGCTTAGGGTTAATTGGTCCGTGAGAAGTTACTGCCTCAATTAAAACTAACCAATTATTTTTTAAGTGATGAATAATTACATCAGGCATTTTACCGTGAGCATCGACAGTAACACCCAAAGCTTTCAATGCATCTTCATTAAAATGTGCGAATTTTTCATCTGTATCGCCAACATAAATTAACCTTCCACCAGGTGTAAACCGGGGTGCAAATTCATTAATAATTTTCTCAATTAAAATATTTTGTCCACCGGGAGATAGCGTTTTCATCTCCCCTTCAATCATGATGGGTATACGTGCTAATTCGCGCTCTTGAGCATATCTTTGTTTTAAAGTTTCAGCTGATGCTAGGTAAGTGTGAATGCTCTTTTCCCATTCAGAAGTTCCATAAGTACGTAATAATTCCAGTACGCTTTCTTCAATTTGATATACCGTTTTTGGACTATTAATTGGGCGTTCAGGAGCATCTGGATTGGTAATTATTAAAGCTGCATCTAAAAATTGATGAACTGTTTGGCGGCGAACAGTTTCCCGCGTATTTGGTTTATATGATTTGCCATAGTGCTGTGCCATGAATTCCATTATGGGTGTGATTCCCATTAAAGGAGATGTAGCAGCAGACCAAGGCTCGGTCGGCTTTAAGTCAAGTAGAGCCAGAAGGGTTAAGGCTGAACGTTCATTAAGTTGTGCCCGTGGAAATCCAAGTTTTATTAATATTTGCAGTGCTTCATCAATGCGAGTTTTAATTATTAAGGGGTTGTTTTCAGGCTGATTTGTCATCCTTAGTAGTTCTTGTACAAGTCGATCAATTTCTTGCTGTGATGGGAAATCTTCCCCAATACTTAATCCCATAGTTATTAACTGCTCTATCGTTGGATATTTTAAATTACGTAAATCGGTTGCATTAACTTGAGTATGTCCATTAAATAACCGAAAAAATGCGTCTACTAAGCTGGAGTTAAGATAAGCAGCCAGACCGCGTGCTAGGGTAATATCCAGACCCTTTCCATCTCTATGAAAGTAATTTAGGTGATTTTCAAAACCTACCCAATCACAGTTAATTCTGTTGGCATCATATACAATTGCAACAACTCGCTTTTTTTCCTCTTTTGCGGAGAATCGTTTAGTCAAAACATAGTGTTCGTTTGGTACTAACAGAGAAAAAGTTGCTTCCCCATATACCAAAGCTTGGTGTTTTTTAGTTACCTTGGGATGTTCAATATATCCTGCTGATAAATTCAATGGATAAATCAAAGGAACAGTGTTTTTTTCTGGGATTAAACGTAGATATTCTTTAGCCCGGAAATCTACAACTCGTCCTGTTGAAACATTTAATCCCAAGTCTTTTAATGTGCAGGTAAAATTCGCCATTTGTTGAATAACCTGCTGACTCAAGGTATCTGGAATAATATGGATGAATTGTTGCGTGTCGTTGGGATGAACTATCTCCACATAAGATAAGGAATTGGACATCACAAAATCATCATCAGTACTTGAAGATGTGGTGATGAGTACATTGTCAAATTTTTGTTTTTGTTTTATGGCATGAATGATAATAGTTTCTTGTAAAACTTCATCATCGCTGAAAGTTTCTTGTCTAGATTCAAAAAGATGTATCTGCTCTACAGCCATCATTTCCAAAAACATCTTGCGGAAGTCTTTAAAATACGGGCCATTACAGAAACTACGCGGTGAGATAGCTACAAACTCCCCTCCTGGCTGAAGAAGTTGAGCTGTAGCAGCCATAAAACCTGTATAGAGATTACTAGTTTCTAATCCCAAAGAACGTAATAAGCCACGCACCTGAGATTGAGCGTTGATTTTTAAATATGGGGGGTTGAGAATGGCGTGTGTAAATCTTAAATTCTCAGGATCATCGAACAAACTAGGCTGAAGTATTCTGACAGCATCTTGAATAAAGTCCCGATTCCGGATGTAATATTTCAAGGAAATATTAGCTAGTTGACATTCATTAGCACATAATTCTAATGTATGCTGCAAATAGCTAATGAGAAAAGGATCGATTTCATAGGCAACAATATTTAAATTTGTTGGGCGTTGTTGCTGCTGACAAAGGTAAGCTACAAACGCCGCAATTAATGAACCAACTCCTGCACCTGCATCCAGTAAAGATATGTGAGTTAGATTCAGCCTGTTAAACATCCCCGCCATCAATTCCGCTACTGGTGCGGGAGTGAAAAATTGACCGAGTGTTCCCTTGCGTTTTTGCTCTTGTTTTCGGCTGGCAGTAATCCTCAAAAGGTCTACTTCAGCGAGCAAGTTTCTAGTAGAGCATTCTACCAAGCTGTTAAATTTCGGTTCTCTACTGGTTGATTGAAACATTAAGGTTAATTTTCACCGTACAGAAGCGATGCCTAGGGCGGTAAACTACGCACTTTCTTCTCGAATATTAAGCGATCGCTCTATCCTAAAAACAGCTTATAGGCTGGATTTTTGTTTTCATCCCAATAGCGATAACCGAGGGTATCTAAAAATGCTTGCCACTCTGCCATTTCGTGCGGTGGAACCTGGATACCTACGACAATTCGCCCGTAATCTGCCCCGTTGTTGCGGTAATGGAACATACTAATATTCCAGTTGGGACTCATAGAACCAACAAACTTCATTAACGCGCCAGGGCGTTCGGGAAACTCAAAGCGGTAGAGTAATTCATTATCTGCTAACGGAGAATGCCCGCCAACCATGTGGCGCAGATGCAATTTTGTCAGTTCGTCGTCGGTTAAGTCGATGGTTTTAAAACCGCAGCCTTCAAAGGTTTCTCGCATCTTTGTTGCATCGGCACGGTTTTGAATCTGCACGCCGACAAAAATATGTGCTTCAGTTTCATCGGCAATGCGATAGTTAAACTCAGTTAGGTTACGGTTGCCGATACATTCACAAAATTTCCGCAGACTTCCCTGTTCTTCGGGAATGGTAACTGCAAAGATGGCTTCGCGGCGTTCCCCAAACTCTGCCCGTTCTGCAACAAAGCGCAGGCGGTCGAAGTTCATGTTAGCACCGCAGGCGACGGCAATTAAGGTTTGTCCCTCGATTTGCTCTCGTTCGGCGTAGGCTTTAGCAGCTGCGATCGCCAATGCTCCAGCTGGTTCTAAAATCGATCGCGTATCTTCAAATACGTCTTTAATGGCAGCACAGGTGTCATCGGTATCTACCAAAATGATTTCATCTACATACTGCTGACACAAGTGGAAGGTTTCTTCTCCTACTTCTCGTACCGCTACGCCATCGGCAAATAACCCCACCTGGGATAAGCGCACCCGATGTCCGGCTTTTAGCGATTGATTCATCGCGTCAGCATCCACTGGTTCCACACCAATAATTTTGATTTCTGGACGCAACCGCTTAACATAAGCAGCAATCCCGGCAATTAATCCGCCACCACCAATGGCCACAAAAATTGCATGGATGGGTTGTTGGTATTGCCGCAAAATTTCCATGCCGATAGTACCCTGTCCGGCAATTACATCTGGATCATCAAAGGGGTGAATAAATGTGAGTCCCTTTTCTGCTTCCAGTTGACGGGCGTAGGCATAAGCATCGTCGTAGGTATTGCCATGCAACACCACCTGTCCACCTCGTGCTTTGACTGCATCCACCTTTACCTGGGGTGTAGTTACTGGCATGACAATAATCGCTTGCGTTCCCAAGCGACTGGCAGCTAGAGCAACTCCTTGGGCATGGTTGCCAGCGGATGCCGCAATCACACCTTGGGCTAATAAATCCGGTGGCAAATTTACCATCTTGTTATAAGCGCCACGCAGCTTAAAGGAAAATACTGACTGCATATCCTCGCGCTTGAGCAACAGCTTATTGTTCAGTCTCCGGGAAAGATTTGGGGCATACTCAAGAGGTGTTTCCTGGGCAACATCATATACACGGGCAGTCAGAATTTGAACCAGGTAATCGCAATACATGAGGGTCAAGGGGGTAGAGATGCCGGATAGATGATAATTTTACGGCACTTCTGTACCCATGACTGCGGGTATTTTAGCCGTATTTAATTCATCTGAGTAATGGAATTAGTAGTAGCTAATTTTCTGCCGTAGCTAATAATGGCAAAGCCAGTAAAATTCATAAATAAGCCATAAATAGCGCCAGGAATGGCCATATCTGGATTATTGAGGAGTCCAGCCGTAATGGCGATCGCTAATGTGGCATTTTGAAACCCAACTTCTATGGCTATACATATTTGCTGAGAAAAATTGAGTTGGAAGAGTTTGCTGAGAAAAAATCCTGCCAGAGTTGATATGAGATTCAACATCACCACCCCTATACCCACTTGCATAATAAATTCCGGGAGGCGATTCCACTCTTGAATCAAGAGTAGCAAAATAATGATGGCAAGTAAGGCGATCGCTAGGCGATTAGTTACTTTCTCTAAACGCAAAGCCGTATCTGTAAACCTCTGGCGGATAAACATCCCTAACCCAATCGGCACCATTGTAATTAGGAATATCTGTACCATTGTCGAACCAATGGGTAGTGCGATCGCTGCACTTTGCCCTACAAAATGTTGCAGTGCCAGATTAGCAAATATGGGAATAGTAAAAATGGTGATAATACTACTCAACACTGTGAGAGTCACTGACAACGCCACATCACCAAGGGCTAGATATGTCACCACATTTGACGATACGCCCCCAGGACATAATGCCACGATAATTAACCCCACTGCGATCGCAGGCTGCATGGGTACAGTTTTAGCAATCAAAAAGCCAATGATTGGTAAAACTATTAACTGGCTGATTAAGCCAACTGAAACTGCTTTTGGATACTTAGTTACCCGTTGAAAATCTTCTGGTTGCAGAGATAAACCCATTCCCAGCATGATAAGAGCCAAGGACAGGGGTAAAATCACGTTAGTTAACAAATTTGCTTGCATAAAGCAATATATCCGGGATACAAAAGAAGTTTACATTAGTCTGTCATCCAGCGTATGCAAGTAATTTTAAAAATCAAATCGGGTTGCTATTTCTCTGTCTTTAAGTAGAAGATTCATGATGATTTCTTCGCTAGACTCTACACAAAGATAGATTATTTGATATTGGCTGACTATTTATTCCGTTTTGCAAGTATAGGATTACTATCTGAGTTTTGAAATATACGTAGGGGCAGCCCTGCGTTGGTTTTAGCTTAGTGGCAAAAGCTATCTGGCTAAATTTTCATTGAATAAATTTTACTTATATTTATAACTGGGGGAGTGCAATTGCTGTGTCTTCGTCAAAAACTTTTGCAGAGCATGTAGACACTCGGACTGCACCTAGTTTCGAGTTTTTGAAAGAAGTAGGTCAAGTAGCCGGTGTTACTCTCTTATCAATTACTATGCTGGCAAGTTCTGTTCTGGCTGGAGGACTAGTTGGTTTAGCTGTTAGTTTTCGTAATTTGCCAGATGTCAGACAACTACGAAATTTCTTACCAGAAGAAACAACTTATATTTATGACATTAAAGGTAAGCTTTTAGCAGGTATACATGGGGAAGCCAACAGAAAGATTGTACCGCTAGATGAAATTTCTCCAAATTTAAAACGAGCAGTATTAGCTAGTGAAGATAGTCACTTCTACAACCACCACGGTATTAACCCCGCCGGTATTGGACGTGCTGCGTTAGTCAATTGGGCAGCAGGTAGTGTCCGGGAGGGGGGTTCTACAATCACCATGCAGTTGGTGAAAAATATATTTCTATCTAAGAAGCGTGCTTTTACTCGAAAAATAGCAGAAGCGGTACTGGCAATTCGGTTAGAGCAAATTTTTGGTAAAGACCGAATTTTAGAAATGTACCTCAATCAAGTTTACTGGGGTCACAATAACTATGGTGTGCAAACCGCAGCACGAACTTACTTTAACAAATCAGCAGCAAATTTGACTTTAGGCGAATCTGCAATGATGGCGGGTTTAATTCAAGCGCCAGAGGAATTTAGCCCGTTTGTCAACATGAAACTGGCAAAACAAAAACAAAAAGAAGTGCTGGGACGGATGCTGGAAATGAAATGGATTAGCCAGCAAGAATATAATGATGCTCTCCAGCAAAAAATCAAACTTGGGCAAATCAAGTCATTTCAAGGTAGTGCCCTTCCTTATGTCAGCAATACTGTAGCGCAAGAACTGATTAGAAAGTTTGGGCGTGATGCATTGCTTAAAGGTGGAATGCGGGTACAAACAACAGTAGACGCCAATTTTCAAAAGATGGCAGAAGAAACTATTAAGAAGTGGCATACAACCCTTGAAGGTCGGGGGTTAAATAAAAATCAAATGGCTTTAGTCGCTATTGATCCCCGCACTCACTTTATTAAAGCCCTAGTAGGTGGTATAGATTCAAGATCTGGCGAATTTAACCGAGCAACTCAAGCGCTGCGTCAACCTGGATCTTCTTTTAAGCCATTTGTTTACTACACTGCTTTTGCTAGTGGTAAATTTGCACCAAATACAACGGTGGTTGATGCTCCAGTTAGCTATCGAGATGGTGATGGTTGGTACTATCCAAGGAACTACGATGGTGGCTTTATGGGCGCAATGCCAATTCGTACTGCCTTAGCATTGTCTCGGAATGTGCCTGCGGTGAAGATTGGCAAAGCTGTCGGCATGAATAAAGTCATCGACACCTGCCGTACTTTGGGAATTACGAGTCCAATGGTGGCTGTAAGTTCTTTACCATTGGGTGCAATTGGTGTGACACCACTGGAAATGGCTAGTGCTTATGCTACCTTTGCTAATTATGGCTGGCAATCACCTCCAACGGCTATTGTCCGTGTGACTGATAGTACTGGCAATGTATTGTTAGACAATACTCCTAAACCTCAGCTAGTTCTTGACCCTTGGGCAGCAGCCGCATTAATAGATGTGCTGCAGACGGTAGTGAAAGAAGGAACTGGTAAAGGTGCTGCACTAGATAGGCCAGTTGCAGGTAAAACGGGTACAACTTCTTCCGAAAAGGATATTTGGTTTATTGGTTCTGTACCGCAGTTAACAACTGCTATTTGGGTAGGAAGAGATGACAACAAACAATTAGCCAGTGGTGCGACAGGTGGAGGTATGGTTACTCCTGTTTGGAAGGATTTTATGGAGAAGGCGCTTAAAGATGTACCAGTAATGAAATTTAAACCACCTTCTGAGTTTCCTCGACCTAAGCCCAATTAAAATAATTTGTAATTCGTAATTCGTAATTAAATCCTGTTTCCTTGATATAAGGACTGTTGGAAAGGGCGGGGTTTCCCATACGTGTCAACTTAAGCTTAGAAGCATACAGCGTAAGCCTTTGGGGTTCTCTCTCTTAACACCATAAACTTTTGATCCCCCCTAACCCCCCTTAAAAAAGGGGGGAATTAGAATCTTAGCCCCCTTTTTAAGGGGGTTGGGGGATCAAATATCTCGATCAACAAAGGGTTTCACGTTAAGTTGACACCAATGGGGGTTTCCCCCGCCCCTACAGATGCATTCTATTTTAAAATTTGTATACGAATATGGACATGATATTAAACGCGACAAATAGCGAAATTTCTGCCATTAACTGCGCCTTTCATGCCCAAGACAACAGCTTTTACTCGTTGGTCTGGAGTTCCGTGATGGTGTTTGCTGCCCCAGTCATAATCGCCGATGTGATAGGCTAGGCTAGCAATTTCTAAAGTGTCGCGCTCATCTAAACTGATATTAGGAATTAACCCTAGATAAACTCCTGCTAAACAATCTGCTTGTAGTTCTGATATTGGTGTGATTCGTGGTTGAAATCCATAAGCAGTTTGCATAGCATGAGCATATTCATGGGCAACTATATAAGCTAAAGCTGCATCTCCAAATTGATATGCCATTTGGATATCTTGCCTAGTGATATATACAGTGTGGTTTAGTTTGCAATAGAGACTACCATAAACACGCCCACAAGGACTACGAAAGCCTCTAGCAATATTCCAAATTAATTGTGGTGTTGCTTTATAACCATGAATATGTTGAATGCCTGCATATACTCCATCTACAACAGCTTGAGGTGCCCATTCTGCTTTAACTGGGATATTTGCTAGTACAGATGTCATGCTAATTAGGGCTGTAGTCAATGCTTTGAGTGCTTTCATTCTCACCTGGTAATGTTTGCTTCGATTTGATGTTATTGGCGCATGAATTTAGGGTGAAATCCCTCAAAGTTTAATGACGAGTTTTCAGGAAAAAAGTGCTTAATCCCAATTTGTAATTCTTAACTAACAAATTAGGGTGAGCAATGCCCACCAAAACAGGATAGGTTGGCATAGCACAGCATAGGTATATTTAAGGATTTCAAAATAGCTGTGTTTATAAAGTTTTAAATTTTGAGTTTATCGGCAACTAATTAATTATTTAATCGATAGCAGATAGCTTTATCAAACTGAACGCGCTTGAATGCTGTATCTAAGTGGATAGTGGTTTCAGCATTACCGAGAAATAAGTAGCCATCTGGACTTAGCTGTTGCTTGATTTTTTTTAGTAATGCTTTTTTGGTTGAGATATCAAAGTAAATTAAAACATTGCGTAAAAATATCACATCACTTTTGGGAAGGGATGACCAAGATTGCACGAGATTAATCTGGCGAAATTCTACCATCTGAAGAATTTCGTCGTGAATTTGCCAGTCGCGATCTAGCTTGTAAAAATAGCGATCGCATAAATTTTTCGGGAGTCCACGCTGTATTTCTAGCTGGTTGTAGCGTCCCTGTCTGGCTCTGGCTAAGACTTTGCTCGAAAAATCGCTGGCAATTAACTTTACAGACCAACTAGCCAGCATGGGAAAATGTTCTCTAATCAGCATGGCGATGCTGTAAGGTTCCTGTCCATTAGAGCAGGCTGCACACCAAATATTCAGCGATCGCTCAATGGTTCTTTTATTAATCAACTCTGGAAGCACAAAATTTTTCAGTGCTTCAAAGGGATGGCGATCGCGAAAGAAGAATGTTTCGTTGGTAACTAAAGACTCAATTACCTGACTGTGAAGAGTGCTAAAAGCTTGATTCCGCAAGTAATTGACCAAATCGGCTATGGAAGCGAATCCTGCTGATTCGGCAATTGGCTGTAAATATAGCTCTGCTAGATAAGTTTTATCAGCGTGTAGTACAACTGCTGAATGATTGTAAACTAATTCACGAAGAAATTGAAAATCACTGGTGTTTACACCCATAGTCTGTTTCATTACAGACCTGATATAGGAATTTGATTGTAACGAACTCGGCGCATAATTGCACCTGCCATTTGGTCAAGGGGAACAATCTCATCAGCTAGTCCGGCATTGACAACAAAACTAGGCATACCCCAAACTACACTACTAGCTTTATCTTGTGCTAGCACTTGTCCGCCTGCTTCCCGGATGCATTTACAGCCATGTAATCCATCTTGCCCCATGCCCGTAAGTATAACTGCGATCGCTCTGTCACCAAATACCTTTGCTACCGAACGTAATAGTACATCTACAGAAGGGCGGCAGGAATTTTCTGGTGGTGCTTGATGGGTAACAAGTCGCACGACATCTCCTTGACGTTGTACAACCAGATGGAAATTTCCAGGTGCAATCCAAGCTTGCCCAGGCTCTAGTTTGGCTCCGGATACTGCTTCATCTACACGGATTTGACATTTAGAAGCTAATCTTTCTGCTAATAATTTTGTAAACATCGCTGGCATATGTTGCACAATCAAGATGGGAACTCCTATATCGGCGGGTAGCGCCGGAAGTAGTTTCGCTAGGGCATTGGGTCCTCCTGTAGAAACCCCAATTGCCACAACATCTACCTGTTCAATGCGTCTGTCAACGGCAGGAACAACTGATTCAGTAATTGTAGTTGGCGGGGAAACTAAAGTATTTCCGGCACCAAATAATTTAATTTTGGGGATTAATTCCTCACGAATATGTTGGTTGCTTGCCTCCACATTCCCTAAATTACTAGGTTTTGTTGCATAATCTGAAGCACCCAAAGACAGAGCTTCCAGTGTTGCCGTTGCTCCAGTGTGCGTAGAGGTGCTAAACATAATAACTGGCAAGTGTGGATAAATTTTTCTGATTGCCGTTAAGGTTTCTAAACCGTTCATATCCGGCATTTCCACATCCAAGATTATGACATCAGGATTAACATGAGGAATCTTTGCTAGCGCAATGCGGCCATTAGCCGCGACTCCCACCACCTCTAGCTCTGCATCGCTGGACAAAATCTTACTAACTCGACTGCGAACTACTACTGCGTCATCAACAACTAGCACCCGGATTTTGGGCATATTTTTTGGGAAGGGATGAGGAGACAAGGGGACAAGGGAGTGTGGGGAGGGTGGGGAGTGTGGGGAGTGTGGGGAGGGTGAGGAGTGTGGGGAGTGTGGGGAGTTTTCTTCCCCCTCTCCATCATCTCTTCTCCTTGCCCAATGCCCAATGCCCAATGCCCAAACCATTAATATTTAAACTGAGTAACAACTTTCTGCATATCTACGGCCATGCGGGCGAGTTCAGTAGCTGACTGGGATGTATTACTGGCACCAATTGTTGTGGTTTGAGCATTGAGTGCGACAATGCCGATATTTTTAGCTATATCTGAGGTTCCTTGAGCTGCTTCGGCTATATTTCTAGCGATTTCATTGGTGGTGACAGTTTGCTCTTCAACGGCACTGGCGATGGTGCTTTGCAGGTCGTTTATTTGGTTGATGATGTCGGTAATTTGGGTGATAGCACTAACTGCACTTTTGGTATCAGACTGAATTGCTTCTATTCGCTGGCTAATATCTTCGGTGGCATTTGCTGTTTGTTTGGCGAGTTCTTTCACCTCATTGGCTACGACTGCAAATCCTCTACCAGCATCCCCGGCTCTAGCTGCCTCAATCGTAGCATTTAGTGCCAGCAAGTTTGTTTGTTGCGCGATCGCAGTAATGACTTTGATGACTTTGCCAATTTCCATGCTACTTTGACCGAGTTTACCAATTGTCTCGTTTGTGCGATCGGCTGTTTTTACCGCTTCAGCTGCCACTGTTGCACCATTAGCAACGGTCTTAGCAATTTCTCGAATGCTAGCATTCATTTCTTCTACCGCCGTGACTACTGTACTGGTGTTTTGATTCACCTGTTCTGCTGAGGCGGATGCAGAAGTTGCTTGTTCTGCTGTTTGTTCGGCATTGGTGGTCATTTCTTTACTAACGGCGGTTAGTTCTTCGGAAGAAGATGCAACAGCTGTAGCAACTTCTGCCATCTGTCTAATGGAAGATTTAAGGCTGCTAATCATCTGATTGGCATTATCACTGAGTTGCTTAAATTCTCCAGCATTGCGGGCTTTGATTTGTTTGGCTAAATTGCCTTGGGCAACAGCTAGGGTAACTTCATTAATAGTTTTGATCTGCTGTGCCAGGTTAGCAGACATTTGGTTTAAATTAGCCAGCAATTCTTGCCAAGAACCTTCTGCTGTTTTGAGTGTAACTTGAGAACCGAGTTTTCCTTCTTTGCCGATTTCGGTTGCTAGGCGAGTTACTTCGGTGGCAAAGTTTTGCTGGAAACTCACCAATTCATTAAAAACTGTAGCAATTTCACCCAAGCCATTGTTTTCTACTGGGAGACGGACGCTAAAATCACCGTTTTTTGCGGCTTGCAGTGCTGCTAGTAATGGTTGCAGTTGCGGTTCTGTTGTGCCGTAATTAATATCTGTGGTTTCTGTATTATTATCTGCGGGGGATTTGGAGTTGTTTGTTGTTTTCCTAGTCCGATTTGTAGCCATTGCCTAACACTCCTAAATTTTTAAATATAATGAATGCTTCACGCATAGACACGGAGTGGCTTCCCGTAGGTAGGCGCAAAGGAAAATTCATAAAGTTATTTTGCTTTTATGCAAGGCTGAGGATTTTTTCAGTGTCTAAGACTAGCAGAAATCCTTCTGGTAGTGGGTAGGCTCCGGCTAGCATTTGACGTATTTTACCTTTGAGGGTTGCGGGTGGGGGTTGAAGCTCGTTATATGTGAACTCCAAGACATCTCCAACATCATCAACAAGCAAGCTTACTATTTCATCGTCAGCACATACAACAATATTAAATCCCTGCGATCGCATTGCCGACTCTCCCATCTCTAAGCGCTGTTGCAAATCAACTACAGTCAGAATTTGTCCTCTGAGGTTAATTAATCCACAAATATCTGGTGGAGCCAAGGGTACACGAGTCACGGCTTGAGGGCGAATCACTTCTTGCACGTGCTGCACATCAATGCCAAAGAACATTTTATTGAGGAAAAAGGTGCAAAGTTGTTGTTCAGCCATGAACTCTCACCATAAGTACTCAAACAGAATTCATTACACAAATCAATTCTGCACCAGTTTGAGCAATTAGCAGTTTTTATGATCATTGGCAAATGCGATCGCATCGCCAAGTACTCTCAACTTTTATATCCCCGTGAGGGGTAATGATTTGAAAACCTCAAAGAAGCATCGCTAATGACAATGTTTTATGTGTTTCCATCCCCGTGAGGGGTAATGATTTGAAAACTGGCTTACTCAACTGGTCGTTCATGGCCACTATACCTTGGTTTTCATCCCCGTGAGGGGTAATGATTTGAAAACTGCTAGGCAGAATGGAATTTATCTTGTTGATAGAAAAGGTTTCCATCCCCGTGAGGGGTAATGATTTGAAAACGTTTATCACTTCAAGAAAAAGGAGACTGGTTATTGGTTTCCATCCCCGTGAGGAGTAATGATTTGAAAACTTTCCATCGATACGCAAGATTACCAAGCGTATACACAGTTTCCATCCCCGTGAGGGGTAATGATTTGAAAACTTAGCTAATGGTGACTTAGAAACAATTCAAAGACAAAGGTTTCCATCCCCGTGAGGGGTAATGATTTGAAAACAATGTTGGAAGCGGCGCACTTTCACCCACCGCAAACTCTAGTTTCCATCCCCGTGAGGGGTAATGATTTGAAAACGCTTTTCCTGACTTCCACACGATTGGTGCCGTACCAGTTTCCATCCCCGTGAGGGGTAATGATTTGAAAACAAAGTTAGTTCCTCAATTTATCAAGAGGATGTTGTTAAAAGTTTCCATCCCCGTGAGGGGTAATGATTTGAAAACGAGGATGGGGATTTATACTCGTAACCCCACAAGGAACAGTTTCCATCCCCGTGAGGGGTAATGATTTGAAAACCCGTTAAAGCTGGTGAAGATCCATGTCCACCTCAGTGTTTCCATCCCCTTGAGGGGTAATGATTTGAAAACAAGCAGGAAGAGACGATCAAAACGGAGGTTCAGAGAGAGTTTCCATCCCCGTGAGGGGTAATGATTTGAAAACACTTAAAAAGATAAGACTGCACAGCTCATACTCTCTGTTTCCATCCCCGTGAGGGGTAATGATTTGAAAACCCTTAAGTTAGGGACACGGGATATAGATATTTCTGTGGAAATGTTTCCATCCCCGTGAGGGGTAATGATTTGAAAACATCGCAACAGCCGCGCGGAAAACAACCAACGACAGGGTTTCCATCCCCGTGAGGGGTAATGATTTGAAAACACCAGCTCAAACGAACAACAACAATTCGTTAGCCGCAGTTTCCATCCCCGTGAGGGGTAATGATTTGAAAACATCAGGATTTACCTGCATGGGCAACACTGGTCCCAGAAGTTTCCATCCCCGTGAGGGGTAATGATTTGAAAACATCATTACTGCTTTAACTCTACTGAAGTTCACTTAATTACAGTTTCCATCCCCGTGAGGGGTAATGATTTGAAAACTGCTAAAAAAAGGCCAGCTCCGAATAATGCTTTATGTGTTAAAGTTTCCATCCCCGTGAGGGGTAATGATTTGAAAACCACAACCTGGAGTAACCCAGCCGCCTGAAGTTAATCCACAAGTTTCCATCCCCGTGAGGGGTAATGATTTGAAAACCCTACCCTTTTAGAAGCTTTATCCAGAAAGGGTTACAGATACCCATTTTAGCGGGGGGTGTAATTCACCTGTCAATAAGCTCAAATTATTGATAATTGAAGGTGGGTAGACCATGCTCAAAAGCTTACTGGGTAGGCTTTTCGCGGGGGTCAACGAAAGAATCAGGGTTTTGGCGATCGCTCTACCCTCGCGAAAAATTTGCGTGTCTTAGGTCAAAACGAATACTTTGACTTTCACTCGGAAACGTAATATTTAGCTTTCAAGGTTCTGTTGCTTTGTTGAAGAGTATAACAAACTACTCTAAATTTTTCACGGTGAAAACCGCAAACTTAACAATTACTCCCCCAGATCCCCCAGCTTACCCATACATATCAACCTTAAAATCAAACAATATTAGGATCGGGATGACTTCACTTCTAACAAATAGGGATTCGCTATCCGAATCACAGCTTCAACATCGAGAATTTCTATGATTTGTCCTTGAATGACTGCACAGAAAAGCACGCCTGCTCTGCTAGGGATACCTTTAATTGTTAGTGGTTCGTCTACAATGTCAAGAATACGCTCGACTACTAACCCCACACTAAGTTCAGAGTCGGGAGAAACGATCGCAATCTCTAATGTCTCGCTTAGATTATCAAGTTCTCTGCGATCGCCAAATATGGTGTGGAGATCTATCAAAGGTAAAATCTTACTATTAAACCGGGCAACATACTGGTTAGCTACTTTTTCCACCGCAGCCGCAGGAATTTTTTCTAGTCGAAATGCTTTGGTTAGCGGCACACCCATCGGCGCGTTTTGGGGGCCTGTAAATAGTAAAATCATTTGGCGATCGCTTTCTGGCTCTGGGATATCTGCGGTTATTACACTCGCTAATTGCTTGTGTTTCTCACTCACACCAGCTTGCTTTGCCAAACCTGCAACATCAATAATTAATGCAACTTTGCCATCTCCCAGAATCGTTGCTCCGGCAAATATGGATACAGTTTTTAACTGCTTTCCTAAAGGTTTCACAACGATGTCTAAAATATCTTCTATATTGTCCACAACCAGCCCAAATCGATAGTTTTCAGCTTGGACAATTACTAGACTTAGAGTTTCTTCGGCTTCCTGCCTTCTGCCTTCTAAAGCTTCATTAAGGTAAATCAAAGGCACAAGTTCCCCCCGCAAGCGATACACAGGTACGTCGTAAAGCATCTCAATACTATTGATTGCCTGTGCATCTAAACGAACTAGTTCTTGTAAACTCGTTTGGGGAATGGCATAGCGATCGCCGCCACTAGTAACGAATAATGCTGGGATAATTGTTAATGTCAGCGGCATCTTTATTTTAAATGTCGTGCCTTGTCCCTGCTGACTGTAAATTTCAATGCTACCGTTAATTTTTTCAATATTGTTCTTGACAATATCCATACCTACCCCACGCCCGGAAAGACTAGTGACTTGTTCACTGGTGGAGAAGCCAGGTAAAAAAATTAAGTTGATTGCTTCCACATCACTCATAGTTGCAGCTTGAGTAGCGCTGACTAAACCAAGTTGCTGCGCGCGCTGTTTGAGTTGTTTGGGATTGATTCCGCGTCCATCATCGCCAATTTCAATATTAACTTTGCCGCTTTCATGAAAGGCGCGCAAAAAGATCCGTCCTTGGGGTGATTTACTCTTAGCACTACGTTCTGCGGGAAATTCAATGCCATGATCGATACAGTTGCGTACTAAATGAGTTAAAGGGTCTTTAATGGCTTCAATAATACTTTTGTCGATTTCCGTATCTACCCCTTCCATTTCTACTTGAACTTGTTTACCAGAGGCGATCGCTAAATCACGAATTACACGGGGGAACTTTTGCCAGATGCTACTAATTGGTTGTAGCCGAGTTTTCATCACTCCTGCTTGCAAATCGCCTGTAATTTGGTTCAAGCGTTGGCAGGTAGCGGCGAAAGAACTATCCTGAAACTTAGGGGAAAAGGCGATCGCTTGGTTACGGGTTAACACCAGTTCACCTACCAAATCCATTACCCGATCTAAAAGCGCCACATTCACGCGGATATAAGATTCTGAAGCTGTGAGGGTTGCGTCTTCTGCTTCGCTATCAAGGGATGGGACGGGTTGCTTGACAGTAGCGACTACTGGCTCAGTTTCCTGCAATTGAGTTAAAGCCTGAATCAGTTCTGTATAATTGCGATCGCCTTCATGTCTGGTAGCCTTAATTTCCGCTAAGATTTGCCGGATCGTGTCAATGGTTTGCAGTAATGTACTAACGATACCAGGTGTGGTTGTTAATTGGCGATCGCGCAGACGTGAAAGTAAACTCTCCGCCGCATGAGCCAGTGCTTCTAACTTCGGAAAGGGTAAAAAGCCGCAGTTCCCCTTTAATGTGTGGAGTGAGCGATAAATCCTAACTAGCACTTCTCCATTGGGAGGCGCTTTTTCTAGATCGATAATGTCGCGTTCAATTTCATCTAGGTTTTCATAGCTCTCAACTAGAAATGCTTCTATATCATCGTCAATTTCTGCTAACTCCATTGCGTTGATAGATGGGAGATTTATGGTGTTAAATATTAATCCTAATTTTACAACACTTAGATAAATCTCTCTTATGAGAGATGTTTATAGAACTTATTGGTGAAAATATAATGCTACACTAAATAAACGAAGTGAGATAAATGCAATGTCCTAGTTGCCATTCCACCCAAACTTTTAAGAACGGACGACGAAAAACCAGACAATGTTACAAGTGCAAACAATGTGGTCGCCAGTTTCTAGAAACCTATCAACCTTGGCGCTACTCAAACGATATCAAGCAATTATGCCTCAAAATGCATCTTGATGGTATGAGTTTGCGAAAAATCGGACAAGTAACTAATATTCACCACACCACAATTTTGCATTGGTTGCGTAAAGCAAAACAGAAAATAGAAGATATTTCCAATACGTAATCTAAAGTTTTACTAGAAATTATATATATTATTTAATTTTTATTTAAAATTATCATTAATATGCAATCTAACCAGACTAAATTCTCAATAATTGAAGTAAAAGGTCAAAAGGGTAAAGTTGATGGCATTGGTTTTAATTATCGATGATGCAGCTTTTTCGCGCAGAATGATCCGCAAGTTTCTGCAAGTCGATGGCTATGAAATCTTAGAAGCAAGTAATGGGCGTGAAGGCTTAGAAATGGTTCACAACCATAAGCCAAACTGCGTATTAGCTGATATTTTAATGCCTGATATGAATGGGTTTGAATTTTTGCAAGCACTTCAACAGGAAAAATTGCAAATTCCTACCATCATTATTTCAGCCGATATTCAAGAAGGAGCGCGCAATCAAAGTTTTCACCTGGGAGCAGCCAACTTTATTAATAAACCGCCAAAAGAAAATGAACTACGAGCCGCAGTCCAGCAAGTTCTAAATACAAAGGAATAAGCATACATGAATGTGACAGCAGAACAACTGGATGCTCTTCAAGAGTTGATTAATATTGGAGTTGGTCGAGCAGCAAGTTTACTTAATGAGATGGTAGATTCTCACATTCATTTAGAAATTCCGTTTGTGAAAGTATTAACAGCTGCGGATGCTTATCAAGAATTAGCGACAAGATTTCATGATGATTGTTTAGCAGCTGTCAGACTAGGCTTTACAGGCTCATTTTATGGCACTGCTGGCTTAATTTTCCCTACTGAAAGCGCATCGACATTGGTTGCAGTTCTCACTGGTGAAGAGCCAGGTTCGAGTGACTTAGATGCCGTAAAAATTGGTACATTAAGCGAAATTGGCAATATCGTGATTAATGGAGTGATGGGTTCAATTAGCAATGTGCTAAGGCAGCACATGAACTATACATTACCCGTTTATTTAGAAGATAGAATTGAAAATTTGCTTGTATCTGCTAATGTAACGCAGTCGCAAATTTTATTAGCACAAGCAAGATTTACTATTGAACAATTAGAACTGATTGGAGATATTATTTTAATCTTTGAATTAGGGACATTTGATGCGTTAATTAAAGTTATTAATGCAGAGTTAGAAGTATCGTGAACAGGAGAATTGGAGTAAGTCTTTGTACAGGAAAATCTGCAAAATTGGTCTGATGAATTTATGAACAAAGTTGAACAAGCTCAAGAACAATTTGGACTATTAGACAAAATTACTTTAGGAGCTTTTGTTCTACAGTCAGACCACATTGTTTTATTTTGGAATAGTTGTTTAGAGCAATGGACTAAAATTCCGAGGAATAAAATTTTAGGAGTTTCGATTCTGGAATATTTTCCCCATCTCAATCAACCGCGTTACGCTAGTCGCTTAGAGCAAATTTTTCAAGGTGGTCCCCCAACAATTTTTTCTTCTCAGTTGCATAAATATGTAATTCCCATACCCTTACCGCAAGGTAAATACCGCATCCAGCACACCAATGTCACAGCCGTACCTGCATCCAACGGAGATGGATTTTATGCCCTATTCTCTATTCAAGATGTCACCGATTTAACATTCCGAGTTCAAGAATATAAAAACTTGCGAGATCAGGCTTTAGCAGAAGCACAAGAACGCCAACGTGCGCAAGAAGCAGCTGAAGCCGCGAACCGAATTAAAGATGAATTTCTCGCAATTGTTTCTCATGAACTGCGTTCTCCACTTAATCCAATTTTGGGTTGGGCAAAATTACTCAAAAAACGTTCTTTAAATGAAGCTGCAACTCTTCGCGCCGTTGAAACTATCGAACGTAATGCCGAACTTCAAGCTCAGTTAATTGATGATTTATTAGATATATCTCGTATTCTTAGAGGCAAGCTAGCACTGAGTTTAGAAACTGTGAATTTGGCTGCGATTATTGAAGCCGCTTTAGATACAGTAAGACTAGCAGCAGAAGCCAAATCAATTGAAATTAATCTGAATTTAGATAAAAGAGTTGCACAAGTAAAAGGCGATAGTAGCCGTCTACAACAAGTTGTTTGGAATCTAGTCTCGAATGCGATTAAATTTACACCTTCAGGCGGGCGAATTGAAGTCAATTTAAAACAGATTGATTCTCAAGTGCAAATCCAAGTCAAAGATACTGGTAAGGGTATTAATCCTAATTTTTTGCCTCATGTATTTGAATATTTCCGTCAGGCAGACAGTAGTATAACTAGAAGATCGGGTGGATTAGGGTTGGGGTTAGCAATTGTCCGCCAACTTGTAGAGTTACATGGCGGTAGAGTTTGGGCAGAAAGTCCCGGAGAAGAAAAAGGTGCGACATTTACAGTTGCTTTCCCAGCACTGCAAAAGTCTTTGTCATTAGCCGAGAAAGATAGAAACTTATATGATGATTCCTATTCATTTTCTATGCTCTACGCTCCTCTAGAAGGAGTCAAAGTGTTGGTTGTAGATGATGATGTCGATACCAGGGAGTTTCTCGCCTTTTTGTTAGAACAGCAAGGTGCAATCGTCACAATTGCCGCATCAGCTCATGAAGCACTCGCGGCGATCGCGCAATCAAAGCCAGATTTATTGTTAAGCGATCTAGGTATGCCCGAAGTAGATGGCTACGCCTTGATCCGTAAACTCCGCGCCATGTCAGTCGATCAAGGCGGACAAATTCCTGCGATCGCCTTGACTGCTTACGCCGCAGAAACAACACAGCAACAAGTATTTGCAGCTGGATTTCAACTGCATATTGCCAAACCCGCCGATCCCTCAAAATTGATAACTGCGATCGCTTCACTTGTTAAAGGATAAATTCACAGCAAAAACTTAAACCAACACTCCGCGTACCTTTGCGTTTAAAAATAAAGAAAAGAACCACAGATAAACACAGATGCACACAGCCCAGAAAATCATCATAGTTGGGGGAGGTATTGGCGGCGCAGCAACAGCCTTTGCCCTTAATCGTGCTGGCTTTGATGTCACTGTTTACGAACGCACCTCACAGTTGCGAGAAGTGGGTGCAGGAATTGCGCTGTGGGCAAATGCTACCCATGTCCTAAAAAGTTTCGGCTTGTTAGAAGATGCGATTCGTGTAGGTAATCCCCTCACAAATTATCAATTTAATTCGCAAAGCGGGAAAGAATTAGTCAACATAGCTGTTAATGGATTCGATCTACCAGTCCTGGGAATCCATCGTGCTGATTTACACGCACTACTTTGGAGTAATGTACCAAGAGAAAAGTTTGTTTTAGGGCAGCTTTTTGAGCGATTTGAGCAAGCAGGAGATAAAATTCAAGCTTATTTCGCCTCTGGCTTAACGGTTGATGGCGATGCTTTGATTGGTGCTGATGGTCTAAAATCGCGGGTACGAGCAGTATTATTTAGTGACAACCCACCCATTTATCGCAACTTTACCACCTGGCGCGGTCTAACTGATTACATTCCCAGCGGATTCAATTCCAGCTATATCAAAGAGTTTTTTGGTTCAGGTAAAGCCTTTGGATTTATGATGCTGGGCAAAAATCGGATGTATTGGTACGCAGCAGCTAAAGCACCAGAAGCACAACCTGACTCAGCACTGGGACGCAAAAGAGAACTTGAGCAAATGTTTCAAGACTGGTTCCCCTCGATTCCAGAATTGATTGCGGCGACAGATGAAGCCAATATTCTCAAAACAGATCTCTACGATCGCATCCCATCTCGCCCTTGGGGAAAGCAAAACGTTACACTACTAGGAGATGCTGCTCACCCCATGCTACCAACCTTAGGACAAGGAGCGTGCATGGCATTAGAAGATGCACTTATAATTACCAAGTGTTTACAAGCCCAATCAGATCCCACATCAGCCTTTCAACAATACGAGTCACAACGATTTAGCCGTACAAAATCGATTGTCGAACAGTCCTTGCGATCGGGAAAAATGGGAGAATTAGAAAATCCTTATGCTGTAGCTTTACGCAACACATTTATGAAGCTCATGGGAGCAGCAATTAACAACAGCTTTCACTCAATTCACGCCTACAGAGCTTAATTTTAACTCTTCTTAATTTATCGTACTCATCCTACAAACGAGCGATCGTGCTGAAGCGGATGGGATTGGGTAAATTCTTCAAATAGCTTGAAAAAGCTATCCAAAGCGTTGCGTTCGTCTTCGGAGTAAAACAGAATTATTTTGTCCCAAGATTGCGATGAAGAGATGTGAAATTTGCTTTGAATCCAAGTTTGAAATTCTGTAAATTGACGTTCTTCGTCGTTTTGAGAAATACCAAGTTCGCGACGGGCTAGAATATAGCCAGAAATACAGGAACGTAGGTTACACACAGAAGGTTTACCAAGATACAAAGAAGGACGTTTTTGGATTTTGCCAATTAGATCGTACAGACTACTCATCATATATCTCCTGGTTAAAAATCTGTTTCTGTAATCTGAATGTCCCCTCCGATGTCTTTAGCAGCACAGTAGAGGTTGTTAAGCCAAACTTGTCTTTGAACTCCTTGCGGATGAATGTTGTCAAATATTAGCTCTTCTTGTGCTATTTCAACTGCGATCGCCTCATGTATGCCATTTGTAGAAATATGTTGCTGAAGGCTCTCGTGATAGATGTTGCAGTAGGGTTTTTCGTTGCTGCCTGTGAATAATTGTAGCCGTTTTCCCGCAATCCCCTTTCAAGTAAGAATGTTTGGATTCAGAACAATATTTTCTTTAGGAATTCCCGCAGCAGCTAGTTCATTGGCGATCCCATCATCAGTTCCATCTTGCTGTATCCAGAGTTTACAATTAGAGATGATTTATAAAGTAAATCTTAAATTGTCGGGTACAAATTCGGGATGATCCCGATTACTCACTGTCTTTGACCTATTTCTATCTAACTCAAATAATAAGAATTAATGCTAATTTAATTTCGTCTTAAATTTAACAATTTATTTTACAGGGATTGCTCTGCTTCAGAAAAAAGAAGCGAGATTAGTAACAAATCAAAACTGGTAACGTAACTTAGTTGCTCCTTACTTAAAAAGGGGCTAATTGTCTGTTGAGAAAGTTGAGAAAACGATCGTATATGTTGAGAACAATTAGATATCCTTGGCAATGGGTTGGCAGAATTAGTAATGGACTAGCGGTATTAACGAGCATTGCTATAAGCAGCCAAGCAGCGTTAGCAGCTACAGTGCCGACTTTCGATCACATCGTCATCGTCATTGAAGAAAACCACGGCTATTCACAAATTATCGGTTCGAGTAGCGCTCCATATATCAATTCACTAGCAACCCAAGGCGCTCTGTTCACAAATTCCCACGGTGTGACTCACCCAAGTCAACCCAACTACTTAGCCTTGTTTAGTGGCTCTACACAAGGTGTGACAAATGACAATTGTCCATTAACATTTAGCGGAGCTAATCTCTCTACCCAGTTATCAGGTATTGCCAAGACTTTTATAGGTTATTCGGAGAGTATGCCCAGTGCAGGTTATACAGGTTGTTCTTACAATAGTTTGTACTATCGCAAGCACAACCCTTGGGTTGATTTCACTAATGTTGTTAGTTCTTTAAATCAACCATTTACAAGTTTTCCGACAACATTTGCTAATCTGCCTACTGTCTCAGTTGTGGTTCCTAACCAACAAAATGATATGCACGATGGCACAATTCAAAAAGGTGATACCTGGCTGAAAAATAATCTGGATGCCTATGTACAATGGGCTAAAACTCACAATAGTTTATTGATTCTGACCTTTGATGAAGATAATGGAACAAGCGGCAATAAGATTGCTACTATCTTTGTTGGCGCTCATGTTAAACAAGGGCAATATAGTGAAAATATCAATCACTACAATGTGTTGCGCACTATTGAAGCAAGCTATGGATTACCTGGCTTGAATAATGCTGCTAATGCAACCCCAATTACTGATACTTGGCAATAAATAACTTTTTCGCTCTTGTGTGGGTTTCTGGGGAAAAGCGATCTGAAATTAAAATTTCAAATTGGGTTAGGTTATGCGATCGCAAGCAATCCCCAGAACCGCTAACAACTACAACAGTAAGGTTGCACAGAAGTTACCCCTCGCCTATAACCTAGTTTTACTCGGAATCACAATCATCGCAAAATAAGGCACCTCCTCCGGAACAACTTCATCCAATGCTACAATCCTTTGCTGTGCCATCGTTGCCCGTTCAATATACAGCGCCCGCGATGCTAACCCTAATTGATGGAGAATATCACGCACTTTGGTAAAGTGACGACCCAATTTCATGATTGCGGCTGCATCGGTGGTTAATAGTTGTGAGATTAGTTCTTCAGCTGGTAAAGGCGCAGGCAAAACGGTGAGAATATCGTTGTAATAGGTAAACGGTACACCCAAAGCAACCGGACAAGCCATCAAGGAAGAGACTCCAGGGACAACTTCTGTTTCATACTTCTCAGATAAGCGTGTGAACACATACATAAACGAGCCGTAAAAAAACGGATCGCCCTCACAAACTACTACCACATCTCGCCCTGCTTCTAGATGTGCAGCAATCGGTTCAACTTCTTTGTCATAAATTGATTGTGCTTTTTCTGGCTCCAAAGCACGGGGGAGGTGATAAAGTACCTCGATTTGATTGCCGGAAAGATATGGCGCGATAATTTTTCTAGCAATACTTTCTTTATCGGTTGCCGATTGATAGGCGACTACAGGCGCAGCTTGCAGGAGCCGTAGCGCTTTTAGAGTCAAAAGTTCGGGATCGCCAGGGCCTATACCAACTCCATATAGACGACCTTTGGTTGTCATGATTATTCTTCCTCTGTTGCTAAGGCGTTAACTGCGGCGGCGGCGATCGCACTTCCGCCACGCCGACCATGTAATGTTAAAAATGGTACATTGCGGCTATCTGCTGCTAATGCGGCTTTCGACTCGGCTGCACCAACAAACCCAACGGGAAAACCTAAGATAACCGCAGGTTTGGGGCAACCCTCATCTAGCATTTCCAGCAGCCGAAATAGGGCGGTGGGTGCATTCCCAATTGCTACCACTGCCCCCTCGAGATGCGATCGCCATAATTCTAAGGCAGCTGCCGATCTGGTAGTACCCATTTTTTCAGCCAGTTCTGGTACTTGTGGATCGTTGAGAGTACAGATTACTTGGTTATTTGCAGATAATCGCCGCCTTGTAACACCTTCAGCCACCATCCGGCAATCACAGAGAATTGGTGCGCCATCTGCCAATGCTGCTCGTCCAGACTGCACCGCTGTGGGTGAATATCCCACATCAGAGACAATATCCGTCATTCCACAGGCATGAATTAGCCGAACTGCAACTTTTGCTACATCTGGCGGTAATATTTCTAGATTTGCTTCCGACCGAATGATTGCGAAAGAATTACGGTAGATTTCCTTGGCATCTTGGATATAATCAGGCATTCAATTTTGGATTTTAAATTTTAGATTTATTTAGTAAATAGCTATCGGGGTAGGTTCGTAGTCAGAACATGAGAGCGATCGCATAATTGTTTTAATTGAGTCATTTCATATCGATTCACAAATTCCTTAAAAGTCTCATGAGAGTTCAGGCGTTGGGTTTTATATACTAGCAGCATCCGTTCTATCAATGCTGGCAATTTCCCAACAGTTACAAATTGATATTCACGACCAAATTTTTGTTCTTGGTCATCAACACCTAAATAAACCCGATAACCTTCTACCTTTCCATTGTCCTCCTCCAAGTTGACACCGAGAAGGGTAATATCACTTTTGCTATGCTGGGCACAAGATTTATCGCAGCCGCTAAAGTGGAGATTCACAGGGCTATCTAAAGCAACGCGAGTTTTGAGATATTCTGCTAATGCTAAAGCATCCCTTTTGGTGTCAGTAGCAGAAGCAGCACATCCCCGTTTGCCAGAACAAGCAACTAATGCGCTATTAATATTGCTAACTGAACAATCTAATCCCAAGGCAGAAATTTCACTTTGGACATCAGCAACCCATTTTTGGGGAATATCTGTCAGTAGTATATTTTGCCAAGGAGTGAGCCTGAGAGTACCACTACCGTATTTTTCTGCTAACTCAGCCAGCCCCAATATCTGCTTTGTTTCTAAACGCCCCAAAGACAAAACAACGCCAAGATAAAATAAACTCGGCTGACGCTGGGGATGAATGCCGATATAGCGATCATTAGTCGCAGTTCTCTCGATAATTTCCTGTTTTTGCTGGAGAGAAGGTAAAGTAAAAGGTAGACGCTGCTGGACTTCTTGAAGATAATTTTCACAGCCCAAACTATTCACTACCTCTCGCAAACGTAGCTTGTGTTTACTACTAGTATCAATATTAGCTAAGTAGACATCAGCCAAAGCTGCCAAGGCTGGTAAGCAATTCTCTACTGACAATAAAATTCCTGTATCTTCGGCTGGTTTACCCTTTGCACCAGCACTCACATAAAGCCGGAAGTAAACATTACCATCAACTAACACAGCAGCAAAGACGATATCATTGATGCGATCGCTTACCGAAACAATCCCACCACCATCAAAGCAAACGCTAAATTTGGCTGATAGTGCTGATAGTTGAGAATTGGCTGTGATGTAATTATCCCAAGCTTGGACAAAGGGACGGGTATCTACTAATTCTTGGGGATCGATACCAGCAGTTGGGCTGGTCATAATATTGCGGATTTGGTCTACAGCAGTGTTACTAGAACCCAAACCCAAATCCTGTAAGCGCTTTAGCACCTCAGCATTAATTCCCTGATGAATTTCGCGAATTTGTAGGTTAGCCCGATTAGTTACATCAACATAACCACCGCCGTACTCTTGGGCTATATCTGCGATCGCGCGGCACTGCTTGCTATTTAAAATCCCACCTGGTATTCTAATGCGGGACAATATACCATCTTGGGCAGGTGTGGCGTAAAACAAGCCTGGACATTTGGTAAATCCGGACGACAAAACAAGAACTCCTTCCCCGTGCAACGCAGAGAGTAGAAAATATGTGCCTCTTAAGGACAGCCTGAGAGTTGGCATTCTGACTTACTTTACAGCTGCGGCACAGTCCCGGAATTTCACCGGAGTTTCCCAACTCTAAGCTTTAGTAATTTAGCATGAGAAGCTTGTAAGAATTCTCGATGCTTCATAATTTTCATCAGCTGATAACATTTCCTTAATTGAGCTAGAAATCGAAAACTTCATTGATAGACTCACATAAATGGCTGGCTATAGTTGGGATTGGTGAAGATGGGTTACAAGGGTTAAGTGCGATCGCCCGTTCCCTAATAGATCGAGCTGAAGTTATAGTAGGAGGCGATCGTCATTTGGCAATGCTTCCTACCGACGACCAACGCCCAAGAATTGCCTGGACTTCCCCAATTAGCGCCTCAGTAGCCGAAATTATCCAACGTCGCGGTCAATCTGTATGCGTACTAGCTAGCGGCGATCCTATGTGTTACGGCATTGGTGTGACATTAACCAAGCAAATCCCCATTTCCGAAATCACAATTATTCCTGCACCTTCAGCCTTCAGTCTCGCCTGTGCCAGACTGGGGTGGTCATTAACAGAAGTAGAAACCCTGAGCTTGTGCGGTCGTCCATCTTCCCTCATTCAGTCTTACATTTATCCTGGGGCGCGGCTACTGATTTTGAGTGAAGGCAAAGACACACCCGCAATTGTGGCAGAAATTTTGACACAACGGGGTTACGGTGACAGCAAAATCACAGTTTTAGAACGAATGGGTAGCACTCATGAACGCATAATTGAGGGTAAGGCCGCAACTTGGAATGAAACAGACATTGCTGCTTTAAATGCGATCGCAGTTGAATGTCTTGCCGATCCTGGCGTCGTATCTTTACCCAGAACACCAGGATTGCCAGATAACGCTTATCACCATGATGGACAGTTAACTAAACATGAAGTTAGAGCGATAACCCTAGCTACTCTAGCACCAACCCCAGGACAACTTTTATGGGATGTCGGCGCAGGCTGTGGTTCAATTTCTATAGAATGGATGCGGACTCATCCGAGATGTAGAGCGATCGCTATTGAACAAAACTCATCGAGACTGCGATATATTGCTGATAATGCTGCTGCTTTAGGTGTACCCAATCTGCAAATTATTCAGGGTAAAGCACCAAATGCCCTCAAAGATTTACCCCAACCTGATGCTATTTTCATAGGTGGTGGCGTCACAGCAGCTGGCTTATTTGATATTTGTTGGTCAGCACTCAAGCCTGGTGGACGCTTAGTAGCAAATGTTGTCACTATTGAGGGCGAACAAACCTTATTTAAATGGTATGAACAAGTTGGTGCCAATTTCACCCGCATTGCCATTCAACGTGCCGAACCCATTGGTAAATTTTTAGGCTGGCGAGGAATGGCACCTGTTACACAGTGGGTAGCCGTAAAATCTTCAGACACACATCAATAATTTATTTCAAAATAAACCTCTTAAATCCATCATGTTTTATCGGCGGTTTATTATTTATTGTTGATAGTTTTTACAAACTCTGTATGTTCTGGCGAATTTAATCCTGCTTGCAATACCGCCATAACCTTCGACATATCGCCTGTAAGCAAAGCTGGAACTGCTAACCATAAACCCGGCATTACTTGACTTTGCAAAATTCCCTCTGCATTTGGTTCTAAAGGCACATATTCACTTTCGCTTAATCGGAACCAATCAACCCGATTTTCTAATATTTGCCAAACCAGATATTCTTGAATTCCATTACGCCGATAAGCCTTTTTTTTATCGTGCAAATCATAAGCTGCACTACTAGCAGCAATTTCTACAACTAACTCTGGCGCACCTTCAATGTAGTCATCTTCTGTTAACCGCGACTGTCCACCCAAGCTTTGATCAATCAACAAAACTGCGTCTGGTTGTGGTTCATTATCTTGATCTAGCCTGACTGTTGGTTCAATTCCTAACTTGACACCAGGAGTTGCAATTTGATAAGTTCCCAACCAAATAATTATTTTTCCATGTGGTTCTGCATGACGTTGAAAACGTAGAGGTGATGCCAAGTAGACGACTCCTTCAATTAATTCAGCTTTCTGATGTTCAGCCATAGCTTGATAGCGACGCTCAAATTCATGGCGAGATAATCTATCACCGCTTTCCAAAGGAGGAATTAAAGCTGGAGTTTCGTTAATGTGTGGTTGCCGTTGTGTCACCATTTAGCATCCCTCCAGATATTGTTAATACTTTCATTTTATTTGGTTAAGCAACCAAGCCACAGCATCTTCAACGTTACTTACTTGCTCTCCTGGCGGTATAGCTGGCCGGTTTACCATCACGACTGTTACACCCAATTCTCGCGCCGCAATAATCTTGGCGTAAGTCGCATCACCACCGCTATTTTTGCTGACAATCGTATCGATTTTGTGGTGAATGAGGATTTTTCGCTCATTATCCAAGGCAAAAGGGCCGCGATCGCACAATACCAAACCTGGTGGTATCAAGTCATCAGGGCTAGGCGGATCGATTACCCGCATTAGAAACCAAATTTCTTCTAAGTTTGCAAAAGCGCTGAGTTCTTGTCTACCAACAGTTAAAAATACTCGCTGTGCTTGATTTGACAGTGAAGCGGCTGCGGCTGCAATATTCTCAACTTCAATCCAGCGATCGCCACCTACTTTTTCCCACACAGGACGGTTTAACATCAGACGGGGTATACCAACTTCCGTCGCCGCCGCCGCTGCATTAAAGGAAATTTGGCTAGCGAAGGGATGGGTTGCATCTATCAAAAGGTTGATTTTCATCTCCTGCAAATAGCTAGCCAATCCAGTCACACCACCAAAACCCCCAATGCGGATATTACCAGATGGGATTGATGGTTGACGGGTACGGCCAGCTAAAGATGCGATCGCCTCAATTCCTGGGATAGTAGCGATTCTACCAACTAGTTCTGCCGCATCTCCTGTTCCACCCAAAATCAAAACGCGCATCATAGCAATTTTAGATTTTGCGAAAAGTTGCCAGGAGGGTTTCCCTCCGTAGCAAACTTTTCAAGACGGATTTGAGATTTTGGATCAAAAATTGGTATCGCGGGAATCTTAGCTAAAACACCCTTTTTCAATGCTTCTGGTCGTTCTGACCAAGGCAGTAACCCATCAGGTTTACTGTAGTATTGACTAGCACATTCCAAAACAGCAGATGCACTTACATCAACTGCTAAATCACCAAACAGGTATGTAATTTTGCCTTGCGCTGCAAAAGCGACCACACAAGAACGGTTACAAGCACTCATGCATTCTACTTGCTGAATTGGGAATTGATCTCGCAACTCCCAATCTTGTGCAAGCACTTGCAGCTTTTGCAAGAGTTTTTCACCACCACTTTCACCTAAACGTTTCCCATCTTGCCAAACACTGGCACAGGTTTTGCAAACAAATAGGGTATGAGAGGATACATCACAGTTACTAGTTTCCGAATTATTGACAGCAGTCATCTGTACCTCGCAGATGTGTAGAACAAAACACTCAGCATTTGGTGGGCATCCTGACTCACTCAATTTTGGAATTTGAAAAATTGGTTCACAGTTGCGGGACAGCGCCGGATTTACACCGAACTTTCCCCGTTACCTCTGATGGCTGCTCCCCACCAGAACCAAATGACTTGTTAAATCATACAATACACTCTGCGCCCCCCTGCGTTTACTCCGCGTCCCTTTGCGTTAAAAAAAATCCCACGCCTTCAAGACTTGGGAATTTCATTTTCCTCTTATTATCAACTACTTAAAATCTTAAACCTACGCCACCTTGCAACGAAAAAGCAGTACCACCACCATCACGGTAAGCATCAAAAGCAATAATAGCGTTGCCAAAAAGAACAGTGTTGCTATTTGGGACCATGTAATCAATTCCTGGTTGCAAAGCAAAGCTAATTTTATTACCCACAGGAGAAGGGTCATTTCCACTAGCCAAGGCTAATCCAGCACCCAAGTAAGCATCAGTTTGCCAGTTCAGAGGTACATCATAAGAAACCGTAGGCACGACTGCTGTCCCCTGACCAACTAAAGCCTGCGCACGGAAGGAAATAGGTGACTCCAAAAGTTTATAACGAAAAGCAATCACCCCACCGATTTGAACACCATCACTCAGTCCTACAGATGGACCCACACCAACATAACTACCATAGGCTACTTGTGCTTGTGCGGGTTGAATGCTCATAGCAAGATTCAACAGCGAACCAGCCCCCAAAACTAAAATCAAATCCCGGAGATGCTTCATTACCCGTGTCCTCACACCATCTGAAATTGTCAAGGTTTCTTTTAATACCTATGTTATCGCTGTTGTTGATAATAATCAGTGGTTAGTGGTCAGTTGTTATTGGTAATGGGGCACGGGGCATGGGGCATGGGTTATTACTTATTTCTCCCTTGTCCCCCCTTCGGGTTCGCCAGTCGCCTGCGGAGGGAAACCCTCCCGCAGCGCTGGTCTCACCTTGTCTCCCTTGTCTCCCTTGTCCCCAATTCCCTTACGGACAGCGAGGATGAATGCCTCCTTGAGTGCAAATATAAGCCAGTTGTTTGGGGTCTAAGTTTTTAGCTTGAGAAAAATCAACCCCTTGCACTACGGCAGAAACTGAGCCTTTAGATGGTGTTTGGACAAATTGATCTGCTGGATCTTGTTTGGTAGGTGAAATAACTGCCCCCTTAAAATCAGCACCTGCGACATTTGCTCCCCGTAAATCTACAAGGGTGAGGTCAGCATTTTCCAAGTTGGCATTTTGCATTTGAGCAGAACGTAAAACAGCACCAGTAAGACGAGTAGCGCTTAAATTAGCGTTGCTGAGATTGGCACGTTCTAAATCGGCTCCAGATAAGTCTGCTCCTTGCCAATCGGTTTTGGTTAAGTTGGCGTAGGACAATTGAGTGCCTATGGCAGTTACTCGACCTAAACGAGCTTCATATAAATCAGCTTCGTTCAATTTGGCATCACCTAAATCTGCCCCAGTCAGGCTGGCATTTTCTAAAGCTGCACCACGCAAATCAGCTCCTACTAGCTGGGTGCTGCTGAGGTTAGCACCAATTAACCGTGCATCGGATAAGTTAGCTCTGTTGAGAGTAGAGCGACTCAAATCACTACGGTTCATTACCACGCGGCTAAGATTTGCATCAGTGAAATTGACTTGCTTCATCTGCACCTGACTCAAGTCAGCAATGACATCGTCGTAGGTATCCCAACGCCCATCCTCACCTACGCTGCGAAAGCGACTACCGCGAAAACTAGCTTGATTAAGATTTGCGGATTTGAATTTAATTCCCGATAAATCAACGTTGTCTAATACTAAGCTGAAGAGGGGATTAGCTTCAGAGCCAGTGAAACCTAATTGAGTACGACTCAAATCAATGCCTTTGCTTTGACCACTGTAAACAGCGAGAATTTTGTTAATCGCTTTTTGGTTGAGTTGTAACCGTTTTTGTCGTGTTTCCTGGTCTTGGGGTGTATTCCCGTTTCCATTCACTTCGCCTGCAAGAAACTGATTCTGATTTTTTAATTCAGGAAGAGCCTTCAGACCGACATTGGCTAAAGCTTGTTGAATAGTATCCACTAGGGTAGGGTTGGTTTCTTTAACCAGTAGATCCGCAAGGAATTGAATCGCCTGCGGATCGTTGAGAGTACCCATAGCAACAATTGCACTGCGGCGCTCTTCAAGAGTAGCCGTTGAGTTGGGATTGAGCTGTTTTACGAGTTCGAGAAATTGTTGGCTGTTGATTTGCTGAGATTTACGTTGAGTTTCCTGAGTTTGGATGTAGACTTGAGTGCCTACTAACGTTCCCAACACAGCTACCATGCTCAGGAGTGCTACTCCAGTCAGGGTAAAATTAGGATTGCGCCGGATATACGCCAGCAAGGGATGGGCGTGTGGATTTTCACCAGCACTTGCTAATTCTTGATTTTCTGTAAGTGACTGCTCTGCTGCATCAGAATTGTCATCTGTAAATGAAGCTGGTAGAGGACGAGTAGCGTCTACTGTATGAGTACCTGCCAAAAGATCATGTAATGCACGTCGCCCTTGCTTTGAAGGTAAGCCAATTCCTTCGGCAGCGATCGCTAATAACGCTAAAACTGCAAAAATTCCTAAGTTGGGAAAGGCTAAACTGTAGCGCCACAGCAGATAAGCCACAGATAAAGGTACAGTCCAACGACCAACTCCTTCTCGCACTATCACCGCCCCAAAACCTGGCGCTGTCCCTTGCTCGTTCACGACTCGAATGCCAAATCGCCGCTTGGGAATCGTGCTACCTGTTTTTGCTAGTAAATATAACTGCCATCCCGATATGGTAACAGGTGCTAACAAGGCTAGGCTCCACAAGATATTAGTGGGCCAGGCTACGTTACGGATACCATAGCTAACGGGTAAAGCTAAAGGTCGAGCGATCGCTCTTTCTGTCACCACCAATACGGGGTTAACGGGTACACGGTTCAAATCGCTTCGGGAATTGGCATACACGCCTAAACCAAAGGGAATCAAGCCACTAGTAACCACCAGTGTGATTTCCGCCGCCCAAGCAGCAACACGTCTAGTTACTAATGGTAGCGAGCTAGATTTTTCTGGGTCTTTTGACCGACTAGATTGAGTATTACTTCTTTTGACAATTGGGGTCGCCATCGTATTAATTACCTTTGACTTTATTCCTACACCACTAACGACGCGGTTTAAATAGACTATTTTTTATGTTGAAAGCTATTAGACACAAAAAATTTGTATCCAACATACACTAACACTGCCAACACTGCCAGGCTGATGACGGAAGCCACAAGTTTTAGTACTGCTTGCAGCATCGCTATACCTAATACCACCGTTACGCCCAAAACGACTAGCTTTCTCGTTCCAGACAAGCTATTAAACCAGCTTTGCAATCGCGTTAGCTGAGAGTTTAAGTTGCCAAAACTAAACCCAAAGATTTGTCTTCTTTCTTCTGGTGGAGAAACTTCGGCTGACGAGGAATTAATCTCTGCCTCTAGCTTTTGGAGGCGACGTTGCAAGTCTTCTTCTGGTTGAGGATTCATAATTTTTTTGACCTCAGCTTGTAGGCGGTTTTGTCTGTGATTTTAGCTAATGTATCTGTTGGCTAAATATTTTTAGACAGTTCATGATATCTTTTGTTTAAAATTTATAATCATAATTTTCTTAAACCCCTTCATGGCAAGGATTTCATCCTTAAGTGGCTTAAATCCGGACATTCCGAAATAGTACAGGCGTAAACAGGAACCAAAACATCAACTATTAAAAGTCATACTGAGTACTTCGGTTTTGTCCTACCAGTAAGTGTTCTTGCTTGGTAGTTTCTTACCAAACAGTTAGTTCACGCTTTTTTCCTACTTCCTGAAATCCGACATTTTTTATATATAAATATAAAAATTTATACGCTATATTTTGAGACACTGGAACACAAACTGATAAACGTCGTCTAAAAACTTAGATTAAGTCTCAAAATATCGCTTGATAAACAGTCGGGAGCATTAATTTAATAATATGAAAATACATAAACTAATGACAGTCGTTCCCGCAGCCTTGGCGATGAGTTTGGTGCTTAACGATGTGAATTTGGCGAAAGACGCTCCAAAAATCGTTAACCGCAACTTCAGTCCTGATCCCTTAGTTTTCAATGGCAATTCTGGGGGTTCGGTAAAAAGTAATTGTGGTAATATTCCTGCTACACCCAGTCAAGTTATTCAAGTTCCAGAGCCTCTCCCTTACTTGCGTGTCACTGTTGAGAGTAAAGGACAGCCCACATTGCTGATTGACGGGCCTGGGGGAAAATTCTGTGTTTTAGCCGATAGTTACTCTGCTGGTAAAGCAGAGCTTGCTGGTTACTGGCAACCAGGAGAATACTCATTTTATGTAGGTGATTTATCTCAACCGCAATCTAGCTATACTCTCTCAATCTCGCAACAGCCATCTAAATCCAAGTAGTTGCTTTGTGAGCCATAGCCTCTTATTTGGTTTTTCAACTTACTTGTAAAAACAGGGAAACTGAATTGCCCTTCCCTGTTCCCTATTAAATGTAGTACATCAATTCCTTCTCTCGATGTCGGCTCCTGCGTTCACAAAGGTCTTGGAGTGTATATTTTTCTAAAACAGAGTTAGCCGCCTGACGTGCTTCCTGCCAGATTTCTTCAATGATCTGAGTATCTAGTGTTTTGGAATTTTGCTCAACTTTAGCTGTAACAGCCTCTACCCCTTCAATGCAGCTCCAAGCTTCCAGCAACGTAATTTTTCGAGGATCTCGTGCCAAAACATAACCACCTTTGGCTCCCCGTATGCTCTTAATTAGTCCTCCACGCCTCAAAGTTGCTAGCAATTGCTCTAAATAGCGGTTTGGGATATCTTGCAGTACGGCCATCTGTCGGATTTGTAGAGACTCACCACTAGAGTATCGACTCGCCAACTCTAACAGGGCTAGAAGTGCGTATTCAGATTTGTTAGAGATTTCCACAGGTATAATATGTTAAACAAGAAACTATAATGTTACTGTTGACTTTTGCTTCAGTCTTTAAAATATAAAACTTGGCAATCAATTTTTGGCTAGTTAGTTAATTTAACTGTATAGACTCTGAACGATAGAAGCAAATATTGTTATTTTTTATTTCAATAAATAAAAGTGATTATATAGAGTTTACTCTCTGCCACAAGTATTTGATTCTGGCTTAATCATCACTTAGTCTCATCAACAAGACGAGAATATCCTTAAGTTAGGAATTGTGTACTTCTTGGTATCAGTATTCCCAGAGAGACAACAATAATGGCAGAACAACTTTGTTATCGCTGAGTTCTGCACTAAGAGGCTAAAAGAAAAATGGAACTCAAAGCAGTTGCCGTAGAAATTCCCGAAGGCTGTAACCTTATTTTGGGGCAAACCCACTTTATCAAAACGGTGGAAGACCTGTATGAAATTATGGTGAGTACATCCTCACAGGTCAAATTTGGGATTGCTTTCTGTGAAGCTTCAGGGCCTTACCTAATCAGAACAACCGGAAACGATCGCACTTTAGAAGCAGCAGCAACTACAAATGCACTAGCTATTGGTGCAGGCCACAGTTTTATCATTCTACTGAGGGAAGCTTATCCCATCAACTTCCTCAATGCCATCAAGCAGTGTCCAGAAGTTTGCACAATTTATTGTGCAACAGCAAATCCAGTAGAGGTAATTGTAGCTGAAACTACTCAAGGAAAAGGAATTCTTGGTGTGATAGATGGATTTTCACCAAAAGGAGTAGAAACACCTGAGGATGTAAAAACACGTCAGGCGTTTTTGCGCCAAATTGGTTATAAGCTTTAGTTCTTCAAATGGGTAGTCCATAGAAAAGAGCAAGAAGGAATACTGGTAGAGGCGGGTTTACCGATATCATCATTAGTAATTGATGATATTTTTAAACCAGACCCTACTGAGTCTTATCCCTGTTCTGTCACTTTCCGGAATAAGCAAGTAGTAAAGAAGCTAAATTATCCAGAAGTATAACAGGGTTTAAATTGATTCATTGCGGCAATTAAGTGATTGAATCCTAGTAACAAATGTGAATTAGGGAAAATACTTAACCAGGGATAAATTAACCAAAATAGTAAAAGTGGTTGGATAATGAGACGCAGATTATTTAAAGTATTCTTCCAGCCAGATTCATGGTTCCATTGTGGATGATTAGAAAAATCCTCATCACTCAGATCTTGTGCGTCAGTTTCAAGTTGACGAGATTGATTGAAGCCTAATAAGACTGGAGAATTTAAACTAATCATCGTATAAACGCTGAAAATAATTTCCCACCATCTCTCAATATGTTGAAAGTTAGTGAAGCGGTAATCTGTCCAGCCTAGTTCCTGTTTACACTGTCGAAACTTATATTCAACCTCCTTTCTTAGTCCATACAAGTCGCCTAACGTCTTCTTCAAATTTCCTTGAAGATTCGTCATCACGAAGGAGGTAGAATTTTCTGGCATGGTTTCTGGGTCAGTAGTTATTTCCCAGTAAGTTACGGCTCTTCTTTTACCATAAATTATTTCTCTAATGTATCTAGTCTCTGATTTTTGATTGCTAAATGTTCTCTCAAATTGACACCACTTATTCGCCCTAACGCTTTGCCCTGAAGGCAACTAGACTCCATGATTAGTTCTAATTGAGACTACATACCCTAAGTTATATTCTGCTATTTTTCTAATAAATTGGCTACTTTCACCCTCCGGGTTCGCAGTCGCTTCAAGTCGGCAAAGCCGCCCAACGCGCTGCTCACCATATAAACTATCAGCCAATACTAATTCAATATTGAAGCCTGATTCCATTAATTCTGTAATTATCTCTGATGCTAACTCTATTTTAGTTTTATATTTATCTGACTCTTTTAGTGTCCCTTTTGGTTTAAATACTTTGAAGATTAAGGGAAAAGTTATGTTAGCGTAAACTCCATAAGCGTTGACTGAAACTATCCCATTATCTACTTTCCCTACGCTGCCCAAATATTGTCTGGCTACATAATCTGTCTTCTTACCTTTTTTTCTATCTCCTGTTTCATCTATTACTAATGTAATCGCATGACCATCTAATTGTTTTTTCAATTTATTTAATCTTCTTTGTTTAAGTTTATCTACTGACCAATCTGAATTTGCTAAGAAATGATGTAATGATTGTGCGGAATTTATACTCACTACCTTCGCTATCTCTGGCAATGACTTTCTTTTTATTGTTGATATTATCCCCATGTGTAAATATTTGAAGCACTCATAATTCCTTACTTCTTTAAACAGGTCTTTATACTCTGCACAATATTCATCTATGATGCCAACTGTTGGATGAGGATCTCTTGCTAAATGTTTGAGAATTTGTAATTCTACATCCATGACTCCACTTACATTTCAGAGTTTTCTTTTTTTATTCTTTTATTCAGAATACCCGGAAAGTGACAGAACAGGGTTATTCAAATAGGACTTACGCAAGCAAAATTTGTCATTGCGACCGGAACGTAGTGTAGGGAAGCAATCCCATAATTTTAGGCTATTACGTCGCTACGCTCGTAATGACGTAATTCCGTGACTTTTGCGTAAGTCCTATCAAAAATCAAATAAGAGTCCTAATATTTACGAAGTAGTAACGATCTAGGAAACCTCTTGATTTTACGCTTTAAGAGTTGTTGCCAAAATCTCTGACTTTTTTAGACTTTTTCAACTCTTGCCATAAGGCTTTAATTTGCTTGTAGGCTTCTTCTGTAGAGAGTTTGCCATTAGTTTCTAAACAGGTAATAAATTCAACTCTTTGAGAAAATTCTCTGAGATTGAGAGTAAATTCTAGATTTTCTGCTTTAATTTGTGCATACTCGCGAGTATAAGTAGAGAACAATCTGTCTTTATCTGTGTTGTTGCACTGTTCCATATTTCGCTGTCCTGTAATAGGATACATTGTTTGTTTAAAATTTAGCTATTTAACCCAGTTAAAAGAACTATTGCGATTTTCCATTCTTTTGATTTATTAGTTAATAATAGCACTGTTATTAACCTCTTGTATGTAGTCCGTCACACCTAAAAATTATGACGAACTTAAACTTGTATGAACAACCTGATTTTTTATGATTATTGTGGAAAATAACTGTGTGATAAAATCTGATTTTTTATGACTATTCTGAAAAATGGCTGTTTAGTTTAAGAACTAAGCTATTACGCATTTAACTTGACTCTGGATAGCCCACAACCGAAAATATTTGCTCTAGGCACGCATCAGCTTCTCAGTCGATAAATGCTAAGTAATATTAATATGTGTGAAGTGTTAATTATATTTAGCAATTAGTTACAATCGTTGAATTTTTATATATGTTTCTATCAATTACTCCTAGTGTTTATTGATTTATCGTTTAATTAAAAACATAAGGGGATAAATTTATTGCCTAAGTTAATCAAACTTGGAGGTAAAAGCTCATGCGGGAAATGCCATTGATATCCTTAACTGATGAAGATCGCAAGAGAAATCAATATCTAGACAAAGCTAATCATGCTCCATACCCGATGATCTTCTTAATTGCACTAGGGATTTTGTTTCTATTTACTATAGGTTTCTCACTTACCGCTTTTTAGGTCTTGTGTTGCCATATTTAATACTCCTTGCTCTGCAAATGGTAAAGTATAGTTCATTCAACATAAATGCATAGCAAGAATTTTCTAGGAAGCTGTCAAACCCTCTTTATCTGTATTGAGAGAGGGTTTAATTTTGGTTAAGGGCGATCGCTCATCTGATTGGCCTTCGCCCTTAAATAAGTCAAAGCTAGCCGAAGTCTGTATTTCCAGATTTATGGCTTTAATTTTTAGCTGCAACAGCATTGCTCAATTTCGCTTTAAGGTCTGCCCAGCTAATACCAGCTAAACTGGGTAAAACCACATGAGCTGCACCCACTCGTTCAACGGGGCCGAGTCCTACCGTCCACATCCCAGCAGCTAAAGCAGCTTCAATGCCTGCGGCAGCATCTTCTACAACTACACATTGACTGGGTGGTAATCCTAGCAGGTTAGCAGCGAATAGAAATAAGTCGGGTGCTGGCTTGGGTTTTTGTACACTATAACCATCTGCTATCGCATCTACTTTGTCAGCAATGCCTAGTTTTTCAACAACTGTGTGGGCATTTTTGCTAGCTGAACCAATGGCGATTTTAATTCCAGCTTGGCGCAGTTCATCTAATAAGGCGATCGCACCCGGTAACAAATCCTGGGGTGTAATATTTTCAATAGATTCAACGTAGTAACGGTTCTTGCGCTCCATCATCTCTTGGATTTGAGCTTCCGAATACGGTCTATCTTTGACGATTAGCATCAGTGATTCCCGACGAGACACACCCCGCAACGCCTCGTTATCCTGCCGATTAAAGGGTATCCCCTCCTCATCGGCTAGTTTCTGCCAAGCGCGATAGTGGTACTCGGCGGTATCTGTTAACACCCCATCTAAATCAAAAATTACTCCCCGAATATCAGAGGAAAGAGCCGCTTTGCTCTGTAATTCGGTTTCGGGAACCAAGTTCGAGAAACTTTCCCCCTTGCTCCCCGCACCCTGCTCCTCTGCCTCTTGTTGATGCAAATCAAACTCATGCCACTGCCCACGCCAATGCAATCGGAATTTCAGGCGCGTCCAGCCTGGGGGTAGATGGGGATTAGCTACAGGGCCATTTTCTGTCATTTGGATGCCACCAAAGCCAAAAATCACTGCCTGCCAGATACCGCCAGCACTGGCACCGTGTATCCCTTCATTAGTATTACCCCGGACATCTAATAGATCCACCATCGCGGCTTGCATAAACCGTTCGTAAGCTTCTGCTGAGTTACCTAAATCTGAGGCTAAGATGGCGTGAATAGCTGGGCCGAGGGAAGAACCATAGGTAATATCCGTGCGCGGTGCGTAGTAGTCCCAGTTTGTCTGCAAGGTTTTTTGGTCATAGGGAAATTCCCCTGATTGGCGCATCAGATAAAGCAGCATTAACACATCTGGTTGCTTGAGTACCTGCCGCTTATTTGCTCCCTCAATACCTAAGATGGCTTGCATAGAACGAGTGCGCGGTTCGTACTCATGTAAGTCGATATCTTCCAACTTAAAAAATCCTTCGTACTGCTCGATCGTTCCTGTGGCGGGATCGTGGAGAATCCAGATATTAGCGATGATATCTTGCCAGCGCGATCGCTGTTTGATACTCAGGTGCAATTTCTCTTCTAGTTCCGCCGCGTGTGCGGGGAAGGTAGCCTTGAGCCAATCATAGACTTTGATTGCTCTTTCTAAATGCCATTGCACCATGCGGTTGGTAAAGGCATTGTTGTGAACAAACTCGTGGTATTCGTCTGCACCGATGACTCCGCGAATCTCATAGCGTTCGTATTTAGGGTTGAACTCGACTCGACTACCCCAGAATATTGCTGTATCGAGAATAATTTCTGCACCAAAATCTCGCATCCACTCATCATCGCCAGTTGCTTGCCAGTAGTACCAAACGGCGTAGGCAATATCTGCACTAATATGAATTTCGCGATCGCGACACCAAATCCGCACATCTTCCCCGTATGGATCGTTAGGTAGCGCCCACCTGGGTGTAACTTCATCCCCAGTATCAGCACTTTCCCAGGCAAACATCGCTCCCTTGTAACCATCATGGGCTGCTTTGCGTCGCGCTCCATTCAAAGTGTGGTAGCGGTAACTAAGAAGATTTTGGGCTAAAGCTGGTTGAGTATAAGTAAAAAACGGTAGTATAAAAATTTCTGTATCCCAAAATATATGGCCGTGATAACCGAACCCAGATAGGGCTTTGGCTGGAATACTTACCTTGTCATCATTTTTTGGGGCGGCAATTAATAGCTGAAACAGATTGTAGCGGACAGCAAAAGCAGCTATACTATCGCCTTCAATCGCAATATCACTTTTTTGCCAAATCTCATGCCATGCCTGTTCTTGGGCTTGGAGTAGTGTTACATAGTTAGGTAAGAGCCTCAGTTTTTCTTGGGCTGCTTTTTCTGGTACAGCAACTTCCCGCGAGGTAAAAACTGTAACTACCTTCTCTGCCGTCACTGTCTGGTTTGATGTCGCTGAGAATGTCGCACTCAAGGTAGGATACCCTGGTGCGCTGTTAACCTGCAAAGATGCCTCCGCTCCAGAAATTGTCAACTTAGCTGCCAGACCGATATCAATTCTTGAGTTGCGGGTGCGGCGATGCAACCAAACACCTTGCTCAGTCTTGTCTTGTTCTAGCCATTCCCAGTGATTAAAACCAGGATTTTCTGGATAGCCGTTGATGCTAGCCTGAATTTCAATCAAACCATCAAAATCTAGGGGTGTAACTTGACAGCGTTGCCCTAAAACGTGCTGATCTGCCATGCTGGCGAAGCGTTCAAAATGTAGGTCTATCGTGCTTCCTGTAGGACTGCGCCAACGTACAGAACGGCTCAGAAGACCCCGGCGCACATCAAGTTGCCGATTATATTTTAATATCTCTCCTCGATCGAGGCGGAAGCGATCGCCATTAATCGTCACTACCAGTGGTAGCCAGTCAGGACAGTTAACCAGTTCTGTGTAAACTACAGGCACTTCATCATAGACACCGTGGATGAAGGTAGCTGGTAATGCCCGCATATAACCTTCTTCAAAGCTACCCCGTGTTCCCAGATAACCATTGCCAATTGTGAACATGGTTTCTCGGCAGTGCAACTGCTCAGGGTCAAACTGGGTTTCGGTTAATATCCAATCTTTATAGATAAAATGGCGAGAACGACCTGTTATATCCATCTCAATCTCTTTAGTTGTCATTTGTCATTAGGCATTAGGGCATTGGGCATTGGGCAAAAAGGGAATAGGCAATAGTCAAGATTTATTAGTTATTTCTCTCTTGTCCCCCTTGTCTCTTTCATCCTCCTCAACCCCTCTGCTTCACTAACGATGCATATGCTGTTCTAAAATCATCTCGGCTCTGGGTTTATAAATCTGATGGAATAAGTTATCCACGTAGCGGACTCTCGCTTCGGTATTTTCTGGTGCTACAAAATTCCAGAAACTGTAGATTTTAGCCAGCAAAAGTAACTGATTGCTGTGTATCCGCCAGTTGTACTTATTATGAATGCGTTGGATCATCCAATCCGAGACTTCATCCCATTGTTCGGGATGAGCATCGCATTGATTGAAGAAATCCAACATTCTGTTAGCAGATCCTTCTAAATCTGTAGGGTTGAGAGTAAATTTATGTTCTCGCTCCTCAATAATTTCTAAAGCACCACCAAATTGAGTGGCGAAAGTTGGCAACCCAGAAATCATCGCTTCCAAAATACTTCTACCAAAGGCTTCAAATCGGGCAAAGTGGACATAAATACCTTTTTTATCAGCAACTACTCGGTAGGCTTCGCCAATCTCACCGCTAGGCAGACGCATCCCCAGCCACCTGATATGACCTTGGAGATGGTATTGCTCGATAATATCGTGAAGTTTTTGAATTTCTGCGGCTTCTTCAGCGTTGATGGCTTCTGATGTGTGTAACTTGCTGGTTAATATCAACAAGTTGCAATGCTCTTGCAAAGCCTGACTTTTACCAAAGCACTCAGCCAAGCCAGTCAGATTTTTGATTGAGATAATCGGAGCTACAGACAAAATCGGTCGCTTATCAGGGTTATCTAAGTGACCCCAAATTTGCGGATCTTCGCGGTGAAAAAGCAAGTCTTTGAGATTTTGGCGCAGATTCGGCTCTCGATTTTCCAAACGCCTGAAAGGGAAAAAGATGTCTTCGTTTACACCTGGTGGTACTACGTTGAACTTATGACTAAATAGATCGATGCCATCAATCACGTGATACAGCTGGGGCATCGTAAAACATTTGTATGACTCATACTGTCCGATATTGTCTGGTGTGCCGACAATTTCTTGGTAGGACGAAGTAACAATAAAGTCGGCGGCATTCATGTTGATTAAATCAGCAGTGAACTGTGCCGAGAAGTGGTATCTTTCCTCTAAATCTTGCCAGTAAAGATTGCTAAATAGGTGTTTCGGCTTTTCTAAAGCGTGAGCAATATGGCAATGAGTAACTTTAAGCCGTTTGGCAAGGAGAAAAGCGACTAAGTTGCCATCGGTGTAGTTACCAATTAATAGATGTGGGTTGCCTTTAAATTCAGTTAGTAGTTCTTGTTCTGCATCTTGGGCAAATGTTTCTAAATAAGGCCAAATCTCAAATTTAGAAATCCAATTATTAGTAATTTCGGGGTTGAATTCTGCAAAAGGTACACGCAATATCCAACCATTTTCTGTACCCTCGATTTTTTCCCGCCGGAGATTACATTCTGTGCCTTCGCAGTTAGGAATCAGTCGGGTGAGAACAATTACATGGGGTTGAATATCCAAAAGGTCAAGACCTGAAAGTTGAATTTCTGCCCGTAGTTTGTTTTCTAAGCTGCGCGCTTGTTCCAACACATAAACAACTTGACCTAGTGTTTCATCTCTACCTACAACTCCCTCTTGCGCTACCCAGCCGTGTATGGAAATCAGCACCACACGAAAGACTGCGGGAATCCGAGCCACAAATGCTTCAAGGATTGCTGGCTGTGGATTGTCAAGAAAGCGTTGCAAAAGTTCTAGAGTTTCGCGCATTCGCGAAGCTGTGTTACCCCAACCTGGTTCAAAACCGAGTTCTTCGAGTTCAAAGCGAAATTTTTCGTAGGGTGTGTCAGGATGTTGCTGACTGAGGAATTTGAGGACTTGCTGAATTTTTTGGGCTAACTGAGTACCTGAATGAATGCGATCGTTGATCAGCATTTCAATACCATCAAAACTCAGCCGATGTAGTACTTTAAATAAAACCTCTAAACAGTAGTGAGGGTCTGTAAAGACTTGACTGCAAAGATAACGGTTGAGAAAGGCTAAACCTTGACCAATATTTCTTGGGTCGCTAATGGTTGGGGAATTAGCGTAAAAGGGATGAAGGTCTATATCTAGAATGTGGGGTTGGTAGCGATTAACTAGGCGATCTCTGACATCTAGCAATTCTTGAGGTGTCATGAGTTCAAATTTAGTAAATTCTTCTGTTAGTCGCCAAACCTCCTGACTACCAATCCTGGGACGAACAACGAACCAAGTATTTTCCTCTTCTAAAATGATTTCATGACAGTAGTGAATAAGTTTACCTACAGAAGAAGAATTGTAAAAGTACGTAGGCTTATGAGATTGCTGGCAATAGTCAGCAAAAGCTTGTAAAATCTCATTTCTTAAGAAATAACGCTTATCTGTGGCACTAAGCGCCAAAATCAACTGACGCAGAGCAGTTTTATCATCACTGTTTAAGGCAGCTTGAACTAGTTCATACATGACTAATCCCAGAACTCTAATTAGGTTACGACCTCATTAATTCTCTCCTCAACACAAATTGAACCGCGATCGCTGGTGTTTAGAGGTACATTTCCCCTTTGATTGTAGATAAGGAATCAAACCCTTTACTTCTAGCTTTAGGATGAGAATTTACACTCCTGTCCTTTGAAGTATACTGACCTGAAAAATAGAGAATAGGAAACGGAGAACAGGGGAAGAAGAAAAGAAAAAAGGTATTTTTATGCGTGCTAGTTCATCAGTACTACAAGCTGGTCTCCCAACCTAGGTAAATGGTGTTAGCGTAGCAGTAACGACATAATTCTACGGAGAAGCAAGCTACGTGTAGTGTCTTTGCAGAAGAAGAGGGTTCTCGCTGGGTAGGGTATAAGCAGTTTATCGGGACTATTGGCGAATAGCGTTCAGACCCATCAGTGCGAAGTATCTACATCTATAAAAACACTGTAACATCTGAGAATAAATGTCTTTTTATTTTCAAGGCAGTGCTACTATTGCTATTCATTAAACTTTAAACAAATATCTCTTACAGGCTTATATATCTTTAGTTGTTAGCTATTACTTCATCAAAATTTTACATAAAATTAAGTATATTTATCCAACACAAAGATAATCTTTCAAAGTTAGAAATGAACGAGGAATAATGCAATCATAGTTTCAGAAAATAATTAGTCTATGAATTCCAAAATTTTTCAAGCTTTAGCTACTGCTACAACCTTTGCAGGTATTGTCGCTACAAGTGGGGTGGCTAATGCAGCTACTATCACCAGTTCAAGTTCTACAGGATTTGGGCTAACAAATATTATTGATTCACCTCTTAGCATCCAAAAGTTCGATGCATCTCTTGGTACTCTCAAGAGTGTAAAACTAGAATTTACTGGCGACTTATTGGGAACCGCAAGATTTGAAAATCTCAGCCCCAGTGCAACTCCAGTAACAGTCAATCTTGCGAGTAACCTAGGCTTAAAACTAAATAATCAGTCTTTGTTTGCTCTCAATCCCCAAAATTCCTTTAATTACCAAGTTGGGGCATTTGATAGCACTCTAGATTTTGGCGGCACTTCTGGAAAAAGTGTTACAGGATTATCAGCCTCACAATCTGATACAAAAACCTACACTGATAGCCAATTTTTGCAGTCTTTTATTGGTGGTGGTAACTTGGAATTTTTGTTCTCAGCTTTAGCTCAATCAGGTGTTACAGGCTCGGGTAACATGATTTCCTCTATCACCACAGAAGCAAAAGCAGATATAAGAGTCACGTATGACTATGATGATTTAAAGTCTGTACCCGAACCATCTGCTGCTCTTGGGCTTGGCTTAATTGCAGGAATTGGTATGCTGGCCAAAAACAAGAAAAACCGACTCAAGATCTCAACTTTTTAGACTTTCTAAGCCAGAGAATTAACAAACTGATGCTACATATAGCATAATAACCAAAGTATAATACTAGTTTTATACTTTGATTAGACGTGCAGTTTTTTCAGATGATTTTGATAGTTTTTCTACATCTTAACCCGGATTAGTGGCAATCCGGGTTTTTGCTGTTTTGCGAATCGAAAACTCTAATTAAAAGAATACCTAATTAGTCGTAATCTAGCACTACTGCCCAGAGCCTGTTAACCTCTTACTGGGAGTTCAAAACTTGGGGAATTTATGGATAAAGCAGCTGCTACTCATTTTGCATCAACTGGCAACTCAGCTATAACTACAGAAGAAATTAAACTACTGGTTTTAGATATAGATGGCACAATTTCTGGGAAGTCTAACACCATTAGTAAACCTGTAAAGCAAGCGATCGCCGCAGCGCAAGCACGAGGTATTCAGGTGGCGATCGCTACTGGTAGAATGTATCGTTCGGCTTTGCGTTTTCACCAAGAAATTGGCTCTGTTTTACCGTTAGCAGCATATCAGGGAGCTTGGATTCAAGATCCAGCCACCGATAAAATTCATCGCCATTCAACTGTTTCTAGAGAAATTGCATCTCAGCTACTAGACTATTTTGAACAGCCGCAGTTGCGATCGCTTTTATCTGTTCACTTCTATATCAACGACCAGCTTTATGTGCGAGAGTTAACAACAGAAACCAAAATCTACGCAGAACGTTCTGGTATTACCGCGATTCCCGTAGGTGATTTGCGTCAAGCCTTAAATAATGAACCTACAAAAGTTTTGGCTTTGTGTGATGACACTGATGTGATCGACAAAATATTAGGCAATTTGCGCCGTCAATACACACCTGCTGAACTTTACCTCACAACATCTGTTGCTACCTTTTTTGAAGCGACTAACGCCTCTGTAAACAAGGGAACTGCTGTGCGTTACCTAGCAGAAGAATTACTAGGATTGCAAAGTGCTAACGTTATGACTATTGGTGATAACTTCAATGATTTGGAAATGCTAGAGTATGCTGGCATTGGCGTAGCTATGGGTAATGCACCAGCAGGAGTACGAGGTATTGCTAACTGGGTAGCTCCTACTGTAGAGGAAGATGGAGCCGCAGTAGCAATTGAACAATTTTTACTATCTTAGGAGCGATCTAAAAAACTTGCCCTATAAAATCAGAAAGGACACCGACGACTGGCCGTGTTTCGTCTCGGTGCCCCTGCTGGTTCGCTCCTCACACACCTGATAATATAGCCGATGTGATTAATTGAGTCAATAGCTGTTATATAAATTTATATTTCTTTCTTCAGAGGGTTTACTGACAAATACCATACTAATAAAGACTACTTTGTTCATAACTCTAAAGGAGCAAAAACTCCTAGTTTTTCTTCTAGCAATAACCTGAATACAGACTGAGTAGCCATGACCAATCCGAGTCTGGCTTGAGCTAGCAGTGGTGACGAAATTTTTACCTTGCCCCAAATGCGGCACTGGCTCCAGAAATTTTCAAAAGCTTGGCTCAAATTCAGCGCGGCTTTTTCCCAATTAACTGAACCGCCAAAAGCATCGCATTTGAGATCGTCTACTACCTGTACTAACTCACCAATCAAATGACTTTCCGCTGGGTGATTGAGGCGAAGTTTTTCATCATTGTTAAGCCAAGGTATAGGGTTGGGACAAAGGATGCTCCACAAAGCTTGACCGGAAATGCTGAGTAGTGGTTTTTGCTTGTCAAAATTTATTTCTGTATCTGTAAGCACATCTCTAAGTTGAATTAATTCCTCGCGGTGAGCCTGCTGTAATAGAGAACAGCAACGTGCATGGGCGTATTGCACAGCAAACAAGCGTTGTGGATTTGTAATTGTAGAACGATCTGTTTTGTCCATCTGTCGATCTAGCTTTAAACTTCCCACAGCGAGATGTTGTAACCAAGCCGCTAAAATTGAGTGAGTCAATTCTAAATAAATCCAGCCTGGGGGAACTACTTGAATCTTAAAAACGTCACCGCGAGTCGCCAATAAGTCGGAGGCGATCGCATTAGCTATCTCCACAGCTTTTTGATTCTGAGATTTTTCTAGCCGCAGGGCTATACCAGAAATATATAAAATTCTTTTTTCATCTCTACCTTTGTATAGAGGAAATTTATTATGTTTTATGCATAAGCTTTCTGCTTGATAGGAATAAACACTTAGATATTGTTGTATATGGCTGTATGTTAACTGCTTAATTGCTGTGTATTTACTAACTAGTAACTGAAAATGCACGTAGTTCTTGATGAAGACAGCCTCATCTCCAATTTCTTGATTTTCTGTCATCTATCAAAAGTTATAAGTTTCTTCTTGATAAAGAAAAATGAGAGTAGAATAAAATTTGATGAATATTCAATGAATAGTGGGTAAACTTTACTACCATCATTGTACAGTAAGAAGTATAACAAAAAGAGTAGAGAGCAATTTGCTTTCTGTTCTTTGGATGGCTGGCGCTGTTAGGCGTTAAGCCTGCCTCGCCAACACAAAGACACTCCTTGCACCTTTTTATGACGTCTTTGTCTTCAGCCGAACGCTCTTTGTTACCTATGCAATCTCCATCCTCCTTTTCAGAGGCTTCACGTCCTTTTTTGACTTGGCAACGCATTCTTGATTGGGCTCAAGAACACTACCGCTGCCGCACTTTCAGCAAAGATGAGCGCATTCCAGCTAGACCTGGATTGCTATATTTGGTGCAAAGAGGTGCGATTCGTATGGTAGGAACCGCCCAAGTCAGCGCTACTGCCAGTCAGTTAACGTCTCGACGCATCAACAGAACCCCAGAAGAAGCTTTCTTGGGTTTTGTCGGAGCCGGACAACCGTTTGAAATTGTTGCTCAGTCACCATTCACACTCCAGGCTTACGCCCATGTTGACCAAACTGCGGTGCTGTGGATGTACTGGCACGACTTGGATAACTGGCCTCACTTCCGCCGCGAAGTTATGGATGCCTTTAGATATCAGCACCAACGTAAGTTGCTGTGGCTGAGTGCCTTGGGACAACGGCGCACAATTGACCGACTCTTAGGATTCCTCACTTTGTTAATTGAGGAATATGGAGAGCCAGCAATGAGCGAAACCGATCCCGATGTTATCCGTGGCTATTGTCTGCCTTTCCCCCTGACCCATGCCCAAATTGGTAGTGCGATCGGTTCGACTCGTGTTACCGTTACCCGTTTAATGGGCAAGTTACGTCAACGCGGCTTAATCCTTACCCAAGGAGATAATCTAATTTGCTTACCAGCAGAGTCGATTAATAGAGCCAGCTAAAGTTCAGATCTGCTGTCAATAAGCAGGTGTCAGCGAATTTTGACGAACCCAGCCTGGGTTATCAGTTCCTGTCCCTGCTCAGTTAGAAGTAAGTTGGCATAAGCAATACCTGCTTGCTGCTCGATTTGACCAGTCTGTTTGACCACCACAAACAGATTGCGTGTAATCGGGTATTTTCCTGATTGGAAAGCCTCAATGTTCAATTTGTTTCGTTTACCAGGACATTCATTCGGGAGGACAAATGGTTCTTGGTAGGGAGCAACGTACTTCCCTTGCGTTCGCCCCAACGGTAAGGGTTTAATTGAGCATTGAGGAACCACCTCTGGGGCAGAAGCATAATAAATACCACCAGGACTACTAGCCAATTTTTGCAAGGCTTGGGTGGTAGTGGAGACGAATTCCACTTGCGATCCAAAAGATTGACCACCCAAGATGTCTTGGACAAAAAGTTCTACTGTGCCACCATCAGAGATACGTCGAGAATAAGGCTTAATCGGAAGATTTAGCCCACCTAGTTGGTTCCAATTATTGATTTTGCCAGTATAGATAGATTTGAGCTAGTCTAAAGTCAGCCCTGGAATATTTAGATTGGGATTAACTGCTATTGCTAATCCATCAATTGCCACAGCAATTTGATTGAGACTAAATCCACGCTGTTGGGCGCGGCTTAATTCTTGATCTAAAACTGGCCTAGAGGACTGAACAAAGGCTAGCTGACCGTCGATTAGCGATTGTATACCCGTAGCAGAACCAGGCAATGCATTGCTGGGTTCCACATAGCGTAAGCGAAACTCTGGTCTGGCTGCTGTGATTGCTGGGTCAACTGTTAGTCGAATTGGTGCCCAAGATGTGCTGCCTCCGTAGTTATATAATCCTATAGGAACATTTTCTATAGATGTAAAGGTTTTGCCGCTGGGTTTTCCTGTGGAAGTCTGTGGGTTATTTGTTTTGTTAGAAATAGTTTGATTAAGATTAAAACCAGAATTTTTGGTAAACCACCAGAAGCCATCACCTATCAGCCCGGCAGTGATTGCCAGAGACAAGATTAGAATAGGTATTTCATTTTTTTGGGACATAGCACGTAACCTTGTATGTCGGTTAAATACAACTAGTGACTAAATGTTAAATTTTTTAATTTTAAATTTTGGATTGAAATATCTGCTCTGGCAAAATTTAATTTAAGAATTGACAAAGTAAGTATTTTAAATCATCAAAACATCCTGTTAAAGACAATTTAAAATTCCTTATTCAAGCTCCTAAATACATTAGGTTTCTACCAAGCATTACAAGGCAAGTATCAATCTAAAATCTAAAAATTCAAAATTTTTAATTAACGAATTCTAACAAATCCAGCTTTAGCAATTAATTCCTGACCTCGATCTGTTAGCAGCCAGTTAGCATAAGCTTCTCCTGCTTGCTGATCGCTTTGTCCATTTTGTTTAACTATTACAAATAACCGCCTAGTAATTGGATATTCACCTTTTTGGAAGGCAACTGCATTGAGTCGGTTGCGTTGTTGTGGGCAGCTTTGCAGGGGAATGAAAGGCTCTTTGTAAGGCGGAATGAGTTGATCGGATTTTCGTCCTAGGGGTAAGGGCTTCACAGTACATTGTCCAACCACTTCTGGGGCAGAGGCATAGTAAATTCCCCCGGGATTATTTGCCACTTCTTTTAAGGCTTGAGTTGTAGTTGAGATAAATTTGACATTGGCACCAAATTTTTCTCCTCCCATGACATTTTGATCAAAAAATTCGACGGTGCCTCCCTCCTCTAAACGCCGCGAGTAAGGTGTAATGGGTACATTAGGGCCATTCACCTGTTGCCAATTAGTCAGCTTGCCAGTGTAAATATCTTTAAGCTGTGCTATTGTTAGACCCGGAATTTGGAGATCGGGATTAACTGCGATCGCAATTCCATCAATCGCCACAGGAATTTCTTTGAGTTGAAAGCCTCGTTGTTGAGCCTTCTGGTATTCCTCATCTTTGAGAGAGCGAGATGACTGGGAAAAAGCTAGTTGGTTATCTAAAAGCATTTTTATTCCCGTACCAGAACCAGGCGCACCAGTAGTAGGATCTGTGTAGCGTAATTGATAATTAGGCCAAAGCTTTTGAATTTCTGGGTCTACTTCTTTACGGATGGGAGCCCAAGTAGTACTTCCCCCATAACTAAACAATCCTGAGGGAACATTTATTTTTTTGGTAAATGTATCTTCATTAGAGCGAGATTGGTTAATCGTCAAACTATTGATTACACCAGAATTATTAGCTAACCACCAAAATACACCACCTACTAACCCTAGTGTAATTACCAAAGTTAAAGCCAAAACTCCAGTTTCGTTAGTTCCGTTTTTTGGCGGCATAGTTGTTATTTTGATCTTTATCTATAAACGCAATGTCCCATTTTGAGGTTTCTTCTAGGTTAAGAATAGGTTAAGTGTTGATTTTGGCTGGTAAGGTAAGTTACTCCCAGCAATTACACTGACAGGCAAAAGTTTAAAGAATTAGAGAAAGCAATTTATAAATCAAGCGAAATAGCGCTGTTAGTGCAATACTTACTAAGGCTGCGGCAAATGCTAGTAGCAATATTTGCTGAATGCCAAGCTCACCACGTAACAATGGTAAAAAAAATATCAGAGCAAAAGTAACTCCAGGAATAATTAACAAATCTAGTTTTTCAATCCACCTTCTTGTTTGGGCAAAAATCAGTATTCCCAAAATTACAAATGAAATACCTAGAGTAATGATGGGGTTATGTATCAGGCTCAAACAAGTGATCGCGATTAATGCTCCTTCAAAGCCGCTAAAGGCGGCTCCTCCTAACAATTCCCATGTAGAAAAGGCTGGTATAGCTGTTGGTAATGGTGAGACAACAGAACTAGAACTTTGTGTTGCAGGTGGCGACGTGGGTGTAATGTATGTAGGTGGTATTAACTGTGGCTGATAAATTTCTGCAAGTGAATCTAAAACCTCTTGCGCTGACTGAAAGCGTTGATTGGCAGCCGGGAAGAGCATTTTGTCTAAAATATCAGCTAAACGAGGATTGATCGTGACTTGTTCTCGCCATTTCCACTGATTACTATAGCCATCAAATAACTTAGTTGCTTCCTGACCAGTCAGCAAGGTTAAAACAGTTACAGCTAGGGCATATAAATCTGTAGAGGGGAAGACCTGATTTCCCGCCATCTGCTCAGGCGGTGCAAATCCCATAGAGTAAATTCCTGTAGAAGAAGTTGCAGGAGCATTTGTGACTTGTTTGACTGCACCAAAATCTAGCAGGAAAAGTCTGCCATCACGACGACGCATGATGTTAGAAGGTTTAATATCTCTGTGGATAATACCTTTTTCATGGACAAACTTAAGTATCTTGAGGATTTCTTGTAGTACATCTAAAATTTCTGGTTCAGAAAACCTGCTTTTTGTGACTAATTCTTCCTCAAGATTTTGCCCGTTAATATATTCCTGTACTAAATAAAAAAACTGATCTTGCTGTCCTGGTTGTAAGCTGGGAACCGTCATCGGAAAGAAAGCAAACAAGTCAGGAATTTGCTCGTGTTCGTTGCCTATATGTGCCAAAACCTCTGCTTCTCTTTCAAATAACTGTTGAGCTATTTGCAGTTGAGTAGAGGTTAAGTTCCCTGTAGGTTGAAATTGCTTCACTACACATTGACGCATTCCGGGAATCCGGCGATCGCGTGCTAAAAATGCTGCGCCAAACCCTCCCCTACCTAAAAGCTTAATTGGTACATATCGACCATCAAGCATTAAAGGCATTCCACAGGTAGTACAGTATTTTTGCTGGGCTGTTTTCAGCGTCGTGTGATCATCTAAATCCGCAAAATAGTTTTGTGGACGCGGACAGCGTGGACGAGTGCAGTAGACTTCCATTTTAGTTATTCGTCAATAGTCCATAGTCAGTAGTCCATAGTCAGTAGTCCATCGTACAGTGAGGGCGTAAATAAATAACCCCTGTCCTGCAATTTTGGCGTTAGCTGTTCTCTTAGACGCACAGAATCCGGCTGACAACAAGCAAGAGTAGAGTAAGCCGCCTTGCATCTGCAATACTAAGCAAAAGCTCAGAGTAAACCTCTGATTACATTTGACTACCGCATAGCAGTAATAGTCTTTTTAACCCATGACTCATGACTCATGACTAATGACTAATAACTAATGACAGAGGTTAGCCTTCGTCAGTTGAAACGGGCGACACTGCATCCAATGTATTTATCATTAAGTTTTTTTGCGATAGTTGTAACACATTGTGGTTCCATCCAGGGGTAGCAAATTGAGGCAAAATTTCTTGACTAAAAGCTTCTGCTGCCTTGGATCGATAACGATTCGGATTAAAAATCAGCCACAGTGTGCGTTTAACAACAACGCCTTCAATAGGAGCACAGTGCAACACGCCCATTTGTAACTCTTTTGCAATGGCGGAAGTAGAAACAAAAGCTGCCCCTAAACCTGATTGCACGGCATTTTTAATTGCTTCTATGGAATTCAATTCCATTTCGACTTTAAAACGCCGTGTATCAATTTCACAGCGTGCTAGCACTTGGTCAATGACTTTGCGGATAGTCGATTGGGAATCTAAAGTAATGAATTGTAATTTATAAAGGTCTTCTTTTTGGATAGTTCCAAGTTTGGAAAAGGGATGGAAGATCGGTAAAATCAGCACCAGCTCATCTTCAGCGTAGGGAAGAATTTCTAATGATTCTGCCAATTCACCGGGAATTTCGCCGCCGATGATGGCTAAATCCACCTGTCCGTTAGCGACACTCCAAGCTGTCCGGCGAGTTGAGTGGACGTGTAATTGCACCGCCACATCGGGATATTTTTGCCTAAACATACCGATCATTTTGGGCAACAAATAAGTGCCGGTGGTTTGAGAAGCGCCGACAATCAAAGTGCCACCTTGGAGATTTTGTAAATCCTCAATAGCTCGGCAGGTTTCTTGACACAGACTGAGGATTTTCTCCCCATAACTCAGAAGTAGATGCCCAGCTTCAGTTAATTGTGCACGGCGTCCTCCACGGTCAAATAAAGGGACATCGAGCTGCCGTTCTAAGTTTTGCACTTGCAAGCTGACGGCAGGTTGGGAGACATAAAGACTATCAGCGGCGCGTTTGAAGCTCCCTTCTACGGCGATCGCTTTGAGAATACGTAACTGATCTAAAGTGAAAGGAAGGTCAGACATAGGCTAAACCCACAAACAAGAAAGGAGCGGCTTTGGCAAGAAATCAGCATTTCAATGGCATCTTAAACTTGGAAGTTTGAGTCGGAAAAGACAGTAGCACAACATCATTGACTAAAGTCCCTGTGTAAATACTTTGTGGTATTGGTTGTACTGAACTAAGTTTCCTTTAATTTACTTCACTTACGTATAAGTATGATGCTGATTTCTTGGTTAACCCCCAGTCATTTTGTCATATTGGGGCTACAGTTAGTTTTTGCGATCGCTCACAGTGGGGGAGCTGCCTTACGGCCTTGGGCAGAAAAATACATTGGGCCAAGGCTTTATCGGATTTTATTTGCCTTAGTCAGCTTGCCCTTAGCTGTAATATTAATTATTTACTTTTTTAATCACCGTTATGATGGCTTGCAACTTTGGCAGGTGAAAGATGTACCTGGAGTGCAGATTTTAGTTTGGGTGCTGTCAGCGATTTCCTTTTTGTTTTTGTATCCTGCTACCTTCAATCTACTAGAAATTGCCGCTATTCAAAAGCCTCAGGTTCATCTTTACGAGACGGGAATTATTCGCATCACTCGTCATCCCCAAATGGTAGGACAAATAATTTGGTGTATTGCCCATACTCTTTGGCTAGGTACTACCTTTACGCTGATTACCTCAATTGGGTTAGTGTTGCATCATTTATTTGGGGTGTGGCACGGGGATCGCCGCCTGAGCCTACGCTATGGCGAAGCCTTTGAAAGTGTTAAACAGCGGACTTCAATTATTCCCTTTCGCGCAATTATCGCAGGTCGTCAATGTCTTAAATGGTCAGAATTTCTGCGTCCTGCCTATTTAGGAGTTGCCATTTTTGTAGCTTTACTTTGGTGGTCGCACCCCCTGTTATTATCAGCAACTAGTAAGTTAACATGGTAGCTTTAGGCGATCCCCAATATCATAAGATACTACTCAAATTGATGAAAATGACAACTTATCAATTGCTACCAAATCAATGTACGATAAATTCAAATAGCTGTCAGTGGGGGTGTATGTAGTCAGTTTGAGATTTTATATTGGTAGTTGCTGGTAAATCAGTTTTCCTGGGAAATGAATAGCAGATTCAGCCTAAATACCCAGGCAACAGTGGCTACCAAGAGTTGAACATCCAAAAAAGCCAGCGCGACATTCATGGTGGCTTTTTGGTCAGCGCCGCAATCAACGCAATCAATTTTGTCTAACTATCTGTGCCCTGAGAGCGTCTATCGGCAGTAACTGGCTTGCCAACACTACCTGCTGATAGTTAGTTTGATATCAAAACCCTATAATTCTAGAGGCGTCATGGTGTTGTCGGTTAGTGAGCGGACATTTACTCAAGAAGTTTTAGAATCTCCTATTCCAGTTTTAGTGAATTTTGAAGCACCTTGGTGTGGCTTGTGCCGCATTATCCACCCCCTGTTGTTGCAATTTCAAGCCCAATGCGGGGAGCAAATTAAATTAGTCGGGGTTAATGCTGACCAAAATTTCAAGCTGTCTAATACTTATCGACTAAAATCACTGCCAACTTTACTTTTAATTGAAAATGGCACCATCCAACATCGTCTTGAGGGTTTTCGTGGCAGAGACGATTTACGTCTAGCTTTAGAAGAGATTAAAGCTAGCTACAGTCAGCGCTCTCAAACCTACAATAGCCCAAAAGCATTAGATTTAGGATGTCGCAAGGCATAAAAAAGTCAAAAGTAAATACTTAAAATAGAGGATATTCACTCTTGACAATCGGTGATTAATTACCACCTTGGTAAAGCAAATATAAAACCAACCTTAACGCCCCACCCAATGACCTCCGGGTGGGGTATTTTATGCTAAAGGGTGTGTGTCACAATTATTAACAGTTCGACCTAGACAGTTGCCTGATGACGCACAGTTGACCGCAACGGAGATTGCTTTAAAGTTATGATGCGAAGATCGCAGTCGTCTTGGCCCTGAAAAATGCCACTTGCTACCCTGAGGGTTGTCGAAGAGAGTACAATTCTGGCGATCGCAGACAGTGTCTACAAACTTTTCTCTCCGTCCCAGTCTACTCAAGACCGTCGGCAGCGCTGTCCTAACTTAGTCAAGAATCATAAAAGTAAGCGTCAGTGATGGAAGTAATCTATCAATATGCCTGGCTGATTCCTGTATTGCCTCTTTTCGGGGCAATGCTGGTCGGTCTAGGATTAATTTCGATAAATCAGGTGACAAACCGCCTACGACAGCTGAACGCTGTAGTAATTATCTCCCTAATGGGAGCAGCGATGGGGCTGTCGTTTGCCTTGCTGTGGAGCCAAATTCAAGGACATCCAACTTATATCCGTACCCTAGAATGGGCAGCAGCAGGCAATTTTCACCTGAGTATGGGCTACACAATTGACCACTTAACAGCCTTGATGCTGGTAATTGTGACCACAGTAGCTTTCTTAGTCATGGTTTACACCGATGGCTACATGGCTCACGACCCCGGCTACGTCAGGTTTTACGCCTATCTCAGTTTGTTTGGCTCCTCAATGTTGGGTCTGGTAGTCAGCTCCAACCTAGTGCAGGTTTATATATTCTGGGAACTGGTGGGAATGTGTTCCTACTTGCTGGTCGGCTTTTGGTACGATCGCAAGTCAGCAGCAGATGCAGCCCAAAAAGCATTTGTCACCAACCGAGTGGGAGACTTCGGTTTATTACTCGGCATTTTGGGGCTATTCTGGGCGACAGGAAGCTTTGATTTTGGCGTCATGGGCGATCGCCTCGCTCAACTAGTACAATCGGGTTCTGTCAGCAATTTTCTGGCTGTCCTGTTGGCGATTTTAGTCTTCCTCGGCCCGGTGGCAAAATCAGCCCAATTTCCTCTGCATGTGTGGCTACCAGATGCGATGGAAGGCCCCACCCCCATTTCTGCCTTGATCCACGCCGCAACAATGGTGGCAGCTGGGGTGTTCCTGATTGCCCGGATGTACCCGGTTTTTGAACACGTCCCAGCAGCCATGAACGTAATTGCCTTTACGGGGGCATTTACAGCGTTTTTGGGGGCAACAATTGCTATTACCCAAAATGACATCAAAAAAGGTTTAGCTTACTCCACCATTTCCCAGTTGGGTTACATGGTGATGGCAATGGGAGTAGGTTCCTACAGTGCGGGATTGTTCCACCTCATGACCCACGCCTATTTCAAGGCAATGCTGTTCTTGGGTTCCGGTTCGGTGATTCACGGTATGGAAGGAGTCGTTGGTCATGACCCCGTATTAGCCCAGGATATGCGGTTGATGGGGGGATTGCGCAAATATATGCCAATCACCGGGATTACCTTCTTGATTGGTTGCTTGGCAATTTCTGGTGTCCCACCCTTTGCCGGATTCTGGTCAAAAGATGAAATTTTGGGGAAAGCTTTTGAGGCTAATCCATTTCTCTGGATGATTGGCTGGCTAACGGCCGGAATTACCGCTTTCTATATGTTCAGAATGTATTTCATGACATTTGAAGGCAAATTCCGGGGTAAGGATGAAAAAATCAAAGACAAGCTCAAGAAAGCAGCGACCATTATCCTGGAATTAGAGTCAGCAGAACCAGCCCCGACTTTTGGCCCCGGGGCTATGAAAAAAGGCGAATTGGCTGCTACTAGCGGACATCATGGTTCCCACGACTCCCACGGGCATCACAGCGATACTCCCCACGAGTCACCGTGGACGATGACCCTACCATTGGCACTTTTAGCCGTGCCTTCCATTTTGATTGGTTTGGTAGGCACACCCTACGCCAACTACTTTGAGGAATTCATCTTCCCACCCTCAGAAACCCTAGCTGAAGTTGTAGAAAAAGCCGCCGAGTTCAACCCGACGGAATTTTACGTTATGGCGGGGGCTTCCGTAGGCATTTCTTTGATTGGGATTACCTTGGCTTCCTTGATGTATTTGCGCGGTAAAATCGACCCAGCTGCGATCGCGGAAAAAATCAAACCGCTTTATCAGCTGTCTCTCAACAAATGGTACTTTGATGACATTTACCATCGTGTCTTCGTCATGGGCTTGCGTCGCCTAGCTAGACAAGTCATGGAAGTTGATTTCCGGGTTGTCGATGGTGCTGTTAACCTCACAGGCTTTTTCACCCTTGTGAGTGGCGAAGGGCTGAAATACCTAGAAAACGGTCGCGCTCAATTCTATGCCTTGATTATCTTTGGGGCAGTTTTGGGCTTGGTGATTGTCTTTGGTATTACCTAAGTTCAGTTCTGAGTCCTGAGTTTTGAGTAGTAAGAGAATTTGGAGTCAATACTCCTGTTGTGAGCAATCACTTCTGATAGCTCAGTGTTTAGCGAACAGTCAAATAATATCTTTGATTGAGATGAAGGCAGGCTGATACATTTACCTACCTTCATCTTTCTTCATTTTTGTTAAATCAACCTAATAAGGGAGGCCAAATCCCAAAAAAGCTGCTACTTAATAGCTAGTGACTTTTTGCCAAAAATGATTTTGATTGCAGGCGAATGGCGATGAATACAGCTAACTTCCCGTGGCTGACGACGATTATCTTGTTACCGATAGTCGCGTCGCTACTGATTCCTATCATCCCAGATAAAGACGGCAAAACAGTGCGCTGGTATGCCTTGGTTGTGGGATTGATTGATTTTGCACTGATTGTTTACGCTTTTTATACTGGGTATGATTTCTCCAATCCCGATTTGCAGTTGGTGGAGAGTTACCCTTGGGTTCCGCAATTGGATTTGAAATGGTCAGTAGGGGCGGATGGCTTATCTATGCCCCTAATTATTTTGACTGGATTCATTACCACCCTGGCGGCCTTAGCAGCTTGGCCTGTGACACTCAAACCCAGGCTATTTTACTTTTTGCTCTTGGCGATGTATGGCGGTCAAATTGCCGTGTTCGCCGTCCAGGATATGCTGTTGTTTTTCCTAGTGTGGGAACTGGAATTGATTCCGGTTTACCTGTTGCTGGCGATTTGGGGCGGTAAAAAGCGGCAATATGCAGCGACCAAGTTTATTTTGTACACCGCAGGCGGTTCGCTGTTTATTTTGTTAGGCGCTTTGACAATGGCCTTTTATGGCGATACAGTCACCTTTGATATGCGATCGCTCGGACTCAAAGACTACGCCCTAAATTTCCAACTTTTACTTTATGGTGGCTTCCTGATTGCCTACGCCGTCAAGTTGCCCATCATTCCCTTGCACACTTGGCTACCAGATGCCCACGGTGAAGCTACAGCCCCCGTACACATGTTATTGGCTGGTATTCTGCTGAAAATGGGCGGTTACGCCTTAATTCGGATGAATGCTCAAATGTTACCCGATGCCCATGCTTATTTTGCACCAGTGTTGGTGATTTTGGGGGTAGTAAATATCATCTACGCTGCCTTAACATCCTTTGCCCAGCGTAACCTGAAGCGGAAAATTGCCTACTCCTCAATTTCGCACATGGGCTTTGTCACCATTGGTATTGCCTCCTTTACAGATTTGGGATTAAGTGGGGCAGTATTGCAAATGGTTTCCCACGGGTTGATTGGGGCAAGTTTATTCTTCCTGGTTGGTGCAACTTATGACCGGACACACACCCTGATGTTGGATGAAATGGGTGGTGTCGGTAAGAGAATGCAGAAAATTTTTGCTATGTTTACCGCCTGTTCAATGGCTTCTTTAGCTTTGCCAGGAATGAGTGGTTTTGTAGCAGAATTAATGGTGTTTGTAGGCTTTGCTACCAGCGATGCATATAGCTCCACATTTAAAGTCATCGTGGTATTTTTGATGGCAGTTGGGGTAATTTTAACTCCAATTTATTTGCTATCAATGTTACGGGAAATTTTCTACGGTCAAGAGAACGAAGAATTAGTTTCTCACCAAGCGCTGATAGATGCAGAACCCCGTGAGGTATTTATCATCGCCTGTTTGTTAGTGCCAATTATTGGTATTGGTTTCTATCCCAAGCTGCTAACTCAGATGTATGACTCTACAACAGTACAGTTAACAGCACGATTGCGTGATTCAGTGCCAACATTAGCACAGCAGAAAGAAGTACCAAAGGTTTCTTTAGTTGCGCCGGATATTGGCAATTAGGTGAAGATTGATAGTTGATATTACTATTGATTAGAGGGCGGGTATAAAACCCGCTTTTTTTGTTTGAATTTCCAGAATTTTACCAACATCACCGATAAAAAGTTGACTCAATAGTTTATATACTGAATTGGCTGTATGACATTTGACCATATTTTTATAAAATTAGATATTGCTGCTATCTAGCTTAATTTTATCTAAAACCTCAGTATTACTTGAGTATCAAAAACAGAACTGCGGACTATATTCATATCTCACTTCAATTCCTTTCCTATAATCTATCTAGAGTCAGCATTTGGCATACTGCTCATGTTAAACTACAACCCGTTGCACTGTTTGCCATCTTCCGAAGAGCTACCTAACTCTGATGACACCCCTGTGGATAATCAACTACAACATCTCATCCCTGCTTTGCTCGAAAGTACACTAGCTCTGATTTGGTCAGAGCATTGGAATTGGTTCTTTGGTGTGAATATGGGTATTTATTATGATGCCAATGAGCCAGCTCTTGTCCCTGATGGCTTTCTCAGTTTGGGAGTGAAGCGCTTCGTTGATGAATACTTACGCTTGAGTTATGTGCTATGGGAAGAAAACGAGTTACCAATTTTGTTACTAGAAGTTATTTCTCAAATACATCGGGGAGAATACAGTAGTAAAAAAGAATTGTATGCCAAAAAGCTAGGGATTTTATACTATGTTATCTACAATCCTCTCCGCCGCAAAAAGCCGCATTTGGAAGTATATCGCCTTGTCGATGGTGAATATTTACTCATGTCGGGCAGTCCTGTTTGGCTACCAGAAATTGGGTTAGGAATTGGGCGAGAACGGGGAATTTATCAAGGTATTGCCCGGGAGTGGTTGTACTGGTACGACGAAGAAGGGCAAAGGTTGCTCACGCCAGAAGAACGCATTCAGGAAGTGGAAGAACGAGTTAATTTTGAAGAACAGCGACGAGTGGCTGCGGAAAACCGGGCGCGAATATTGGAAGAAAGGTTAAAGGATTTGGGTGTAGAGCCTTAGCTGCATTCATGTTAATTTGCCTGATGGTTAGGGAATTATATTTGTAAAGGAAATAATCACTTGGCGGCACAATGAATTAGAAATTGTTGCTGAATTAATCTATTTACAAAAACCATCATCAAGAATATGAAAGTTAAATTAGGGTTCGGCTCTATCCCCAAACCTCAATATGTATTTGTCAGCAGAGAAAATGATTACTGTTGGTATATGCTCACTGAAGATAAAAAACATATTCCAATTTATGAAAAAGCTTTGACTGGAGTAGTTACAGGGATAGAAGTTAATAAAAAGATTGAAACATCTTTTGGAGAAACTGAAAAAACTGATTTATATGTTTTTGCAGACAAACCTTATATTGTCCGTTCGGGAAGCGACTCTTATTTTTCTAAAAGTTTATTGTTATCTTTAGATGCTCTTACTTCTGAACAACTGCATCATCCACTGACAATCGCTGTTAGCCCTGGAGATAGAACAGTAGTATTTTGTAATATTTACGATCCTGTAACTTATCGCTCTGTAGGTGTAAGTTGGGATGGACATCGAGAAATTAACTGGCAATCTTTAGGGCAAAAAGTTAGTTTAAAAATTAATGGAAATATTAATTCAAAGCAAGAACAAATACAATCATCTAGCAATACGCCTCAATCTGAACTTCATGCAGTTTTAATAGCGCAAACAGATACATATTTAGCACAATTAAATTGGTCTCCAGAGCAAGGAAGAGAGTATTTACAGCAGAAATATGGTAGGCGATCGCGTCATCATCTCTCTGATACAGAATTGCTGGATTTTCTTGATTTTCTCAAACTACAACTAACCTAAACAATAGCTTTCAGTTCCATAGATTGTCGTAAACGGCGGGGTTTCCCCGCCCCTACAAATGTCTTTTACCTTATTTTCCAAATTCTGCGATCGCTCTTTTTTAGCTTATCTGATGATGTGTAGGCGATCGCTCATCATCGACTTGCATTTCAGATAATCTCAAATTTCTGCGTACTGAATGTTGATTAGCTGCTTACTGAGGGAAATATAAGTATAGGTTTATGCTTAATTTTCGTCTTTAACCCGTAGAGGCATATTAACCAAATAATAATCATAGTCAGGAGTATTTCATGATTCCACTTATCTTGGGTGCTGTTGCTATAGCTAGCGCTGTTCTTGGTGTTGGTGCAGGCGCAGTAGGAGTTGCTGAGATGAATGAGGCACAAGAAATTGGTAACCGCGCCCAAAAGCGTCATGAGGATGCTGTCAGACATTTAAAAGCAGATTGGGAAGCAACTAACGAACTGGCAGGAGAGTATGGTGAATTCCAGCTTGATGTAATGATGCGTACAATTGGTCGCTTTGTTGATTTTATTGAACGAAACATTGGTAAAGCAAAACAAAGTGAGAAGGAGTTTTTGGAGGGTTTGGATGGAATTTCAGTTCAGCAGATTAAAGAATATAAAACTGCTGCTATCGAAGCTGAACAGTTTTTTCAAGGTGGTGCTAAGGCGATTGGCGCAGCAACAGCAGGATACGGTGGTGCAATGGGTTTTGCTACATCTGTAGGAGTAGCAAGTACTGGAACACTTATCGGAGGACTAAGTGGTGCAGCAGCCTGGAATGCAACTCTAGCATGGCTGGGCGGTGGTTCATTAGCTGTTGGTGGCGGCGGTATGGCGCTTGGTTCTCTTGTGCTAGGAGGTATTACTGTTGGTCCTGCTGTCCTAATTGGAGGTTTTGTGATTGCTGGTGAAGGCGAGAAAGCATTAACAAAAGCGCGAGAGTACGACGCTGAAGTCAACATTGCAATTACCAAAATTGAATCAGCTAAAGACTTTATACAACAGGTGAAACGACGGATTACCGAATTAATGGATTTAGTTAAATCTCTCAACGACGTTGCTGTTATCGGCCTGAACGAACTTGACTCCTTGGCATCATTCGATAAAAACAGGAATGCTAGTCAATTTCAACAAGTTGCACTTCTGGTGAAGGCACTAGCAGAAATCATGAAAACTCCAGTATTGGATGGTGAAGGAAAGTTGAATCCAATTACTGCAAATATCTATGCCAAGTATCATAAGCTGGGAGTGAATTAAAAATGTCAGTAAATAAAGTCGCCAAAGTAGGCATTAAAGAAGTTATCAATCCTGCGGAATGCTTACAGCAAATGGTTTCAGCTTACACCGATTACCTAAAAACTGCGGAACAAGAACAGACAAAGAGACGAGAGATTGATGCTTGGGAAAAAGCAACAATTACCAAAATTAACGCCCAGAGAGACTTGCTAATGGCATATCTGGATCGCTCTTTTGATGAACGTGCAGAAAACTTTCGTGCTTTGTTTGCTGTGGTTGATAGTGCGATCGCATCTGGAAATAATGAACAACTAGCGCTTACCTTAAATTCAATTACAGAAATAGCTAAATCAAGCCCATTCAAAAACCTTGCCAACTTAGCTGCTGTCCGCGCTGCTCTTAACGAGCCAAACCACGAGTGGACATTTTGATTTTATAGCAGAGCGATCGCCTTCCTAAAACTCTAAAAGCCTGTATAAGCAGGCTTCTTTTTGTAGATATCAAAAATCTTCATCATCAACAAAAAACTCGGCATCTTCATCTAATCGAGAATTACCCCGCCCAGAATCAGCAATACCCCACAAAGGTTGCAGCACTGCTATACCAATTAATCCGATACAAACACAAAAAGCCAGCACTAAACCTACTGGTATTTGAATCGATTGTAATGATAAGAATTTTAACCGTACTAGTGTGGCGTTTTGGACTGAGAGAAGCGCGATCGCCATTACCCAAACAGCGATAACTACAGATATCAAAAAATTAGCAATACTTTTCATAAAAAATCAAACTATAAACAAACACAGATGAACACCGATAAATATCAGCGTTCATCTGCACGGCAGTTGCTCCAACGGGGGGAACACCCGCAAAGCACTGCCTCGTTTATCGGCGGTTTAAACTCTTACTCTAGTTTAGCGATCGCACTTTCCATTTCTTGAGCGATTGTAACCAGTTTTTCCGGTGAGTTGGTTTCTAGATAAACGCGCACCAGGGGTTCTGTACCAGAGGGACGCAGTAGAATCCAGCTACCTTCTTCTAAGTAAAGTTTAATCCCATCTTTGCGACCGACTTCTTTGACTTTAATTCCCGCTACTTCTGTAGGTGGATTTTTGGTAAAGGAGTCGATGACGGCGGTTTTATGGGCTTCGGTGAGGTGTAAGTCAAGACGATTATTGTAAAGCGGACCGTCAGCTTCGGCGATCGCTTCTTTGACTAGTTGACTCAGAGGCTTACCTTCATAGGCGATCGCTTCTGCTACTAGCATATCGGCTAAAACGCCATCTTTTTCGGGAATATGCCCGATCACGCTTAAACCACCAGATTCTTCCCCACCAATTAATACGGTGGTTTCTCGCATTTTTGCACCAATGTATTTAAAGCCAACTGCTGTTTCATAAATTGGCAGCCCATATTTAGCCGCAAAATTATCTAAAAGGTGGGTTGTGGCTACAGTGCGGACAATCGCACCGCTTTTGCCTTTATTTTTGATTAAATGACGTGCTAGCAATAGCAGCACAGTGTTAGGGGTGAGGACATTGCCTTGTTCATCAACAATACCAAAGCGATCGCTATCGCCATCTGTTGCTAAACCTAAATCTGCTTGATCGGCGCGTACTGCTTCGACTAACTCAACGAGTTGTTCACCTTTGGGTTCTGGCATCCCGCCGCCAAACAGCACATCCCGCCAAGTGTGGAAACTTTCTAATTGCACACCGCTTTGTTGCAAAACTTCATCTAAATAACCACGGGAAGTAGAATACAAAGCGTCGTATTTTACCTTCAACTGGGCACTTTTGATTTTTTCTACATCAATTAGGGTGTAGAGAAATTGCAGATAATCGGGTTTGGGATCGAAAATAGAAATAGAACCCGATGGGCTACCACTTGGTGGCTCATCCGATGCACTTTCGATATTTGCCACAATAGTATCAGTAATCTCTGGAGTGGCAGGCCCAGCATAGTCAGGGATATATTTAATCCCACAGTATGGTGCAGGATTATGACTTGCCGTAAACATCAACGCCCCTGCTGAATTTAGGTGGCGGGCGTTGTAGGCAATTACTGGTGTAGGGCAATCCCGATCGGTTACTTTTACCGTCCAACCCAAGTCAGCTAAGACTTGGGCGGCAGTTTGGGCAAACTGGTCAGCTAAAAATCGAGTATCGTAGGCTACAAGAACAGGCCTGTCTTTGCTATAGGCTGTTTCTAAGTAACTAGCGATCGCCCTTGTAACTTTCCTCACATTGGGGAAAGTAAAATCATCGGCGATAATCCCTCGCCATCCATCAGTACCGAATTGAATTTTGCTGGATTTGCTACTAGCGCTCATTTTGCCACAGTCTCCCGTCCAACTTCACTACTATAGGAAGCTTCGCGCAAAGCGTGCGTAGCCGCAAGTATCTCCGCCGTTATTTTTCTCACTGCTCGTTAGCAATGTCAATCCCCGACCGACCTTTTGCCAGTTATCACCTTTGGTCTTTAGTTGCCCCAGCTACAGGGCAAGAACGTTGGCATTGCCAAATGAGACGGGGGTTTGTCAAAGCGCGTCAGCATGAACCACAAGTTAAGGCACTGTTAGCCACAGCTACTGCACCCCAAAGAATTGGGATACTCGCCCAAAAAGGCGTTTATGAATTTCATCATCATCGACATCTGTTAAAGCAATCAGACGGTGTAGAAAAAGTTGCCCAGTTGCTCAAATTAAGCCATTCCTCTGAGGAAGTTCAACAGCGCGTGTTGCAAATTTTACAGAAATACCACAATGCTCCCTTGCTGTTGAATAAAAACATCCTGCAATTAACTCCAGGGGATGAAGGCTTTCCCAAACCAATTTTAATTGACCAGGATGATTATTGCTTCCGTTTATATGCGGCTATGGACTGTGTATTTGTTGATAGCGATCGCACGTTGCATATTTTAGATTTTAAAACTGGTAAAGCTGCCTTTGACCAACGACAGGCATTAGTTTATCTGTTAGCTGCACGTTATCTTTACCCCGGACATGAAGCTGTTGCATCGTTCTATAATTTAGAACTTTGTAAAACATCCGAATTAATTCGGATCGATCGTCGGGAATTAGCATCCTTAGAATTTGAGTTGGCTCATATAGCTAAGAAGCATCAGCGAGATTTACAAAAATATCATCAAGAAACTGAGGATTTCAGTAAGATATTCCCACCTAATCCTGGTTCTCACTGCCGCTTTTGCCCATTTCGCTCTATCTGCGATTTTGCTGATACGAAACAGCCTCAAGCTTTTGCCATGCCCATTTTAAGGGTGAATGGGGCATAGGGCACTGGGCATTGGGGAAACGAGGAAGGGGGAGAAATCCTACCTGTTGACTGTTGACCCTTGACTCTTCAAAACGGCGGTAATTCTTTAAGAATCGTAAACCGAATATGATTGATTGCTAGGTCGCCAATGGGGATATCTTCTTTGGTCAGACGTACTCCTTGACTAGAAATGGTTTCAAAGGAAACGCCTTTGCCAATTTCGATGTGATACCAGCATAAGCCCATAAAAAACCGTGTGGGATAGGGGCCGGCATTTCCGACATCATCAGGGTTAGATTCCATTGGCAACCAGCCAATATTGGGTATGTAGAATTCTAGCCAAACATGGTTAAAGTCTGGTTGTAGGGGTACGCCTTGTAGTTCGCCATGAGGAGGACATTTATACCTACCTACTGTACGACAGGGAATCCCGTTCAAACGGCACAGAGCCAGCAAAACGCCCACATATTCGCCACAGGAACCAACACCTCGTTCTAAAACGATATCGGGAGTATCAATGTACGGTTTGATACCATAAGATAATTCATCGTAAACGTAATTGCGGATGTTGTACATTTTCCGCAGCAAATTGGTTTCCGAGCCTACTGCGTCCCTAGCAGAACGTCGGACAATACTGGTATCCATTGCTAAATCGTCGTCATCCACCAGGTAACGAGTTTCAAATTCTGGTGAAAGTTCGGGAAGATTTTCTACATCTTTGGGTGTAATACGATACTTAATACCGCGTACTTCCAAAATTGCTTTCCAGCCAAAGATATGGCGTTCGCCAGGGGTGAGAGTAGCAAATTTAAACACTGCTATCCGTTGCCCATCGATTACTTCTTCGGTAAAAGGTAACCCAATGGGTTCAACGTGTTTGACCTTTTGGCGTTCGGTTTCTGAGGGTAAGGCGATGCGCCACTCTAAATCTGTTAAATAGACTTCTTCTAAGGGTGCAATTTCCTCAGCGTAGGACATTTCGATGAGGTAGCCATTAGAGAGGGCGTAGCGTTTCTCTGGCTCGTAATGATAATGCAGAGGATGAATAAAAGTGCGATCGCGGTATGTTAGCTCATGATTGGGATCGGCATTCGGATTATCCCGAATATAAGGTTCTTCAGAGGCATAAGCGACATAAAGACTTTCTTTGGCTGTTTCCGCATCTTTGTGTACGGCTATGCCTGTAGGCGAGTCAAAAGGTGTGAGGACGCTGAATTGAATTTCTCCTGTAGCCCTATCCATCGAGTAGACGGTTTGTTCTGTGCGATCGCTCACCCACAGAATATCATTACTCACAGCTAAATTTTCTACACCAACCCCAGGTGCATAAAACCTAGTAATTTCTCTGCGGCTCTCAGATTCAAAAACCAAGATATAGCCTAACTTTTGGCAACTGACATAAACTGTTGATTCCCAAGCAGCAACACCGTCAGCCGGATAAGGCAATGTAACAAAATGCTCTAGACCTAAAGAATTCAGCTTGCAACGATATACACTGTTGCCACGAGTTACCCAAAGGGTATCTTCCCAGACTGCTAGACCTGTGACTTCAGTAAATTCTTTGACTTGGTGAGGATTAAGAATTTTGCTGTTGTCAGATATTGGGTCAATCTCTAGCAGATGTCCTTTAACAGTATCAATAGCGATGAGTGTATCTTTAATGAAAGCAATGCCACCTAATGCGGCAGCACTAAGCGGTCGAATTGTTCTTTGCCCAAACATCTGGCTAACGGTCATACTGGGAAGTGCAAAACTCATATTAAGCATATTCATTTAACCGTTTAGCACGCCTAGAATAAATTGTGGTAGGTCCCATGTGACCAAGCTTCAGACTGGTGTTACTTACAATTATCAGTGCAATGTGTTCCAAAAAAACTCTGGCCTAGGAAATAACACATACAAGTTCCAAGAGGAGCAAGTGACAAATGCCAGGAATCACATCTACACTAATACAATTTGGCGAGAGCCTTTATGTAACTTTAGTTGATGGTTTTCCGGCCATCACTAAATTATGATCGAATTCTGTAACCATTTCCTGTGACTTACACGATGTCTGCTAATTCTCTGCCTGAAGGTGCCACCGTTTGGCATAGTTTAGAAGTTGATAAAGCGCTAGACCTGCTTGATAGTAATGCAGACAGTGGCTTAACACCTCAAGAAGTTGAACAACGGTTGCAAAAATACGGCCCCAACGAACTCGAAGAACATGGTGGCCGTAGCGCTTGGGAGATTCTGCTCGATCAGTTCAAGAACATTATGTTGTTGATGCTGATTGCTGTTGCAATAATTTCTGGGGTTTTAGATCTCGTGGCTTGGCGAGGAGGCAATCTCAAGCCTGGCGAAGTGCCCTTCAAAGATACGATCGCGATTATGGCGATTGTGATCCTCAATGGCATCCTAGGCTATGTGCAAGAAAGCCGCGCGGAAAAAGCTCTTGCAGCCCTAAAAAAACTATCCTCTCCCTTAGTGCGAGTCATCCGCGATCGCAAACTGGTGGACGTAGCAGCCAAGGAATTAGTCCCAGGAGATGTGATGCTGCTAGAAGCTGGGGTGCAAATAGCCGCCGATGGGCGCTTAATTGAACAATCTAATTTACAAATTCGCGAATCGGCCTTAACTGGTGAAGCCGAAGCCGTTAATAAACAAGCAACATTGCAATTACCCGAAGACACAGGGTTAGGCGATCGCTTGAATGTTGTCTTTCAAGGAACAGAAGTTGTCCAAGGACGCGCCAAGGTTCTAGTCACCAATACCGGGATGGAAACGGAACTCGGCAAAATTGCGGCCATGTTGCAAGCGGTGGAAAGTGAACCAACTCCCTTACAACAGCGAATGACTCAACTAGGAAATGTCCTAGTTACCGGTTCTTTGATTTTGGTAGGCATTGTTGTTGTCGGTGGTATCATCCAGGCTAGAGGTTTTAGCACCTTACAAGAACTTTTAGAAATTTCCTTGAGTATGGCGGTGGCTGTAGTTCCTGAAGGTTTACCCGCCGTAATCACTGTGACCTTGGCATTGGGAACTCAGCGGATGGTACGCCGCAATGCCTTGATTCGCAAACTACCAGCGGTAGAAACCTTGGGTTCTGTAACTACCATCTGTTCTGATAAAACTGGCACGCTGACTCAGAACAAAATGGTGGTGCAATCAGTTTACACAAATAATTCTAGTTTTCGTGTTACCGGAGAAGGTTACGCCCCCACAGGCGATTTTCAATTAAACGGGCAAAAAATTTCAGCAGATGAACGTCCCGAAATCGCTGCTTTACTAGTCGCCTGTGCTATTTGTAACGATTCTGTGCTGCAAAAAGAAAAAGGGGAATGGGCGATTTTAGGCGACCCTACCGAAGGTGCATTACTCACTTTGGCAGGGAAAGCTAGTATTGAAAAAGACCAGTGGAATAGTAAATTACCGAGAGTCTCAGAGTTTCCCTTTTCCTCAGAACGCAAGCGCATGAGTGTTATTTCTCAGGTTGAAGCAGTCGCCACAGGTGAATCTTCTTTAACCGGAATTGACCCAGCGATCGCCGGATTTTTGCAATCAGAAAATTACTTAATGTTTACCAAGGGTTCCCCAGAGTTAATTTTGGCGCGTTGTAGCCAAATTTATCTAGGTACGCACGCCGTTCCCTTAACTGAAGAACAACGCCAAAAAGTTCTCTCAGAAAATGACCAAATGGCAAGTAAGGGATTGCGAGTGCTGGGTTTTGCCTACAAACCGCTTGCAGAAATCCCGCCAGAAGGTTCAGATGAAATCTCAGAACAAGAATTGGTTTGGCTGGGACTAGTAGGAATGCTAGATGCACCACGCCCAGAGGTAAGGGCTGCAGTCCAAGAATGTCGGGAAGCCGGGATTCGTCCAGTGATGATTACTGGCGATCACCAACTAACAGCAAGAGCGATCGCTACAGATCTAGGTATAGCCGAGGAAGGCGCTCGTGTCCTCACAGGTCAAGAATTACAGCGCATGAGTGATGAGGAACTAGAGCAAAATGTTGACCTAGTAAGCATTTATGCTCGTGTTTCTCCAGAACACAAGTTGCGAATTGTCAAAGCACTGCAACGCCGGGGCAGATTTGTGGCCATGACAGGCGATGGTGTTAATGATGCCCCAGCCTTAAAACAAGCAGACATCGGTATTGCGATGGGCATCACAGGCACCGATGTGAGTAAAGAAGCTAGCGACATGGTACTGCTAGATGACAACTTCGCTACCATTGTTGCCGCGACTAGGGAAGGTAGAGTTGTTTACACCAACATCCGCCGCTTTATCAAATACATCCTGGGCAGTAACATTGGCGAAGTGCTAACAATCGCCGCAGCACCTTTAATTGGTTTAGGAGGCGTTCCCCTTACACCCTTGCAAATTCTTTGGATGAACTTGGTAACAGACGGTTTACCAGCCCTAGCATTAGCTGTAGAACCCCCTGAGCCAGATGTAATGAAGCGTCCACCCTTCAGCCCCCGTGAGAGTATTTTTGCTAGGGGATTGGGTTCTTATATGATTCGCATTGGGATTATCTTTGCGATTATCTCAATTTCTTTAATGTGGTGGGCTTACAACTATACCCATGCAGCAGGATATCAAGGCGATCGCGAATCTTGGAAGACAATGGTATTTACTACCTTGTGTATTGCCCAAATGGGTCATGCCATAGCTATTCGCTCAAATAATCGACTAACTATAGAGATGAATCCTTTCTCCAATATGTTTGTGTTGGGAGCTGTGGTAGTCACCACAATATTGCAACTCATGTTAGTTTACGTTCCACCCCTGCGAGAATTCTTTGGCACTCACATACTAGATAAGACAGAATTGTGGGTTTGTATCGGCTTTAGTGCTTTGATGTTTGTTTGGGTGGAATTGGAGAAGATATTCTTCCGATTAGTTGGTAAAAAGGCTGTGTGAGGGTGATTGGAAAGATGCGGAGAAAGGGGGACGCGGAGAGTAATTTCCCCGCGTCCCCGCGTCCCTGTGTCTCCGCGTCCTCTTCCCCATCTTGTAACTTCTCCACTATGTATCTCAAATCCATTCACCTCCGACAGTTTCGCAATTACACAGACCAAAAAGTGGAGTTTACTGCTGCCAAAACGATTTTGGTAGGTAACAATGCTCAGGGGAAGTCCAATTTGTTGGAGGCGGTGGAGTTGTTGGCGACATTGCGATCGCATCGGATGGCACGCGATCGCGATTTAGTGCAAGAAGGGGAAGCGATCGCTCAAATTAATGCCTCCCTAGAGCGGCAAACTTGTGTTAGTGACCTGAGCTTAACTCTCCGCCGTAATGGTCGGCGTAGCGTTGCCCTGAATGGCGAGTCTGTGCGCCGTCAAATGGACTTTCTCGGCGTTTTGAATGCAGTGGAGTTTTCTAGTTTAGATTTAGACTTAGTGCGCGGTGGTCCAGAAGGTCGTCGCAGTTGGCTAGATACCCTATTAATTCAACTAGAACCTGTTTATGCTCATATTTTGCAGCAGTACAATCAGGTTTTGCGACAGCGCAATGCTTTTTTGAAACAGACTCAAGATTCAGCACTCAGTACTCAGCACTCAGAACAATTGGCTGTGTGGGATGCGCAGTTAGCGACTACAGGAACAAGAGTCATTAGAAGGCGCGAACGAGCTATCCAAAGACTGGCCCCTATTGCTACCAAGTGGCACTCTAGTATTAGTGGTAGTACGGAAAAGCTTCAGATCGAGTATGCGCCTAGTGTTCCTTTGGGGGAAAACTATCCCCAAGAAGTGCAGCAAGCTTTTCTAGAGAAAATTCAGCAGCGTGCCATTGCTGAACTGCGCCAAGGCACTACGTTGGTTGGCCCTCATCGCGACGAAGTCGAATTAATTATTAACCAAACACCTGCACGTCAATACGGTTCTCAAGGTCAGCAGCGCACCTTAGTATTAGCTCTCAAATTAGCAGAATTACAACTCATTGAAGAAGTTGTGGGAGAGCCACCACTGCTATTGCTGGATGATGTTTTGGCAGAACTAGACCCCTACCGTCAAAATCAGTTACTTGATGCTATTCAAGACCGATTTCAAACTTTAATTACAACAACTCACCTCGGTTCTTTTGACTCACAGTGGTTGAATTCATCTCAAATTCTGCTTGTCAAGGCAGGAGAGATTTCATTACCAAATTGTTGAGAAATTTAAAGAAAAATATTATTTTTTTAACAAAGTTTATTAATAATAAAAATTCTAATTTTCTAGTTGAATTTACTGAAATTACGTAGCAATATCTCACAGTAAGTTAGTTTTCGTTTATCATAAGTTCCAGCGAGTTTATGTGGATGGAACACCCAAAGTTACTATACATCAGCAGAAATACAGATACTATTCACCAAACAGTGAGAGCGCTTAAAATAAAGTTTTTTGTAGTGCAAATTTTTAATTACGCCTCTCCTGAAGGATTTGCATTGAGTAGCAGTAATATTGCTTATCTCTTTACTAGAAAATATTGTCTACAACTCATAAACATTATAGATTTACAATAAATTTTATATATGCCTCCACAAAATCACACATTAAATAAAGATGAGATTGCTGCACTAGGTGCATCATTAAGAGGAATTGAGCAGAAGCTACTTAAACAATCGCAGCAAACAGGTATAACTAGAATGTGGTTCCAAGGAGAAGAACCTTATTTTGATGTTTTCTTTGAATTAAAAAATGATGAAATCTTATGGTTTCAATTTACTTTACGTGGTAAATCCCTTTCTTGGGATAGTAGAAAAGCGCGATTACAAACGGGCACTACTAATGAACTAAATTATAATGATGTCAGCTTTTATGCTGCTAGCAAAACAATTGAAAATGATATTCAAACTAATTGGGAATTTGTAAATTTAGTTAAATCAATTCTAGAAACTAGATCCACAGAACCTATTTTTTCTCAGGCGCTAAAATTATTTGATTAGCCTTTGGTTATTTATTAGTTGATAGCTACATTTATCAAGTATGACTTACGCAAAAGTCAGGGAATTACGTCATTACGAGCGAAGCGACGTAATCGCCTGAAATTCTAGGATTGCTTCCCTACACTACGTTCTGGTCGCAATGACAAATTTAGCTTGAGTAAGTCCTGTAAATAACCAACGACTAATTCCTTTTTTCAAATCTTTTGAAAACATTGAGAACTAAAAAAGTTAGTAAAGCGCCAATTAAACCTAATTTCCACAAGCCACACCCAGATGCAATTCCCAAAGCTGCGGAAACCCAAACAGCCGCAGCTGATGTGAGTCCGTGAACTTCAGGTCGCTGTGATTCTTGAGAAGATTCGCGTAAAATCTCTCCAGCACCAAGAAATCCTATACCAGCCGCAATACCTTGAATAACTCGGCTAAGAGCGTCAGCACTAGGTTTGAGTTCTACTGTATACAGAGGGATAACAGTAAAAAGAGCTGAACCTAGACTGACTAACATATGAGTTCTTAAACCAGCTGGTTTATGCCTCAGCTCTCTTTCTAAGCCGATAATTGCCCCACTTAGTAGCGCTGTACATAGCCTCAAGGTGATATCTAACAAATCATTGCTCATTAAGCATCAAAGATAGCCAGTACAAAATAATACTTGCTTTAAGATAAATGATTCTCCATCTTACTTTAGATAGTAATCTACTTATCAAAGGCTATGGCGACTGCTTTTATAATGAGCGATCGCGTTTTTGCCGAAGAAGGTATTCTGGTAAAGTACTTACTCCTACATACAGATGAGGACACTTGCATGGTGAAAGAGGGTGGAGTTTAAAGCACAGTCAGAGAAAAAAACAGGGATTTGCTCTGAAGTGTTACACCAAGTCACTAAGGTGGCTCTAGCAAATGAATGACAACTGAGAACAACAAAATTGAGTGGACAAACTCTACTGGCTTGACCAAATTAAACTCCAAGACCGCGCCAAAGTAGGTGACAAAGCATTTTACTTGAGCCGAATTATGCAGCGTGGCTACCCTGTAGTACCTGGCTTTGTCGTTGGGGCGGAAGTTTTGCAACAATTCTTAGAAACTCTTAATAGTTCAGAGTCATTAGTTGCCGATTTACCCCATTCTTCATTACATCTAGATGTCGCTAATTGGCGTCAACTTCAGCAGGTAGCTGGCCGCTTGCGTCAGGAAATTATTACTGCCACTGTACCACCGTCTTGGGTCAGCAACATTCTCACAGCAGCTAGAGAATTAGAAAGTGAGCATTTAATTTTGCGTCCAACGGTGATGGTTTCCAATACTACCCAGTCGGTAGGGAATATATCAGGGTTGTTGGAGTCAGTCTTTTGCCCTTGTAATCAAGAAGCGATCGCTATAGGATTAAAGCGCACTTGGAGTCAGTTATTTCGTGCGAGAAGTCTACTCTATTGGCAACGCTCAGGCACTAATCTACAACAAGTTAATTTAGCAGTTTTAGTACAGCCTATTCGCAATGCTATTGCTAGCGGCTTACTCAACGCCAATACCTCTGGATGGGAAATTGCAGCTACTTACGGATTGGGAGTAGCGATCGCTAATGGTGAAGTTTTACCGGATCTCTACTATATTCAACCAGAAACCGGAAAGTTAATCGAGCAAGAGCTAGGCAATAAAATCTTAGCTTACCGTCTTGACAACATAGCTGCTAAAAATGACTTGCAACTGATGCCGCAGTCAGTATTGACATTAGATAATACTTGTCTAGTTGCCTATCTCCTCAACGAAAACCAACAAAAACAGTATGCTTTACCAGAAGATTACCTGCAACAAGTAATTGTTTTAGGTAATCAACTCCTCAGTGAATTAGGTAAAAATTTTTATATTGAATGGACGATTTCACAGGAAACTCCCACGCCCAAACTCTACCTTACACAAGTTAGTAACCCCCAATCGGCAATTCCTAATCTCCAAATCATCAAAGGGCTAGGGGCAGCAAGAGGACGAGTCACAGCAACCGCATTCGTGATTGCCCATTCCCCAACGAAACCAGAACAGCTACCCCAAGGAGTGATTTTAGTTGCCCGGACGATCAATCCTGATTGGTTGCCGTTCTTACAACAGATTGCAGGTATTATTACAGAACAAGGCGGCTTGACCAGCCATGCAGCAATCCTGGCTAGAGAATTGGGAATTCCCGCAGTAGTCAGCGCTACAGATGTCACTGCCCTAATTCAATCTGGTGAAAGACTACATGTAGATGGCGATCGCGGAGAAGTTTCTCGTGTTAGAGAAGACATAGCCGCAGAAAGGACTCCACCAAGATGGGATTCAGCGAAAAATCTAGAACTCAATGATTCTCACTCCTCCATGCCCTCATTGCCTGCTCACTCCAATTCGTGGGAACCCCTAACCCCAAGATCTTCTTTGTCTCCTCCCCAACCGCTAATAGCCACCCAACTGCTCTTGAACCTGAGTCAAAGCAGTTTAATTGAACAAGTAAAAAATTTACCTGTAGATGGGGTAGGTTTATTGCGCTCGGAACTGATGATGCTCACCATACTGGAGGGACAACACCCCAATAGTTGGCTAGCAGATGGGCGTCAGGCAGAATTGCTAGATCTCTGGACTGAGCAGATTATGCAATTTGCCTGTGGTTTTGCACCACGACCGATCTTATATCGCTCTTTGGATTGGCGATCGCATGAGTTGCCATCGTTTCCCCATCATCTCCAATCTTCATCACAGGCGGTCTTGGGCGAACGTGGCATTTTTAGTTATTTACTTAATCCCGCAGTTTTTGAGTTGGAATTGGCGGCTTTAGCGAGTGTACAGAAAGCTGGTTACAGCAATATCAACCTCTTATTACCCTTTGTTCGCAGTGTAGAAGAGTTTTCCCTTTGCCGTCAAAAAGTTGAGCAAGCCGGATTAACTCAGGTACCTCAGTTTCAACTATGGATTATGGCAGAAGTTCCAAGCGTGCTGTTTTTACTCCCAGAATATGTCAAAGCAGGGGTAGAAGGAATTTCCATTGGCACAAATGACCTCACCCAACTCCTTCTAGGAGTAGATCGAGACAAAGAACAGCTAGCAAGAAGATTTAACGAACTGCACCCCGCAGTTATGGGTGCGATCGCGCAACTAATCCAGATGTCCAAAGATGCCGAAATTCCTTGTGCAATCTGCGGACAAGCACCAGCGCTTTATCCAGAAATCATCGACAGATTAGTGCAATGGGGTATTACGGCAATTTCCGTAGAACCAGAAGCCATAGAGCGAACATATCAAGCGATCGCCCGTGCCGAACAACGCCTAATTTTAGAAGCCGCACGGCGTCAGTTGAAGGGCGAGTGAGGGGGACAAGGGAGACAAGGAGGACAAGAAATTTTAGATTTTAGATTTTGGATTTTAGATTGAAATCTAATCCAAAATCGTAAATCCAAAATCCAAAATTGTTTCCAATGCCCAATGCCCAATGCCCCATTACCTATTTAACATATCCAGTTTCCCGTAAAAACTTACGTAATTCTGCGAAGAATTGAGAGTGATCGCTTTTTTTATAAGCCTGCTGTACTCGCTGCCAACCATCTTGTTCTTGACCCAGCATATATTTATCTGCTAAGTATGCTGAGAGAAATCCCTTACCATCATCACCTTGTTGGCGTGCTTGATTATAGGTTTGCCATAGCTCTGTGGCATTATTAGCAATTAATTTGGGATAGCGACGGGTAACATCAACCATCTTGCCTTGACGATACTGCCAGATTTGTAGTGGATAGCCAGAAGCTGCATAGGAACTAAAAGCATAAGCAAAGCGATCATCTCGACTATCAAACTCTGGTAATCCATCCTTGTCTAAATCTCGGAGTCGATAGCCACCATTACCCCATTCATGGCGAATCTTTTTGTACTGTTTTGATTTACTGTCGTAACGATAAATCAGTGAATAAGTACAGCAATGTGCGCCTCCTGTAAAGAAATCGGCAATTACTTCCGGTTCTTTATTACCGTCTAAATCTAGCACTGGTAACTTATTGTCTGGCGCTTCCAACAAATCTCCTATCGGTCGGTCATATTCACTGTCTTGGGGTAGCTTTTGATCTAAAACCCTTTGACCTGAGCGTGTAATTTGCAATCGTACATTTTTATACTGGTATTCCTGTGGTTTATCGTATGATATTTCCGCCTGCACATTGCCTGATTTACCAGTGATGGTTTCTGCTGTAGCTGTTTGGTTCAATACAACCGCAGTACTCACAAGAGCTAAACCGATTAAAGAATATTTGCACAAGCAACGAATGGAACTCATGATTGGTGTTGTATATATTAAGACAGATTTTATACAACACCATTAGAATCTTCAATATCGGAAAATTGCTGCCACAGGTTTGCTGAAAGGTATTTGTTCTGGTGGAACGGCGTAGACAGTACCACCGTTTAATAAGGTATGACTAGCAACCAAGTCTAACAAATCCTCATCACCAGTTTCTTTTTCTTCGTGCAGATACACAGTTTCCGAACTTGGATCGAACAAACCCCATTGCTGCTGACCAACTGCAACTAACAATGAATCAATTCGCTGATAATAAGCTGCGGGGATAACTTGTTTGAGGTCGTTGCTGGCTTTACCAGTATCACCACCAAATAATTGTTGAAAACGCTCCAAAAATTCTTGTTGTGACTTTTGAAAATCAGCCTCAACAATCGGCCAAGCGCGATCGTGTAACTCTTGAGCGCTGAGAATTTCTGGATTCCCAGTGATACCTTCTGCCATCAAATGCTGGTAAGTATTTGCCTGTCTGTACAAAGGTAGGAGATACTCAACCCCAGCCAGCACTAAAGGTGCTGTTTCGTCTCGGAGTTTTTCATGCAATGCTTTGTCGATGATGGAAAAGAATTGCCGGATTTCTTCTTGGTGCTGATCTCTATCGGGACTTCCCTGTCCGTGAAACTCACCTGGCTGGACAAAAGAATTAGCTGTTCCTCCTTTGCCAGTAGCGATGCGGAACTGACCTTCTTTGGCAGTTTCATCTTGATTGAGAGCTTCTTCCAGACTTTGAGGCAGATTTTCTACTTCAACTTTGTTAATGGTGTAGTGTGTTCCCTCAAAAAATCTCACATCCTGTTGGCTCAAAGCCAAAATGTAGAAACGACCATTACCATTTAAAATTGGCAACAGTGGCTTGATGTGAAATCTGTCTGTAACTACTACTAATTCTTGAAAATTGAGTGGCAGAGTATAGTAACGAAAAAAATCTTGAGAAATAAAAATTGCTATTCCTAGCTCTCCCATTTGCTCCCAAAATTCTTGGGTATCGAGAGCAATGGCTTTTTGCAACAATGCCGTTGCTTCTTGTGGTTCTAAACCTGCATCAATTAAGCGAGCTTCTGCTTCCTTAATTAAATTCTTAAACCGAATCGGGTCTTGTCGCACTTCTGGCCCAGCTGGGTGCGTTGGCATATAAATGGAAACACAATTTCCCTTTGGCTGTTCTAGCAGCGGCTTGATTTCTTCTCTAGAAATTATTTGCATAATGATATCCCTCCTAGCAACATGGACACATCACATCAAGTCTGATGAAATGTGTTCTAGATGCGGCATTTGAAGCCACAACCGTTTGACCTGGATTTATTTCACGTCAAGGAGGGGAAAGTTTCATCTTTCTCAGGACTTACGCAATTGGCATATATCTTCTGCTATTAGGGTCAAGATTCAAGGGTCAAAGGTCAAAGGTCAAAAGTTAATAGGCAATAGGCAATAGTCATTTTTTCTCCCTCATCCTCCTTATCCTCCTGCAACCTGCTACCCATTTTTAGTTTGTTGTGAATTGATGGGGATCTCTGTTTTTGGTTGCTGAACCCATCCTAAAGTCACTCGTTTCATAATCGCGTACAAACCTATAAGGATGATAAAAGTGATCGCAATAATCACTAAAGGCTGTTTGCCAAGAAGTTCCTCTACACCTTTGGTTAGTACAGCATCTGGCTGTGTAATGAAATCCCAACTATTGAAACGCAAGAACCGTCCCCAATAAATACCCACAGCAGAGAGCGCATGAGTAATCAACTCAACCCATAAAATCCATTGACTCTTACCAATTCGGTGTAAATAGTAACCTAAATTAATTAAAGATATTACGTAAGCTTCAAATCCAGCAAAAATTACTAATAAATAAAGAGGAATTAACACCAAGGTAATAATCCACACTGATTGAATTTTGCGGATATCATCTATTAGGTGAATGACATCGGTCAATAAATAAGGTGCATTCGGTAAAAAGGCATAAAACACTAAGAATCCTAGCCACCAAACCCAAGATCTACCGCGCTTTTTCCGAAATAGCCAGATACTTAAGACCAAAGGTATAAAAGCTAGAAACAGATTCCAAGTCATCCATCCCATATTGATTTGTAAGACTTGGACTAATTTGGTTATCAATAGTTCTGCCTTCATAGATGCTGACTCGCAATGGTGTAATTAATTTGGATTTACTATGTATTTGGTGTTAATTTCATTGATTGACCAAAAAAAGTCAAAATTCAGACTGCTATTTTGGTTAATCCTCAATAAAATCTATTTACTTAGACTCTATACACTAAGCCACTAGTATAACTAGAAAATTATTAGAGGCAAATCTGTCACATTAAACAAGTGGATTTAGCTGCAATTATTACATAATCTTAAATAAAAATACGTAATTATAAATTTGGCGTTTTCATTATATAAATGAACTGTTCATCGAAAATAAATTTCTCTATTAAGTAACAATAAAGACTTGTTTATTTATTATGAACTGCGTACATTATGAAGAATGAACATTTTCCCGATCGCCAGATCTGTATGGTCAACCCACCGCCTAGCTGAAAGCAAGCAGGTAATTTGCCAGATAGAGACTCCCGACAATAGTAATAGCAGGATAATCGGCAGAGCGATCGCGTCGATCAGTCTCCGCCTGAATGCAATGGTATAACTCGTAAATCAAGTTTTTGATTCGCAAATTAAGTTTTTGATTCGCAAATTAAGTTTTTGACTTGCAAATCAAGTTTCTGACTCGCAAATCAAGTTTTTGACTCGCAAATTAAGTTTTTGACTCGCAAATTAAGTTTTTGATTCGCAAATTAAGTTTTTGATTCAGAAATTAGCTTCACAATTGATTAACTGGCTAATTACATCAAATTCCGTTATATCTAACGGTTTATATCCTAAAGCTTAATCTCATAGCTCTATCAGTTCATTAGCTTGCATTTACTCAGGCTGACTACAATACTTATTAAGGTCATTCACTAACTTATCAGAATCCTTACCAGCAGTTTTGGCTGCTGCTGTCAGTGCTGTGTCAATATCCGATCTAGCCTTTTGCAGTGTTTCCCTGCCAGATGCTGAGGCTTCAGCTGTCTTAGCTGAAGCAAGAGCCTTAGCTGCTTTGGCGATCGCTTGGCTAAGATTCTTGAATCCTTTGGCAAAACGGCTTTGGTATTCTTTTAACTTGGGATCTTGTAAGTTCAGTTCCTCTATGGATTTGGTGACAGCTTCCAAATCTTTGGACAGTTGCAAGCTTGTGATCACCTGCTGTCCTTTATTTTTATCAATTAGAGAATTGCCGTCATTCACCGCCTGAATTAGTCGTTGACACTGAGAGGCTTTAGTCCCACTACAAGCATTAATCAGCAAAGCGATACTCAGGCTAACAGGAACAATAACGTTATATTTACGCAAAACAAACATGAACACCCACCAGCAGTAAAATCCCAACAATAGTATCTAATAATTCAGTAATTGTGTTATGAAGTAACGAAATTAGATACATCTATCAAATTACTGCCCGATCTTGTAGCTCATGGGTGTGGAGTAGCAATCAATAATTCGCGTTTTGACCTTTTGCCAGCACCCAACTGAACAGTAATCAGAAGCGGGATGGAATATCCCGCTTTATAATCGCTGGCTTACCAATCTACTGGCAAACCTAACTTATCTAAAGTATGCCCATCTTGTAAAAGTGGCTGAATCTCTCTGTCTATAGGAATGTGGCCATCAGCCAGTACCAAGGCACGTTGAGTAACTTTACCCAACCAATTTAGATCGTGGGAGGCAATTAATATGACTTTCACTGGCAAATTTAATAACACTTGCGCTAAGTGTCGCCTCCATGCAGGGTCAAGACCGTTAGTAGGCTCATCTAAAATCAAAATCTCAGGCTCTAGGGCTAAAATTGCTGCCAGAGCAACCAAGCGTCTTTGTCCTCCAGAAAGTTGATGAGCAGAACGGTTGGCATAGGCTTCTAGTCCAAAATTAGCTAACAACTGGTGTGCCCGATCAATTGCTATTGCTGGTGAGACACCATAATTACGGGGACCAAAAGTAACGTCTTCGAGAATAGTCGGCATGAATAACTGGTCGTTAGCATCTTGGAAAGCAAAGCCAATTTGACGACGGACTTGGGATAGAGTTTTATGTTCTACAGGAATGCCATTAATCGATATTTGACCGCTTTGTGGTTGTTTTAAGCCAATGATATTTTCTAGCAAGGTACTTTTGCCAGAACCAGTGGCTCCCATTAGCGCCACGCGATCGCCTGCATTTAATCTAAAAGAAATGTCGCGTAATACTGGCTCTTGGTTGGCATAGGCATATACTAGGTTCTGCACCTCAACTACAGCAGCATGAGGATGACGGATCGAAGATTGGGGATTGGAAGTTAAAGATTTCAAGATTCACAACTCAAAAATCACAACTGCGCTTCTACTAAGTGTTACGCAAATTTATTTGTATTGGGATCGTCCTTTGTCATTAGTCATTGGTCATTGGTGTTAGCGAAGGACAAAGGACAATAAACTAATTAGCTGAACTGGTAGGAGCTGATAGTTAAACAAGCAGCGATCGCACAAGCTGCTAACAGCGCAAAACGCTCTTTTGGTCTTAATGTCGAGTCTATCGGTAACTGTCCGTTGTAACCACGAGTTACCATTGCGGTGTAAACGCGCTCTGCCCGATCGAGACTCCGGAGATACAAGGCTCCTATCATGGACGCACTGGCATAGCGTAGCCAGCCAGCAGAACCATTTAAACCACGTAATTGAGCGCTGCGCTGCATTCTTGTCACTTCTGACTGCAAAATTTCTAGGTACTGTCCGGCTAACAGCAAGTTTTCTTTTAACGGTAATGGTAGGGGTAAGCTTTTGAGAGCGATGCCAAAGCTATGAGTCGGTAAGGTTAACAAAAAACTATTCATAGCAATTAGACAAATCAGAGAACGAACTAGCAAAAAACTGGCACGTTCCCATCCCAAGGGCAAAGCTAGCAGAGATAGGAAGATTAATTCAGTACCGAGTAATTTTCCTAGCTGAGGAATGCGTACACGTAACACCCAAGCCCACAAAAGTGCGATCGCGCCGTATACAACCAAGTTGTTCCAAGCATGATGTTTTAACAAAGCTGCGCCGATAACAATAACTAGTGAGAGTTGCAGGCGTAGTGGTAGGGAAATTTTAAGCATTATTCGGTTTCACCACCTTAGCAATCCCAAAGGCAACAGCAAAGCAAACCGCAGCACCTACAAGCCCAGCGATACTAGTGCCAATTGTTCCCAAACCTTTAATACTGTAATCAGCTAAGGGCGTTGGGACAATAATCCGCACTTGTTTAGCTAAGTCAATAAATCCTAAGTTGGCGGCAACCCTTTCTAAGCCATCAGGCCAAGCTGAGGCAAAAAGTGAGAGTACACCCGCCACTAGAAAAATGCTGACAACGGGTACTAACCAACCACGAAATTGGTGTTGCTCCCCTGGTAATAAATCTGGTCTTTCCCTAGCGAGGTAAACTAACACGCCGCCAGTGATCAGCCCTTCACCAATGCCAATGAGAATATGAGTACCAGTCATTGCTGGTAAAACGATGGCTACTGGTGCTGTTCCCGAAAGTGCTAACTCAATGGCACAAGCTATGGCTGCTACTACTACACTCATACCAGCAGCAATACCCGCCGCTAGGGGTAAGCGTCCTCTCGATCCACCAAATAGCCGTTGCAATGTTTGAGTTAAGCCCCAGCCAACCCAAACACCAATAACTGCCATGTTGAAAATATTTGCTCCTAAAGCTGTGATCCCACCATCGGCAAACAGCACAGCTTGGATAATTAATACCGTAGCGATGCACAATGTCCCAGCCCAAGGACTACCTAAAACCACTGCTGCTAAGGTTCCTCCCAACAAGTGACCACTGGTGCCTCCTGCCACCGGAAAATTAATCATCTGAGCAGCAAAAATAAAAGCTGTAGTTAAGCCCAATACTGGAGCGCGGCGAATCCCAAAAGCTTCTTGCGATCGCCCAAATGCAACGAAGAGTGCTGCCGCACTCGCTAGACCTGTAGCCCCTGCCACCGATCCGGAAACAAATCCATCAGGAATATGCATGATGTGCCCCGTGTGTCATGTTTTTATTCACACAAATTACTCAATGTAACTGCGGCATTAAATTAATAAAAAGCAGAAATTTAACTCTTTTTACAATGCCCTACTGGGGGATTTTATAGTGATACTTCCGGTAGATTGACAATAAAATATACGTTAAATAATATACTTATTTTTTAATATTTAAATTTTTGTTAATTTTATTTTTAGATTAAATACTAGACTCAGGAAATTTACGCTGTTACTAGATGCTATGAACGCTATTTCAGCTTTTTCTGAGTTGACAAATATTAATATTTATCTATGTTTAGCAGGAAATTCATTTGATATTTATCTATTTAGCGAGCAGGTGAGCAAAAATAAATATCGCACTGTTGCCATCATTCCTCTAAGACAAAATAGTAATATTCAGCAGTGTTCAATCACTTCTTTGGAGTTTCTTACCACATTTACTGTTTGGTCAGTGATTAATATCACAATTTAAACTTTACCAACCAAATATTTTTTAATCAAAAAATATTAAATATTATTTGTTGATTTACTAATACAATTAAAATGTCAACAAAAATAAACTGACAATAATTAAGTAAGTCGGTGTTAAAAATTGTCATTATGACAAGGCAGGAGGCAGAGGAGCCACTGCGCGTCTACGGTTTATTTGCACTGTTCTACTTAAAAAAGAATCAAAACTATTAGTAAAATAACTTACTTTCCAGTCAGTAAAAATAATTATATAAGTGAATAAGAGATAGAAAATTTTAGAGCGTTTTTCTAGTTTGTAACAGCCGATTAACTTGATTGACGCCCTAAATTCAGCAGAGAAGAATTATTGACAATAATTCCTAATCCTTCTACTATACACAAGAGTAATTGCAAATAATTTGCAACTTTTCATTGTAGCGCTAACCGTTATTTAATGTCATGCCCAACAACTTAGCTCTCGGAAAAGAAACCCTTTGGAGCCGTCGTCAACTGCTGAAGCTAGGTCTATGTGGCGCTGGTGTGGCAGGAGTGGCAGCACTTTTACAGATGGCGAAATTCAAAAGTCATTCAATCGTCAAAGTGCCACCCCTGAAAATGGCAGCAGATGAAGGTGTGGCTCAACCGATGAAGATGCTAAGAAATTTCGATTATGGGACGCTGAAAAAAGAAAATGGACGTACTATCAGAGAATTTACTTTGACTGCGGGTACTTCTGTAATTCAGCTTAATAGCGCTGTCTCTTACAATATCTGGGATTTAAACGGTCACATACCAGGGCCGACACTCAGAGTAAAACAGGGCGAACGGGTACGGATACTATTTCTCAATAAGGCAGGACATTCTCACTCTTTACATTTTCACGGCATTCATTCATCAGATATGGATGGTATTCGCCCAGTCAGTAATGGTAGTGCCACAATCTATGAATTTGACGCTGAACCTTACGGCGTTCACTTGTATCACTGCCATATTGAACCCGTTACCCGTCATATTGCGAAGGGGCTATACGGGATGTTTATCATCGATCCGCCAACTCCCCGTCCGCCCGCTGATGAGATTGTACTAGTGATGGCTGGGTATGACGTGAATGACGATAGCCACAATGAATATTACGCTTTCAATGGACTGCCTCACCACTACATGGACAATCCCATCCGAATTTACAAGGATCAGTTAATTCGGCTGTATGTCCTAAATATTATTGAATACGATCCGGCAGTGACATTTCACCTTCATGCCAACTTCTTTGATGTTTATCGCACAGGGATGACTATGACTCCTAGCGAGAAGGCTGATGTCATTACGATGGGTGTAGCAGAAAGGCACATCTTGGAATTTGCGTTTCGCTATCCAGGTAAGTATATGTTTCATCCCCATCAAGATGCGATCGCAGAACATGGTTGCATGGGTGTATTTGAAGTCATGAATGCATGATTTGTCTATTTGTGATGAGACTTTGAATTTTTAATTGCTTGGTAGTTTTGTTATGGCGCTAGACTCACAAGTTGATTCCGTTTCCGGCCCTTTTCCTAGACAGTTTGATATCGCCAAGGTTGCTGTTTATGGATTAAGCATTTTGTCTGCGGGAATGTTTTTATTTTTACCCTTCATTAATCTATTGCATCCTAGTCCTTGGCAACGATGGCTAGGAACAATACATGGCTTTGGGGCATTACTCGCCACAGTAGTTACTGTGTATACCGGGCATTTAGCCTTTCCCTTACTACGGGGAGTCGGTCAAATTTTGCCTCAGATGCGTACCTTAACATTTTGGTCAAGTGCGATCGCTTTTTTGGGGATAGCCACTGGTAACTTAGCATATATGCGCTACCGTGCAGGCGCAGAAGTTGGTGGTGCTAGAGCTTGGCTAAAAGAAAATTCGCCTTTAGCACATTATATTTTCATGGAATACCACGAATTTAGCGTACTTTTTACCTTGCCATTAGGAGTAGCTTGTACCTGGATTTTGTGGAAGTATGGTGACTCAATTTTAGAAAAGCAAAATCGTCCTCTGCTCACAGGTACTTGTGTGGCTTTAATGGCAATGATGTTTTTTGCTATGGGTGGATTGGTTAGTGGAATTGGTGTTGCTAAAATCCATGCTTTGTAATTAAACTTTCGAGCTTGCAGAAATGTCTCAACAACTAAATCGCACATCTGAATTAGAACTAGTATCTGAACCTTTATATGTTCGCTTGTGGAAGGGAATAAAGAGATTTCCTCAAGGATTAGCGGCAGGTTCAAAAAATCCGCCAAATGTTTCTGGACCCGGTGCAGCAGCTTTAATTAGCCCAGGAATTGGATGTTTTCTCATGATGGTTGCACATCATTTTTCAGATACATCCAAACACATAGAAAAAACAGTTTGGTTACTTGGAAGTTGGATACCAGGAAGCCATCTCAAGCATAAATTTTGGGGAAATATTGGCAGTTATTCGGGAAAAGAAACAGTGCTGTTGCTGGGTTGGCTCATTAGTTGGGCTATTCTTTCTGTTCTCTGGAAGCATAAAAAAATTACATCTAGAACAATATTCTTTTGGATGTTTAGCTTACTGATTGCAGCCACTACGATGATCTGGCATCCGTTATTTCCCTATTTACCCTTGAGCTAATCAAAAGTTAGGAAGAATTTAAGTTATGGAAAGAGAAACAATCCGCCTTTCTAGCCAAGTGATGCACAAATATATTTGGATATTAGTAGGGATTTTTACTTTATTAGTCGCTACCTATCCTACAGCTATAATTCGGGTTAGCCAAAAGCCTAAGTTTCAAGGTTATCACGTCAAATCTTTGCAAATAGACGGCAAAATTAGCAGTGATTCTGTAAAGTAAAGACCCCATACAGTATCAATACAGATAGCCGCAATGGAGTCTAATTAGTTTTTCTTGTTGTTTCATGTTAACATTCCCAGACTCTTACCTGGGAATAAGAATTAATTGAGCAATTTTTTAATATCACCGTAGGCGCGGTAGAAACCTCCACTAGCTGACTCGCGGATTTCTTCAACAAGATAACGCTGTCCCTCTTGGCGAATATCTTTAGGAAACTGCACTTTCCAGTTGGCGTTATATCCTGGCGAAACAACTCTCATCCTCAGTTTATTTCCCTCCCGGAAACACTCAACAATTACTCCTTGGCTGGTGTCTGTTGTAGTTTCCACAACTGCGGAGGGTGCTGCGCCTTCTCCTGCTGGTGCCTTAATAATAGCTGCTTGGGGGATTGTGCCCACTTGGGCGGCTTGGATAGCAACGTCATTAGTATCTATACAAGCTAGAGAGCCATCGGTAGTGACAATATAGATGCGATTCTCAAAAAATTGCATAGATAAAGCTGAACCGCAACCAGTTCCAAGTTTCCAGAGGCGTTCTCCTGATTTGTTAAAGCAGTAAATCGAAGAACTATTATCACCAGCAAATACATACTTCCCATCTAAGGCTGTAGCACAAGAGTAGACAGCCGCATCGCATTTGTATACTGGGCCAGCCTCACCCTTCTTGCTAAAGCAGTAAATCTTTTGGTCGCTTGCACCCGCATAAACAGCTGATGCTTCTTGCCAACCAAATAGTACACCGCCGCCAGTTTTTTGATGCCAAAGCATCCGGCCTTCTTTGGTATCATACATAGTCACACCTTGACTATGACCGTGATAGATACCAACTTCGTCACAACGTACCATCCAGCCAGAATTACCTTGACTTAAACGAGTCCACTGTGACTCATCATCATGATCGATGGTAGTGACACCACCGTTTGCATCGGAAACTGCTAATAAACCGTTGTTAATATCAAGCCAGAAAATATCAACATTTTCATCAATCTCGTAGGCAATACGTGGTAGTTTGCCTGTGAGGTCGTAGACGTTGCCGTTATCGCAGCCAGCATAAATCCAAATATCATCAGCAACTAAACATTTAACCCCATCGGGCAGCTTAAACCGATTGATAACTTGACCTTGGTGATTTAGCGCAAACACTTGACCATCTTGATTCCCCACCCAGCAGCGATCGCTATCAACAAAAATTCCAAAGGCAGCGGAATTAGAGTTGAATTTCCAAAGAATTGGAGCTTGTTTTGCTGTCGATATTGTACTTGTGACTGCGCGTCGGGTAACGGCACGCTTCTGACGCACGCCCATGACTGCGTGTTCGTAACCTTTTGCCAGTTTTTCTTTGATTTTCTTGTTCGCGTCTGCTTTAGCTTTGTCTGGGGTAGGGTAAGTTTTAGTTTGAGTTTGTCCTGCGTCACCAATGCGACCATAGCGGATGGTTACTTGCGTATCTTTGACGATGACTTCATAAAATTTATGAGAGCCGCCACTCGTTTCGGAAAGCTCTAGGTAGGTTTTTTCTTCAGTCATGAGAGTTTCTCGTTAAAACAAAATTAATATGTTTAAATTCTTACTTTGTTCTAACTGCTACTTCAATTAAATGTCGAACGATGAAGAGGACATTGGGACGTGGAGAACACCATAACTAAAAATATCGACAGCGAAACCCAACAAGGCCTGAGAAATGTTGGGTTTTGTTCCTCCCTTTAAATACTGTTCAACTTCCCCTCAGTTTCCTGACATCCAAACTTCGAGCTTTTACCCGAACACTCAAATAGATGTAACCCTAGCTGCTGGGACAATTCTTCGCATACTTTAACCCCCCGCACGCTGTTACCACGTCTATCCAACGGTGGCGAAAAGACTGCAATTCCCATCTGATGCGGGACAACAGCCATAATTCCGCCACAAACGCCGCTTTTCGCAGGAATACCGATTTTGTATGCCCATTCACCAGCAAAGTTATACATCCCGCAAGTGTACATGACACTCAAAATGTCTTTAATGTAACTTTTCTTTACTGCTTGTTCCTGGGTAATTGGGTTGATACCTTTATTGGCTAAAGTTGCTGCCATGACTGCCAAGTCACGACAATTTACCATGACCGCACACTGCTGGAAGTATAGATCTAAGGACTCTTCAATATTCTGGTCAATCATGCCAAAGTTGAGCATGAGATGTGCCATTGCGCGGTTGCGATGTCCTGTACTGCGTTCTGAAGTGAATACAGAAATATCAACGAATACATCATGACCGATGTATCGTTTAAACATATCTAGCATCCGATTGAGGCGTTCGGTAGCACCTGCACCTTTGATTAAACTAGTGGTAGCGATCGCCCCGGCATTTACCATTGGGTTTAATGGTCGATTTGATTGTTCATCAAGGATAATGGCGTTGAATGCATCTCCTGTCGGTTCTACGCCAACTCTGGTCAATACATAATCTCTTCCATGATCCTCAAGGGCCAGTCCGTATGCAAATACCTTGGAAATCGACTGTATGGTAAATAGTTGCTCAAAATCCCCAACTTCGTAAATCTGACCATCTACGGTAACAATGCAGATGCTAAACAAGTCGGGATTTACCTTTGCCAATTCTGGAATGTAGTTTGCTACTACACCTTCTTTGAGTGACTGGTACTTGTCATGCAAGTCCTTGAGAACATCTAGATAGGACAATGGAACTGTTTCTAAATCTCCTTGGGTGGCCATGAGGCTTACAGCTTGCTCTAAAAAATCATACTCGCTCAACTACTGTAAGCAGAAATGTGATTCTATTTTCTCAATTGGCAAAATAATCTACACGTAGTTATCAATTTTGTGTTATTTATCTTGATGTATTTTCTTTACCTGTAAAAAATATTACATACTGTTACTTCACTGATTAGTCCATATTAATACGGTTAATTTAAGTAATTTATATAACTATTACTTAACTGATGTCGAGTTATGATTCCTATTTTAAATGTAGCAATCGTAACTTTATAAAGTTTTGTCAAGTTTATGTTATTTTTATAATTAAAAAGCTGTAACTCTTGTTACAGAATAATTAAAAAGAAAGATAAAGATTTAATCAAGTGAGTCTTTTTCAGTATTTATTCGCAATTTATAATTCATAAAGTTATTAATTTTTTGAATTTTATATAGTCAAATATTGGGCAATAAAAATTTACCAGCAGGGTAAATATTTGGGCATTTCTTTGCAGTTGACTGACTCAATTTCATACCCCGAAAATGTTAATTTTTCATAAGAAAAGTTTTACTTATCAAAAAAAACGTTACACAGTTGAAATCCGCATTTGAGAAAGGTTTGAGCCTTGAAAACAGAATTAAAATTTGCTAAAGTTACCAAGACTTACGCTAAAACCCTGATCCCCAAGCTCAAAGGTTCGTGTTAGTCTGTTGCAGTTATGAACAAAAAAGTGAAAGCGGAACGAGTTCGAGTTGTAGGGGTACTCACTTTTCTCAGTGGTGCAAAATCCCACGAACCGTAAAACTTCTGTTCTACAGTCGCTTTAAAATCGGACGCATGAATCAAAGACATTTGTGGACTATTGTCGCCCTGTTTCTGACTGTTTTAGGGATGCCCTCAGTCGGTCGCACTCAAACTAACAAGGGAACTGCGCTTGCTTCCCAACCATCGCCAGCAGGTGATGTTGTCAAAGTAGGAGAGTATCAATCCCCAGCAGGGAAGCCGACCTCTGATGTTGCGATCGCAGAAATTCATTCGCACAGCATTCAAGGTCGTCAGGCGGCAACCCTTTTTATCCGAAATATTCCTGTTCTTACCTTTTTGAGTTCTTTACCATCAGCTAGTGCTGATAGTAAGGTCGGCGTAATTGGTAACTCTGGGGGCGTGCAAATGTACGCCCCTCTTGCTAGCAATGCAACCAAGGTGGCAAGCATTGGAAACATCTCGGATGTAAGTAACCAAATTACTGCGGCTCAAAATGACCCGGTACAAAAAGCTGGTGTAATAGCAGCGAAAATCAACCAGCTGGTTCGGGACAATGTAGACGCCAGCCAGATTAGTGTGAGCTGGAAAGGAGGCGGCGAAGCGAAAGTTGCCAATCAAGACCAAAATAAAGCTGCTTCCTCCCAGCAAAAAGGCGATCGCTATACGATCAAGCTAAATGGCGAAGAATTGGTGGAAATCAACGAAAATACCCGACTAGCAAATCCCACCAACGATCTGGCACAAGATGCGTTGCAAGCGACTAATCGGATGCGCAGACTTATCGGCAATGCAGCCCCCATCAAGGAGATTTCTAATTTACCAGTTCGTTCCCCCTTATCGGTACCAAAGTTGCCACAACAAGTTGCCATTGGTCCAGTACGAATTACACTCCGTGGCATGGCTTCCTGGTATGGTTATGATGGTTCTGGCAGCCGCACTGCCAGTGGCAAGAGATTTCATCCAGAAGGCATGACTGCCGCCCATCGTAGCTTACCCTTTGGCACAAGAGTTCGTGTAACTAACACCAACAATGGTCGTTCTGTAGTGGTGTCTATTACTGACCGAGGCCCGTACATTCGGGGTCGTATCCTTGACCTTTCTGCTGGAGCGGCTCGGATTTTAGGAATGATGGGCAGTGGCGTTGCGCCAGTGAGGATTGAAGTCTTAGGCAGATAAAGACAATTTTCACTGCTGACAGTTGATATTCAAGCTTCAACTGTCTATTTCCTCCCCGCTTTCAAATCCCTACGCTCTAGTTTTCATTCGCTATCACTTAAATTCCCCTAGTTAAACATTTCTTCCCCCTATTTCAGATATAAACTAACGGGGGAGGGATCAAGAAAAACTAGGGGTATTTTGTGCGCCTGCTCACAACAGTCGCAGCTTTAAGCTGCTATTTAACTAAACGCCGCTCGGAAAACAAGTGTGCGGTTCTAGAAGATGTGGTACTAGATGAGATGACTAGCTGGGATCAAACCGCTGTCGGTTTAGTACCGACAATGGGAGGGTTACATGAAGGTCATTTAAGCTTGATTCAACGAGCTAGGCAAGAAAATTCTACGGTGATTGTCACTATTTTCGTCAATCCCCTGCAATTTTCGCCAAATGAAGATTTTCAACGCTACCCCCGGACTTTAGAGCTAGATATGCAACTGTGCGAACAAGCTGGGGTAGACCTAATTTTTGCGCCCACTCCGGAAGAAATGGGAGTTCCGCAGAAGAGTATACAAGAAGCGAAGGTTACACAAGTAATCCCTCCATCTGCTATGATAACAGGCTTGTGTGGTGGGTCTCGGCAAGGACATTTCCAAGGTGTGGCCACGATTGTGACCAAGCTTTTCAACTTGGTACAGCCTGACCGAGCCTACTTCGGGCAAAAGGATGGTCAGCAACTAGCAATTATTAAACGCTTGGTGGCTGATTTGAATTTTCCCGTAGAAATTGTTGCTTGTCCAACGGTGCGGGAAACCTCTGGTCTGGCCTTAAGTTCTCGCAATCAATATTTGACTGCAACGGAAAAAGAACAGGCTGCGGTGTTGTATCGCGGCTTGCAGCAAGCTGAAGCTATTTTCAAGTCAGGAGTTCGCGACAGCAAAGAGCTGATCGCAGCAGTGCAGCAAGAAGTAGCAATGGTCAGTAATGTCTTAGTGGAATATATTGAATTGGTTGAGCCGACTACATTAATGTCTTTAGTAAAAGTTCAGGAGGAAGGAATGCTCGCGATCGCAGCTCGTCTTGGTTCTACACGTTTGATTGACAATATTCTCTTGTGCGATCGCCTACCAATCATCGCCATTGATGGCCCAGCTGGTGCTGGAAAATCGACAGTGGCTCGTCTAGTAGCGAATAAGCTAGGTCTAGTGTATTTAGACACCGGATCTATGTATCGTGCTGTTACTTGGCTGGTGCTGCAACAGGGTATTGCCATTGACGATGAGTGTGCGATCGCTGAATTAGCCAACTCTTGCGAAATTCAACTCACTCCCGGACAGGATTTACAATCTCCCGTGCAGGTTTGGATTAATAATACTAATGTGACTCAAGAAATTAGGACTATTGAAGTCACATCTAACGTATCGGCGATCGCAGCCCAAAGCGCTGTACGTAAAGCCTTGGTAAAACAACAGCAAAGCTGGGGTAAAAGAGGTGGTTTAGTAGCTGAAGGCAGAGACATTGGCACTCATGTATTCCCCGATGCTGAAGTAAAAATCTTCTTAACTGCCTCTGTTAGCGAACGTGCCCGCCGCCGACAGCAAGACTTTAAAAAACAAAATCAGCCTGAAGTTAGTCTAGAGCAGCTGGAACGGGATATTGCCGAACGCGACTGGAAAGATAGCACGCGCAAAGTTTCACCCTTACAAAAAGCAGCAGATGCGATTGAAATTCAAACCGATGGTCTCAACGTATCTGAAGTCACAGAAAAAATCGTTAGCTATTGCCAACAGCAGTTACAAGAGCTGTTATCTCAATGGTAATAACTGTACTTTGCTGTTAATTGCTGACTTGATGTACACAGGTGAGTGATCTAGCACCCACTCACCATTGTGAAAATCTAGAAATCAAAAGACTTTACTGAAGATAAATTTGCAGTTGATTATATTTAAGTTTAAAGTGGCTGCTGCGCGTATTTAATTATTTATTCATTTTGCAATTAATTCATCTAGCTAAAGACAGATTTTAAATAATTTAATTACTCCTACCTGGGTTAGAAGTTTTGTAGCTCAGAATTTTAGCTAAATAGGTAGTGAGAAATAAAATCAGGGCTTACGCAACTGGTACATATATCTTGCGTTATGAGACTCAAGATTCAAGAGTCAAAAATTGGATTGACTCTAGGCAACCTCTGCGAAAAAAAATCTGACACTTGCGTGATTCCTAAAAATTTAAAAAATGCTTAAAAAATTCATTATCCATACTTTCTGTTATCCCTTCCTGTTAAGAAGAGGTTAAAAGCTAGACCCCCACAAGCATAGGCGAAGCCCTAGCCCTTCCGCATAGCGTCTCGCAGAGAAGGCATCGCCCACAACCAGGGCATGAAAATTTTTTTCTCGGTTCCCTGTTCCCCATTTTCAAGTTAGAACACAGAGATGCTACAAATTAAGAGGTTTTTGAATTAGGCGAAAACTTGCCAAGATGATTTCCTGACCTAGCAAAATTTTCTCGAATAATTTTGGAATTCCCCATACGGCTACTAGGGATTTAACTAATTCAAAAAGTCCAGTGTTTTAATCTTCACTTTGGTAGTAAAATGTCTATGTTAAGTTTTATATTCCTCTATTAAGGATATAAAACTTTTCAAATAAAACCTGTAATTTCCTAAGCTTCTGAATAGCTTTAAACTGGAAAACGGTAAAGAGAGGATTTCACACAATGGCATTTCAACAGCCCCCCCTACCCTACGACTTTAATGCTTTAGAGCCGTATGGCATGAAAGGTGAGACTTTCGAGTATCACTATGGCAAGCATCACAAAGCTTATGTAGACAACCTTAACAAGCTCACCGACGGTACAGAACTTGCTGATAAGTCACTGGAAGAAGTGATTAAAGCTTCTTTTAAAGATGCCTCTAAAGTTGGAATCTTTAACAATGCTGCTCAAGTCTGGAACCACACCTTTTTCTGGAACTCGCTGAAGCCAGCAGGTGGTGGTCAACCTTCAGGCGCACTCGCCGATAAAATCGATAAAGATTTTGGTAGCTTCGATAAATTTAAAGAAGAGTTCTCTAACGCCGCCGCAACTCAGTTTGGCAGTGGATGGGCTTGGCTGATTGATGATGGTGGTACTTTGAAAGTAATCAAGACACCGAATGCAGAGAACCCTCTAGCTCATGGACAAAAGGCACTGTTAACCCTAGATGTTTGGGAACACGCCTACTACATCGATTACAGAAATGCCCGTCCTGCATTTATCAAGAACTTCCTCGATCAGTTAGTTAACTGGGACTTTGCTGCTGAAAATTTAGCCAAAGCCTAACTGGCTGAAAAAGTAGCTAGTAAAGCCGGAAAAAATTAGTTGGGTTTATTAATCTCGCCAGCAGTCACGCATCTCGCATCGTGGCTGCTTTTGATTTGTTGGATAGATTAACAACACAGTAGTTTCATTGAGGAAAAGTGGCCACTTATGGCTGTCTCATGTATCTTAAAAAGTAATGGCATTGAAAATATAAATCTTATGAATAGCAAACAACTAGCTCAATACATGGAAGCAACCGATAGCATCTCGAAACCTTGGCTATTAGTACAACTGCGCCTTAAGAAACTCCAAGAACGTCAAGCCACGCTTACAGAAAATGAATATGACACCGAATTACAAGATATTCACCAAGATTTGATGAATTTGGGAGAATGGTGGCGCGGCATTGAAGATGAGGTGTTTTGATTGCTGAATAGTGCGTACTCTTGAGGGATGAGGGTGCACTCTGTTTTAGCGACTTGCTTTGGCGATCGCATTTAGTTGTTTCATCTCGGCAGATCCTCCCTAGCTTACCTTTTTTAGGCTGGCCAGGGAGGATCGATTGTAATTAGGCAAAGATGTAGAGGAGACGCGGTGAATTAGGGACGCTGGGACGCGGTGAACCACTTGCGGTGGTGAGGCAGTGCGGTCTTGGGGGTCTCTCCCATGAGCAACTGCCGAAAGGGTTTCCCAGCATAAGCAAAGTGGTGAACCCGAAGGGATAATCACAAATGACCAATGACATTGGTTTACGCCGATTTGATATTTTAATAAAATAATCTCATCAAAAGACTCGCAGAAATATAAATGGACTGGATTACCTTACTGCGATCGCTACAGTCTGATTTTATTAAGAGGTTAACAAGTGGTTGTCTGCTTCATTGTGAAACAGAAGGTCAATATAGTGAACTAACTATAATCTCTGGAGAAAGATTAAAAGCACTACGAGACTTTTGCTGGCAGATGGCTGAAAAATATAAACGTACTTCGACAGTCCGTGACGTTTTTATTAGTAACTTAAAAGGCAAACTCGGTGAAGAAGTTGTTAAAGAACGTCTAGCTAATTTTATTACAGAAGTAGATTATGAAAAACGCTTTGGTGGTGACGGTAAAATTGATTTTACTCTGACTTCTGACCCATCAATTGGCGTTGAGGTAAAATCCCGTCACGGCACTTTTGATAAAGTTAGATGGTCTGTGAGTTCAGCAGAAGTTGAGAAAAATGCAGTCGTAATATGTGTTCTCATCCAAGAAGAGGTGCATGAAGCTCAAAGCGAATATCACCTGTTATTGGCTGGTTTTTTGCCAACACAAATGATTAAGCTCAAAACAGGGAGAATTTCATTTGGTATCAATCAATTGCTGTATGGTGGTGGTTTGTGGTGTTATTTAGAACAGTTACAAGCTGCTAAACCTAGTCAAAAAGAATCGGCAATTTATAATTATAATTATCAGCAAGTTATACCAACCAATCAAAATAACGATCGCCTAACTAAGCTATTAGCATATCCAGAAAAAGAAGATGTTTTCTTGGAATATGAGCCGGATTTAAATCAGTTTTATGTAAATCTGGGCGATAAATCTTTCGAGCAAGGCGAGTCTGATACAGCAATTATCAACTATAACCAAGCCTTGCAACTTAATCCGCAGAATGCCGAAGTTTATTACAAACGCGGTATGGTGCGCTATCACCTAGGAGATTACGAAGGTGCGATCGCAGATTATACTCAGGTTATCCAGGTTAATCTGAATCACACAAAAGCTTATAACCAGCGTGGTTTAGCTCGTTATCAGCTAGGAGATTATCAAGCAGCGATTGACGATTATACTCAAGCCCTCAGAATCAATCCCCATGTTGCTGTTACTTATAGAAACCGTGCTGATGCTCGTTCGCATCTAGGAGATCATCAAGGAGCAATTGAAGACTACACTCAGGCAATCAAAATTAATCCTCATTATGCCATTACTTACAAAAACAGTAGTATTTCTCGTTATCTTCTATTAGAACAGCAAAAATTTACTCAAGCAATTAAGATCGATCCTCATGATGCCGTCGCTTACTATAACCGTGGTAAAGCGCGTGCTGACTTAGGCGATTATGAAGGTACAATTGCCGATTATACTCAAGCCATTAAAATTAATCCTAATTATGTCGATGCTTATTATAGCCGTGGTAACGCTAATTTTGATTTAGGAAATTATCAAGGTGCAATTATAGATTACAGTCAGGCAATTAAGATTAACACTAATTATGTAGATGCTTATTATAACCGTGGTCATGCTCGTTTTGGATTAGGCGATAAGCAAGGCGCACTTGAGGATTTTCAGAAAGCAGCAGATCTTTATTGGAAAGAAGGCAAAATAGCAGAACACAACGATGCACGAGAAAGAATCTTAGATTTAGAAATTGAAGAATCTTTAGATATTTTAAATTTCTAACTTGAAAATGGGCGATTTGGCATTGATTGTCATGTCTTGGACGAGGGATTGCCCTTTAAGGAACTGTCTTGAAAAGACTTGATATCTTACTGTCTTAGTTGTAAAAATCTGAAACTACAGAGACACTAAGACAAAAAGAGGCTAGTAACATCATGAATACAAAATTCAAAATCAATACAGCGTAAACCTTTCCTTGATTTGGGATGCATGGTTTATTTACGCCGACTTGTACTAGAAATTTGGAAATTTAACTAGACGCTTAATAACAACACACAATCAAAAAATGTAACCAAAATTTAGCTTATTGAAATTTTCTTTTAAACTTTATGATATTTTAATTTTTTAAACGTCTAAGTAATCTAATCAGCTCAATTTAATGATTTATAACCACCAATTGCCAAAAAAATTGGCATTTTTGTCTCTATCAGTGATACTGGGGGCTGATTTAGCGATCGCAGAAATAGCTCCTTCAGCGGTTGCCCAAACTACTGCTATACAGTCATCTGTTGGTAATACTGTGACATTTACTTGTAATGACAGTGAGGCAACAATCAAAGCGAAAAATGGCCCCAAAGTTACTATTGGGTCAACAACAATCTACATAGGTTATCAGCAGGTATCATCTAATAACAAAGATCCTCGCATCGTCCGTTTTGATAATGGTGTCAAGAGATGGTGTCGTACTGATTATGAAACGACTGGCGATGATGGTTCAGGCTATGGCTTGCTTTGGGATGGAAGAAGTGTTTTATATGGTGTTTTCTCCTCCACCGGAACCCAACCAGGAAATAATTTTGGGCGCTTTGCTATTGGTCGTTGGCTAACTAGTTATGGCAGTGGTGGCGGCCCCAAAGTAGCCATTATCGCTCGGATTGATCCAAATAATGGTAGCGTTAACTATGCCACATTTCTGACTGCCAAAAGACCAAGTGATGGGAAAACTAATTCTTTAGTAGTCAACAAACTATTATGGAATGGCTTGAATTTAACTGTACAGGCTAAATCTTGGTGGACTCCCCGTCGCACTAATACAAGTGCAATGAATTGTTCTGGTTCATCACCTTATCAATACACAGCTGTATTCACTGGCGATTTAACAAAGATGAACTCGGCTTCAGCAGCTACTTGTAGTTAATTAGGATTAGGGACTGTTATAGCCTGCGATCGCTTTTTGCTTTTCCGCAGGTTAGGCAATCCATCGTTATTTGGCTGGTAATCCTGGTACTCTAGACAAGCACTGAAGATAAAGTCAGAAAAAATCGCGACACAAGCAACTACACTCTGTTAGAATGCAGAATTGCGGCATTCGCTTTCAGTCTTAGCGCTTACTGCGCATATAGCCCTTCAAACCATCCGTCCGCCTAAGACTGATGCCGCCACTGGCGACAGGCCGATGTTATCTCTGGAGTTTTATGTCTTTTTCTACTCTCGGCTTGTCCAATGAAATTGTCCGTGCTGTTACCGAGCGAGGATACACTAAACCTACGCAAATCCAGATGCAGGCGATTCCTGCGGTATTGTCAGGTGGGGATTTGCTAGCTGGTGCCCAAACTGGTACTGGAAAGACTGCTAGCTTCACCCTGCCACTTCTGTATAAGTTGTCCTCCGAAAAGAGCATTAAAGGCACATCTGATAATGGATGTCCACCGATCCGGGCGCTGATTCTCACCCCGACACGTGAACTCGCCGCACAAGTGGAGGAAAGCGTGGTTTCCTATGGCAAATACCTAAAACTGAACTCAATGGTAATATACGGTGGGGTCAGCTTTAGTCAGCAAAAACGGCGTTTGCACAGTCGTGTGGATATTTTAGTTGCTACCCCAGGACGGCTGCTAGACCACGTGCAGCAGGGCACTGTCAACCTGTCACAGATTGAGGTGTTAGTACTGGATGAAGCAGATCGGATGTTAGACATGGGCTTTATCCGTGATATCCGCCGCATTCTGTCGTTGCTGCCCAAACAGAGACAGAATTTGCTCTTCTTCGCCACTTTCTCTGACAAAATCAAGGAACTTGCCACCGGGCTGCTGAATCGCCCGACGACAATTGAGGTAGCACGCCGCAACGTTACCGCTGATAAAGTAACTCAGAAAGTCTACAAAGTAGACCGCGATCGGAAGCGCCAATTACTTGCTCACCTGATACGGCAAAACAATTGGGAACAAGTTCTGGTGTTTACCCGCACCAAGTATGGTGCAGACCGTCTAGTTAAGCAGTTAGGCGAGGAGCGTATTCAAGCACTGGCCATCCACGGTAACAAGAGCCAATCGGCGCGTACCGACGCTCTGGCAAAGTTCAAGAATGGTAGCTTAAGGGTACTGGTAGCAACCGACATTGCCGCTCGCGGTCTCGACATCAGCGAACTGCCCCATGTGGTCAACTTCGATCTGCCCTTTGTACCAGAGGATTATGTTCATCGTATTGGTCGCACTGGCCGCGCTGGTGCCTCAGGGGAAGCAGTATCACTGGTTTGTGTCGATGATTATCCGTTGTTGGCAGCTATCGAAAGACTGATTGAACAACGCTTGCCTTTTGAAGTAGTTACTAGTTTGGGAGCTAATCGCCACATCAAGCTGGAAACAATCCCCAATGGACGCAAACATAAACCCAGAAATGAAAGCGATCGGCAGACATCTCGCTCTACTGCTAAACCGTTACCAGAAACAAAGGCAAAAAAATCGGCAACGCCAACCGTAACTGGTGGCAAAAAGTCTGGTAGTCGTACCTCCGCATCACGCCGTTGGGCTAAACGCGATCGCTAATCTATCAGGGTTAGCAATACTAAACGCCAAATGACAAACAGCATAATTTGATACTAAAATTTTAGTATCAATTAAGTATTTACCTGTAAATAGGTTTTTGAAGATGATTTTAAATTTAAAACATCTCAGTGCTGTGTGTGTCGCACTTTTGCTAGCTAGCGCTAGCAGCTTCCCTAATTCAGCTATAGCATCTGCAAACAATCAATCTCAGAAGATTGCACAAAGCCAAGCTCAAACAAGTAAGTCTCAAGTAAATCCGGTTTTTAAGGCGATTCTACCCAAATTAAAGCAAAAAACTCAAATCAGGATTTTATTACCTAAGTTTATTCCTGAGTCGGATGGAGAAAACCCAATTTATGCAATTGTAGAAAACGCTACGCTGAAAAAATACGAAATCTTACTGGGTTTTAGTCCCGATTGTACTGGTGGAACTGCTTGCCGTTTAGGTATTGTGACTGCTGAAGCTGTAACACGTAAAACACCTCGTTTGACTGGGAAAGCTATCTCGTTAGCCAAGGGTATGACTGGCTATTTTGTGGATTTTAGTTGTGGTGCTAATTGCTCAGATGCTACCTTGACTTGGCGGCAACAGGGTGTGCAATATACTGTTGGGTTGAAAGCAGGCGATCGCTCTTCGTTGGTAAAAATGGCTAATTCTGCGATCAATCCCTAGAACGTCGATTCAGTTGTGCAGTTGGTTGTTGGTGTAGGTTTTAATGTAGGAGATAGGTTTGATTATCCTCTCTGTACCTAGCAATGAATATTAAAGCGATGTAGAAGGCAAAAAATTATGATTCAAGCCTTACGTAAGCTAGTAACATTTGATGATTTTATCGCTTGGTATCCAGAAAACTCCCTACAACGCTATGAACTGCATGACGGAGTAATTGTTGAGATGTCCCCACCTACTGGCGATCATGAAGAAATTATCGGTTTTTTAGCGCTAGAAATATCTGTTGAAATCAGGCGACTAAAACTGCCTTATTTTATTCCCAAAACAGCATTCATCAAACCATTGGAAGGTGACTCAGCTTACTCACCAGATGTGTTGATATTAAATCAGCCTAATTTAGTGAATGAGCCTCGATGGAAAAAAGAATCGACTGTCAGCCAAGCTGAATCAATTCCTTTAGCAATTGAAGTGGTGAGTCAGTGCGTTGCGCGGGTTCCCCGCGTTAAAGCAACTGACGAACCCGTAAGGGTTAGTACCAACTGGAGAGATGATTATTTAAAAAAAGCGGCTGACTATGAAGCAGTAGGTATTCCCGAATACTGGATTGTCGATTATGCAGCTTTAGGTGGTAGGCGGTTTATTGGCAATCCCAAACAACCCACTATCTCGATTTACTCGTTAGTTGAGGGGGAATACCAAGTTCGGCAGTTCCTTCAAGGAGAACGCCTCATCTCACAAGTTTTCCCGGAATTAAATTTGGCTGCTGAACAAATTTTTCAAGTTGGAAGTGTGCCAAGTTAGAACATCGATTCAGTAATCATGATTGTTACGGTAAGGACAAGGGGACAAGGGGACAAGGGGACAAGGAGATGAAAAAAGAATCCATCAAGACTCATGAAGATTTAGAGGTTTATCAACAGGCGTTCTCCGCAGCGATGGAAATCTTTGAAATCTCGAAGACATTTCCAGTAGAGGAACGATATTCCTTAACTGACCAAATTCGTCGATCATCTCGCTCAGTATGCGCTAATTTAGCGGAAGCTTGGCGCAAACGAAGATATAAAGCAGCCTTTGTTGCTAAACTTAATGATTGTGAAGCAGAAGCCGCAGAAACTCAAGTCTGGCTGAAGTTTGCTGTGAAATGCAACTACTTAGATATAGAACAAGGGCGAGAATTGTATGGACTTTATAATCGAGTTCTCGGACAATTGGTGAGCATGATTAACAACCCTTCTGTTTGGATCATTCGGCAATAAAGGATACTCTCCTTGTCCCCTTGTCCCCTTTTCCCCTTGTCCCCCAATTGAAAACCCCTCTTCGCGTGCGAGGAGGGGTTTAACTTTGAATATTCTTAATATCCTTCTTCTTCGTATTCTGGCTGTTTTTCTTTAACTTTCTTGGGAATATTCACGGGCTTTGGTGCATCGTCCCAAGCATCGCCATCTACATCGTCATAATTGTCGTACTCGTCAACGTATGGCTTTTTGTAGGGTTGGGCTTCATACTTTAGAGGCTGTTGATAACTGTCTTTATCTGTCGCCTCACTCCAGTTGTCTTCTTCGTCGTCTTCTTCGTATTGAATCGATTCGTACTGTCGCGCTTGCATTACCTGGCGCTGGGGTCTTTCTTCTTCCACATAGTCTTCATCCCATTCTTCCCGGGCTACGGGTTCGGGGGTGCGAACTTTTGGCTTGGGTGGTTGCAATGGTACACCGCTTGGTAGTTGGTTCGCAGGTGCTACAGTGCGAGGGGCACTATAGCCGTATTCTTCATCAGCATCGCGCTCCCACGGGGCTTTGCCAATACCTAAACGCTCTAGCAAGCCAACTGTCAATTGATTGGCGCGTTCTTCAGCTCCTTCAAATACAATCAATCTGCTGGGGCCTGTGCTGACGATTTCTTCAATTGATAGTTCGTAAGTACTCAAGACTTGCTCAGGTATTTGTGGCAATCCCAAAGAAGCAATGACTATGGAATGAAGTTTGCCATTTTCACCATTGAATTTGAAGCCCCGCACTCTACCTAGTACTTCGCCGGTTTCTGTAATTACTTCCCAGTTAATTAGGTTGCTTAATGCTTCTACTTCAATATCTTCAATTACGTCCTCGTTATCTACCAGGATGACATCACCAATCTGGCTGATACTGCTAAGGTACATATTGCGCGGTATACCAGAAATAGAGATCAGGCTGTCTCTCAAGCCAAGAGCCACAACCTCTCTTTGGTCAATATCCACCCAGACTTGACTGACGATGCCTACTCGCTTACCGTTATCGCGGGTAATCACCTGAGTATTTAATATGTCGGAACGCCTAATTATCTGTTCAGAGGTCATTCTATACCGAGTCCTGATCTCGAATCCGGTTAATCTATACACTATTATTAACAAAAACTCAAGCAGATGTATGGTCGGTTTGCAATTTAATTCCCAAAACTTGGGTGTAAGCGCCCCGTGCTTGAGTAACGCCAATTGTGCGTTCGGCTGATTCTATCATCGGTCGGCGCAAACTCACAACTATAAATTGTGCTTGTTTTGCCTGTTGTTTAATCATTCTAGCTAATCGCTCTACGTTTGCCCCATCCAAAAACATATCGACTTCGTCAAAAGCGTAGAAGGGTGAAGGGCGATAGCGTTGCAAGGAAAAGATAAAGCTTAAGGCTGTGAGAGATTTTTCACCACCGGACATGGAAGCTAATCTTTGCACCGGTTTTCCTTTGGGGTGTGCTACCAGATTGAGTCCACTGCTAAAGGGATCTTCGGGATCGTCTAGTTGTAGGTAGCCATCACCGTCGGAAAGGGTGGCGAAAATTGATTGGAAGTTTTCGTTTACTGCGTCGAAGGCTTCTTTAAAGGCGCGTTGACGCAATGTAGTAAAGTTTTCAATCCGCAAAAGTAATTCTGTGCGCTCTCCTTCTAATGTTTCTAGTTTTTGCGTCAGTTCTTGCAGGCGGTTTTGGGTGCGTTCATATTCTTCTAAGGCCAGCATATTTACTGGTTCCATTGCTTGCAAGCGTTTGGCAAGCGATCGCAATTCTTTCTGCAATTCTTCTAAGTCTACTTGATCGGGTACTTCTGGCAGAGGATCGGGCAATTCTGGCGCTAGGGTTTGCAGTTGCTCTTTGACGTTAACTAATTCCTCACGCCGTGCTACAAGAGTTTCTTGGAGTTTTTCCAGTTCCCATTCTAATTGTTGTTGACGCAGGAGATGCGATCGCAATTCTTGTTCGGTGCGATCGCGTTTTTGCTTTTCTTCCCCTAAATTCTGTTCCATCTGGCTCAACGTCGCCCGCATTTCGGCAATTTGGGTGCTGAGTGCTGAGTGCTGGGTACTGAGTGCAGTTAGTTGATTTTGCTGTGTTTCTTGCTCCTGCTGGTATTGAGCAATTCGTTCCTCGGCTTCTTGGATTTTTTCTTGTAAGCGCTGTTGCTGATTTTCGAGATTTTTTAATCTTTGTTCGGCTTCGCGTAAGGCTGTCTCTCTTTGTTGTAATTGTTGCTCTTGGTTTTTAATGGTTGCTTGGATTTGTTGCCATTCGCTGGGGGTTTGGGAGGCTTCTAACTCCGCTAAAGTTTGTCGCAATTGTTGCAACTGCGTTTCTTGTCCTGGTAATTCCCGATCTAGAATCTCCAAGCGAGATTGAGCAGTGGCGAATTTTTCGTTATTTTGCGCTAATTGCGATCGCGTTGTTTCTAACTGCGCTGTCAAAGTTTTAATTTCTTTTTGCAACTGTTCTAATTGCAACTGCTGTTCGCGCCGCGCTTGACGTGCTTCTGTGACTTCTTGCGCCAAGGCTTTGGTTTTGATTGATAGCTTATTGATGGCTTCACCACAACGATCTAAAACTCGCTCAATTTCTCCTAAGCGATTTCTTAAAGCGGCGACTTCTTCCGGTTCGGCGGCTTCCACGTTCCCAAACCGCAACGATGAACGCTGGTTGTTGCTACCACCAGTCATCGCACCGCTAGTTTCTAATAATTCGCCGTCTAAGGTGACAATGCGGTATAAACCTAAGTTTTTCCGCGCCTGTTCTAAGGTAGAAAATACGACGGTGTTACCAAATACATAGCTAAAAACATCTTTATAACGGCGATCGCACTCAACTAAATTTACAGCATAGTTGACGAAGCCACTGGCTAGACGCAGTGTGGCATCTTGGGTAAATCTGGGAGCGTTAATTTTATTTAAGGGTAAAAAAGTAGCTCTCCCGGCGCGTTTCTGCTTTAACAGTTCAATCCCAGCAGCCGCAACACCATCATCTTCCACCACAATATGTCCTAAACGCCCACCAGCAGCAATTTCCAAAGCTAGCTGAAAACGGGGTTCGACTCTGCCTAACTGTACCACTAAGCCACAAAGTCCCGGCATTCCTGATTGCATGATGACTTTGCTAGCTTGAGTTCCTTGGATTTCTTGTTGTGCTTGCGCTTGCGCTTCAAGTTTATCTAACTGTCGTTGTTTTTCCCGTTGTTCTTGTAAAAGCCGCTTTTGCGTATCCTGTTGGATTTGCAGTTCTTGTTCTGTGGCTGCGAGATTTTGCGCTAAGTTTTGGATCGGTTCGCTAGAGGCGTTAAATTCTGTTTCTAGGCGACTACAATCAGCTTGTTTTGTGGCTAATTCTGGTTCTAAAGTGGCAATTAGCTGGGTTTGCTCTTGAATTTGCTGCTGTAGTTGGCTATTACGCTCTGTTAACTGTGCTTGCTCAGTGCGTTGGGGTTCGAGAGTTTGCAGCAAAGTTTCGATTTGACGGTTTAACGCCGTTTGTTGCTGTACCCACGCTTCCGAAGCCGAAGCAATTTCTGCTGCTGCTTGGCGAGAAACTTCTAAACCTTGTTGCGTCTCATCCCGCTGCTGCTGACAGTAGACGATTGATTGCTTTTCGACAACCTGAGTTTGCGCAATTTGTTCTAGGGAACGTTGGTGTTGTTGAATTTCTTGCTGGCTTTGCGCCTGACGTTTGGTAGTTTCTTGAGTGGCTGTTTCTAATTCGCTGCGTTGACGCTGGAGTTGTTTGTACTCAGCTTCTTGGGTAGCGAGGCTAGATTGTACCGCTAAAAGTTCCTCTTCCCCCAAAGCTTTCACATGAGCATTGAGTTGATCGAGTTCAACGGTGGTTTGCTCAATTGTAGTGTTGAGAGTTGTCAGTTCCGCCGAAAGTTCTTGTGATTTGCGATCGCCATTTTGAATTTGGTTAGCTAATTTTTCTTGCTGTGCTTGTAGAGAACGCCACGATAACACTGCTTCCCAAGATTGTTTGGCGAGATATTCGGCGCGGAGTTTTTGGTATTTTTCGGCTTTGGCTCGGTCTTGAGAAAGGCGATCGCGTTGTACAGTTAATTCTGTCTCAATAATCCGACAACTATCTTCTTTCTCTTTCACCTCATCTAAAGTATTCTTGGCTTGGTGAATTTTGCGATCGAACGCTGCTACTCCAGCCAATTCATCAATAATTTCTCGCCGTTCTCTAGCGTTCATGGAGATAATGCTGGTGACATCCCCTTGAAGAACAACGTTATAGCCTTCGGGGTAAATCCGCAGTGTCTCTAATGCTTCATGTAACTCCGTGAGCGTGCAAGATGAGCCGTTGATATAGTAATTCGATGTATAAGTTCCTTGGTGTGTCACTCGCAGCTTTCTGGTGACACTCCATTCTCCCGATTCGAGATTTGGGATGTGAGGTTTGGAATTTTCTTCCTCAACTACCTCTATTACTTCAATTTCCTCTAAGTTTTCTAGGTTTTGCGCCTTTGTATCGTTGTGTGAGACTGCATCAGTAATATCAAACGTCACCGTGACACTAGCTTCCACAGTCGCACGACTTTTAGCTGTTTGAGTATTATTTACCAAATCTGGTAGGCGATCGGCACGCATTCCCTTAGAACTAGCGAGTCCGAGACAAAACAGCAGCGCATCGAGAATATTCGATTTACCAGAACCATTTGGCCCAGATATAACAGTAAACCCCCCCAGCAAAGGAACTTGGGTAGTACCACCGAAAGACTTGAAGTTGGTAAGTTCGACGCGCTTGACATGAACCATAGGCGCTCTTTTGCTGGGCTAATGAAGTAAAAGTGTAGCAAGGAAATATAAATTGTCTACTAATTCAGCCAGAGAATTTCGGATTTATCCAACCACTCTTGGCGCAAACAACAAAGACAAGAGTAAGGGAAGTTTATCAGCACTGGTAAGTAATTGATCGAGTTTTAATCTATCGTTAGGCATCGCTATTTCAGCGAGTTAGCCAAATACTCTACATTCTCCTGTAATGTCGATTTTGAACATTTGTACTAACTTGAATATTGCAGTCTTACTTATATCATGTTTGAGTAAGGCTGTGACGTGACTACGCAAGTTACTGTCCTTACTACAGAAGTTGCTGTCCTTACTACAGGAGTTGCTGTCCTTACTACACGATGATTGTGAATTAGTCCGACTATTCGCCAGATGTCTCATTAATTCAAAGTTGGGAATATTGTTATTCAAGAATGATTTCAAATTTTTATATGTTCTTAAACCAGTGGCTTCTGGCTGCAATCTGAGGTGTCAGCAGCGATCGCACGTATGTTGCTAAATTAACAAAGGAGAATCAAAATCACAGCTAGGTGCAATCCACAATGGTATCTATTTCTACACCGTTCTCAGATATTAATAACCATTGGGCACGCTTATTTATTCAAGCTTTATCAGCGCGTCGCATTTTAAATGGATATCCTAACGGGACTTTTCGCCCAGATAACTCAGTAACTCGTGCGGAATTTGCTGCCATTATTGGGGCAGTCTTTACAGTACCTCCAAAGCGGCAATATGTCCCTTTTACCGATGTACCTGCTAAACACTGGGCTTTTAATGCTATTCAAAAAACTTATGAGACAGGATTTATTAGTGGATATCCCGATCGCACTTTTCGTCCCGACAATAGAATTTCTCGGGGAGATGTTTTTGTTGCTATAGTCAACGGCTTGGATCTTGCTTCTAAGATCAAACCTGATTTGGTAAGTAGATTGTCGCAATTCTATCAAGATGCAAATGCGATCGCAGCCTATGCAAAAAATCAGGTATCTATTGCAACAAGTGCTGGGTTAGTGGTTAGCTATCCAAATATCAAATTACTGAACCCAAATATCGCAGCGACTCGTGCTGATGTAGCAGCTATAGTCTATCAAGCTTTAGTCTATTTGGGACAAGCAGACAAAATTAACTCTGCCTACTTAGTCATCCCACCAACGCCAGCACCCAGCCCAACACCAAGCACCACACCAACGCCGACACCAACACCAACACCAACACCTATACCTATTCCAGTCCCAACACCAACGCCAACGCCGACACCCATTCCCATACCAACGCCAACACCCACCCCAACACCCATTCCCATACCAACACCAACACCCACCCCAACACCCACTCCCATACCATCAAATACAATCAGAATAAATCATCAACGGGAGTTTCGCGGGGCGTGGGTAGCATCAGTCTGGAATAGTGATTGGCCTTCTAAGCCAGGACTACCTGTTGCACAGCAGAAATCTGAACTACTGGCAATTATCACCAAATTACAGCAGCTGAACTTTAATGCACTAATTTTGCAGGTGCGGCCAGAAGGGGATGCGTTGTATGCTTCATCGTTAGAACCTTGGAGTGCTTGGTTAACAGGAACTCAGGGTAAAGCGCCAGAACCATTTTATGACCCCTTAGAGTTTGCGATCGCAGAATGCCACAAGCGCAATATTGAACTTCATGCTTGGTTCAACCCTTATCGCGCTAAAACTTCAATTCAGCAAGGGTCAAATGTCAGTCCCCACATCGCAGTTACTAATCCCGATGTTGTTTATAAATGGGGTAATCAGCTGTGGATGGATCCAGGATTGAAAGTTGTGCAAGATCGGGCGTACAACGTCATTCTTGATGTTGTACGCCGTTATGACATCGATGGCGTACACTTAGATGATTATTTTTATCCCTATCCCATATCAGGTCAAACTTTCCCTGATAACAAAACCTACGCAGCTTATAAAAACGCTGGCGGCGGACTCAGCTTGGGTGACTGGCGCAGAGAAAATGTCAATCTCATGGTGGTGCGTCTAGCTGAAGGGATTAAAGCTGCAAAACCCTACGTTAAATTTGGCATTAGTCCCTTTGGTATTTATCGCCCCGGACAACCATCAGGAATTACCGGCTTAGATGCTTACGATGTACTCTACGCCGACTCGAAAAAATGGCTAGAACAAGGTTGGATTGATTACATTGCTCCTCAACTTTACTGGCGTACCGACCAAACACAACAAAGTTATTCTGCCTTACTTAAGTGGTGGACACAGGTAAACACAAAACAAAAACACGTTTACGCTGGTAACAATTTAACAGAACCCAGCAACAAGAGCCGCGAGAGTGAAGAGATTGAAAAGCAGGTAATAATTAGTCGTAGCCAAGCCGGACTGTTGTCACTGGGGAACATCTTCTTTAATTTGGGTGTTTTGATGGACAATAGTCAGGGCATTGCTGATAAATTCCAAAGTCTGCTTTATAACAAGCCTGCTCTACCTCCTATTTTGCCTTGGCATGATACAACACCACCAGCACCGCCTACAGCATTGCAATATGTTAACGGCAAACTCAATTGGCAACCTGGTGATAATCAACCAGTTCGTTCTTGGGCACTTTATCGGCAAACTGGGGATAATTGGGTAATTCAGCGAGTTTTATCTGCTGGAACAAACTTTGCTACTGTAGGGCCGGGAACTTATGCCGTCTCCGCAGTTAACAGGTTAGCGAATGAGAGTTTCGGAACAGTAATTACAGTCAGTTAATTGTAATTAATTACCGCAGTTTTCAGGCTGTTGCATTCTGTGCGATCGCTTCTTATACCAACATGCTTCTTGTATTAAGCCAATCCTTTGGATATCAAACCACAGATGAAGGCAGATAAACATAGATAATTATCGGCATTCATTTGTGGTTAGTTTTTGATTATTTTCAATTTTCCTAATAAATCTAATCCCTCTTTTGTTACTTTCAGCAGAGAATAATCCCTAAGTCTTATTATTGGGTTATTTATCAACAAGCTAAGTTAAATGAGAAAATGATCATGCGATCGCTCAATTGATGATTTTGTCTAAGGTTCAGATTGGGTAGACTATTATTCTCTCCCCGTAGTGATAAAAGAGGGCTAATACCAATTTGAAAAAAGAATGTTACAGATGCTAGGGGCACAGCAATGCTGTGCGCTCTAGAATATATTGATGTGTCGCAAACATTATTTGAATTGGTATAAGTATCCTAATTAGTTACAGTTTAAATAGGTTATAGCTTAACCCTTGACAGATCTTTGAGAATCGCTATCTCGATCATGCCTTCTCCTTTCCCCGGAATAGACCCCTACTTAGAACACCCAGAAATTAGTCTTAGGAAGTTCTACTCATCTGGTGGAAATTGATTTACTCCGGGTTTGGGAACCCATGCCAGTATTTGCCAACGGTAATCAAAATCACTACCGAATTTTAGTCAGTCGCGGAGACTGCCGTCCCAGTGCCGATCTCTATGCTTTTAACCTACAGGATGCGATCCCGCCATTTCCCCTTCCTTTGCGGGCGGGCGATCGCGAACCCATTATTGATTTACAGAAGTTGTTAAGTGACATATACGATCGCGCAGGTTACGATCTCAAACTCGATTATACTTCCGATCCCGTACCACCACTATCAGCAACTGATGCAGCTTGGGCAAATGCTTTATTAATAGAGAAAGGCTGGCGCTGAAACTCTTTACGTAGTACATGAAATTTTTCTTGCCAACTTACTTACTCATTTGCAGCTTGTTGTAATAGGTTGAGATTAATGAAATCGCTTCCCTTCATAAAGACTTTGACGAGGGAAGCGTGCCAATATCTGTTGCAATTACAGATACTACTTTTGATGGCAATTTGGTACACGACTGAGGTTATACGAAAACAGCAAGCTAGAGTTTTAGATATCAGGCTCAACGTTGAACAGTCTGTGCAGATTGATTAAATAATAACTCCCGTGCCTTTTCAATATCTAATGCCTGGTTTTTGAAAGCTTCTGCCTTTTCATAAGCGCGAATTGTTGCCGGACGTGCCTTAATCGTCTCAAACCAGCGCTTCAGATTGGGAAAATCTTCTAGGTTCTGGCTTTGAATTTCATAAGGCACAATCCAAGGATAAGCGGCAATATCAGCAATGGAATAATCGCCAGCGACAAATTCTCTATCTGCCAATCGTTTATCTAACACTGCATACAAGCGTCCTGTTTCTTTGACATAGCGGTTAATGGCATAGTCAATTTTTTCTGGTGCGTATTGGCTAAAGTGGTGGTTTTGTCCAGCCATTGGCCCTAAACCTGCCATCTGCCAGAATAGCCATTGTAAAACTTCTACGCGTTGGTGTACATCTTGCGGAATCAACTTCCCAGTTTTTTCTGCTAAATACAACAGAATTGCACCAGACTCAAACACAGAAATCGGCGCACTACCATTTGTCGGTTCATTATCAACAATTGCAGGGATGCGATTGTTAGGTGAAATCTGAAGAAAATCTGGCTTGAATTGCTCGCCAGCACCAATATTTACCGGAATAATGTTGTAAGGAATTCCAACTTCTTCCAAGAACATTGTGATTTTATGACCGTTGGGAGTTGTCCAATAATAAAGGTCAATCATGGTTATTTTTCCTGAATTTTATGATTAAGTAAAAGGCAGAAGGCGGAAGGAAAAATTTAATTTTTGAGCAATTTGAATTATCTCTACCTAATCTGACGTATCTCGTGCTGCCGACTGATGTAGTTTATGAATCTGGTAATTTAGCAATTGCAGCCCAAACTCTATGGTGAACCTGCAAAATTGGTGTAGGATATTTCTCTTGCAGTAATGTTGCTAATTCCTGGTCAAATACTTCTACTTGTTCTGGGGTGATACTGGCTCCTACACCAGCGCTAGCACGTATCCGTCCGCGCCAATTCTCATGAGTGTAAGGTACAAAGACATCATAGGAGAATGTTTGAATTTCCCGGAATCCTCCCTCAGCAATGTCTCTTAACCACTGGGGATGTAAACCACTACCGCCGCCCATTTTCCATTGGGGATTGTGAGCTTCTATCAGTTTTTCTGTAGCTTCAACTACATTACCTTTTAAAGGTATCCAATCAAAATGAGCGATCGCAATATAACCATCAGCTCTTAAAATCCGCTTGACTTCCTGCACAGCGCGGGGACGGTCAAACCAATGCCAGCATTGTCCAGTAGTCACCACATCAACGCTAGCATCTGGTAAACCAGTATTTTCCGCAGTTGCTATGCGATACTCTACCTGAACCTGGGCAGCTTGGTCTAATTGCTTTGCTTGTTCTACAAGTGATACTGATGGGTCTATGCCAATCACCTTCGCGCCTCTAGTAGCAAAGCCTCGTGCTAAGGTTCCTGTTCCTGTACCGAGGTCAACAATGTTTTGCTCTGGTAAACCAATACCGTATTTAGATAGTCTGTCAAATAAGGAACTGGGAAAACCAGCGCGGTGTTTGGCGTAATCAGTGGCAGTTATACCGAAATCTATTTTCATATTTAGTAGCTCGGTAAAAATCTGGGAAACTTGATTAAAAACGCTCGACCCAAGGACGCAATTCTACTTCCCAAGTCCAAGCGCTGCGGGGTTGATTTAAGATGTTGAGGTAAGTTTGGGCGATCGCATCCGGATCGAGGGTACTATCAGGATTATCTGCTGGATCTTGGCGTTCTGTGGAACGGATGGCTCCATCAATTACAAAATGCGCCACATGGATATTCTTCGGTGCTAGTTCCCTGGCAATGCTTTGAGCTAAACCCCGTAATGCAAATTTGCCCATCGCAAAAGGTGCAGATTGTGCATAACCTTTAACGCTGGCTGAGGCTCCAGTAAAAAAGATAGCACCGCCCCCCTGCTGTAACATCCTTCTAGCGGCAGCTTGGCCAACTAAAAAGCCTCCGTAAGCAGTGATGTCTAAAGTTGTTGCAACTTCGTGAGGATCTAAATCAATTAAAGATCCGCGAACTCGAAAACTAGGATTGTAAACAACAACTGTCGGGGCACTCAGTTTATTTTCAACATCGACAAATAACCGATCTACCTCCTCTGGTTTGGAAGCATCAGCAGCAAAGCTAACCGCTCCAATTTCACTACTCAGCTGAGTCAGTTTCTCAATGCGGCGAGCAGCTAAGGCTATGTTCAGCCCTTCTTTTGCAAATAAGCGAGCGATAGAAGCACTGAGTCCATTACCTGCTCCGACTATCAAAGCTGTTTCTGGCATAGGTGCGATTTTCCTTTTGCTAACTAAGGATTAATTGTGGCTGAAGATAGCTGTGAATTATTCTTAGTAGGACTTTGACCAATTCGCAGCACTAAGACTGCGGCTATTAAGCAAAGAACACCCGAAAAAATAAATGCTTGCAGATAACTACCCTGCCAGGTTCTTAGCGCTCCGGCTCCAAAGGCGGCTGTAGCTGCACCGAGTTGATGTCCTGCAACAATCCAGCCGAACATGACACCGACATTCTCTTTACCGAAGGCGTTGGCTACAAGGCGAACTGTGGGCGGTACTGTAGCAATCCAGTCGAGTCCGTAGAAGATTGCAAAGATTGAAAGTCCGTAGAATGAGAAGTGAAAACTGAAGGGAAGAAAAATTAAGGATATACCCCGCAGACCATAGTACCAGCAAAGTAAGTAGCGATTGTTCCAGCGATCGGACAACCAACCGGAGATAGTTGTCCCGATAAAATCAAAGATTCCCATAATCGCCAGCAGTCCCGCAGCTTTAACTTCAGGGATACCATGATCGATACAAGCGGGAATTAGATGAGTACCAATGAGTCCGTTAGTGCTGGCACCACAGATAAAAAAACTACTAAATAACAACCAAAAATCTCTGGATTTAAGTCCCTGCCAAAGTTTGGTGAGTGTTGAAGTGATGGAATTGACTTTTGGCGGTATGACTTCTACAGTTTCGCTATAATCGCCAAAAGGTCGTAAGCCAACTTCCGCAGGGCGATCGCGCATGAATAAAGCGATCGCGGGAGTAACTAAAAGTGCAATACCAGCTAGAGCTAAAGTAGCTGTTCGCCATCCAAACCTTTCCACAACCGACGCTAACATCGGCAGAAATACCAATTGTCCGGTAGCTGTGCTGGCCGTCAGAATTCCCAGAACCAAACCCCGCCGTTCCACAAACCAACGATTGACAACAACCGCACCTAATACTAAGGCGATGACTCCGCTACCACTACCGACAATGATTCCCCAAAGCAAGACTAACTGCCAGGAAGCTGACATGAAAGTTGTTAAGCCAACACCAAGAGCGATAAAAGCCAGGGCGAATACCATTGTCCGGCGAATACCCATGCGCTCCATAACCGCAGCCGCAAACGGGCCAATTAGTCCATAGAGGACTAAGTTGAGGGAAATTGCCAAGGATATAGTAGCTCTACTCCAGCCAAACTCCTGCTCCAAGGGTACGATCAAAACTCCAGGTGCAGACCGAATTCCGGCTGCTACTAATAACGCTAAGAATGTTAAACCTGCGACAAGCCAGCCATAGTGAAGCGAACGACGTGCTAAAAACGAGGCTAGGGACATGGTTTTTAAGGGATTTGGGAAGGGAACAGATAAACACAGATAATTATCTGCGTTTATCTGCGGTTGAATTTCTACAATTCAGAATTACCCCTGATATGGGTTGCCGATTGTATCTACAGAAACGTTAGCAGATAAAGGCAAGCGACCCGGATTGAGGCGTGGTTCTGCGGCATAGCCAACGGGTACTAAAACTGCGATCGCTAAATCTGGATCGTCTGCTGCACCAATTACCGCCTTCACTTGATCCTCAATCCAACCATTCATAAAGCAGGTGGATAAACCTAAACTTTCGGCTGCGAGTACTAAATGGGTAGCCGCAATGATTGCATCTTTGATCGCATATTCGCGTTGCTTGTCTCCTAAGCCAGCTTGAAATTGCGGTATGGCATTTTTAAAGTAGTTGATTGTACCTTCATTCCATGCACCAGTTTCCAGCGCCTTTTCATAAATTGGAGTCAAGTCTTCTTCTCCAGCCTTGGGATTGGCAGCAAACACAAATGTTACAGGTGCTTGGATAATTTGTTGTTGATTCCAAGATGCTGCTGATAATGCCGCCTTTTGTGCTTCATCTTGCACAAGGATAATTTGCCAGTCTTGGATATTAAAACTGCTGGGTGCGGCTACCGTTAACTCTACTAGTTGCTTGAGCAGTTCTGGGGCTATAGGGTCTGATTTAAAAGTTTTAATCGATCGGCGCTTGAGAATAGCACTGGGTACATCTAGAGCTTGTGTTTGTGTAATAACACTCATGAGATTCTCCTGATTGTTGAAGTTCCTACGCTGTTATAGCGCTTTTTGTTGCCGGACTAAATGCTTTTTCGGTGTAAAAGGTTGCTTCCCATTACATCGCAGTCATTATAAACTAACTACTTGTTCGCCAGTAGCCGACCAAAACGGATAGTCTGTATATCCGTGTTCGCCACCACCATAAAATGTTTCTGGATCTGGTTGATTCAACGGTGCATTTAAAGCAAAGCGTCGGGGTAAATCCGGATTTGCGATAAATAGAGTGCCAAAGGCGACTAAATCGGCTTCTTTGTTAGCTAAGACAGCATTGCCTTTGTCACGGGTATAACCGGCACTGGCAATCAGCGTACCTGTATACTTTTCCCGTAAATAATTAGTTGGTACCGCTGTCCCACCATATTTGATATCTGCATCTGTGGAGTCAACGATATGCAGATAGGCTAAATTAAATTGGTTGAGTACTTGCGCGATGTAACCAAATGTCTCGAAGGGATTGGAGTCACGCATATCGTTAAATGTGCCGCTAGGAGAAAGGCGTACCCCTACCCGGTTAGCATCCCAGACGCTAGTGACTGCCTCTATTATCTCTAGTAAGAATCTGACGCGGTTCTCAATACTGCCCCCATACTCATCTGTACGTTGATTCGTACCATCCCGGAGGAATTGGTCAATTAAATAACCGTTAGCTGCGTGAATTTCTATGCCATCAAACCCAGCTGCTAGAGCATTTATTGCTGCTTGACGGTATTGTTCGACAATCTCTGGAATTTCTGAGGTTTCTAAAGCACGAGGAGTGACAAAAGGTTTAGACCCCTCGTAGGTGAATGCCTCACCTTTAGGCGCGATCGCAGAAGGTGCTACAGGTAATGCCCCATCTGGTTGAAAGTCAGGGTGAGAAATCCTACCTACGTGCCACAGTTGTAGAAAAATTCTTCCTCCCTGCTGATGCACGGCATCGGTGACTAATTTCCAGCCCGCTACTTGTTCGGCTGAATAAATACCTGGTGTATTAGGATATCCCTGTCCTTGAGGTGAAATTTGAGTTGCTTCTGCAATAATCAGTCCAGCAGAAGCGCGTTGAGCGTAGTATGTAGCATTTAGTGAATGCGGTACGTTTCCCTTACCTGCTCTTTGTCTAGTTAAGGGAGCCATAACTATGCGGTTGGGCAGTTCTAAGTCACCCAATTGGTAGGGAGAAAACAAGTTAATACTATTATTCATTGGTCAGATCTCTAAAATAATGGGGAAAAATAGACTAAATAATCGACCGAATCACGCCACCATCTACACGTAAAGCGGCGCCATTAGTTGCCGAAGCCAGAGGACTAGCTAGGTAAACGACGATCGCGGCGACTTCTTCACAAGTTGCAAAGCGTTTGAGCAGGGAAGTGGGACGCAGAGTCCGGAAAAATTCTGCCTCGGCTTCGCTGGGAGTAACACCGCGTTCTTGCGCTATCTGGGTGATAAATTCTTCCACACCTTCTGAGCGAGTCGGCCCTGGTAATACAGAGTTCACCGTTACCCCAGTACCTACACTCATCTCTGCTAAACCTCTGGCGATCGCTAGCTGAGATGTCTTGGTCATGCCATAGTGAATCATTTCTACAGGAATCTGCACCGCAGACTCACTGGAAATAAAAATTATTCGCCCCCAATTCTGCTGCTGCATCTTTTGCAGATATTGCCGGCTTAAACGAACACCGCTAAGTACGTTAACCTCAAATATATTCAACCAGTCTTCGTCAGCGATATCAAAAAATCCTTTTGGCTCGTAAATTCCGAGATTGTTAACCAAGATATCGACGTGAGGAACTTCCGCAAATAGTTGCTTAATTCCTTCTTGTGTCCCTAAATCCGCAACTACACCCGAAACTTTAGCTTGCGGATGACTGTGCTGAATTTTAGCGATCGCTTCTGTAACCCGTGCAGCAGATCGCCCATTAACTATGACTGATGCACCTTCTTGTACCAGCGCTTGTGCAATGGCTAAACCAATACCTGCGGTTGAGCCACTCACCAGCGCGGATTTACCTTGTAATTTTAAGTCCATTTGATTCTCCTGGGAGAGAAGGAAAGACAAGGGAAGGGAGTGTGGGAGAGGGTGGGGAGTGTGGGGAGAAATAACCAATGACTCTTGACCCTGGACTCTTGACTCTTAACCCTTGACCCTTGATTTTGAAGAAACAAAGATTCCCCCCACTCAAGTCTTATAATTAGCCCACTCTAAGCGGTTAACTTTGGGAAATATGCTGTGCTAAAGTCTTAGTCAAAGTGGTTTTGGGCACGGCTCCCACGACCGTATCGACTTGTCGGCCTCCCTTAAATACCATGAGCGTGGGAATACTCCGAATACCATAGTGACTGGCGACGGTGGGATTTTGATCTGTGTTCAGTTTCACCACTTTCACCTGGCCATCGTATTCGGTAGCGACCTCATCGACAACCGGAGCGACCATTCTGCAAGGGCCGCACCAAGGTGCCCAAAAGTCTACTAAGACGGGAACTTGGCTTTCAAGGACTTCTTGCTTAAATGTGGCTTCCGTGACATTTGTAACGGATGACATAATCGTCCTCCTGATTTAATTCTATTATTCGATATTATCGAATAAGTAAAATATATGCGATTTTATGAGATAGTGCAACTATGAGATTTTTGTATCATCCAGATCGAAAAGATATTTCTTTAGCAGGAGTGCTATATGCCTTAGGCGATCCGGTAAGGCTAGAGATTGTGCGGCTTCTAGCGACTCAGGGGGAGCAGTGCTGTGCTGGGTTTGATTTTGCGATCGCCAAATCAACCATGTCAAATCACTTTAAGATTTTGCGGGAGTCGGGGGTAGTATTAACTCATAAAGAAGGAACCCAGCACATCAATAGATTGCGACGTGAGGATTTAGAGGTGCTGTTTCCGGGATTGTTGGAAGCAGTTTTGCGATCGGCTCAACCATTAAATATATGCGCTTCGGCTGATAAACAAACAGCCTCAAAAGCCTAAGCTTAGTAACGCTTTATCTCAATTCATAGCGATTTTAAACGCAGAGAGAAGCCGGAGGGGCTGTTTCCGCCGATCTGAATCAGATAGTACAGCTTTACACAAGTTTCTAACCAAAGTGTAAGCAAGTGTAAAGACTGCACCTGTGACGCTACTATAGTTAGGATTAGATTGATATGTAATCTAGACTTAGAATCAAGAGAGTTTGTAATCAGAGTTAGAACATTGCCTAATTTGATATTCTCTTAATGCTCCACTAGTAATTACAGTTCTTCTATCTCTTCTAAAAGTAGGGATTTGACCTTTCTGCACAGCCACATACAAATCACTCTGACTCATGCCTAGACGTTTTGCTGCCTCTGCCAGTGAAATACCTTGCTTGAGCATAAGAGGTTACTTTTCCTTGCAATCGTAATTAGATTGCTATCTAAGCAAATCCTAACAGAGTATTAAACGATATTAAGAAATGTAACATTTGGGCTGCTTATAGACATAATAAATATTTCTTATCAGCTTCAGCCTTTGTCTCTATTTATAGCTTTAGCTAAAAATTAAATTCTTATATATATCTGTTACGTTACCTTACAGACAATGGCAACTCTTATACTGCAATAGATTGGAGTTTTAGTCATGACAGGTTTTAACAAACCTATAGCTCCTGTTTTAGATGACCGCAACGCTGCACGTTTTGGGTTCACTCCCCAAAGTGAAAATGGGAACAGTCGTTTTGATTAAAGTTTTTTCTGGACAAGGCTTCCTTCATTTTTGGGGAATCTTGTAAATTGATGTAGGCTTTTTCGCCTTCACTCAATGGTGCTCGGTTCACTTAGAACCGAGCATTGATTTTATATAGCAGTAATTTTGCTGCTTTCCTGGATATTACTTACGCAAGAATTGATGTGTGAACGGATAGCCCGCTCATAAACTATAGTCTGCTTTGTCGGTCTTCCTACAAGCTGATATATCAGTTTAATTTCAGGAAATTCATCCCAATGCATTAAAAAAATATCATTGCCGGGAGTAGTAATTTCATAATTATTCTCTTGTCTTTTCTTGCGAAACCTACAATTATTTAGTTTTAATTTTTCTCTAAATAATTTTTCAAATTCTGGAATTAAATTGGAAGTATTACTCATGCTTTCTCACTTGAATGTATTACTTAGGCAAACAATATCTCGTGATTTATCTAAGTATGACACCTGAGTTACCTATTTGCATAGTATGTCAGTAAAAGAGTCCACCTTTTCAGGAGAACGAAAGTATATATGGTAGTAACTAATTATTGTTTTTTCATAAATATCAGAAAACAATAATTGAAGTAGAAAACTTAAACTGAAATTTAACCAAGCTTTTGGGCGATGATCTATCTGTCGCAATCATTTTTCAAATTGGTACTAATTAGTTACGAACTTCGGAAATCATGTATTTAGACGTACCAATTAACCAATTTGGGGTGGTCGAAAATTATAAATATCGCAAATTACTTGTACCCAACCATCAGAGACAGATTCGAGGATGCGATCGCCTTTTTCTTTGGTAGCAGGTATAGGATCGCCAATGACTCCGCTTTTGCTGATATCCCGCGTTACCCAAGCCACAGGTAATTGACCTTCCCAACTCAGCAAATTACTTTGAGATTGTTCTGGCGGATACTCAGCCACAGCTTTATCTAGTTTTACCTGCTCTGGTAAAAGTGCCAACATCAGACTAGTTTCAGCATCTCCGGCGTGCATACCTAATTTTGCTTCCTTGGGAGTGAGTAATTCTTTAGTAATATTAGGCACACGCCATGTAAACAAAGGAAATACCGAAAAGTCACCATACTTAACGTGTAAATCCCGCGCTGCCATTTGCATGACTTGAGGCTGTCCGCCGTGGGAGTTCATCAACACTAATTTTCTAAATCCAGCACGATAAATACTGTCTCCCACCTCCATAATGATTGCCGTGAGTGTTTCTGTACTCAGGGTAATCGTGCCGGGAAAGTGCCAGTGTTCGTTGGATTTACCATAGTTAATACTGGGCAAAGCATAAGCAGGAATACTAGAGTCAAGTTTTGCCAAGGCTTTCCCCAACACTCCAACGCCGATTGCAGCATCGACAATTAGCGGTAGATGGGGGCCATGTTGTTCAATTGCTCCTACTGGTTGGATAATTACCACATTTTCCTTATCTGGCATCGCTTGGATGTCAGTCCAACTGAGGTAGGGAAAAAAGCGTTTTGGGGGTATGAAGCTATGCATCTGACTAATATCGCGCCATTTTCATCTTACCTGCTGGGTTAGGCGATTTTAATTATGGGGATTTCTCTGTTACCCCTTGCCTGTTCCCCGTTTCCTTTTAATTGCTAGTTAATAAAGAGGCCAGAAGCTCAGGACAAGACAGATGCGGGCAATGGCCAGCAGCTAGCTCAATGGCATCAACTCCTAAGCGCTTGCGTGCAGCGTAACGTGACCATGCAGGAGACAGTATTCGGTCATTGGTACAAACAATATATTTACACTCAACTGAAGGCAAAGCTTTGAGAGGATTCATTTCAAAAATATATGCCATAGATTGTTGCGAACGCCTTTTCGCGATTGCCCACTGTGCCACATCCGGTTGACAATCATGATAGAAAAAACCCCTTAATACTGCTGCGTCAGAAAAATCTTGCCCTACGGAAGCTGGTTCAAACATATCAGGCTCATTGTGGAATTGTTCGAGTTTAGTAGGGTCTTTTGCCTGGTAATTGAATGATTTGAGCATCTCCGAATCAAGATGATGAGCAAATTGGTCGAGTGTACTGATTCCAGGAGATGGGATCAGCGCTGCTACAAACACTAGTTGACGCACTTTTACCACTTCTGCAACCAGAGGAATTATCGTACCAGCCATTGAGTGACCAACTAGCACAATATCATCATCAGTTTTTGGCAGCGCTTGAATAACTGCATCCGCAAATTGAGACAAAGTAGTAGATGCATTTTCAATTGGCAAATCCATTGCTACAGTTTTGTGACCCTGCGCTTCTAAGTAGGGAATTAGCAAATTCCAACACCAGGCACCTTGAAAAGCACCGTGAACTAGACAAAAAAGACTCATATAAATGGAATAGTGGTAATTGTGGACGAATTTTCTGACTTGTCTTATTTTTCAGCAAATTTTAAACCTTGACTAGTTTTGATTTTAGATTGCCGATTTTAGCAACTTTGCTATGCCAATATGGTTGGAGTGTGACACCAAAGTATGAGACGATCGCTGCTGTACAACCAGCATTTAAAATCGCGATCGCGTAGACTTGTAACAATGTTTTAAGATTTTCTAAAATTGTTATCTAGAATACCAACTATTAATAGAACGGGTGATATTGTTTATTTGTGTGTGAGGAGCAAGTTAAAACGAAAAGCACCTGGGGTGGAAACACGGCAACACTCCCGGGTGTTTTTTGTTTCATTTAGACAAATAATTGCTTTTACTTAAGATATACAAAAGCTAATATCTTGTTGCTAAATTTAGGGATCAAAGGCGGTCAGCTCACGAATTACATTAAGAAATTCCTGCAACACAGGTGAAGAATCTTCTTGTCGCCACACGACTACAATCTCTCGTATAAGATTTGCACCTTTGATAGGTCTGTAAACGACACCTGTGCGTTGAAGATTTTGAACATTGCTAGGTAGAAGTGCAACTCCTACACCGCCAGCAACTAAACTGAGAACGGTAATCATCCAAGTTGCTTCTTGCACTACCTTAGGGAAAAAACCAGCTTGCTGACAGAGGTTAATAATCTCAGTGTAGGAAGGAACGATTTCTGGGGAAGGTAAAACAAAAGGCTCATCAGCTATTGCTTTGAGAGGAATTTCCGCTTGGGTGGTGAGGGGATGTGTTTGAGGTAATGCAATCACCAAAGACTCGCGCACAATTGGCAGATAGCTCAAGGTAGCATCCTGTTGATGAGAATGGGGTAAGCGGTCAAATCCAATATCAAGACGGCGATTATGCAGTTCTTGAATCTGTTCGGAAGCTGTGAGTTCGCGTAAGACTAGTTTTACATGAGGAAAGCGATCGCGGAATGTTCGCAGCAGATCGGGTAAAAGGCTATTAGCAATTGAACTGTTAGTACCAACTACCAATTGTCCAATTTCGCCGCGACTGGCTCGTTGTGTTTGTAAAATTGCACGTTCGAGTTGAGTTAAAACTAACCGTGCTTCTTCTAAAAATACTTGTCCCGCAGATGTAAGTTGTAGCGGACGCTTTTTGCGATCGAGCAGTTTCACACCGATTTCATCTTCGAGGGCGCTAATCTGCTGGCTGAGGGGAGGTTGGGCTATATGCAGACGTTGAGCTGCGTAGCTAAAATTCTTTTCTTCAGCCACAGCAATAAAGTAGCGCAGATGTCGAAGTTCCATTGCTTAGTATGACTACTATATTTTTTATATATAGTGTACTTGTTACAAAAGTATCTTCAATATAGTTGCTTTCCTTTTATAGTTACAGATAAAGACGGTTAGTCAAGATTCGTGTAACGTGTAGGTTTATTGGGGCGATCGCTATAAGTATGAGCAAAATCAAGCGTGTTGTGATTGTCGGTGGAACTCACGGAAATGAACTGACAGGAATTTATTTAGTCAAAAAATTTGAGCGATCGCCTCATCTAATTCAGCGCTCAAGTTTTGAAAGTCTGACGCTGATTGCAAATCCTAAAGCGTATGCGATCGGTAAAAGGTATGTTGATACTGACCTGAATCGCTGTTTTCTCCGCCAAGATTTAGAAAACCCTAATTTGTCTAGCTATGAAGCACAACAAGCAAAGATAATTTATCAAACCTTTGGCGATCAAGGTAGCCAGCCAGCAGATTTTGTGATTGATTTACACAGTTCTACAGCTAATATGGGACTGTCTATTATTTTAGCTAATGAGAATTTATTAAATATTCGATTAGCAGCTTATCTCACATCAATAAATCCAAAAGTTAAAGTACTATATTCAACAAGTAGAAATCAAGACAGACCTCATCTAGATTCTATTTGTGAATTTGGCTGTACCCTGGAAGTTGGTGCAGTTGCTCAAAATGTGTTGGATGCTGCCTTATTTCAGGAAACTGAAGAAATTGTTTGCGCAATTTTAGATTATTTAGAAGCCTATAATCAAGGAAATCCGCCGCTAGGAAAAGATACCATCAGCGTTTATCACAGTATTCAAACAATCGATTATCCCAGAAATGAGTTAGGAGAAATGCAGGCAATGATTCATCCTCAACTGCAATTTAGGGATTATCAAGCACTTCATCCGGGAGAGCCAATTTTTTTAACCTTTGAGGGTAAGGAAATTGTTTATGAAGGCGACTTCACTGTGTACCCAGTTTTTATTAACGAAGCTGCTTATTACGAAAAAGGTATTGCAATGTGTATAACGCAACTAAGCCATAAAAATATTACTTGAAGAGAGTCAAAAGACAAGAGTCAAGACTTATAGTTATTTCTCCCTTCCCTTGTCCTCCTGCCTTCTGCCTTATTTTTGTCTAACTCTTCACAAACGTCCACTCCAATATTTTGATGGGGGCTTCTTGGAGTGCTTGAGAAAGTTCAGTGCTGCTTTTAAATTTCAATTGTGATACATCGCAAGCTTCTATATTGACTGTAAATTTCTCATCCTCAAAAGGCCAAGGTTTGACTGTTACCAAGGAATCGCTGCGCTGCATAATGTCGTAACGTTCTTCGTCAGGGCCTTTGCTAATTTCTAACCATCGCTCATCAGCAGGTAGTTCTTGTTGACACAGAATCAGAGATAAGCGATCGCACCATTGCATAAATGCATAAGCAGCATCTACATCTGTCTTGTCAATACCCAATTCCTTTTGCCAAAGTTCTTGATTCTCCAATTGCTCATCTAAAAATTTGTCTAATTCTGGAATCTCGCCACGTTTTGACTCATGGAGCCGACTCATGTGCTTAGAAATTAATAAAGCTACCCATCTTCCCCGATAGCGAGCATTTTTCACCAAATTAGCAATTTTCTTTACATCGGTGTCTTGACTTAGGGTGAAGTCCATTGGCGCACCAGCTTCAGTTAAAATATCCTCTTCCCATTCTTTCTCTAAATCGTCATGGTGGGAAATTGCAGCTAAGGTTTCATATAACCTTGCTGGAGCATTTTTGCGCCGCCACTGTCCCGCTAATTGAGCTGCTAATAAAGCGTGTGCCCGATGATAAATAATTTCCCAACCATTGGGTGTAGCATTAACAATCACTAGTTAATTCTCCATAATTTAAATTCTAAATTTTCGCCTGAAAAATGAGCCAGTGAGTTAACTTCTAACTGGCTCATCTTATTCTCCTAATTCAGTTAATTAGGAGTGCTTTTGCAGCGGATCGGCAATGTATTTGAATGTTGGCTCGGAATTCCAAGGGCCGCGCTCATCATGACCATTACCATTTGTAGATAGGTTGTAGTAGAGAGCAACAGTTTCATCAGGCTGAATATTACCAAATATTGGATCTGTCAATTTACCCAGAGAATCTAATGCTTTCATAAACATCTGGGTATGAGATATTTCTCTAGTTAACAGATGTACCAAAGTCTTTTTAGTTCCATCATCTGTTGCTAGTTTGATCAACTCTTCGTAAGTCTGACGTGCTCCAGCTTCGGCTGCAATATTCGCTCTCAGGTCACGTACCACATCTCCACCCTCGTTCAAATAACTTGCAGTCCAAGCATTACCCTGGCTATCTAGAAAATGAGGGCCTATTCCTCGGACAGCAAAGAGAGTACTCTTATAAGCCTCTGTTTGATCTGTATTTTTGGTATGAGCCTCGATGAGTTTACCCACCATTTCTAAATGGCTAAACTCCTCGATCGCAATGTCTTGCAGCATATCTTTAATGCCAGCATTTTCGACATGGAAAGATTGCACCCAGTATTGTAGAGCAGCTGAAAGTTCTCCTGTGGCTCCACCAAACTGTTCTAGGAGTAACTGCGCAAAACGAGGATTGGCATCACTAACGTTTACTGCGTGAATCGGTTCTTTTTTATGAAAAAACATGTCGCTTTTCTTCCTGAAACAATGATGTGGTTAAAGTGACTTGCTTCTCTACTTTTTGACCTGCCAATTCAAACTAGACCCTGCTGCTTCTGCTCAACAGTCCCCATAGGTAAATGGCAATAATTGCACCAAGTACAGCTATAAAAAGACCTGTCAGACTAAAACCAGCACCAGCGGCAGTTAATTGTAGAGTTCCTGTTTGTAAAAGTGTGTAAAGACTTCCACCAATGAAAGCTCCGACAATACCTAAAACCATTGTCGAGAGAATTCCGCCACCCTGATAACCTGGATAAATTGCTTTCGCGATCGCACCAGCTAGAAGTCCTAAAACAACCCAAGCAATAATATTCATAAATTCCTCAGAAAATCTCATCTGGTATGTACTTAATTTATCTATAAAAACTTCAAATTGTTTCTATCGCTTGAGATAAATATCACAACCAGAAGATAGAGAAGAATTTATATTATTTTTTGGGATTTTAGAGTTTGATTATTATGTTTTCCTAACTTTAAAATATATTGCCTGTTTTGGGCAATCATCCCATTTTGTGCTTTCTCGCTAAATGCTAAGAAACAATTAGGTTATTTATTTCTATCTTTAGAAATAAACACTGTATCTGTCTTTTTGTAGATGTAGTAATGAAAATAAATACTTTAGATAGAAATATTGTTTTTTAAACTTGGGCAAATAACTAAATTAATCATTGCCAGCAGCAATCTTATTGGCTTTCAAAAAAAATACAAACGTACTAAATGGTTGATTGCAGATTCTCATTTTTTGAGCATGACAATAACCATGAGTTTTAACTGAACCGTAATGCTTTCTCAAGTTTTGAGTATCCAAAAGGAGGGTTCTTCTTTTGCCGTAAATGACGATGACACTAAAAAGCAGAATCCCCATTGATTGCTCAACATCAATTAGGAGTCACAGTGAGTAGACGCAAATCTTACAGTTTAATTGAGGAGTTAGGATCGCCGGAAATAGCAGCACCCAAGCAATCGCTAACATTACCAGACGCTGTGGCGCTAATAGTAGGAATTGTCATTGGGGCGGGGATTTTTCAAACCCCTGCTTTAGTGGCGAATTATGCAGGTAGCGATCTTGCTGTCCTGCTGTTCTGGCTGATCGGTGGTGTAGTGTCTTTGGTAGGAGCATTATGCTACGCAGAATTGGCAACAACTTATCCTGATGTTGGCGGTGTTTACTATTACCTAAAGCGTGCTTTTGGGCGGGGACTGGCTTTTTTATTCGCTTGGGCACGAATGACGGTAATTCAAACCGGTTCTATTGCACTGTTAGCATTTGTTTTTGGTGATTATGCCTCTCAGATATGGCGTTTAGGGACATTTTCACCATCTATTTATGCAGCAATAGCGATCGCACTTTTAACGGCTTTAAATATTGTCGGTCTGAAACAAGGTAAATGGACGCAAAATCTTTTGAGTGCGGCTAAAGTCTTAGGTTTGTTGCTGGTGGTAATTCTGGGATTAACTGCCATACCTAATACCGCTGTCCCGGTAGAATCTACATCATCAGGTACTTGGGGACTGGCAATGGTATTTGTTCTCTTGTCCTACGGCGGCTGGAACGAAGCCGCTTACATTGCCGCAGAAATTCAAAATAGACGACGCAATATCCTGCGATCGCTTTTACTCAGTATTGGTATTATCACTGTTATTTATCTGCTGATCAATTGGGCTTACCTGCGAGGATTGGGGTTAGCAAACATGGCTAAATCGGAAGCCGTAGCCGCAGATTTAATGCGATCGCTTTGGGGTGAACCTGGGGCTTTTTTTGTCAGTCTACTGATTGCAGTTTCTACCTTAGGGGCAACCAACGCCACAATTTTTACCGGGGCGCGGACTAATTACGCTTTGGGTCAGGATTTTTCGCTGTTTGGTTTTATGGGACGCTGGCAACAACGACCTAGCACCCCTAGCTATGCGTTACTTTTGCAAGGTGCGATCGCTTTAGCGCTGGTTGTTTTGGGTACGCTTACCCGCAAAGGTTTTGAGACAATGGTGGATTACACCGCCCCAGTATTTTGGTTTTTCTTCTTGCTTTCAGGAATATCGCTGCTAGTGTTGCGACAACGCGAACCCCAGATGACGCGATCGTTTCGCGTCCCGTTTTATCCGTTTACACCGTTACTTTTTTGTGCAGTCTGCGCCTACTTACTTTACTCCAGCTTAGTTTACACAGGTGTAGGAGCATTGGTCGGAGTTGGAGTTGTGGTGGCAGGTATACCGCTACTGCTGTGGAATAGCTACCGCCAAGATCAAGCCTAAATAACTCAACATTCCAAATACCAAAATCGAACAGGAGAACAGTGATGAATTTCGCAAAAAATTTGCTTGTATTAGCTACAGGGGTCAGTGTTGCTAGCTTGGGAATTGCTGGATGCACAACTCAACAGCAAGACTTGGAATCTAGAACACAACAACCTGCTGTAACTGTTCAGCAGACCGAAATACCAACTCCTACAACCACAGATACAACCACAACTCAACCTCAAGAACGTGCTGGTGATGTTCCTTATGTGCCAACTCCACAACCTGTAGTGGATGCAATGCTGAAAGTTGCAAAAGTGGGTAAGAATGATGTGCTTTATGACCTTGGTAGTGGTGATGGGCGAATTGTGATTACAGCCGCTAAAAAGTACGGTACGCGCGGTACTGGTATAGATATTGACCCAGAACGTATTCAAGAAGCTAATCAGAATGCCAAAACAGCCGGAGTAAGCGATCGCGTCAAGTTTGTGCAGCAAGATTTGTTTAACACTAATTTGAGTGACGCTACAGTAGTCACACTCTACTTGTTGCCTGAAGTCAACCTGAAACTCCGTCCCAAACTATTGAAAGAGCTTAAACCGGGTACGCGGATTGTTTCTCACGCTTTTGATATGGGTGATTGGAAACCACAACAGACATTAAACGTTGATGGCAAAACCATCTATTACTGGGTGGTTCCGGCAAATAAATCTATAAATTGACAATCAATCGCGGGTGTTCAGATCCCCGACTTCTTCAAAGAAGCCGGGGATCTTGTAGCTCTTATTGATATTTTGTAACAAGTCGTCACACTTATTAATAGGTACGGATATTGCTATATATTGTTGCCATAAAACCGAACCGATAAGGCTTGAACCTTGCTTTAACCTATTAAATAGGAAGCTAAAGATTAAGCTTTAAAAAAGAGAAAGTTGATTGAAAAAAGCCTCAGATTTTTCCTCAGCAAATAAGCTTAATGTTGAGCCTCCTAAAATTGAAGATTGCAGCTTATGAGGTGATAATATGGCACTCATTCGTTGGGACCCATTTCGGGAAATTGAACGCATAGAACCATTCCGCGATATTGATACTTTACAGCGGCAAATTAATCGCCTCTTCGATCGGTTAGTACCAACAAACGATGGTGGTGAATCTATCGGATTTGGCTTCGTTCCTGCTGCTGAAATGGAAGAAACTGATGAAGCAATTCAACTCAGGCTAGAAGTCCCTGGCTTGGAAGCTAAAGACATAAGTGTAGAAGTCACAGCCGACGCAGTTTCTATTAGCGGTGAACGCAAATCTGAAACTAAGACTGAAGAAAAAGGTATAGCTCGCTCTGAGTTCCGCTATGGAAGATTTCAACGAGTAATACCATTACCAACCCAAATTGAAAATGACAAGGTAGAAGCCGAATACAAAGATGGCATTCTCAGACTAACCATGCCGAAATTGGTATCAGAGAAGCAAAAAACTGTGAAAGTTAATATCGGTTAATTAAGGTTTGGCTAAGGTAGCGATCGCATCTGGATTGATATTGTAGATGCGATCGCTCTTTTCTAATTTCACAAAAATGCAGCCTCTTCATCTAAGGACTTGAGAGGATGCTGAGTATCTAACCATGACACTTGTGCTTCTAACTTGTCACAACACTCCCTTACTAAACGCAAACCTTCATCGCGGGTAAGTTTAGCAGTTGCGGGGGTAAATTCTTGCAGAATATCGGCTTCTATAGTTTGATAGCGATCTAATTGAGTTCTCAATTTTGTTAAATACTTTGCGCCTTCGCCGCCATCTGTAATGGCAAACTGCAAAATAGAATCGACGTAAGCTTTAACTTTGGGATTTTTCACTCCTTCTGTTGCAGCCGCATATAATAGTTCACCATTTAAATATGCAAAGTCTGGTACCCAAAGGTAATTTCCATCCACTTCAAAAGTGTATATTTCCTGATTTGGTATGACTTTTAAGTTTTCGCTTCTCACGCGGTGGGCTGCTTTTTCTAACAGTGCGATTATACCCACAATCACCGAGGGATAATTGCTGTCGATGCATCTAATTTCTACAGTCCCTAATTTGTTCAGGCGGATGGGATTCCAAGCTGATTTAAGTAAGCTTCCTCCCGCTTCTAAGAACAAGTGACGCTCGATTCCGGCTTTATCTAAAGCTTGCAGCCAAGCATAATAACGGGCAAATTGCTGCTCAACTAAACTTTCCACCGTCTGGGCATAAGGCATCAGTCCACCGACAGGCTGCAAATAAGTATATACTCCCTCCCAGCCGAAGGTTTCACTACCCCGATAACGAATTGTGTGTGCTGCAAGTCCAATCGCCTCACCTTCATAAAAGGGACAAGCACGCCCCAGAGAAATCAGCGCTGAGTCAAAAGCCGTCGCTAAGTTGTAAATATTCAGTAGTTCCTCTCGCTCTGCTGCTGTAGAGTTGTAAGAAACTGCCACAAGAGAATCGATTACCCCAGGCGCTACTTCCAAATGCAGGTGTGTACCCGTACATTTCCCCGCGTGCAAAAATTTGTCGTAGCCTACAGTCCTTGCTTGGATATGATAATTGGGGCGATCGCGCATGACTGGCATAATATGCAACGGGTAGCTAGATAGCGGATAAAGCCGTAAACCCATCTCTCGTGCTACAGCTAACGCCAGTTTGAGATTTGTGAGATACGCTGTTGCTAATTCTGTGCCTGTGTATGCTGGTGGAGTATTGATTTCCACCATACTTTTGACGAACTCTGGCACAAAGTATTGGGGATTTATACCTTGAGTTTCTGCCCTCAAATGACAACCTTGCAAAAACTCATCGCCACGATTACTGAGATCGCCTGTTTCATCTACTAGAAAAAACTCTTGCTCAAGACCCATGCGACGCTTTAGTACATCCATATCCCAAGTATTTACTTAGTTAGGTTACGGGTCTTGCCAGCTTTTGGTGATGATAGAGAGGGATAGAACTGTTAAAAGTATGACAGCGATCGCGGTAATTCTTCCACAGAAAGACCCAATCAACAAAAATGACAACACCCAAAAAACGCTCTTTGTCAAACCGAGGACTTGCGGTTGAGTAACGATATTGCGCAAATTTTGAACATACTCTATTCTCTGATATCGGCCTCAGCTTATTTCATTTTTGCAACACAGCTTTAAAGTTTCGCAACACTAGTGCTTGGGCATGGCTATCTTGAGATACTTAAGTTTAGGGTAGAAATTGCCAGCCCTACTAATTATTTCAACAATCAAATCAGAATCATCATATTTTGGCTCATGAATTACCAGATTGTTGACCAGCTGACAGACAATCAAATTGTGGAATTAGTTGATTTGTACAAAAACGAATTTTGGAGTAAAAAACGTACATATCAAGATGTGGTCAAGATGCTTGCTGCATCAGATATTATTATTGGCTTCGTAGATGACAGCAAACAATTAATTGGTTTTACACGCATTCTTACAGATTTTGTTTACCGGGCAACTGTTTACGATGTCATCATCAAACCCAGCCACAGAAAAATTGGGCTTGGCGCTAAGTTGATTGATGCAGCGATTAATCATCCCCAGTTATCTGAAGTTGAGCAAATTGCTCTTTTCTGCTTACCAGAGATGATCCCCTTTTATGAACGTTGGGGTTTTACTAATGAGATAGGCGGAATTCAGTTAATGTATCGTTACCAGCAATTATCTCCAAAGACAAATGATTATTAATCCAGAAAATGTGCCCAATCGGACAACTACACTTTACCCTGAAGAATTTAAATCCTTGGTGCTGGGAAGAGTTAAAAAAGCTGTAGGTAATGCAGCCGGATTGAAAAATTTCGGCGTCAACTTAGTGACTCTGGCTCCAGGAAGTTGTTCTTCTGTGCGACATTGGCACACCCGACAAGATGAATTTATCTATGTCATCGAAGGTGAAGTCACTTTAGTTACTAATGAAGGTGCGCACATCCTCCAGCCAGGAATGATGGCGGGTTTTCCCGCTGGTGAAGCCAATGGACACCACCTGGTGAATCGCTCCCAAGCGACGGTAGTTTATTTGGAAATTGGCGATAGAACTGCTGATGATGAAGCTCACTATCCAGACGATGATTTGATGGCTCAAGCTGCTGATGGGAGTTGGATCTTTACACGGAAAGACGGTACTTTGTACGAAAGTTAGCTGGCTTGTAGTTGCGCTTTAGCGCTAAAGCGCAACTACGAGCTTGTATCTTTGCTGTCTGAAGCTGTGGGTAAATTTGATTTACGCGATCGCCCATGCTTTGATCTTTCTAGCAGGGCTACTTACCATGCCCTAATTTTCTCAAAGCGGTAGGTAAGCTATAGCTATCTAAAGATGAGATTACTCAGATATATTTTGCACTTAGGTGTACTTATTCTATAAGAGTGATTATAACTAGGTTATTATTTATCGCTGTCATAATTTAAACAATTGAATTCTAACAACTAATGGTGAACTCTACCCTCGTGACCACACTCTATGTCAACTCTGTTCAGGGGAATGATGCTAACGCTGGTTCACGGGTGAGTCCCTTTAAAAGTCTCACCCGTGCCTTAAAATCATCTACAAAATCTACAATTATTCAGTTGGGGCCTGGAACATACAGTGCCGCTACTGGTGAGGTGTTTCCACTGATTATCCCTGCGGGAGCGATCGTGGTAGGTAACGAAGCTAGCAAAGGTGCTGGGATTGTAATTATCGGGAATGGCACTTATCAAAGTCCCAGCTTTGGGATGCAAAACATTACGCTGCTGTTACAGGAAGATGCCAGTCTCCGGGGGGTGACTGTGACAAATACCACTTCTAAAGGTACTGGTGTCTGGATTGAATCTACAGCACCAACTGTAACTAACAATACTTTTATTAACTGTGCTAGAGAAGGTGTATTTACAACCGGCACAGCTAAACCTGCAATTTTAGATAATGTATTTTTGCAAAATGCAGCCAGTGGGTTGACGATGGCACGTAATAGCAAAGGCGAAGTTTTGCGGAATGTTTTTCAGAAAAATTCCTTGGGGATTGCCATTAGTGACTCTGCTGCGCCTTTGCTGGCAAATAATAAGCTATCAGAAAACCAAACTGCGATCGCTCTTTCGCGAGATGCCCGACCTGTACTGCGGCAAAATATCATTACTAGCAATACCCAAGGCGGTTTGTTGGTGAATGGAAACGCGATCCCCGATTTAGGTAGTACCCAAGACGCTGCTGGGAATGTGTTTAGGGATAACAAAGAATTCGATTTACAAAATGTCACATCGCAGCAGCTAGTTTCTGTTGGTAATCAGTTGAATCCGATCCAGGTAAAAGGAGCAGTAGATTTTCTTTCGGCTACGGTAGAATCTGCTGGACAAGTATCAGTTGGCACTAGCTTTTACGATTTAGGCGGACATTGGGCAGTGGCTTTTGTTGAAGCTTTAGTTAGTAAAAACTATATCAGTGGCTTCCCTGATGGTTCATTCAGTCCAAACTCCCCGATCACTCGTGCCCAGTATGCTGCTATAATCGCCAAGACTTTTCCACCACCAAATGGCAGCAAAGTGAGTAATTTCACTGATGTAAAACCTGACTATTGGGCGGCATCAGCTATATTGCGTGCTGCCAATATGGGCTTTATCAGTGGATTCCCTGATGGAACTTTTCGACCGGGACAAAACTTAACAAGAATTCAGGCAATCGTATCTATCGTGAATGGTTTGAAATGGAGTGGAGGGAACCCGAATGTGTTGAGTGTCTACCGCGATCGCGCCCAAATTCCCAGCTATGCTACTAATGCAGTGGCTATTGCCACACAAAAACTCTTAGTAGTAAATTATCCAAAAACCGAGCAGCTAGAACCACTGCGCGATATCACCCGCGCTGAGGTAGCGGCAATCATTTACCAAGCATTAGTAGCTATTGGTCAAGAAAAAGCGATTCCTTCGCCCTATATTGTCAATCCTGATATCGATCTTCCTTCCTTCAGCGACCTCAAAGGACATTGGGCTGAAGCATTTATTCGCGCATTGGTGAGTATGGGCTTAACTACAGGTTTTGCTGACGGTAGCTATCAGCCAGATAAACCGATGACTCGCGCTCAGTATGCGGCTTTAGTGGCGGGTGCTTTTAACCCCACTCCCAAACGTCCAGCCATCGATTTTACTGACGTAGCAAAGGATTTTTGGGCTGCTAAGGCCATCCAAATCGCGGCTATGGGTGGCTTTGTCAGCGGATTTAGCGATCGCACCTTCCGCCCAGACCAAAACGTGCAAAGATTACAAGTAATAGTCTCCCTCGTCAACGGGTTGGCCTTACCAGCCGCCGATAACGATACCTTACTTGTTTACAGCGATCGCAATGCGATTCCCGAATATGCCCGTAAAGCTGTAGCCACTGCGACCCAACAGCAAATAGCAGTGAATTATCCCGATCCTAAGCAGCTTGTGCCAGTTCGTGAAGCGACACGCGCTGAAGTAGCAGCTATGGTTTATCAGGCATTGGTTGCGATCCAGCGCACAAATGCAATTAAATCCCCATATATTGTCTCGCAGACAACCAATTGACCAAGTAGAATAAGAAAAATTTCCTATTAATTTAAAAATACTTGGGCAACAACCCTGTAGCTAAAAGCTCTTTCGCCTATATGCAATGGGTAAAAAATATAACCTATGTCTGAAGCTCATAGCTCGATGTTAAAACCAGTTAAAGACCCTTCTACTGAATTGGCAATGGCCTTATTAACTCACTATAGCTTTGACCTCAGTGGTTATAGTGCCAGTGAGTTAATTAGACGTTGGAAAAACCAATATCCAATTGAATGGCTACACATTGCAGTGATCGAAGCATTGTATCAAGGTCGCTATAAAGCAGTTTCCGTACAGCAAATTTTAAATTTCTGGCATCGGCGGGGTCAGGCTACCTACCATTTCAATATGGAATTTGAACGCCTAATTTGTAGCAAATTCCCTGAAAGTTTAACGTCAATCCCGACACCAGTTTTATATCCAGCTAAGAAAATCGCCACTCCTGTTGAGAAAACTAATTATCATTTAGCTTCCTCATCTGCGAACGCTGAACCATCAACAACTAAGGCGGATCGTGGCTATAGCCAAAAACAGCTTCCGCCATTAAAAGTGGTGCGGGAAACAGAAAGGCCCCTTGCCAACGAAGATACAGAAGAAGTTGCAACTTCTTCTACACCTAGCGTTTCCCATGCTGACATAACTCCAGTTGACTCTGAACAACCCAACCTCAAACCAGAAAATAGCCTTCAGGCTCATTCCCCAGCATATCCAGCTAGTAATAGACCACAGCGACTACTACCAGTTGGTGTCAATCATCGGGCAATTGGGCAATTTACTCCCGAAAAGAGCGATCGCACCGAATCATTCGCATCAAAACTTAAAGCAATGTCGTCTGGTGGATAAATGCTGAGAAAAAACTGTACACGAGAAAAATTGATATTTCTAAGGCAAAGGGCAGATGGCAGATGGCACAAGGTATTCTAATAGCAATTTGAAAAAAGAATGCGACAAATGGTTAGGGGCACAACAATGTTATGCCCTTACGAATCATTTATATATCGCCAACATTATTTGAATCGGTAGAATTTGAATTAGCTGCATCTACTTACATATTTTTAAACTAGATTTTTAAATTATTTACTTTGGATTGTGGTTAATTTTTCAAATATGATATTAATAGTCTCTCATACCAATTCACAAAAAATATGATACACATGCAAACCATAAAACCTATGCTAATTCTCACTTTCTTAATTTTGAATTTTGAATTTTGAATTTTGAATTGGTATCACTCATTGCCTCAAAGTGCGATCGCCTAGCTGTTAAGCATCGCCCTCCAACCAAAAGATAAATTACGAATTATTAAAAACTTTCCACTTCCGTGGTTGATAAAATAACGAACGGCTAGTAATCTTGCTGGCTTTAACAGTAAATCGGAAAGATTCAACTATATCAAAAGAACACACACCTTCTTTGATATATATTTTGGCGCTGTATAAACCGGGTAATAAGCAAAAGTAAGGCATCTGCATTTGAATTTCAACTCTTCCCGGAAGTATTTTTAGGGGTTCATTATCACTAGCGGAAGTTATATACAAAATTCGCTCATTTTGTCCTGATAAAGCTGTAATAGATACACCTAAATTAGCATTTTCAACTTTTTTATAGGCTTTACATTCTACGCATAAATAAGCTAATTCCCCACAAAGAGGAGCCGCAAGTATATTTCCTTGCACATCCTTAAAACTGAGAGAAACAATATCTACACCTAAGCTTTCACTCTCTGGCTTCTCAGGTAACAACATCATTCCTAAATATGTTTCTGTACCACCTAAACTTAAGTCTTCTTCGTATTGACGAATTACTGCTTCTGTATCGCCATATTTAATCAATTCACCTTTGGCAAGATAAAGAGAATTTTCACAGACATTTAAGACAACATGGGGATTATGCGAAACTAAAATAAAAGCTGTACCAGCTTCTCTCAGTTTTGCTAGTTTCTGATAACATTTGACTCTAAAATTGATATCGCCTACAGCCAGAACTTCATCAATTAGTAAAACATCGGGTTCTATGTGAACTGCACAAGCAAAACCCAATCTAGCCGCCATCCCAGAACTATAAGTCTGTACAGGTGCATCAATCGCATCTGCAATACCAGCAAAATCTATGACATCTGGAAATTTATCTTCTATTTCTTTAGTAGATAAACCTAAAATTGACATATTTGCATAGATATTTTCTCGCCCTGTAAGAATCGGATTAAACCCTGCTCCCAAAGCAATTAATGGCGCTAATTTTCCTCTCACTTTCACACAGCCAGTATCAGGATTAATCAATCCACTAATAATACGTAGTAGTGTACTTTTCCCGGCTCCATTTTCTCCGACTAATCCTACAGCTTCTCCCCGTCGCAGTTGAAAGCTCACATCTTTTAGCGCCCAAAATTCTTGGGGACGGAGATTTTCACTTTTTCTATTTCCAGCAATTAGTTCTTGATAAATATCTTGAACACCATAGAATAAAGACTGTTTCAAGTTGCGACAAAACTTCTTAGAAACTTTGTCAACTGAAATTAGTAGTTCAGAATTATCTCGGAAATTCATCATCATTAAGAACTAACTCTTTCAACCACAAAAGGCATAGCTAAACGAAAAGCAACCCAGGTTATTATCAAGCCTACTAAGGTAATTGCACTTACCAACCAAAAACGATAAGAGTCTGAGATTACTCCTATTGTTGCTAACTCTCGCGCTGTTACTAGTAAAGGAGTGACGGGATTAAGCTGTACTAAAAATCCAAAAATTCCTTGTTTTGGTACTGGATAAACTACAGGAGTTAAGAATAGCCAAAAGCCTGTAATTAAATTTAAACCTCTTGAGATATCTTGATATAGTACTCCTAATGGTGCTAATAAAATTCCAAAAAATATTCCCAATAAAACTAAATTAATGATTGCTACTGGTGCAAGAATGACTGTCCAAGTTACAGAGATATGAAACCAAAAGAAAAATGCCACTATTAAGATTAGCTTGATGGCAAAGTTAAAAAACACTTCGCCTATTTTTGCTAAAATCAGTGCTTCTCTGGGAAAGTTGACTCTTGCCAACATTGGTTTTGCTAAAATCACAGCTTGTATTGGCCCATTTAAAGCTTCAACAAATGTTTGCCATAATGCGGTGCTGAACATCACATAAGCTGGATAAGGTAAATCTGTAGCCTGAATATTAATGACATTGGCATCATGAGCCAGAGTAAATCCCAATGCCATAATAATTGGGGGTAAAAAAGCCCAAGCTATTCCTAAAAAAGATTGACGATACTGTGCGCTAATATCCCGTATCATTAGCCGCCAAGCAAGTTCCCGAGAAGCTAGCAAGTCTCGCCACATTTGTTTACCCAATTTTAGGGGATGTCTCAATCTGCTTTCGGGTGTATAAATAACTTCCGGTAGCTGAGAATTTAAACGCTGATGCTGCTTCATTATTTCTCACCGTTACGTTCAGACAGATCCGAAGTATAAATACTTAAGTATGGCGTACTTTAGTTTGAAGATGTGGGCATCAACTAGTTTATAAGCTCTGAGGGTTTGACGGCCTAACTGACCGCGTTCTTCAAATTCAACGTAGCGTTGAGATTAGTTTCGGAAAGATAATGACTGATTTAATACATACGCATCATTTATGGCATTATAAAATCCGAAGGTAAACAAACCTGTATTTAAAGCAATATGAAATGAGGTAGTGGTGTGAATACATTTCTGTCTGTTGTGGCTGTATTCCTTTCGACGGTGGCTTTAATATGTGGTGGCTATGCAGCTTACGAAGTTTTCACACTGCGACAGACGCTAAATACCACTAACACTAGTACGCAAAGTAATACTACTACTGCGCCAATATCTACCACACAATCAAATCCCCCAGAACCAACAGCATCGCCAGAAACAACACCATCACCAGTCGCTACCGCCACAAATGCAATTCAGCCTGGCCAATTTGTGCAACCCGCGTTTGGTAATAAGGCAGAAGTTGAGTTACTTTCAGCAAAACGGATTAAAGATCCCCAAACCGGAAACCGTGATGTGGTAAATGTGCAGATGCGAATCCGTCGCCAAGCTACAGATGGAGTTGGCGGTGGCGATATTATATCCGTTTCTAGTACGACAGCTCGTAATCCTGAAACCAGTGAAACCTACAAAGCAATTGCTTTAAATCGCTCAACAGGAAGTGTTTCTTTGGCACAGCTACGTCCAAAGGCGTCAGCTGATGCGTATGTGTGGATAAGGGTTCCTGATGGTGTCAAGAACTTGGACATTTTTGTACCAGATACAGCTGCGTTTAAAAATGTACCAATTTCTAACTAAACTTCTACTTAGATAATAGTGCGATCGCACATTTCACACACTTGTTATCAAGCGGTTAAATACCCTATCCATCAGACGCAGAATTTTACTCACCACCCGAAAGCCAAAGTTCCCAATAGACATTTTTCTGGCAAACGGGTGAATAATTGTCATGTGTCGTCTTGAACCTAAGCGTTTGTATCTATTTTGGAAATACTCATCTTCGGTAAGGTTCCACTTTTGGCGTAAGTGTTTCAGGCTTGATAATTCCCAGCGATCGCTCCACCGCAGCATATAGTAATGTAAATCTGTCCACTCTAGCGGTGGCCCTGGTACATAAGTGATGACAGATTCCGGTTCGAGGTAAATTGTACCGCCAGCCTCAGCTACCAACATACACAAATCGACGTGTTCTTTCGTAGAAAGCAGCGCTTCATCCAAAAAGCCAATTTGCTGAAATATCTCTGTGCGTACCAACATACAGTGAAATTCTGCTAACCTCGTTTTCTGCTGTTGTAATTGGGGTTTGACATCTGCTACCCGCCGACCTTGATAATATATCTTCTCAATAATTCGCCGTCTGTGCGTTTCTACCTTAACTCCCGTTTCGCCTCCCGCACAATGTACTTCTTGATGCAGAGGTGTACCTTGACACAGAAGAGGACTCACTACAGTTGCTTGTGTTGTTTGCGCACAGTCTACCAATGAATTGAGCCAACCTGGTGTCACAACTACGTCGTTATCTAGGAAAATTACATATTGGCTGCTAACTTGTTTCAGTCCGATATTTCTAGCGCAGTTTGGCGACAAGTATTTGTCGCTGCGAATTAATTGAAATTGCTTTTGTTCGGCTTGTTCTCTTAAATAGTCTCTGATATGAGGCGGCGAATTGCCATCTACATAAATTAAATTAAATGGATAATTTGTATGCTCGTAGATGCTTTCTAAAGATTCGCAAGTATAGCTAAAACGCTCTCGTGGCACAACCACTATTGTTACTTTGGAGTCTGCAATCGCTGATAAGTTCATCTCTCTCTTAATATCCTTGAGAATTCAACTTTCCTGTTACAGCTAAAGCTGGTTCTGTTACTGGCAAATTATTAGTACTTACTCGTTGATAAATTTGGATTAATTCATCATTCAGTTTATTGATATTGTAGTTTGCTTCGACATAAGCACGCCCTGCTTTACCCATCTTTGACCACATTTGTGGATGCTCTATTAAATAAGTTATTTTCTCTGCCATTGCTGGTATATCTCGTTCGGGAACAAGAAAACCAGAAATTCCATCTTCTACCAGTTCAGGAATACCGCCATGTACAGTACTGATGACTGGTAAACCCATAGCCATTGCTTCTTTTAAAGTATTAACGGGAGCATCTATATTCCCATCTTTTGTTGTGACGTTAGGAGCAATAAAAATCTGAGATTTTTTGAGAATTTCAATGATTTCTGGCTGATTTCTCCACCCCAGCAGTTTGATTTGCTCAGCAACGTTTAAGTTTTTAATTAATTGTTGTAACTCTGCTTTTAAATGCCCATCTCCAATGATATTGTATTCGATATTGGGATAACTTTTAACTACCTCAGCAACGGCACGAATACTGTATTCTATGCCTTTCTTTTCAATTAAGCGGCAAGTTGTAGCAAGGTAAATTTTATCGTTTTCACCCGGAGATAGCCTGCATTTAAATTGAAACTGGTTGCAATCTATTCCTGAACCATGTACAACAATTTTTTGGCGATCGCAGCCTAGTTGAATAGCTTTTTGTTGAAAGTATTGACAATTTGCTAAGAAGAAATCACCTTTCTTAAAGAGTTCGTCATAAATATGTTCTCCATATTCATGCACAAACCAAGTAATATCGTAGCCCCGAAACGAAGTAATCAACTTTCCTTTAATCGCACCGATATCACGCAAAATCATCGCCTCGCGGGCAAATGTCCCAAACTGGCAATGAATGATATCGTAGGAATTAGATTTTAATAAGGGTATGACTGAGTAAAATAATCTTAAAGAAGATGCCCATCTGCCATATTTGAAAAAATTTAGCGATCGCAGTAAGACTAAAGGATTTTTCCGAAAATTTGTAATTAGTAGTTTTATCGCTTTTAGCAGACGCAAAAAGTGATTTGGAGGTATATGCGGTTGATAAAAAGTCTGATTTAACAACTGATACTTCTTGACATTTGGATGTACTTTAGAAGTATTTCCGGGTTGAAAGGCGTATATATCGACTTTATGCCCCCGGTCGATTGCACCTATAATTTGATTAACAATAAATGTTTCTGATAATACGGGAAAATACCCAACTATAACGGCTATTTTCATTGCTTAAGTGTAAGGTTGGCATCACCCACCCTACTCCTCTTTGTTTACTTGCAATGAATTGTAATATATATTTTTACCTTATTCAATTAGAAATTTTTTAGATTAATTTTGGCATTTTGACAATAGTATTTGCGCAAAGAATGTTGTATTAAAAAGTCTAGTTGTTGATTGTTAAGAAGTCCGATTTTGCAGTTGGAATTTAGCACCGCTTAATTGAGTTTCAAAGCGGGTATAAACTATTTGAGTAGGATACCAAGTAGAAAACCAATACATATCTTGAATAACTTTGCGATCGCTATTGTCATCTATCTCAAACTGAACTAAAGCTAAATTATTTAATCCGATCACTTCTCGTCCATCTTGTAACCAGGGTAATTTCCAAAAAGTTAAATACTGCAACCATCTCCATTTGTGGTTTTTTGCTTGTTGTCTAGAATTCATCAGCCATGAAACATCATTGCCAAAATCAGCAGTCTGTGTGCTGGTTCGCGGAATCCATTCCATGACACCATGCCATTCCGGCTGCTGGGGTGAGAGATGGCGGCGGGATTTTCTGCCAGACATTTCTACCATATAAGGTGGATTTGACCATCCTATCCAATGTCGGCTTTTTTCTGGTAAAAGCCATTGTTTGAGTCTTGTATGAATGATGCGAGTAATAGTCTCTTCATTTTTCCAGGGGCTAGCAGTTAGCTGCACTAAAACAGAATTTGTTTGAGAACCTAGAGAATTTCTCGTATAAGATAATCTGACAACTGAACTGTAGTGAATATCCCCAGATAAAACAATCACTTGTTGGCGTTGCTCAAATAAAGTTGTGAGAAATTTTGCCAATGCTTCGTAATTAATGTTCCAAGCATCTCCCACATCTACGCCATAGACTTTTTCTCTTTGTAAATGCCACTGGTGAATCCAATCAATTACTTTTAAACCAAATAGATTTGTCGGTGCAACTACAAATGTGGCTTGTAATTGCGATCGCCCTTTGGGTTTATGTGTTGCTTGTTCTAGAGGCTGGGAAAGCTGCTGCTTAAATGCTAGAGGAGATAGCAGCATTGGCGGCGCAATTGGTTTTTGATCGGCAGGATAACCCCGCGATGTGCGTGTATCTAAAACAATCACTTCATGGCAAAAACTCCGCACTGTGTAATGCCAGGTAAGTGCTTCTGGATCTCGATCTAGTACTAGTACTGATTTATATTGAATAAACTCTGGCAAGCCTGTACTGGGGTTTATTGGTGGCATTCCTAAGTAACGGGCGATCGCATCCCCAGCCGCAGCATTCATTCCACCAGAAGCAGACCAATCCTCCGCTGCTTGCAATAATTTTTCCCCAGGTTGACCAGATGTAAATTGCTTGGGTGTATTGCCCCAAGCTTGAAACACTGCATAAGCTAACAGCGCATTTTGAACGGTTCTGCGCCCCAAAGGTCGTCCTAATACGCGCAAACACCAAGCTTGGTTGAGGTTCCAGTCATCGCTAACATCATGGTCATCGAAGATACTATACATGGGAATATTTGCTAAGGCACGCCGCACTTTCCAGAGGGTATGGAGAAACTGCTGCATATCCCGAACTTCTTTGTCCCAGCATCGGCTGACTCGATAACCATCCATCACCTCCCGTCCCTTAGGTAAGCTTGTCGGCCAGCAGACTGGAGACCAAGATAACAGGTAAGATGCGTAATACTCACCCAAACTCAGCAGGTGACTGTTCACCTTGGCAGTTTTATTGTGTAATCCGGCGGTGAAACCAGCTTGGTTAGTTGCTACCTCTGCCCGATATCCAGGAGGTAGTTGCTTTGGCGTGTAATAACCGACATCACAAGGTAGTCGTTCTTCCCAACCCAGCAAAGCATCCCCCAACTGACTGGAAACCCACAACAGCGGATCGGCAACATCATCTCCATAAATCTGATCGCCTGTAAGGAAAAGTTGATGGGGTCTTTTTCGCGGCTGGTTCGCTGCTTCCTCAATCAAGCAATCAAGAATTGGCAGGGTATCGAATCCATCGCCGTGGGGTTTGCGGCAGGAACCATGCACAATTCGCAAATCTTGTAAATCAGTTGGTGGCAGGACAAATGTTGGGTGTTGATGGGCAAAATAACTGATGTTGGGAGTGGGAAAGCTGTTAGAACATAAGGCTTGCAGCAGTGTTTGCTGATTTTGGGAAGAATGCTCAATAAATTCCAGGTCGTATGCATATATGCGATCGCTACTCAACAAATACCCATCCGCAGATTCAGCAGTTACCACCACAATATGCAGCGATTGTCCTAACGCAAAGGTAGAACGTCTGCCCTCCAGTAAACAATTTGTCAGTAACGTACCTTGATTAGCTGTTTCATAAACTCGAAGTCGCACTTCACATGGACGCTTGAGTGCCACCCAAACTGTTACAGATTCCGATTGTGTCTGTTGTAAGATTGGCCCCGCTAAAATCAGCGGCAATTCCTGTAAAAATTCTTCTCCAAATGCGTACTTCATTGCCAACTGTACAAGCCTTCTGTGAACTGTATTGCAATTATTATGTGTTTTTCTGTTGCAAGCTTGACAGCAAACCGCTTATATAGTACAAATATACTATTAAGCGCTTTGATTTTGCATAAGAATTTAACACTCTCAGCTGAAAAATATCATCTCTACGCCAACAGGAGAGCAAACTAAATGAAGTTATCTAAAATGGATTTGAGTAGCTTGATAGCGATCGCTCACTCTGACGGACATTTGCAGTTATTGCTCGATCGTGGCGATGAATTAGAATTTGTAGAAATCCCCGCACCTATCCAAGCGTATGAAGGATTGCGAGAACTTAACGAGATTATCTCTGAACCTGCGGCACTTCCTCCCCAAGAAGAACCAATTGCCCTATTACCAGTTAGCTCATCAATGGCTGCTAATATTGCGTACGACAGTGACGAGCAAACTTTACAGGTTGAGTTTCGCAGTGGCGCAGTTTATCAGTATTTTGGAGTAGATGAAGAAACTTGGGAAGATTTTTATTCTTCTGACTCCATAGGTAGTTTTTTTAATGAGCAAATTAAAGGTAGATTTGACTGCGAACAAATTGGTTATTAGTACTAGGAGTGGCAAGCTGGGCAACCATCTCAGCCCGAGAGGAAACCTCAAGCTTGCGAAACATTCGCTTTAGAGCTTGCTTGACAGAATTTTCCGTAATCCAAAGTTCATTACCAATTTCTGCGTTTGTGTAACCTAACGCCACTAATTCCGCAATTTGCAATTCTCTAGGCGTTAAGCGATCGCTCTTTAAAAGTTTATCGCGCGATCGCACTGTCGCATTCCAAATAGATAGGTGCAAACAGAGGGCACTTAAATCTGCTAAATCCTGTGTAGCAAACGCAGTCATTGCTTGTTCGCGGGTGAAGCCGATTGCACCTACTAATTGTCCCTGACTGACAATCGGCCCTGCCATTACGTGCCAATGATCGGATCGGGGACAAATCATTTGCCAAACATTAGGTGATGTCACCAACGCTTCATGGACGGGAGCATGACGTTCCACTAAGTAACGCACAACAGGATTATGTTCGATTGATAATGCAGCTTGCAGTGTTTTCAGAAGCTTGCGATCCACAAAGGGAAGTTGATCGAAAAAGAAAACCCCCGATTTTTTAGCCCCAAAATACTCTCCGAGTTTCGGCACGACATGCGATCGCAGTTCTTGTTCATCCTGCGCCTGGTTGATGGCTGCAAAAAGCAACTGCAAGGAATTTCTCATAGTTACCGTGTCGAAAACTGTACTCGATCGAGGACTGGGCCAAGCTAATACTCTCTCCTAATCTTAGCTTTAGTGCAAGTTACAGGAGAACACCCCGTGTCTGAATATGCTCATCCTGAAGTTCTCATCGATACACAATGGCTGATGGAACATCTTAAAGATCCTAGCGTTCGCGTGGTCGAGGTTGATATGAGTCCAGAACCATATAAAAATACTCACATCCCTGGTGCAGTCTTTTGGAATATCTTCACGGATCTTTTAACGCCCGATTTGCGGATAAATTTAGATCCCACTGCTATAGAAAAACTGCTGGCGCGATCGGGTATTTACCACGAAACAATTGTTGTTCCCTATGGTAGTTACCCTGGAACAGCCGCCTGGATTTTCTGGCTTTTGAAAATCTTTGGACACGATCGAGTGTACGTTCTCAATGGTGGGCATCAAAAATGGGTAGCAGAAAATCGTCCATTAGCAACGGAATTGTCCAACTTTGCCCCTACTCACTACCGTGCCAAAGCACCCGATGCTAACTTACGGGTTTTGCAAGCAGAAGTTCAAGCATCACTAAATCAAGCAAATCCTGTGTTGCTGGATGTGCGTACTTATCAAGAGTACATTGGCGAAGTCTTCATGATGCAGCTACCACAGGGAACAGAACGCGGCGGACATATTCCGGGTGCGGTGCATATTGAGCATATCCTGACTCTGAATGAAGATGGAACCTTTAAATCAGCCCAAGAGTTGCACAATCTTTACAGTAGCAAAGGTATTACACCTGACAAAGAAGTATTTCCTTACTGTGCCATTGGTGGGCGATCGGCATATACATGGTTTGTTTTGAAATATTTACTGGGCTATCCCAAGGTACGCAATTATGATGGTTCTTGGAATGAATGGAGCCGTCTTCCTGATGCACCAATTGAAACAACGCAATAAGGCAAAATCACGAAAAATCTAGTGGCGTGGCGGAAATAAACCTACCATTCAAAATCAATGAAAAGTTTACCCTATAATCATTTTGAATTTTGAATTCCGCGTAGCGGTACTAGTCTTGTGTGGTAAGATTTGGATTGGTTTTTACCGACCATTGCAAAAGTAAATTGCTAACTCTATCTAACCAACTGCCTTTATATGGCAAAAGAATACTAGTAACAGCACCGAGAACTTACGCCTCTAGGTTGTCTGAAGAAATCATCATAAAAGGTGGTTTGCCGTTGCTCATGCCAACCATAGAAACCACTCTGTTAACAGATTACGCTGAGTTAGATATTGTTTTAAAACAGATAAATAAATTTGACTGGATTGCTTTCACCAGTAGAAACGGTATTACTGCATTTTTTCAGCGCTTAAATGTTTTGGGTATTCCCACATCTGCACTAGAAAATTGCCAACTGTGCGCTATTGGCAAAGATGCAGAATTATTATTATCGCTTTGTGGAAGAGTCAATTTGATTCCCAAAGAATCTAGCCCAGCAGGAATTGTAGCCGAATTATCTCAAATTCCTGATATTTCTCAGAAAAAAGTATTAGTACCAGTGCCATTAGTTGTTGGTATCCCAGAGCCGAATGTTGTACCAGATTTTATTGCTGGTTTGCAGAGATTGGGTATACAAGTAACTCGCGTACCTACCTATACTACTTGCTGTGTAGATAAAGAAATTTATGCAGTTGAATTAGAATTACTGCGTCAAGGAATGATAGATGTAATTGCTTTTAGTAGCACGGCAGAAGTAGAAAGCTTTTTGACAATGCTCGAATCAAATAGTGATTATCAGCATTGTATTGTAGCCTGTTTTGGCCCGTATACAGCTACTAATGCCCAAAAGTTGGGTGTAAATGTCTCTATAGTTTCAAATAACTATAGCTCATTTGCGGGATTTGCAAATGCGATCGCCCAATTTTTTCATCAGTATGAATAATTCTGCTCAAACCACAGATAAATATCAATGTTCATCTGTGGATGCTTGAGGATTCATGAGAGTTTATATCGTGCGGGAGAATTGTTTTTCTTTGGTTCTCAAGTGGTTATCGAAGATGACGGCAATATTTCTCACCAGCAATCTACCAATGTCTGTAACTAGAATGTAGTTTTTAGATAAACTAATCAGTCCATCGGCTTCTAGAGGCTGCAACATCTCTAATTCACGAGAGAAGTATTCATCAAAACAGATGTGATATTTATCTGCGATGTCTTGCTTATGCAATTGAAAGTGAGACATGATACTCATGATCGCATCTCGTCTGATAATGTCATCTTGGGTGAGTTTAATACCTTTACTCAGAGGCAAAGCATCCTGAGAAATTGCCTGATAATAATCCTTTAATTGCTTGTGGTTTTGGAAATAAGCATCTTCTAGCATACTAATGGATGTGGCACCAAAACCAAAGAGTTCTGTTTCCGCGTGGGTTGTATAACCTTGAAAGTTACGCTTGAGGGTGCCATTTTGTTGAGCGATCGCTAGTTCATCATTAGATTTGGCAAAATGATCCATACCAATGAAGATATATTCGTTACTTGTCAGTTCTTCAATGGTCATTTTCAAAATCTCTAACTTTTCCTGCGGTAAAGGTAAAGCTGCTTCAGGAATATTTTTTTGTGCAGGTTTGATCCAAGGAATATAAGCAAAGTTAAAAACAACAATCCGGTCAGGATCTAATTCAATAGTCTTTTGTACTGTTTCTCTAAAGCTTTGACGAGTTTGATAAGGTAAACCATAAATTAGGTCTACATTTACACTTTCAAATTCAGCTTCTTTAATCCAACTCATCACATCAAATAGCATTTCTTCCGGCTGAACGCGATTTACTGCTACTTGAACTTGGCGATTAAAGTCCTGGATGCCAAAACTAATGCGATTAAACCCTATATTTCTGAGAAATAAAATGTAGTTTCTATCTACATAGCGGGGATTGATTTCAATTGAGATTTCCGCTTCTGGGTCAATGGTGAAGTGTTGAGTAATGTTTTTCCACAAGAATTCTACTTGGTCGCGCTCTAAGTAGTTAGGAGTGCCACCACCCCAATGTATCTGGAGTACTTTGCGGTCTGAATTGATTAAAGCTGCGGTCTGCTTAATATCTTTAACCAAATTCTCTAAGTAAGGTTTGGCAATATTCTTGTTGTTGGAAATTACCGTATTACAGCCGCAGAAATAGCAAGCACTCTGACAAAAGGGAATGTGGAAATACAAAGACAAGGGAGTTTTTCTTTGATTTGAGGCGGCGATCGCAGTTTGCAAATCACTTGTGGTAAATGCTTCGCTTAACTCAGTAGCAGGTGGGTAACTGGTGTATCTGGGTGCAGGAGCATCATACTTTTGGATCATCTCTAGATCGAATTTGACACCAGGTAAGAGAAAAACCATCAAAACCTCCGAATACCGCCGATTAGTTGTATGGCCAGCCACAGACTCAGAATGTCTGTCAGTTCACAGTCAATGGCAGAGTTAAAGAATTGTTATTCTAGGGTTAGACAGGATTCGCATCACTCGATTTAGCAAACAGCACTGCCGATGCGATCGCTGCCATTTTTATTTCTCCCAAAATTATTTAACTATTTATATTTGTATAACTATAAAGCTATTAATATTTCTTTATCTTTTTCTGTGTGTGAAGGCACATCTTGGGCTGGAATGGGACATTTGTCATTTATTATTTCTCTGCATCCCTGCATCTTTTTGTCTCCCTCACCCCCCTCATCTCCCTTGGCCCCCAATCGAGCAGTGTTTTGAAAAAAATCAGAAATTGACAGAGATATTACTAATTCCACGCAGCAGTACTAGTATTTTATTTCTGGGCTATTAACTAGCTCAAAACTAATATTTTGATGTGAGGTGTATAACCCCTCAGCAATTTACAAAAAGTTTTTCTATAATTACAAGGGCTGAATTATATTAACGTCTTAGACATTTTTTAAACTGTCTAATGTTCTATAACTGCATAAATATGATTTAATAACTAAAAATGATAACTAACTGTACATTTTTAGTCAGCCAGGAGCAGCAAATAAAGAAATTCACAAAAAAGTATTTGGTTATAAATAAATTTTTTTTTATATTTCCTCCATTTACTTATCATAAATTTCACATATTTTCTTTCACTGTTCCTAAATTTTGAAGTAACCTAGGTTTTATTAAGCAACTTACTTAAATATCTACCATTTAGCTGAAAAATAGGAATTTTCAGTTACTTACTATGACAATATCCTTTTAGCTAGGAAATAAGCCTATGGATCAATAAAAACTCAAGAAGTTGCCCAGAGCAGCTACTAACATAGAATTGTGTGCGCTGGTTCGGTATCAGACATCGGTAATGCGGTAGTACATAAAGAACAAGCCTAGCCAGAGTTTGCAAACTGACTGAGATTTACTATGTAATTCTCGGAATTTATCTGTTAATTTGAGAATTAAGTACTTAATATTGTGCTAAGTAGCTAATTTACTCCCATTACAGTTAAATTTGCTCAATGCTTGTAAAAACCTTGCTTTCTGCCAAGTCGGTAGCAATTAAATCTGATTACGCACAATCATCGCATAAAATATTAACTGACTCACCCTTGATAGTAATTCACTGTTATTGAAAAAGTAATAATTTTATCTAAGCATACAGAGAAAACCTTCACAATCTCTAATTCGGATAAAATAATAAACTGTTGGTTTACTTAGTTACAATAAATACGGTGAGTTTAAATGGAGTCAAACCCAAGGCTGAATTAGCTGCAATCTCATAGCAAGGAAAAACCCCTAGTAGTCGCGCTGTTGTCGCCTAAAGGCACTCAGGCGGTAGTCTACTAGTAAACACTTGCGTTACTGTGATATGAGCTAGATTAGCGAAAGATACAGAAAGTAAAGCTGATTTTTGGAATACTGTTTCCTAGCAAGAAGTCTAGCCATTTTGCTATTTGGCAATAGCATGGCTGTTCTACTTCAGCACGAGTGCAGTTTGATGCACTATAGTGTGACAGGGAGTGGGGAGTTTAGGAGTGGGCGATTTGCCTGTACTCATAGTAGATGTGAAGCGCTATGTTTATCTGAATGCACTTCCGATTTTATCCCTGTAATGCTGGGAAAGGGTTTCCACAACATTCAACTGCAAATATTGCTTTTATACTAGAGCCGTCCCAATGAAGACACTTCCTATTAGTAGATATCGGTTTTTTCAAAAATTACAGCCCCTATCTCTTTTAAAAAAAGTCACTAATAAGTCTGTTACCGGGTGCTTGCAAGTATTTAGTACATCAGGTTCCTGGTCAATATATATAGATGAAGGCAAACTGATATATGCTTGCTACTCGGAGAAAATCTTTGAACCGCTATATAGAAACTTGCAGCACTTGAGTCAGCAAATTTCTACTATTCCTCAAGGAATTGATGCGCAGTTACGAGCCATATTTGAAACAGGGATTGACAATCAAGCAATACCAAATCCAGATTATCTAGCTATTTGTTGGTTAGTCAATCAGAAATATCTGACTTCTTCCCAAGCAGGAGTTTTGATCGAACAATTGGCGTTAGAAGTTTTAGATTCATTTTTGAAGGTGGAAGAAGGAAGTTATGAGTTTATTCCTGAAAGCTTTTTGGATGATTTGCCAAAGTTCTGTTATTTGAATCTGCGACTATTGGTTGAACAGGGTCAAAAATATCGAGGAGAATCTGCTGGACAATCACCAATTTCTCAAAGACAGGGAGCATTTGCACGTCAAAACCCATCACAACCTTCAATAAAAGTCCCATCAGCATTAAGAACTGGCAGCAGTCAAGTAACAGAAAACCCCAACTATTCGCCCCATTATTCTAACAATCGAGGTGGTAGTCTTGAGCAAGTTTCTCCTCCTGCTAATGACAAAAAAATCTACACTATCTTTTGCATTGATGATAGCCCAAGTGTATTGAATGCTATCAAAAACTTTTTGGATGAGCAAATGTTTTCTGTTGTGGGAGTTACAGATTCATTAAAAGCTTTAATGGAAATTCTTCGTACCAAACCCGACTTAATTTTATTAGACATTACCATGCCAAATTTAGATGGGTATGAGTTATGTTCTCTATTGCGTAAACATTCACAGTTTAAAAACACTCCTGTGATTATGGTGACAGGAAAAACTGGTTTGATAGATAGAGCAAAAGCCAAGATGGTGAAAGCCTCAGGTTATTTGACTAAGCCTTTTACACAAGGGGATTTACTGAAGATGATCTTTCAGCACATGGTGTAAACACGTGGTGTAATTTTGCAATCAGCAGTATAACGATACCAGTCCAACATATTTCTCTAGGGGGTTGAGGGTTGAGTATTACTTGGGCTGGGAAAATTCTGCTTGTTGAAGATTCTCTGCGAGAATGGGTAACGATTAGTCATTATCTCGGAGATTGGGGTTACAAAATTGTTAAAGCTTCTAGTGCGAAAGAGGCTTTAGAAATAGCATTGGAAGAAAGACCGAATGCGATTGTTACCGACGTGGTTATGCCAGGAATGAGTGGGTTTGAGTTATGCCGCTTCCTGAAAATCAATTTAACTAGTCAAAAAGTGCCAATTGTGGTCTGTAGTAATAAAAATCAGGCAGTTCATCATTCATGGGCGAGGAAACAAGGTGCCGATGTCTATTTAACTAAGCCTTATACTCCTGAAGATTTACTGAGTGCGATTAAATCCGCAACTGAGTGGAATTGTATTCTATCATGAATGGTTACAAATTAACAAGAGATATTTGTCATTTGTTGCTTGTCATTTATAATTTATAGCTTGTCATTTTGTCATTGGGCATTGGGCATTGGGCATTGGGCATTGGGCATTGGGCATTGGGCATTGGGCAAGAAGTAAAGAATCATGGGTTATTTTTCCCCTGTCCTCCCTTCGGGTGAAGCTCCTTCGTCGCTAACGCCAGTCGCCTGCGGAGGGAAACCCTCCCGCAGCGCTGGTCTCACCTTGTCTCCCTTGTGCTTCATCCCCCCCTTTCTCCCTCATCCCCGCCAATACCTTCATAACCGGGGACGGCAACCAGATAAAATACTGTGCATATTCACCACAGAGCCAATGACTGCGATCGCAGGTGCGCCAAATCCAGTTTTTTCTACTTGCTCGACTATTGTGCCAACTTGACCAATTAATTCTTCTTGATCTGGGCGCGTACCCCAACGAACTAAAGCAATTGGCGTTTCTAAACTCAAGCCTGCTGCTGTCAATTGCTCCACAATATAGGGCAGATTGTGAATCCCCATGTAAATAACTATAGTTTCCGAACCGTGGGCGATCGCATTCCAATTTACAGTAGGTCGATACTTACCCGCCGACTCGTGACCAGTCACAAAGGTGACAGATGAGCTATGCAACCGATGAGTTAAAGGAATACCCGCATAGGCTGGTGCGGCAATTCCTGATGTGATACCAGGCACAACTTCCACTGGAATTCCCGCTTTTACCAATTCTTCCATTTCTTCGCCACCACGACCAAAAATAAACGGGTCGCCACCCTTGAGCCGCACGACTATGGCATGGTCTCGCGCCTTCTCAATCAGTAGTTGGGTTGTGTCTTCTTGTAATAGAGAATGTCGCCCCATCCGCTTACCAGCGTTGATTTTCTCTGCTTGGGGGTTAATCATCTCCAGAATTGCTTGACTCACCAAAGCATCATAGATAACTACGTCAGCACATTCCAGCAGGCCTTTACCCTTGAGAGTCATCAGTCCCGGATCTCCGGGGCCCGCACCTACCAAATAAACCTTTCCCAAAAACTTGTTCTCCTGTCTTTATGTGCGGTTCATGTATCTATTAAATCCCAAATTAGCTGGGCTAATTCTTCTGTATTTGCTCCCAAGGGCTGCGCCAGATGGAAATTTACGAGCGGAAATTGTAATTTTAGCGTCTCTATTGATTGAGCGATCGCATCAGTTATGCCACCAGGGAATAAAAAGTATGGCAAAATTGCAATCTCCCTCTTGCCAACTGCAATCAACTCTTTCACTCGCGATTCTAAACTCGGATCTATAGACCAATAAGCCGTAACTGCACCTAGATTTTCTGCCATTGCTTCTAGTGGCTGTTGCGAGCCAGGGCGACGGCTACCATGAGCTAATAAAATCCATGCAGCAATATTTTGGGTAGCTATTTGCTTGGCAATAAAGCTTTCTAAACTGGGATGACTACCTATATATGGTTGTAGGTCAACGATTATATCTTGACCAAGAGCCTCTTGAGCCAGAGTTATTTCATCGGGAATATCGTTCATAACGTGTACTCCCGGTAAGAGAAATAGGGGTATAACCTTGAGGCGGTTACAATTAGCTGCAAAAGCGCTTTCGGCAAATTGTTTAATCTGCGCGTGTAAAGGTTCTGGACTCAGTTCTAAGTAAGCTATATCAAATAGATTTTGTTGCTTGTTAGTGTTTTTTAATTTGTCACGTATCAACCCCGCCAACTGCTGCATAGCAATTTCTGGGCGCGGATCGCGACTTCCATGAGATACCAGCAAATATGCAGACGACATGGGCAAGGGTTGAACTTTTACTAGTTATTTGTAATATGTTACAGAAAGTCGGCGGGAAAGCCTATGCCTTTAAGGCGTGAATGAATCTCCGCAACGTAGTAGCTCTAAAATCTAAAATTGGCATTACAGTTTGCCATTTTTGCAGTTAAAGCACTGACGTGTCGCCACAATTGAGTACCACCAGCCCAATTGTGAGAGGGGAGATGTCCTAGAGGTGCTGACAAGCGAAAACATAATTGTTGAATAGGAGAAGTAGCGTTAGGGAGATTCCAGCCTACAGCAGCGCAAAACTTGCCATAGTCACCATCAACGCTTTCGTAAATTTGCTTCTGTACGCTAAACCCAAAATGCCCGTTGCTATATTTGCTCCACAATTCATCAATTATTTCTAAATCCTCACAAGGCAAGTGTTCAATATCGCTAGTAAAAAAAAAGCTGCCTATAGGCTTTCTAATTGCTTGACACATCAGCACCCAAGTTTCTCGATCTGCTGATTGCCATTGTTTTAAAGCAAGTAGATCGCGCAAGTGATGATAATCCACTCCGGCTGCCGATCTCAATAGATGAACTGGCTTTTTCTGCGCAGGTGGAGAAGAAGCCAGTTTCAGCGCACAATTGAGCGCTTGCAGAACTTCAGCAGCAGATTTGTAACGCTGGGAGAGGGCATCTTGCAGTAGTTTATCAAGAATATCAGCGAGGCGAGGGTTTACTGCATCTTTACCTAAAATATAATCGCGCCACACCCAGCGATCGCTAGTTACATCAAACAAATCAAAGGGAGAAATCCCCGTTAATAAGTAAATACAAGTCACCCCTAAACTGTAAAGGTCACTAGCTGGTAGCGCTTTACCCCGCATTTGTTCAGGAGCCATATATCCTGGACTTCCCACGGTTGTACCTGTGTGTAGCAAAGCTGTAGCGGTAATCTGTTTAGCAACTCCAAAGTCAATTAAAACGAGTTGCTGACCTGACGATCTCCGCATGATATTTTCTGGCTTAATGTCCCGATGGATCGCGTTTCGGACATGAATAAATTGCAGCACTGGTAACAACTCTTTTAAAAGTTCCCAAATTTGGGCTTCGCTAAAAACTCCTTGCTGTTGTAATTCCTGTGCTAATGTCTGTCCCGGAATCCATTCTTCCACTAAACACAGCTGATTTTCTTGTTCAAAGTAATCCAGCAGTTGGGGTATTTGGGGATGCTGCAACTCACTCAGGCGGACTGCTTCCTGACGAAACAATTCCACTGCCTTCTCAAAGCTTTTCCCACTTGTTTCTGGGCAACAAAATTGTTTAATGACACACTTAGGTTGAGAGGGAAGATGTTCATCTACAGCCAAAAAAGTGATACCAAAGCCACCACGTCCAATCAGATACAGTAAATGATAGCGGTCTTTGAGCAATAGTGGATTACCACATCTGGTACAAAATTTTGCTGTGTCAGAATTGTGCTGATACAGACAGCCAATGTTAGGACAGAGTTTCATTACAAGGTAGAGCCTTCCTTGGGTCTACATAGAAGTATTCCCAACCAATACCAAATTCTCTCCTTGTGCTTAGTTCTATTGCTTTTCAGCAGAATACGTATAAAAGTTATTAAATGCGCCCACCGTCTCAAACTTATATGAAGGTATAAACGAATTTAATTTTAAATCAGTACGGTAAATACTAAAAATCATAAAATCTTGTCTTTGTGTAGTTCCAGCAATAATTCCCCGCATTTGTGGGCTAACTGAATCCACTGCTTTTTGACAATTGAACTGTATTAAATTTTCTATGATTCCCTGTGTTTTCTGGCAAACATCGGTTTTTAAATATTGTGTCAACCTTTGCACAGCATAAGCTTCATATTCCGCCTGAGTGGGATTTGAGTTCACCATGATTACTCCCAATGCGGCTAGCCCTGCGGCTCCTAAATATGCAATAATTGTTGATGCTTTCATGTCTTATCAGCTATGATTTGTTTTAGTCATCAGACTGCAAATTAACTGAGTCCGTTCCAAGAAAAAAATTCTCTGGATCAAATCGGCAGAGACGTGTTATACTCAGATAGTTAATGGCGAGCGTAGCCAAGTGGTTAAGGCAGTGGTTTGTGGTACCACCATTCGTGGGTTCGAGTCCCATCGTTCGCCCTCTATAAAAGTAGACTCATATATTCTGGCTAATCAGTGAGAGATAGACTGTTGTTGGCAATACCAATAACTTTCACTTTAGCAAGAATTTTGTTATCTACAAACTAATCAATCAAGCAGATAGAAAGAGATATTTAATTATATTAACTTAGATTATTTGTATTTAAAATGCCGATAATATAATCTGATTTATTAGTCAGGGTAGTTTCTCTATTTCCACCTCTACCTTAAGCAAGCCTTGCCAAGCATTAAATAAATAGTGGAAGCAGATCTGGCCACCTAAGTGTTTTCGTACATAGTCAACTATTAAAAGATTTCCGTAAGAAAGAGAAAAGTTAGTCCACAGAATGCCAGCAAAGAGATAATCATGATATTGGCAATGCTATGGTCAGAATGATTGAGATATTGTGAATTATTAGCCATATTAATCGACCTAATTGCAAATACTGATGATGCAATTTTAGATAGCTTGTAGCAATAATTTCCTGGCTAAAGAAAAAGTTGCTTTTAATTTATTTAGCTTTAATTAATTAGCTAATTTTGAAATGCAAAAATTAATTTTTTTGCGCAAATTACCAATTTATCATGATGTTTGATTTGACCCTTCCCTCTTATTCAAGGTTTAATAAATTGTCAATGCGGCTAATTTAGATGCCGATACAAAAATCATTATGACTCTTATTTTCTGATAAAACTTTACTTAGCTGATAGTGCATCTGTAAATTAGATTGAGTTATGAAACAAGAATTTTTCCAAGTCGTCTTTTAATGCTAGGACTCATTGTGATTACAAAGTCGATAGCTTGTAAAATTATTTACTACAAATAAATAAAATAGCTGCAAACCTTTTCTCTGAGAGACTTAGGGTTAATGCATCTAGAAAAAGTATGTAAAATTCTATGCCTTTAGTTAGAGTTCAAATTACTGAGTAATAGATATTTTAAGTAAAGTGAACAAAGTTTACTTGGCAGTCTTCATCAGGCAGTTATATCAAATCGTATTTATATGCGATTCAAAAATAATGTCAGAACTGACTTGTCTCTAGAGTCGAAAATACAAAATTAGCTTTTGGAGAGGTGACATGTCTGAATTGTTCCAAACAGTTTTAGAGAGTGAAGAGAAGACTGATTTGCGTTCCTTTATTAGCGAGTTACGCCAGCAAGAAAAGAAATATTTTTTACGTAACGATATCATTAATGTATATAGTGAATATTGTTCCAAGTATCAGAAGCCTGAGAAGTTTGGTAGTTCTTCTCATTTAGGCAAATTAATTTACTATACTCAGGAAATTATTCAAGAGGACTCTAACCTCTGCTTTATTATTCGTCCGAAGATAGCCAGCCAAGAAATTTATCTGCTAACAGAAGACTTAAAAGTAGAACAGATGACCGTGCAGGAATTGTTGGATATGCGCGATCGCATAGTCAACAGATTCCATCCCAATGAAGGTGACTTGCTAGAACTGGACTTTGGCCCGTTTTATGACTACTCGCCAGTAATTCGCGATCCGAAGAATATTGGTAAGGGGGTACAGTTCCTCAACCGCTATCTATCTAGCAAATTATTGCAAGACGCTAAACAGTGGCTAGAGAGTTTATTCAATTTCTTGCGGTTACATCAATATAATGGTGTGCAGCTACTAATTAACGATCGCATCAAATCACAACAGCAACTTTCCGAGCAAGTTAAGAAAGCTTTGGCCTTTGTGAGCGATCGCCCCAGTGATGAACCCTATGAGGAATTTCGCTTTACCCTACAAACAATGGGTTTTGAACCGGGTTGGGGGAACACCGCCCAGCGCACTCAAGAGACTTTGAACATTCTTGACGAATTAATAGATTCTCCCGATCCCCAAGCCCTAGAAGCCTTCATCTCTCGCATTCCGATGATTTTTAAAATCGTCCTAGTGTCTCCCCACGGGTGGTTTGGACAAGAGGGAGTATTAGGACGACCCGATACAGGCGGTCAGGTGGTTTACGTCCTCGATCAGGCTAAGTCTCTAGAAAAACAGCTACAAGAAGATGCGATCCTCGCTGGCTTAGAAGGGCTAAATGTTCAGCCTAAGGTAATTATTCTAAGTCGCCTAATTCCTAATAATGATGGAACTCTTTGTAACCAACGTTTAGAAAAAGTTCACGGTACAGAAAACGCCTGGATATTACGAGTACCTTTGCGGGAATTCAATCCCAACATGACGCAAAACTGGATTTCCCGGTTTGAATTTTGGCCTTATTTAGAAACCTATGCTATCGATGCGGAAAAAGAACTGCGCGCAGAATTCCAAGGACGACCAGACTTAATTGTTGGTAACTATTCTGATGGGAATTTGGTAGCATTTCTACTGGCACGAAGAATGAAAGTGACCCAGTGTAATATTGCTCATGCCTTAGAAAAATCTAAATATTTGTTCAGTAACTTATACTGGAACGATTTAGAGGATAAATATCATTTTTCCTTACAGTTTACCGCTGATTTAATTGCCATGAATGCTGCCAATTTTGTCATTAGCAGCACTTACCAAGAAATTGTGGGAACGCCGGATAGTGTGGGACAGTATGAATCTTATAAATGCTTCACCATGCCGGATTTGTACCATGTGGTAAATGGGATTGAATTATTTAGTCCTAAATTTAATGTGGTGCCACCAGGGGTAAATGAAAATTATTATTTCCCCTATACTCGTAATCAAGACCGAGTAGAGAGCGATCGCCAACGGATTAACGAGATGCTTTTCACGTTGGAAGATACCAGTCAAATCTTTGGTAAACTTGATAACCCAGACAAGCGTCCTATTTTCTCAATGGCACGTCTCGATCGGATTAAAAACCTCACTGGTTTAGCAGAATGTTTTGGGAAGAATCAAGAATTACAAGAGCATTGTAACTTGATTCTAGTCGCAGGTAAGTTGCGTGTTGAAGAATCAGGCGACAACGAAGAACGAGACGAAATTGTCAAACTTTACCAAATTATCGAGCAATACAATCTCCACGGTAAGATTCGCTGGCTGGGTGTGCGCCTATCTAAAACTGATTCCGGTGAAATTTATCGCGTAATAGCTGACCATCAGGGAATTTTTGTCCAACCTGCCTTATTTGAAGCATTTGGTTTGACAATTTTGGAAGCGATGATTTCAGGGATACCAACTTTTGCGACACAATTTGGCGGGCCTTTAGAAATTATTCAAGACAAGGTGAATGGGTTTTACATTAATCCCACCAATTTGGAAGAAACAGCCGCTAAAATTTTAGATTTTGTCACTAAATGCGAACACAATCCTGATTATTGGCAAAAAATTTCTCAGCAAAGTATTGAGCGTGTTTACAGCACATATACTTGGAAAATTCACACAACAAAGCTGCTATCTCTAGCACGGATTTACGGTTTTTGGAACTTTTCTTCTAAAGAAAATCGAGAAGATTTGCTGCGCTATATAGAGTCTTTGTTCTATTTAATTTACAAGCCAAGGGCACAACAACTATTGGAGCAGCATAAGTATCGTTAGTTAGTCTGTAATTTTGCTGAATCTATAGGAATCCGATTTGATTACTGAAAAAATTTAAGTATGTGTAGGGTGCGTTATCACGAAGTGTAACGCACCGAATTCTAGACCTTGGTGCGTTGCGCTACGCGACAACACACCCTACGTGTATTTCAAAAATCAAATATGAATCCTATATATCCCTACTTCTTTAAGAAGTCGGGGATATGGGTAGCCATTTTTCCACTTGCTGTAGAAGGTTTGACTAAGATAATTGAATTAACTTTTGAAATCTTTTATCGCTACGTATTTTATTGAAATCTGGATCGGTTTTTGCCAATTTCTGATATCTACCAGGAGCTAGTTTGACTGCTTTATCCAGGTTGGTAATTGCTAATTCTACATTGCCTTGTAACGCATAAGAGCAAGCTTTATTATAATATGCTTCATGCTTACTGGGCTTAATTGCGATCGCTGTATCATAGGATTTTAATGCTTCAAGGTAGCGTTGCAGTTTTGTTAGTGCAATGCCTCGGTTAATCCAAGCTGCGTACTTGTTAGGTTTAAGGGCGATCGCTTTATCGTATGCTGCGATCGCTTCTTTGTAGCGTTGCAAAGCTGTTAAAGCATTGCCGCGATTATACCAAGTTATATCTTTGTCAGGTTTGATGGTAATTGCTCGATCGTATGATGCGATCGCTTCTTTGTAGCGTTTTAAAGACGTTAAAGCATTACCTCGGTTAATCCAAGCTTCGTCAATTTTTGGGTTAATTGCGATCACTCGATCGTAGGCTGCGATCGCATCTTGGTAGCGGTGGGCATCTAGCAGGTTATTACCTTGATTCAAAAAATCTTCTGCATTTTGCCCGGATTGTGCCTTGATTAAAAGCTGGGAAACATTACTTTCCTGTACAACTTGTTTGGTATTTTCTGCCGTTAAATTTGCCCAATCACTACAGCCAACTGTCGTTAAAGTGATAAAGCTACAGGCAATTAAACAGCGCCGTAAGACCATGCTGTACCTACAGAACTCATAATTATGATGCTAAAACTTGTTTCTCTTAAAAGATAGTATCAAACTACACTGTTTTTATCAATTTTTTCTTTGTTTTACAAATATATTTTTTGCATAAAGATAACAAGATAATAACATATTATGTGTTACCAAAATCAATAAATTTGTTGGGAAAACATCGATTTTATCCCTAGATTGATGGTTCTACCTGCGCAACAATCAAATACTAGTCCGATATCCAAGAGATATTAAAGAGATATTATGTTGCCAGTTTTAAGAGATTCAGCCTTACTAAACTCTGCTCCAAGATCAGAAATTTTTCTCAAAGACAATTGCTGTTGATCGCGAGCAAAGAGAAATTTAATCGCTCTTGATATCAGAGTGATTGATTAACAAGAGGAAAACTTTCCTCAACTTAAACAAGCTCAACAACTAATGACAAATAACGACCCTAACGAGTCAATATCCAGCTAATTGCCATATTGCCTGAGCCTACCCTCTAGCAGTTAACATAAAACAGCTGTTTAACTGAGTATGCTGGGGCACAATATAAAGAATGACGATTGAATCCAACTCCTCCAATTCACCAACCCCAGATCCCATCTCGGAAAATGACTTGCAACCAGATGACTTTGATGATGGAGCAGGTGAGCATAACTTAACACCAGACGAGCTGGCTACACAACAGGCCTTAGCTGCCATTGCTTCTTTGCAATCTCCACAAAATACAGTAGCTCTCAAACAAGCCCGTTCTTTCTTCAAGCCACCGACAAGCAATCTATTTACGGTCAAGCCAAGGGCATTGCTAATTACTTTATTAGCGATCGCCATTACCATCATCGGTCTTACCCTAAACAACTGGCTAATTGGCATTTTTGGCACGATAGTGGCTTTATTGTTGTCTCTGGCAATGCTATTGCCTTGGTTGCAAACTGTAATCCGAGAGTGGTTTTCACCTCAAGATAGAACAGTGTTCATTGCCTTTGTAGGGCTAGTAGTAGCGATAATCGGCTTGGTGAAATTTTCCGGGTTGGGCGATCGCTTGTTAGCTTGGGGACGCAAAATTAATTGGGAAGCTTCCGGTACTTTGGCGGAGTGGTTTGGGGCTTTGGGGCAAATTCTCATCGCCATCATCGCTGTTTACGTAGCTTGGCGACAATACGTGATTTCCAAAGATTTGACAATTCAGCAAAACCTGCTGACAGTTCAACAAAATATCATTACCCAACAGCAAACAATAGATTCTTATTTCCAAGGTGTCTCAGACTTGGTATTAGATGAAGAAGGACTATTAGAAGATTGGCCCCAAGAAAGGTCGATTGCAGAAGGACGTACAGCGGCCATTTTGAGTAGTGTCGATGGTAGCGGGAAAGCAAAGATTCTCCGCTTCCTTTCCCGTTCAAAATTACTCACACCCCTCAAACGCGATCGCCGTTTGGGAAGAGCTATTCTTAACGGTGTTGGTGGTTATGCTGAAGACCGCATTGAAGGTGTGCGTGTCATCGATTTAGGCGTGATGCTAGCTGGTGCAGACTTGGCTGGTACAGATTTGCGTTGGACTGACCTCAGCGAAGCTAATCTTGTCCGCGCCAATCTTAGTGGTTGTGATTTGGTAAAAGCCAACCTCTCCCGCACCATTCTCTATGATGCCAAACTCGGCAACGCCGACCTCAATGGAGTTCGTCTATTTTATGGTTCCGTGGAAAAGGCATCACCCCGCAGCCGCACCGCGCCACCAAACTATCAAACAGGCGAACATACTGGTGCTGTAATCGAAAATGCTGATTTTACCGATGTACAACGTATGTCTGATGCAGCACGTTATTACTGCTGTGCTTGGTGTGGTGAAAAAGCCAGAGGTACAATTCCTGGTGGCTGTGAAGGTATTCCGAATAAATTGGGACGATAAGTCTTCTGTAGTGCTGAATAGAGAGTTCTGAGTAACGAGTAATTCAAGATGAAAGAGTTGTTAATGTTGCGGGAATACTGAAGCAAGACCCTGTATTGAAAAATTTATGGGGGTTTGATTTAAAGTCAGTAGCCCAAAGCACAATGAATAAAATAATTCCATTAGATAGTTTTACTGTCTTGACATCTGACACAGCAGATGAAATTCTACAACGGTTGAGACAATGTTTATTCTACCAAGGAACGATTTCTGAACAAGGCTTTAAAATTACTCGAAATTACTATCGCGCCGGATTAACACTTATTCAAGGACGTTTTGAAGCACAATCTCATCAAACAGCCGTTCATATAAAAATGAGCATACACCCTATGTTTATTGCATCTTTAGGGTTCTTGTTTTTGTTTTGGTATGGAATAGCTGTTCCCAACGCTTTTGAATCTGCTACATATATTTATGCACAACCACAGCATGTGTCGATATATTCTTCAGATGGAAATGTGGTTTCCAGTGCGATTAAATCTGTTGCTGAAGCTACTAAGGGTACTATGCCTACTCATTTAGCTGCAATGTATTTAGGACTTCCTATAGTAATGCTGATGATATTTTGGGTAGCTTTTCGGGCAGATGCAAAACGAATTCGGCGTGAATTATCTCACATTATTCAAGGTAAATAGTCCACTAAAAGCACCACTTTCGTGAATAATTTAGTGGTTTATTTGTCCCTTTTAATTACGAATTACGAATTACGAATTATTTATCGCCTTCAGCTTGGGTGAGGATTTCCACTCCATCTTCAGTTACAGCTAAGGTATGCTCACATTGAGCCGAAAGTTTGCGATCGCGCGTTAAAGCAGTCCAACCATCACTGAGAACTTCTACTTCCCAAGTACCTTCGTTAATCATTGGCTCAATTGTAAATACCATCCCCGGACGCAAACGCTTACCTTTACCGCGTGTACCATAGTGCGGAATATCTGGTGCCGTATGGAAAACGTTGCTGATCCCATGTCCAACAAAGTCTCGCACCACAGAAAAGCCTTGTGCTTCAGCATATTCTTGGATCGCCGCACCGATATCGCCAATTCGCGCTCCTGGTTTGACTTCAGCAATCCCTCTGCGCCGACACTCTTCTGTCACCTCTACTAGCTTTCTCGCTTTTGGTGAAGGATTACCTACCAAAAATGTCTTGGATGTATCGCCGTGATAACCATCAACTATCAGCGTTACATCAATATTAATGATGTCACCATCCCTAAGTATCTGCTTGGCATTAGGAATACCGTGACAAATTACCTCGTTCACACTGGTGCAAATCGATTTAGGAAAGCCCTTGTAGCCTAAGGGTGCGCTTTTTGCTCCATGCGCCTGAGTCCAACGTTCGGCTTCATCATTGATTTGCAGAGTGCTAACCCCTGGCTTCACCATTGGTTCTAGATGCTGTAAGAGTTGGGCTGCTAATCGTCCCACCTTACGCATTTTCTCTAATTCTCTCTGGGATAAAATAACGATTGTTTCGCTTTTCATAGACTTTTACTAATGTCTTAAATATCTTTCATAAATATAGTTAAGCCTGTTTCCGCGGCTCTTCTAGCAGCTTCAGCAACTTTCAAGGTATATAAGCTCTCTTCTGGGGTGACATATAAAGGCGTTCCATCAAAAATACGATCTAACACCATAGTAGTGTCTTTAGCAAATAAACCCCGACGAGTACCCACTTCTATCGGTGTTGTTTCCCCCGCTTGCACCAAAAATCCTCGATCGCCATCAAATATCAAGCCGCCTTTTTCTCCATGAACTTCAAACTTACGTTCTTGCTGCCAAAGAGTTTCGCCTTTGCCATAGACTACTTGTGCTAGAAGTCCACTATCAAAACACAGTTGAGTCAAACAAAAGCAGGTTTGATAATATTCTGGTTCTATTTGCCAAAATCGCTGATGAGAGTTAACTGTGAAGACTTCACCGAATAAATCTGTGAGACGATGTAATCGGGAAAGCGCACCCATCAAAGGGAATCCGAACAACTCATGGTTATAAGTCCACTTGCGGGGTGCAGGATACCTGGGTGAAATTGTGCTATAGCGGACATAAAAAATATCACCAACTTTTTCTATGTGTTGCTTTAAAGCTTGATGCAATCCGCCCAAGAGTTCAATGTGTTCGACGTGTAGCACTTTATTTTGGGCTTTCGCTAAAGCGATGATTTCCGCTGCTTCTACCACATCTAAAGCCAGGGGATATTCGACAATTACGTGTTTACCATGTGTAAGTGCCGCACGAGCGATCGCCCCATGATCTCGATTAATAGTAGAGATGATGACTAAATCTATATCTTCGCGCTCTACTAGCTGTTGCCAAGAACTCATCGCCTCAGCTTGGTACTCTTGCGCGAAGGCTTGCGTATTTTCTAGTGTATGTCCGACGATCGCCACTAACTGCGATCGCTCATCTTGTAGCAAGGCCTCACTCCGAAACTTTGCCGCATAACCAGTACCAACCAACCCCACTCGCACTTTTGCTTGTTCTAAAGTTGCCTCGGAATTATACATGACAGTTACTAGTTCTGTTTGTAGATTTTCTCTGTGGGCAAAGCCAATTGCTTAGACTCTACAGCGCCTGGCTAAAGCTGTAGATGCCACAAGCGACACTTACTACCCTACACTTTGGGTACTCCCAAGGAGTAATGGAATAATTCCGCCCGAACACCACGACGTGCAGAGGTTTTTGATTCATAGCCAGCGCGGAAATAAACATACCATACCCTGAGGGTTCGGTGTACTCCAAAAGCAAAACCCCATAGTAGTTGCTACCCGTCTACACAACAGCACAAAAGTCTGAAATCAAGGTGTTTCATTCACACCTTAATCTTTGAGGAACTTATATATAAGTTTTTCAAATATTAGGCTTGAGAAGCAATTAAATATATAAGAAAAAGTTATTAGTATTAAATAACTAAATTTCATTACTAATCGCGACCGATTTCGAGTTACATCCTTGAGTTTTTCTCGTAGTATCAGAATTGAAGCAAATTTGAAACAGCGGCTAATCCCATAAGAATAGCCGTGGTCTTTGCCTGCCTTTGCTTTAGGATAACTTATACTGCCGTTCGCAAAAGAGAGGATTACTGAAATGGCAACTTACAAAGTCACATTAATCAACGAGGCTGAAGGGCTAAATACCACAATTGACGTTGAAGATGATACTTATATTCTAGACGCTGCTGAAGAAGCTGGTATTGATTTACCCTACTCTTGCCGCGCTGGTGCTTGTTCTACCTGTGCAGGTAAACTCGTATCGGGTTCCGTTGACCAATCTGACCAGTCTTTTTTAGACGACGATCAAATCGAAGCTGGATATGTGCTGACCTGCGTTGCCTATCCCACCTCTGATATGACCATCGAAACTCACAAAGAAGAAGAACTTTACTAAGAATTTAGACACCTCAATCATCAAATCTCTTCCAAGAGTTACGTTGGTGTAAAAAACAAAGCAGCACAGTTAAGGAGAAAAATTTTCCTTGACTGTGTGTTTTTTAAATAGAATTGGTGTCTTTCTTTAGTAGATTAAGTTTCGTAGTAAGGACTTAAGTCCTTGTTTCAGCACTGAAGTGCTTACTACGCACTCAAAAAAGTCTTGATTTTCTATTTGTCTTTACTGAGGCTGAATCTCGTTACTAAGAATTTTAATTTGCGTTCCAGGATAGTAAAATTGCAGAATTTTTGCGCTTGACCAACCTAGCTTCGCTAAGTTTTGCGCACCTGTTTGACTCAAGCCAACCCCATGTCCGAATCCCCCACCAATAAAGGCGTATCCCCACAGACTTGATTTTCCTTTGTTGAGGGGTTGGATGTAAAATAGCGTGCTGATGGGAGCAGCAAAGGCGCTACGAACTTCGTCTTTATGTAAAGTAAAGACACCAATATCAGTCTTCACAGCTAGGTCGAGAATACGTCCGCTATCAGAACGCTTGACTACAGACATAGCCTGAATAGTTTTAAATTTGCTGTAAGGGCTTTTTTTCACCTGCAAAAATTTCTGCAAACCCTTAGTAATATCTTCTAAGCTGGTTTCTTTACGCCAACGGAAAAGGTTCCAGTCGCTTTCATTAAATCCTTTTTGTAGGCTGATAAATTTCTGGAAGTTATTTTCATCGGCTAAATTTTGTTTAGACAAGTCCCAGATATTTATCGAAGCATCGACTACTGGCTTGAGATAGGGACGATCCTCTCCATTCCAGACATCGCTAAAAGAAGCAGTCACACCGCCAGTTGTAGAAGAATAGAGAGCATCTACTAGCTGGTTTTGATAAGTTAATACCATGCCTTTGGTTGCCGCGATCGCTCGATCTGTATTTTGAGCAACGCCATTTAGCCCAAAATAAACTTGGCAGTGAGTATCAGCACATAGTTCGTAATTATCTACAGCAAATCTACGTACATTTCTTAAAACATAGGTGCGGGCAAGAATAGCCTGAGCTTCTACAGATGCTGTTGGTGCATTCGCACCAATTTCGTTAGGAACAACCCCTCGCAAATATGTTTCTAATGGCACTTCATTAACTAAAGTATACGTACCATAAGCATTGGGCTGTAAGTTCATCTGACCGGCATAAAGACGACCACTCTCTGGTTTTGCGGTTTTATTTACCCGAATCAAGTTTTTGTCACTGCTGATTTTGACATTATTCCGGCTGTAGCGTTTACCATTGATTACCCAACTGACTCGCGGCAATTTTTGTGAAATTTTTGTATCCAGATATGCCGTATTCTGGTCAGGAGCTTGTAAGCCTTGCAATAGAAGTCTTCGCAGTAAGGGGGTGTTATAAACATCTCGTTTTGCCCAAACTTGCCAGCGTTCGGGTTGGGCTATTTCTACCTCTATTCCTTGAGAACGCCACTTTTGGGCACTATCTTCGGCGGTTTCAAAGGTACGGTAAATACCTAAAACTAAAACCTCATCAACTGCTGCTTGGGGTAAAGCTTGCATAGCTATTTCTAGCTTGAGGGGGTTTTGGGTAACTAAGGTTTGCTCTCTATTACCTGTTTTAAATCTCAGCTTTAGGCGATCGCCTTTTGTCGGTTCCAATTGCAGCTTGGCTGTGGGTTTTTCCCCAAATCTTTGGACAATCCCGATTTTTAAGACCACATCCTTCGTTTTGCTCTCAGTGCTTGATGCCGCAGTTAGTCCCAACAGACAAAATGCGATCGCTAGAGTACGGGAAAAATTCCAGTACGAAATTTTCTGAGAAACTTGATTCTGCCCCTGAGTACGGCGTTGGGGCGGATTTGCCAATTGCTTTGTAACGTAGTGGTTTTGTCGCATGAGTGCTCCAATGATACCATCAGCAGTTTTGCCCCAAAAGTTGCAAAACAAAGTCATAACGAGTATGATTTATGTATGGTCAAAAAAGGGAACTAGTTAGGAAAACCCTTATGGTTAGAATCCAAGAAATACCACTCAATCAAATTAAGCGACCTTTGCCCCGGACAAACGATCCCAATAAAGTACAAGCTTTAATGGAATCGATTGCGGCGGTCGGGCAGCAAGAACCGATTGATGTCCTTGAAGTAGAAGGACTGTATTATGGCTTCTCTGGTTGCCATAGATATGAAGCATGTCAACGTCTAGGCAAAGAAACAATCTTAGCTAGAGTCCGCAAAGCTCCTCGTAGCGTTCTCAAGATGCACCTAGCATGAGTTAATGTCAATAGAAAAAGCAATAAGCCACAACAGACAACGAAATAAATAACTGATTAGGAGAAAATTATGCCATCTAAACCAGAAAGTCTACCCCTGAATATCGGTATTGATGACGCCAGTAGAGCTAAAATTGCTGAAGGGTTGTCTCGGCTGTTGGCTGATACCTATACGCTGTACCTCAAAACTCATAATTTTCATTGGAATGTGACTGGGCCAATGTTCCAAACTTTGCACTTAATGTTCGAGACCCAGTATACAGAACTAGCTCTAGCAGTTGATTTGATTGCCGAACGAATTAGAGCGCTTGGTTATCCAGCACCCGGAACCTACAGCGAATTTGTCAAGCTTAGTTCAATTCCCGAAACTTCCGGAGTTCCTAAAGCTACAGAAATGATTCGCCTGCTAGTAGAAGGGCAAGAAGCCGTAGTCCGAACTGCGCGGTCTGTCTTTCCTGTCGTAGACGAAGTCAACGACGAACCCACTGCCGACTTGTTGACGCAACGGATGCAGGTACATGAAAAGACTGCTTGGATGCTGAGAAGTTTGCTGGAAGAATAAAGGTAGTGGGGACTGGGGACAAGGGAGTGTGGGGAGAGAGGGGAGTGTGGGGAGAAAGCAACCATACTTAGTTCTTCCCCATCTTCCCACACCTCCCACACTTGTTGTTTGCCCAATCCCCAATGCCCAATCCCCAATACCCAATCCCCCATGCCCAATAATGACTTCACCCATTTGTTGCAAGACTTAATGCAGCAAGTGGGTATTTTGAGTTTTAGAGCGTTGAGTCGTGCTGCTGGCGTGTCAGAGCGTCAAATTTTGCGCTTGCGGCAGGGAAAAGTAGAGCAGATGAGAGTGGATCTACTACTCAAGCTGTCGCAAGTGCTACAGATCAAATTGGATGAATTAGTCATAATTTTTTCAGGTATGAGTCCTGAAAGAAAATTAAAAACGGTAAAACTAGAAAAAGAGCAGCACTCAGTACTTAAAATGACTGAGCAAGAGTTATTACGACAAATTGCGGATTTACAAGCAGAGTATGAGCGATCGCAGCTAGCACTAGAACAGCAGCGAGAGGTTTTGCAGCAAGAGTTTCAGCAGATGAGTTTGCAACTTTTAGAATCTTTGTTATTGCAATGGCCCACAGCAGCACAGAAAGCCCAAGAAAATCCCCAGCTAGCAGCTATAAAAATAGTGCCGTTGGTGCAAAAACCCCTAGAAAAACTTTTACAAGGGTGGGGAGTAGAAGCGATCGCACCTGTAGGCGCAGAAATACCCTACGATCCTCAATGGCATCAATTAATGGAAGGCAATTTACAACCAGGCAATATAGTCAAGGTGCGTTATGCTGGCTATCGTCAAGGAGAGAAACTACTGTATCGAGCTAAAGTGAGTCCTATTTGAGCAGGGAAACACTAGATCCAGCAATTTCTATCTGAGGTGTTAAAAAAAACCTAAAATGTGGGAACTCTATTAGTATGAAAGACTATCTCCTGCAAAGAGTTTTTCATCTAAAAACCCGATAAACAGGAATTTGGGCATGGACAGGACTGACGCAAAACCTTTGTTAAACTGTGATTTCCACCTTGGGAAAGTTCTCTTAGCCTGTGGCAAGTTGCTCATAGATCCCTTTGCTCTTCATAGGAAATACACAGGCACAAATTAGGAAAATTTCAGCTACACCAATCAGAACAAGACATAGAACTCGCTTTTCTCTAACTTCAGCAGACATGAAATCTGCTGCCAGTCATTCATTAGATATAGCCAAATTAAATACAGCAGATTTTGTCTGGAAAGTATAGACACCTTGAGTTAGTAGGAAATAAAACTTTTTCTCTACTAAGATGTATTGTGCATTACTAAGGAGTGCTATATGTTGTTCTCATACTAAATTTCCATAGCTAACGATGGAGAGTTATTGCGCCGAGTTAATTGTTGATTATTTAATAATTGGTAGTTATAGATTCAGATTTTGTTGATATTTATAATTCATAATTTATAACTTATCAGTTAGGATTAGGAGTTTATAACTTTACTTTATATGACTCTAGGATTTATCAAATGAATAATGATTGATATATAATACGTCATATTCAGAAAATCTTTTTTGACAAAATTTAAGGAATCTCATGTCACAATCAGAAGTACAAGTTATTAAACTCAGTGGAATTATCAATTCAGCTACTTCCCAAGAATTACGTCAAAAACTCACTGAATTAATAGAAAAAGGCGCAAAAACTGTGTTAATTGATTTTCAAGATGTGACGTTTATGGATAGTTCTGGGCTAGGAGCTTTAGTGTTAGGTTTCAAAACATTAAGAGCAGCAAATAGCAAGCTGGTACTTTGCTCGATTAATGAGCAAGTAAGGATATTATTTGAATTGACTAGTATGGATAAAGTATTTGAAATATTTCCAAGTCAAGATGAATTCTACCAAACAGTACTCTCAAAAGCTTAATTAATTGAATTTAATTTCAAGAATGGATAAATCATCCTCAAAAGCTTCTTGAAAATTCAAAGCCATGAGATAGTTTAAGATTTGGTCAAGATGGGAATCTACTTTAGTTTGTACACTAATGAGTAGCTGAATAAATGCATCTAAGCTCCAAAGTGTTCCGTCTGATTTAGTAATTTCATAAGCGCCATCACTGAAAATATAAAGAGTACTGGATGTTTTAATATTGCAAAACCCATCAATATATTTTGCTTCGGGAAACATCCCAACTGGTATGCCAGGGGTTCTCAAAATTTCAACTTCAGTATTCTTTAAACGTTCACCAGATAACAATATTGCTGGCGGATGTCCAGCACTAGCGTAAATTAACTCTCGCTTAACTTTGTTATACACTCCATACCAGATAGTAAAGTATTTATCATTTTGATAATTAATCTGGAAGGTGTCATTTAAAGCTTTCAAGACATCGCTTGGTTGATAGTAATTGAGATTGCCAAGAGCACGCGATCGCAGTAAATTTAATACCGAAATTGAAGGAAGAGTAGCTTTAAGTCCGTGTCCGGCAGTATCTAATAGGTAAATTGCTAAACAATCTTTATCCAGCCAGTAGTAATCAAAACAGTCGCCACCAAGTTGACGTGAGGGAAAAAATCGGTAATTGATACTCAAGGGTTCGGTAATAGGAAGAGGTAGAAGCGATCGCACATATTCTGCGGCTTCTGCCAATTCAGCTTCTAAAAGCTGCTTTTGAATTTGTAAATCCCGACTTAAAATATGTAGACGCAATCCTGCTCTTACCCGTGCTTGTAATTCGTTCTGTTCAATAGGTTTAGAGATAAAATCGTCTGCACCAGCATCCAAACCCTTGACGCGATCGGCAACTGAATCCAAAGAAGTTAATAAAATAAAGAAGATAGTAGACAATTTAGGATCTGTTTTAATCCGATGGCAGACTTCTAAACCATTCAAACCGGGCATAATCCAATCACAAATAATTAGTGCCGGATGACAAGCTAGAATCTGGCTAATTCCTTCCTCACCATTAGTAGCAGTGACTACTTGATAACCCTGTTTTTCTAACATCCTTTTTAGGAGTATTAATATGGAACTATCATCATCAATTACTAAGATTTTAAACATAGGGAACAGCAAGGAAAACTGATTAGGTTCGATACCCTCAAGGCTATCGCTACACGTACAAAGTTTGTCTACGCAGGCTTTGTTGGTATAACCCCACTCTGCCAGCTACAGTGTACACACAAGTCCTATTGTCCTCAGGCTTGGAGCCAGAGGGGCTTCAACGCACAGGTTGGGAATTTTTCTGACTTGTGTATACACCGTCTGCTCTTTCAGAGAGGGCGTAATATTTTCAAAACTTTATTCCTGTTTAATAGCCATAAAATATTATGGCTTTGAAAGAGGATTCAGCCACAAGAGCATAGCAGTTTTAAGTTGGTTCAAGTCACGATATGCTTCTTGCTTAAACCATTGCCCTAATGCATCAAAAGGAGTAAAAGATGCTCCGGTTTGCCATTTAATATCTTGGCCTAAAGGTGTAGTATGCGTTCCTGGCAAGGTTTGTACCGTCACCATCTCTGGAAAGCGTTCTTGTAAGATTTGGCTTAGAGCTTTTGATTGGTCAAGGGTATCATTGCTAAATCTTATCAATAAGTTGCGACGGACATTGTAGCGTTCTTGCACCAGCTTGTTAGTTTCCAATGGGGTAGGGGTAAACTCAATTGCTAAAGCAGAATTTAACTGTTCTACTAAGGGAATAGCATCTCTAGCAGCGTAGTTGTTGAAAGATATAAGAATATTACCTGCACGTTCTACGTCAAAGACACTACCAATTAATAAATGGAGTTTGCAACCCATGCTGTGTCCTACACCGTAGACAGGAAGGTAGAGCTTGCGTAATGCTGAAGAGTCATGTAGACGCTCTAAAGTGCGCTCAAAGTTTAGCAGTACAGATTTAGCGATCGCAACATGATCCAGGGTATTCACAAAAGGGGTGGCAATCACAACATACCCTTTAGTTGCCAGTTGCTCGAGTACCCAACGGTAAGTTAGGTGAGGTGCAGTAGCCACGAATGCACCTCCTAAGAAATGGATGATACCGATGGGATTTCGGGGAATCAGTACCCAGTTACCGCGAATTTCTTTCCAGTCCATGCCGATAGGCGATCGCTTAATTAACACATCTTTATGTTAGACCAGCGATCGCAGTCCTGGAATACTTTATTAAGACTGACTCTGTAACCTTTTCATTTCGTGCTGTACATCTAAGGCAATCTGTAATGCTTCATTGAGTATACGTCCATGCTCAGTCGCCTGTTCGGTAACTTGCATTGCTGTTAAATTTGCTAAATTATTGTCAAAGAATTCGCTATTACTGATAATAAAGTTTTTATTTTCTCTCAAAATCTTTTCTGTTTTTAAAGCACGTACCAAATCATTTCTAGTAAGTTTAAGTGCTTCAATAACTCTTTGTCTTTCACGAATACTCACACCTGCGTTTCCAGCATCTTCTATTTGATCGTTAATATCTATGGCTTTAATAATGGCATTATATCTATCAACATCGTTTAATAGAATTCGCAAAGAATGTGTCAGATTTGCTTTGAGAATTTTACTGCGTTTTTTCCAAACTAAATATAAACCTATTTGTGTAACTCCCCCAACCCATAAGCCTAAAACCATCAATACTAGCCAAGATGGAACTGTTAGCCATAAATCAAATAGCTTGATAATAAAATCAAATATTAGATAAGCGGCAACCAAGATAGAAAAACTGATAAAAACTACGGTAGCGCCTTCAGTTCCTTTAATTTTTTCTATAACTTGCTTTACAAATCGCCCTAGAGGATTAATGATATTTACGAGTTCATCTTTAACAGGTAGATTAGTCAGGTTTTGTAGCTCTTTGGGACTAATCTCCAACCCTTGTAAATCATCCCGCACAGTTTTCCCCACCTCACTAGAATAGTTATTTAGTACAATATAGCAATCTAATTTCTGGAATGCTAATAGCAAAAAGCGTTTTGTGGAAAATTTATAAGAATTGATTTTTGTACGTTAAGATACTCTTTTTTTAAGTAGTTGCTTATACCTTAATAATAGGCGTAAGCCAACCGATTAAGTAATATATCGACACAAAGTATATTCAAACTGAAATTAGATTTATATAGAAATATCAATTTTAAAAATGATGGTAACAGATGAGTTTACATAACCCAAACGCAGAAACATTTCCCAATCCAAAATCAGTATTGAAGAGTTCAGATGCCTGCGGCAAGACGCTACTCTACGAGAACGACTTCGTCGAACGCGTCTACGCCGGAAGCAGGCGCTCTGACTTTTCGCAAAATCCAAAATTGTATAATCTCCAATCTTGCTAAATAAATGACTCTAGAATCTGAAATTTAGCTTTACAAGTTACAGCCAATCAGAACGCCCGCTGTTGTTAATGTTTTAACTTGCCAGCACCAGGAGTCATGAGTGGTTGCTAATTTAAGGTATCCCTTGTCAGAGGGTTATGCCTTTCCATTGTAACCAGCCAACTGCCTAGGAGCAATGCTTACTGTTAACTACACTTAATAATTAATATCGTTAGCACAAAATTGCTATGGAATAAATTGTCATCAAGAAATCGGAATAAATGTACGATATTGATTAAAGGATTAACAGTATTAAAAAATAGTACGCTCATAAATTAATATCTCGTTTCAGGAGGAATGTAGTGCCATAACTTAGCTAATAGCCAGAATTTGTTAGTCAATGTAGCAACGAATGTATAATTTCCCAGAAAAGACTGAAGTAATTTGAAACTAGTATGAATTTTCTGTTCCATCTAAATGTCACTAGTAATATTTATTTTAGTTACTAAATCTCTAAATTCTGAATTTTACAATATAGAATAAGATGCGTGAAATTAACAGTTTGTTTCCCTAAATCAAGCTAAATGTAAGTACTACAATTGATGCACCTTCAGAAAATCCGCGATGGCTTCGCCAAAGCCTTCTCTGCGAGATGCTACGCATAGCTTGCTCCCCCATAGGGTTACGGCTAACGCACTCCACAATTACTGAGGTGAACGATGATTAAGATTGACGTTGCATCTGGCAGCTTATTTTTATCTGTACTCATGGTATGGATGCACGTCATGAGTGAAATCAAAAAAACCCTAGTACCGCTGCCGAGTAAGTCAAAAGGAGTAGTGCTTTGGGAAACTACTGCGTTGGACATGGTTCCCGACTTGTTCGCTGTACTGCCAAGCAGAACCCTTTCACCGTTAGGCGTTCTCGTTCTCTCAAATAAGGTTGCCGCAGGGTAGCAACTGCTGTCACATGACGTTCCAAAAACCTTTATTCGAGGCTTTTGTACTGTTTTCTAAAAGCAAAGGATGAGACCAGACTGGGAAAAAGAAGTCACAAGGAAGATTATTCAACCCAAGTCATGGGATCTTGATTTAGATTGTACTGTTCTATTAGTAAGGCAACTTCCAGAAATAATTACTCAAAATCATATATCAAATACATTTAATCTGGGGTTTGTTGTTCAATAAGATCTATCAACGCTGGTACATATGTAAAGATTAAAGTGAGGACTTAGACGAGTCATACTATGTTAGGAAGTTTACTAGACGGGCGTTATCAAGTCCTCCAAGTCCTCGGAGGAGGAGGATTTGGTCAAACATATATTGCCCAAGACACTCACCGACCAGGTTCTCCCAGGTGTGTTGTCAAGCATCTCAAACCCTTCACTCAAAACCCTGAATTCCTCTCAACCGCCAGACGATTATTTACCAGCGAGGCAGAAACACTCGAAAAATTGGGTCATCATGACCAAATTCCTCGGCTTTTAGCGTACTTTGAAGAAAATCAAGAGTTCTTCTTGGTGCAAGAATTCATTCAAGGATATTCGCTGAAAGTAGAATTATTACCTGGTAGACGGTGGACAGAAGAACAAGTTGTTCAACTACTTCACCAAGTATTGAGTATCTTGGAATTTGTTCACAGCCACAAAGTTATCCATAGAGATATCAAACCGGACAATATTATTAGACGACAAAATGACTGCAAGTTAGTATTGATTGATTTTGGTGCAGTCAAGCAAATTCAAACTCAACTAAGAACAGCTATTTCAGGGCACATAGAAACTACTATTGCTATTGGCACCCCTGGATATATGGCTACAGAACAGGGACAAGGCAAACCCCGTCCCAACAGTGATATTTATTCTTTAGGCATTATTGCTATTCAAGCATTGACCGGGTTGCATCCTAGACAACTTCAGGAAGACCCCAATACAGGAGAAATTTGCTGGCAAAATGAAGCTAACGTTAGCCCTTGTTTAGCATCTGTGCTGTCCAAGATGGTGCTATACCATTTTAAAGAACGCTACCAATCTGCTACAGAAGTATTAGAGGCATTACGAAGTATTGATATTGATACTGAAGTAGAAAATCAATTTACTCAACCTCCAATATCTGCGATTGAGTTACCCCAAGCTTCATTCCCCCAACAGAATACAGCAGGCCAGTCAACAGCTTCTATCCTGAATCCAGAACAGTATAAGCATTTAGAAAAGATGCTCTTGGAACTAGTAGGGCCTTTAGCACCAACTTTATTAAGGAAAATAGCAGCATCAGCCAGCAGTTACGAAGACGTAATAGACAATTTGACACAGCATCTTGCAGGAAACCAAAAAACTGAGTTTCAGGAGAAGTCTAGGTTAATTCTTCGGGAAACTACTAGCCAATCTGAATCTAAACAAAATATTCAACCAAATAAAGAAACCCCAGCCATTAATAATAGCTTTGTACGTCGATGCGAACAAGAATTAGTGGATCTAATTGGGCCAATAGGCACATTCTTAGTTCAAAAAGCAATCAAATCTTTTCCGCAAATTTCTCATCCAGAACTTGTCAAACTGTTGTCATCACAAATTCCCGATCCGCAAAAAGCCATGCAATTTCAGCAGCGTCTAATTTCTGAGAGTGGCAAATGATTTAATATTTACTGACCTTGCTGATTCAACATATCCATAGCTATTCTTAAACTATACTTCATTCGATTAAAGGCTGCTGCCAAGCCACCAATCTCATCTTTATTATCATCATGAAAGTTAGCTTCCATATCTCCTGTACTGACTTGTTGAGCTATTTTTTCTATTCTCTTAATGCGGTCAATTACAGTTTTCTTGATTAAGAAGTTGATTAAAATAACTACAACCGCAAAGATAGCAATTAATAGCCCCATAATCAAAATCCAAGTTTTTTGGGCGCTATTAAACACTTCTTCTGAAGGAACGGAGATAATTTGGGCAGCAACAATCTCATTGAGTTTCCAGCCGAAACCATTGTTTGAGCCATAAGTTGTTAACTGGCTTTTAGGAGCTTGATCTGGGGTGGAATGACAGCGCAGACATTTCTCCTGTTTAATAGCCAAGGGTCGGGCAATATAAAATACTTTTCCTTCAGGAACATCACGAAAATCGGCAATTTCTTGAAGCTTGGAATTATTACGGAATCGCTCCACAATTTGACTTTCAAAACTATCAGCTTTATCCCTTAAGTTTGTAGGGTTCAGTGTAGCTTCTTTGTAAAGGTAATTTTTATATACATCATTCTTGCGTAAGTTCTCAAACACTTCTGTCGCAGAGAAGGCTGGAATTGCTTCTGGGATAAATACTGGTTCGCTTTCTAACTGAGGTGCTAGTCGGGGATTTACGTTATCTTGTGTATATTTTCGTACTGAGTTCATAGTTTGAATCAGAATCAGTGCTTTGTCAGCTACTTCATTTTGCGCTCTCCCCTGAAGTACACTTGATAATGCAGTGCCACTGATTACAATGCTAATGATGAAAACTACGATCAAAAGCAAGTTAAACTTAGTACCAATTTTAAACTCTTTTAACTTTTTAAGCATAATTCTTATCTCTAGACAAAACTTTACAGACGATTGTGAAAACTTAACCTAGCTAATTTTATTTATAGCTGGTTTGTAGCAGATACTTCAAAAGTAAACAAATATTAATTTAATAGTTCGATATTAATCGTCTTTACCATATTTAAGCATAAGATCCAGATAATTTTAGATAAATAAAATTACTGATGTCTTGGAAATTATCTCGTCGTTTTTTTCTGTTACAAATGCTGTTTTGGGCGGTGAATGGATGCCAACCAAAAGCTCAGTTTGATGGTGACTTAACTATCGGTACTATTAGCTATGGTGGCGGAGAAGACATAATTACCCAATACGCAAAATTCAATCGCTACTTAGCTGAAAAAACCAAATCTCACGTTAGGCTAGAGCCTGCTTTTAATGAAAATAAAGCAATTGAGCGGCTGGAAGCGCGGGCTTGGTCTTTAGTATTTGCACCGCCAGGTTTAGCCGCAATTGCGATCGCTCGCTATCAATACGTTCCACTTTTTCCTTTAGTGGGTGTGAGTAATTTGCGCTCAATTTTCGTAGTGCGCAAAGATAGCCCAATCTTGGAATTAAAACAGCTACAAGGCCAAACAGTTGCTTTAGGTCAAGCAGGTTCAGCAACAGGATATTATTTCCCACTCTTCAATCTTTTTGGTCTAACACTAGCAGAAATTATTTCTGCACCTACACCCAAAACAGTAATGGAGTGGGTAGCTGTAGGTAAAGCTACTGCTGGTGCTGTCTCGATCGCGGAATTTAATCTTTACAGTTCCCAGTTACAGCAGACCCAATTTCGCATACTCTACACAGACCCACACTATGTACCAGCAGGTGTAGTTTTGATTGGGCCGAATATCGAACGGAACCGTCAAGAGTACATTCGCAAAGTCATGAGTGATTTTCCTTCAGGTTTAGCTCAAGAAGTGGGGTATGTAACCAATGGAAAAATACCAGATTATCAATACATGATTTCTGTTGTTGAGCGAGTGAAATTGATTGCTCCCCAAATACAAACCAAACCTGTACGGCTATTTGTTACTTGATTGATCAGTAGCCATTGTCGAGCTAATTAGTTCCAAATTAAACTCCATATTCCGTATATTCTGTTGCAGAATCTTTCTGTCATCAGAATAAACGCCAATTAATTAAGAATATTTCTTGATAATTATTTGAGTAATTATCTTTTTGCTATAAAATCTCAATATTTTGAACTCTTGCCAAAGAGCTTGACTACCAGTATGAGGCATTTGAGCCTTACTGCAAAGGTGTTTTCGCATTATAAACCGAATCAAGCCTGTCTGTTAACTTAAAATAAGTTATTAAATTCTACTGAATATTTTAGCAGCTAGTTGATAAGAACTTGCATTATATGCGAAAGTACAATGTATGACAGATTGTCAAATCAAACTACTGTTCGTAGCTTGAGCAGTTGCAATTGCTATCCACCGAGTATTTCCAAGCGCACAAATGATAAAATATCGCTATATCTGTTTAACTGTTGCGGCGGCGGCTATAGTTAGTTTAAGTTCCTGTAACAGTACACCCATAGCAGAAAACCCAGCTACACCATCTGCTAGCTCTCCTGCACAGGTGACTGAAGCCACAACTCACAGCAGTCACGGTAGCAAGGCGAAAATTAACATTAATACTGCTATCTTGTCAGATCTGGATAAATTTGAAGCTAAACTAGGTATCCCAGCACTATCAAATAAAATTCAGGCAAATCGGCCCTACGCTAGCCGAGAAGATTTAGTTAGCAAAAAAGTGATTACCCAAGAACAGTTCGACCAAATTAAAGATGCAGTCACTGTTCAGGAAGTGGTACTCACAGGCGAAGCCAAAGATGTTGATTACATGACAAAGCTGGGTCTAATGAAAGGCCATCTGTTGGTGGCTCAAGAACTTTTGGATAAAAATCAGCCGAAACAGGCTGAACCTCATATTGGACACCCAGTTGAAGAAATTTACGTTGATGTAGAAGACCAACTTAATGAGCGCAAGGTTAAAGAATTTAAAACCACTTTGGTAAGTTTGCAAGATTTAGTCAAATCTAATCCCAAGAATGCCAAAGTCAAAACTGATTTTACCTCGTCAGTGCAAGCAGTTGATGGTGCGATCGCGGTGTTACCAGAATCTCAGCGCTCAAAACCCGGATTTGTGCTACAGGTAATCAACGGATTGTTAGATGCAGCAAATTCAGAATATGGAGCTGCGATCGCCAATGGTAAAATAGCTGCTGCAATTGAATATCAAGACTCTCGTGGCTTTGTAATCTACGCAAATGAATTGTATAAAGGCATTTCTAGCCAAGTAGCACAAACAAGTCCTGACGCAAACAAAGCAATTGAGGCGAGTTTTGTTGACTTGGTGAAAGTTTGGCCCGCTGCTATCCCACCAGCCCAGCCAGTGAAAACTCCTGAGGATGTCAGCAAACTTGTAAAAACCATTGAGCAAAACTCTCAACAAGTGATTGAAAAAGCAAGCACCCAAGCACAGCAATAGCAATTTGACCGGATTGGAGATGTAGAGAGGAGTTTAAAATGAGGAAATAGTGAGGAAATAGTTAGGAGCTAAGAGTGAAGATCGTCTCGACTTTTAACACTTCAAAAAAGTATCACTCTTAACTTAATTACTCATTACTCTACATTCATAACCTTTGCTTAAATTAACAACTGATGCAAGAGCTTGACCACAAAAAGACTATCGACCTACTCAACGCCATCATGGAATTTGAATTAGCAGGAGTAGTGCGCTATACACATTATTCCCTGATGGTAACGGGACCTAACCGTATTCCCATTGTGGCATTTTTTAAAGCGCAGGCCAGTGAATCTCTACTTCATGCGCAACAAGTTGGTGAAATTCTTACAGGTTTAGATGGGCATCCTTCCTTAAGAATTGCTCCGATGGAAGAAACTTATCAACATTCAGTCAAGGATATCTTGGCAGAAAGTTTATCCCATGAAAAGAAAGCGCTAGATCTGTATAAAAATCTTCTAGAAACTGTCACCAATGCCAGTATTTATCTAGAAGAGTTCGCTCGTGGCATGATTGGTCAAGAAGAGATGCATAATCTTGAACTGAAAAAAATGTTACGGGATTTTAGTTAATAGTTAATAGTCAAGAGTCAATTGTTAAGAGTCAAAATATTGACTTTGGAATGTTGACTCTTGACTGTTGACTTTGGAATGTTGACTTTGGACGATTAAAAATGAATTTTAGTACTGCCTTACCTACTTTTGTAATTACACTCCGAGAAGGAGTTGAAGCCGCTCTCATTGTGGGAATTGTGCTGGCGTTACTGAAAAAAGGCAAACAATCTCGACTCAACTCTTGGGTATATGCTGGTGTCGGTGTTGGTATTGCTGTCAGTGCGCTGATAGGTGCACTTTTTGGCTGGGTAATTCAGGGATTAGGTGCAATCAACCCTCAATATACCTCTGTAGTTGAGCCGATGCTGGAGGGTACATTTAGCGTCTTAGCAATTATTATGCTCAGCTGGATGCTGCTCTGGATGACTAAACAAGCCAGATTTATGAAAGCTACAGTTGAGGGAGCTGTAACGCAAGCACTAACAAAAAATTCAAATGCAGGTTGGGGCGTTTTTAGCTTAATTCTGGTTGCTGTTGTTCGCGAAGGCTTTGAAACTGTTCTATTTATTGCTGCTAATTTTCAACAAGGATTCATACCTGCTGTAGGTGCAATTGCTGGTTTAGTAACAGCAATTGCTATTGGAGTACTGTTATTTAAATGGGGTGTGAAAATTAATATTCGCCAATTCTTCCAAGTAATGGGTGTTTTATTAGTTTTGATAGTGGCTGGTTTGGTAGTTTCAGCTTTGCAGCATTTCAATGACGCTGTAGCTAGTTTATCCCTCAGTAGCCGTGCTACTGAGAGCCTTTGTTTCTATTACGAGCGTTTTACTAAGGTTCACTCTTGTATTTTGGGGCCGATGGTTTGGAATACTTCTAAAATATTGCCCGATGAAAATTTCCCCGGCATTATTCTCAAAACCTTGTTTGGCTATAGAGAAAATCTCTACCTTGTACAAGCAGTAGGTTACACAATATTTTTGCTTACTGTCGGAGGTGCTTATTTTCGCAGTATCAGTGGTAGACATCCTCAAAATACAAAGAGTATCAGATCTACACAAAAATCCATTACTCCATTAAAAGATTAGAATGACAGAGATATTAAGATAAGCCATCAAAATTCCAAATAAAAAATCAGAATTAGGGTGTGTTATTGCTTTAAAGTAATGCATCTTTGATTGCTGATGGTGTTAAGAGTGCTGCATAACATACCCTACAAAGATAATCGACAATATTCTTTTTGACTTAGTTGAGAACTAAATTTCGTTATGATGCAGATAAAGCTTGCATTAATTGCTGACAAGCTTTTTTAATTGCATCTATACTACCTGGATTTACAAGTCCGTAATAGTCAAAAGTATAGACACGATTATTTTTAGTTGCTTGGAGTTGCTGCCAAAAATTTTCTTTTTTCAAAGACTCTACAAGTTGTGGATCGGCATTATTAACCACTATTAAAATATCTGGATTGGCTTCTAGAACTTTCTCTGCTGAAAGCGTCACATACCCACTTATGGGACTTTTTCCTTGTAATTCTGCTACAAGGTTTTTTGCTTGGAATTTCGCCAGTAAATCCCCAGCCCAACTGTTTTTATTCGGTGCTAAAATCGGTTGTCGGCTAACTATGACTAAGGTAGAAGGACTGTCAGCAGGTTTATCTGCCAAGAAACTTTTATAGCTGTTTAATAAAGGTTGGGGATTGGCATTAATTAATGCAGCAAGTTTTTGAGTCAATTTTTCTAATGATTCCCAACTATTAACTTGGGTAAGAAGAGTCTGAATTCCTAGCTGTTGTAATTTTTGAATTGGTTGATTAGAAAAGCCCTCTGCACCAATAACTAAATCTGGTTGCAGAGCGATAATTTTTTCTAAGTTAGGTGGACTTTGTCCCTCACTCACGCGAGGAATATTAATTAACCTTGGATCATCTTTAAATATTTTGCTACCACTCAAACCTACTAACTTTGTTTTATCAAGTTGATAAATAATATCCGCAGAAAGAGAAGAGAGAGCTACAACTCTTTCGACAGATTCTTTTGGTAATTCCTGAGAGTTAGCGTTAGTAGGTAGTTTTGTTAATGGCTGCTGAATACTTGCAGTATTACAAGCAACTAAAAACACAGTCAATAAAAGCATGAAAGCAGATATTATCCAACGACGATACATCATAAAATCCTGAGGTGATTGTATATGGAATAAATCGCAACCTCAGAACTATGTTAATCAAAATTGGCAAATTATAGATAGATAGCTTATACCAATTCAAATAATGTTTGCGACACATCAATGTATTCTAGAGGGCAAGGAAATGCCTTGCCCCTACCATCTGTCGCATTCTTTTTTCAAATTGGTATTAACTTTTATGAGTACCCTATATGGTAGGATATGGTGTAAAAATTCACACCAAATCATATAAAAAAAGCGAGTACAGACACAAGCCAAAATCCCTCAGGAAGACATGACTGCGTTACTCGCTAGTATCTATACAAGGTTTATTGAGAAATCCTATATTTAATATAGATTAAGAGTTCCATAAATTATTACTGTTCAAGGATAAATATTTTAAGTTTTTAAGAGTTTTTAGTAAATTTTTTTACCTTCATGAATAATTCACAAAATTTTTAATGTTTGAATTTGTTACTGAGGATAATTGCGATTTTTAATACAGAAAATATAACCTTTTGTAGATAAACAGATTGTGCAATAGTTAATAAAAGGTTAAGAGTTAAAAAATTTACTTTCTTTGACTTCTTAACCTTTGCCTAACTTCTGTATGAAATTTTATTCATTGGAAGCTAAATCTTCTGGTGTATTACAGTTAAACAGCATTTCCGGTTCTAGCACTGGTAGAACTTGCACAGAATGTTGTTTGAGCCACTGCTGAAACGATCGCCCGCCTTGATTGATAAAATCGAGAAGTTCTGGTAGACAGCGACGGCGATAAAATCCGCACAAAGGTTCCCATCCTTTAGCATGATGAGCCAAAGCTGCGATCGCATCATCCCCCACCTCATCAAGTCTCCCTATCCATTCTTGCAACGCCTCAACCTTCAACTTAGGTAAATCGCAAGCCAGCAGCAACACCCAATCGGTTTGTACCTGCGCCATTCCTTGGGCAAACCCTACCAGTGGCCCGTGTGATGAAGGGGACAAGGGGAGCCACTGCGTTGCGCGGGTTTCCCGCGTTGTAGCAAGTGGCGTGGACAGAGGGGACAAGGAGGAGGGGGATAAAGGAATTTCTTGGATAAATTGACAACCAGGTAGAAACAAGTGTTGATAACGTTCCGGCCAAGGAGTGACCACATAAACGGTATCAGCACAAGCTTGAGCAATGCTACAAACACGCTGTAGCAAAGGTATTCCTTGAATTGGAATCAGGGCTTTATCCTGACCCATACGCGAACTTTGACCACCCGCTAGGACGATGGCTGTTAATTTGTTATTTGTCATTTGTCATTAGCTAGTTATTTTTCCCTTGTCCCATTTCTCCCCACACTTCCCACCCTCCCCACACTCCCTTCCTTCATCCCCTACTCTGACTCTGCTGTACTTGCTGCCACAATTTTTCTACGCTTTCTGCTGGTGCAAGGCATTTCAAACCTTGGCAAACTAAGCCGACACTGTTTTCTGGTAAATTTGATACCGCTGAAAATACTACAGTAGGCAAATATTTGGGGATGAGAGAGTGGATTTGTTCTGTATTGCTGCGAATCAGGGTTGAGTTGCGATACCAATCCAAAGCTGTAAATAAACTAGGACAGGCTTGCGGCGCACGATCCATGACACTCTTAAAGGCTTTCAAACCTTGTTCGGCTAAATCTAAATAATGCAGATTATCGGTGAGTAAAGTGAGACGCACAAGATTAGAGATCGCAACTCCGTTGGCTGAAGGTGTAGCATTATCTGCATAACTGCGTTCGCGGACGATTAAATCTTGACTGGCATCACTTGCTGCGTTGTAATAGCCACTTAATTCTACACTCCAAAGAAATTCGTTGAATTCATCTTGCAGTGCGATCGCTTTTTCTAACCAGAATGAGGGAGAAGACACATTTCCCATCCCTAGAGAAGCTTGGTGTAAATCCAACAGCGCTTTAATAAAAAAGGCGTAATCTTCAGATTGAGCTAAAACATGGGGTTGCTTATCATAATTTAGTCGGTGAAAACGCCCATCGACAAACTGATGAACCAGAATAAAGTTTGCCGCCTTTGCTGCTATTTCCAAGTACGATGATTGTTGAAATACCCCCGCCGCCCTTGCTAAACCAGAAATCATCAAGCTATTCCAAGCCACAATCATTTTTGTATCTGTCACCGAGGGAATGCGTCCCGGCCAGTTGGTGGTTTTGGCTTCTTGATTATTGCGTGCAGGGGGGAAAGTATCTAGTGATTCAGCATTTACTCCGTACCTAGCAATAAATAACTTTTCCAGAGCGATTTCTAGCTTATCACTTAGTTGTCCTGGATGTCGCCTTTGCAACACATTCTGCTCTTCAAAGTTGCCATTAGGGCTAACAGTAAATTGCTGTTGTAATTCAGTAAGTTCTTCAGCAGTGAGCAGTTGCTCCAGTTCGCTGTAACTCCAAACGTAAAAAGCTCCTTCCTCTGGCTCTACTGCTGTGGAGTTGGTGAAACTATCAGCATCTTGAGCTGCGTAGAAATAACCTTCAGGAGCAGTCATTTCTCTTTTGAGCCATTGTACAGTTTTGGCGATCGCTCTTTCAAAAGCTGGTTCTTGTACTCCCGCACTCCACAAATTCGCCAGATACTCGACAATCTGACCGTTGTCGTAGAGCATCTTTTCAAAATGGGGTACTGTCCAAGTAGGGTCAACAGTGTAGCGGTGAAAGCCACCACTCACATGATCGTAAATTCCACCCAGTGCTAAATCTAGCCCTCTCTGGGTAACAACTTGTGCGCCATCATACTGTGAGGCAAAATTAAACCGATTTAAGCGCAATACTAATTCCCCGTAAGGAATCATTGGAAAACTATTGCCAGATTGATTAGGTGAAAGTATAGCTGTGCTAGTTTCCCAGCCTTGGCGGAGTAATTCATTTTCTGCAACATCGTCCGCCTTACCATCTTGCAACACGGCTGAGGTGAGTAATGCTTCAACCATTACAGCTTTGCGTTGCTGCAAATCTGCTTTTTCTGTATCGTAGTAACGCCGAATCGCTTGTAGCACTTGCAAAAACCCAGGTCGACCGTAACGCGGCTCTAAAGGGAAGTAAGTACCAGCATAAAAAGGTACTAAATCGTCTGGAGACAGAAACACATTTAATGGCCAACCCCCTTGACCGCTCATCATTTGCAAAGCTTGCATATAGATGCTATCGATATCCGGTCTTTCTTCCCTATCTACTTTGATGGGGAGGAAATTGGCATTCATATACTCAGCAATGGTGGGGTCAGTAAAAGCCTCACCTTCCATGACAGTACACCAGTGACAACTAGAGTAGCCAATAGAGAGAAAGATAGGTAAATCTTTTGCTTTTGCAGTTGCAAGTGCTTCTTCAGACCAAGGCCACCAATCAATGGGATTTTCAGCGTGTTTGCGGAGATAGAGACTCTTAGCTTCAACAAGACGGTTAGTCATGATCGGATGGGAGTGAGTTGCCTTCTTCGCCTAGTCTACCGTTCAAAAGCCTTAGCGAAGAAGTCAAAATACACTTACAAAATCTGACGAGCTTATTATTTCTGTAATCATCGGTAACTTAAACAAAGCAGCAAGTAGATTGATAAATCTCTTTTATAGCGTTTCCCATTCTGCTGAAGTAAGTTTTCAAGGCTACTAACCTTGTTAAACAAGATTCGGGTTTACCTCAGTTGCTTAGAAAACGCTATTTTTAGTTGAAAATAAAAAACAGCATAATGTAACTTTGCTGATTGCTCACAAAATCCTCACAATTTTAATTTACAGTCAAGATAAAAGCCAAAAAATAGGAAATATTAGGAGTGTAAACCAACTCTGCTTGAAGCTAGTGGCTATTGATGAAAAGATAATATTATTGCTTGGACAAGTTAAAGCCTCAAAGTAACTTCAGCAAAATCAGGTTGCAATTCATATTTATCTAGCAGTATTTTTAGATAGTTTTAGATCAAAACAAATATTAAGCTATTACTTCAACTAAAAATTATAGCGAAGGTAGAATATTATGAACAGCAAAAACGTAGAAAATAAATCTCATGAAGATGTACCTCTAACAGGGGATTTACATCAGCTTCTAGTAGATTTTTCAGAAATTTATAATACTCGAAATTTAGTTGAACAGGAGTATAAGTTAGTTCGGAAGGCGAAGCAATTTGATGGCTCTTTAGACGAATATCGTCGTATGTTCGAGCTTTATTCTGAAATTCAAAGGCAGACTCACTGGACTTATTATTTTAAGAAAATTGTTCAAATCATTCAAGCTTTCGGCTTCATAGCAATCGTGGCAACCGCAGTTAAGTTTGGTTGGGATGCAGCAGATCGGCATAGAAAGCATCTCTTTGAAAACTGGGATGTTGTAGCTATGAATACTGACTCAGCAGGAAAGCCCATTACTGTGAATCGAGGCAGAAAAGAAGCACTTGAATACTTGCACGATCGTGGTGAGGATTTATCACGCGTTCAGGCTGAACAAGCTGTTTTAAATCAAATTAATTTACCTGGAGGAGCCAGATTACAACAATCTGTTTTTAAGGGTGCTACGCTTTTTAAAGCGTATTTATCAGAGGCAAATCTTTGGAATGTAGACTTTCAACAAGCTAATTTGGATAGTGCCAATCTTAGAGGAGCTAATATTGAATATGGGAAGTTTCAAAATGCTGATTTACAAAAAGCTTGCCTTCGTTCTGCAAAACTTAACTATGCAATTTTTAATGAAAAAACTAACCTTGATAAGGTAGATTTTCGTGGTGCTACAGGTTTAGATATATCTGCAATTAAAAAGGCAAAAAATTACACAACTGCCATATATGATGAAAAATTGAGTTCACAACTTGGATTACCTGTTCAAAATCTAGCTGATAATGCAGTTGAGGGGTGTCGTGTAGCTCCCCGATCTAAAAATTGGTAATTTTATTTTTGCCCAAATGGTTGCGCCCACATTGTCCAGTAGAAAATGATAGAAAAAATACTGTAACGTAAGTTGCTACAATTTATTGTATTCTTCTGGTTCTACATTAGACACTTTATTAAAAACTTGCTGGAATTTCTCCCAAATACCGCGTTTGTATTTTTCTTTTAAATAGTCTTTGGTTATCCATGTAGAAACCTGAGCAGATAAATAGTGTATAAAAACAACTTACCCCTTTAACAATATCAAGCTTGTGCGCGATCGGTTAAAGGGGCAAGTTCATAGCAGCAATAGTAGTGGCTGAAGTCAAAAACCCATAAGTGTAGCGAATACAGAACTCTTGCGTAGTACTTCACAAAATCTTGTTACCGCGAAGAAGGAAACAGCAAGCTAACAATTGCTGCTGGTGTTTCTGGCAAAGGTTTTGCTAGCTTTGTCTGAACTCTAGTATTTGGGCTAAGTCCTGCTATTAGGTGGAGTAAAAAGGTAATAATGGCGGCTTGCACAAGTTTTTCCAGCATGGCAGGTCTCCCTTTCGATGGACAGCATTTCTCAATAGAATTGGTTTCTCTAACTACACCCCTTACTATTCAATTACCGGATTTAGATGAATATTCCGGATAATTGCCCATAGCAATAGTGAAAAAATGTTTAAAAAGTTACCAACACTTGACAAATTCCACTAGTAACGTGGATGTGTTGATTCCTCTAGTCAGCAAGCTACAAATGTTGTGTAGCAAACTCTAAGACTATAGAGTTGGTGAGTACTGATGATTGGGGGATACCTACTTAGACACGCGCCACGGACAAAAAGTGCCCGTTGAAATTCATCTTATTTGTCAAATCAAGAAGAAATAAGCTCTACTGTAGTGAGAGACAGCAATTAGCAGTTGTCCTCGATAAAATGGATTTAAATAGCTACAAGCAGGCTGCATGATTCCTATAGTCATTGAACAATCGGGTCGCGGCGAACGCGCCTTTGATATCTACTCACGGCTCTTACGTGAGCGGATCATCTTTTTAGGGCAACAGGTTGATAACTCCATAGCGAACTTGATTGTTGCCCAATTACTGTTTTTGGATGCTGAAGACCCGGAGAAAGATATTTATTTGTACATTAATTCTCCAGGCGGTTCGGTAACTGCGGGTATGGGCATTTTTGACACTATGAAGCATATTCGCCCTGATGTCTGTACCATTTGTACCGGATTAGCTGCCAGTATGGGTGCTTTCTTACTCAGTGCGGGTACTAAAGGTAAGCGGATGAGTCTACCCCATTCCCGGATTATGATTCATCAACCTTTAGGCGGTGCGCAAGGACAAGCAACTGATATTGAAATTCAGGCGCGGGAAATTTTGTACCACAAAAAGCGGTTGAACGACTATTTAGCCGAACATACGGGTCAACCCCTTGAGCGCATTGCCGAAGATACTGAACGCGACTTTTTCATGTCACCGGAAGAAGCAAGAGACTATGGCTTAATCGATCAAGTTATTGACCGTCATTCCGCAGGTAGCCGACCAATGGCTGTTGTTTAGTTAAGGGTTAAGGGTCAAGGGGAGCCACTCAGTTGCGGGGGTTCCCCCCGTTGTAGGAAGTGGCGTTCAAGGGTCAAGGTTCATTACTTCCCTGTCCCCCTTGTCCCCCTTGTCCTCATTTAAGGCCTAAACTGGGAACTGAGAATCATTGTCCCAATACCAACATCGGTAAAGATTTCTAGTAATAAAGCGTGGGGAATGCGACCATCAATAATATGTGCGGCTTTGACTCCTTGAGCAAGCGATCGCACACAACAATTTACTTTCGGAATCATCCCACCACTCACTACACCGGAGTTGATCAACTCGCGAGCTTCGGGAATATCTACTTTCGGAATCAAAGTTGACGGATCTTTGTAATCTTTTAAAATTCCTCTGGTGTCAGTCAGTAAAATTAACTTTTCAGCTCCTAATGCTGCTGCTATTTCCCCAGCTACAGTATCGGCGTTAATGTTGTAGGCTTGTCCTGTCTCGTCTGCGGCGACACTTGATACAACGGGAATATAGCCATTGCTAGCTAAGGTGTTCAAAATTTTGATATTCACATTGCTGACTTCCCCAACAAAGCCGATACCTTCTTGGCCTTGGGGACGGGCTGTAATTAAGTTACCATCTTTACCACAGAGTCCGACTGCCAAGCCGCCAGCTTGGTTAATCAGTTCGACAATTTCTTTATTAACGCGCCCTACCAATACCATTTCCACAACATCCATTGTGGGGGCATCTGTGACTCGCAGGCCATTCTTGAATTGTGCTTCAATTCCCAGTTTATCTAGCCAACTGTTAATTTCTGGCCCGCCACCGTGGACGAGAATTGGTCGCAAGCCGACGCAAGATAAGAAAACAATATCCCGGATAACTTTATCTTTAAGGGTGCTATCTTTCATGGCCGCGCCACCATATTTCACAACAACAGTGCGACCGGCGAATTGTTGAATATAAGGTAGCGCTTCACTTAGCACTTGTACACGAGTGGCTTCGGCTTGCCTAATGTACTCAGTATCGTTGACCATTATGAGGAGCTTTTAAGAATTAACACCTATCCAGTCAGTGTAGAAGACTTTGGAACTGGTAACAATCTCTTACGCAAAATTCAAGTATTACATTTGTTATTAGTATATTTCTCTACCAAGTAGTGAAGCGATAAATCTGCATAATTTTTTTATGCTTATTGTGTTGCAATCCAGATATTAGTAAAAGAACGGCCTTTTTTGTACTGTCAATTTTCATCTTCGTATATTAAGTATTAATTCATCGATGAACTCTCAAAAAGAAACCAAACTACTGATTTTATCGCTGCTGTTTACTACTGCTGTACTAGGTTTAGGCTTTTGGTTGTGGAATAAATTTTCAGGAAAAAATTTAAATTCCTTACTATCGGGTAACAATACGCAACCAACTTCAAGTTCTACATCAGCAAGAATTAGTACAGGTGAGAAAATCTTAGTGACTGCTGACACTACTCCTGATAAAGAAGCAGGAGTACAAGCTTTTGCTAAGGGTGATTTTGTCACAGCTACTGCTAAGTTAAAGGCATCCCTGCTCAAAAATCGCAACGATCCAGAAACCTTAATTTATTTAAATAATTCCCAAGCCAAAAATAACAAATCTCTGAAAATCGCTGTTAGTGTTCCTATTGGTGGGAATCTAGATGTCGCCAAAGAAATTCTGCGAGGTGTCGCTCAAGCTCAAGATGAAGTGAATCGCAGTGGTGGTATCAATGGTAATCTGTTGCAAGTGGCGATCGCTAATGATGATAATCAGCCAAGTCAATCTCAACAAATTGCTACCGAATTTGTTAAAGACACTAGTATTTTAGCTGTAGTCGGACACAATTCTAGTAACGCTTCCATTGCTGCTGCGCCAATTTATCAGCAGGGAGATTTAGTCATGATCTCTCCTAGCAGCACTGCGCAAAATCTTTCTGGTATTGGTAGCTATATATTTCGTACTGTTCCCAGTAACGGCTCGTTTGCTGAACGCCTCGCTAACTATACGATTAAAACGGCGCGTAAAACTAATATTGCGATTTGCGCTGACTCTAAATCGATTGATACTCAATCTTTCAAGGATGAGTTTATCAAAGGGATAGTGGCGGGTGGTGGTAAAGTTAATTCCACAAATTGCGATATTGCTAGTGCTAATTTTGATTCCAGTACATTGATTTCGCAATTTATCAGCAGTGGCGCGGATGGCTTAGTGTTAGCTCCCAATGTGGATAGAATTAACAAAGCGTTAGAACTAGCCGCCGCAAATAACGGGAAATTAACACTGTTTGCTAGTCATACACTTTACACCTTTCAAACTTTGCAGGTAGGAAAAGCTGATGTTAATGGCTTAGTGTTACCTGTAATTTGGCATCCTCAGGCAATTCCCGGCAATCCTTTTCCACAAAATGCGGTGAAACTTTGGGGTGGCAATGTTAATTGGCGCACAGCAACAGCTTATGATGCGACTATGGCGATCGCTAAAGGTCTAAAACAAGGTAGTACCCGTAATGACTTGCAAAAGGTGCTGCATAGTTCTGGCTTTTCTGTTAATGGTGCTACAGGTAAAATTCAATTTCTACCATCAGGCGATCGCAGTGGTGCAGCTATATTAGTGAAGGTACAACCTAGTAGTAAATCTGCTACTGGTTATGACTTTGTGCCATTGTAGTCACTACTCAATTTTGATGAGCAATAGGCTTTTTCAAAACGCTAGGTATAGCTTCAATCACTCTCGTCGCAATTTCTTCTGGTGTTTCGCCTGCGCTGATGGTGATTTGCAAATCTGCTTGGGAATAAAGTGGTCGTCGTTGTTCGAGAAGCGATCGCAATTTACCTTGAGGATCGACATCGTGCAATAATGGTCTTGTGGTATCCTCTTGCAAGCGGCTATAGAGTAGCTCCACGGGCGCATCTAGCCAAACAATCAAACCGTGGTGTAAGTAACTCCAGTTTTTTTGCTGCAAAACTATGCCTCCACCAGTCGCTATAGTTAACTTGGTAAAAGCACAAACTTGTGCTAGCACATCACTTTCCAACTGACGAAACGCCGCTTCACCTGACTCAGCAAACAGCTGATTGATAGATTTTCCTGCTGCTTGGACAATGACATCATCAGTATCGACAAATCCATAACCTAGATGCTTGGCCAGTAAGCGTCCTACTGTTGTCTTACCGCTACCCATCATCCCAATTAAGTACAGGTTCACCCCTTGCAGTAAGCTATTCACCGATTGCTGCGCTCCAGTTATGAATTATCTTTCCTCAGTTATTATTAGACCACAATCTTGTCTTCTTCTTTGCACATTTGCGTGACACAAAAAATAGCTGTAATCTTAAATCTCCGCGTTCAGACCATTATCTCTAATATAATTTTTCAGGTGTTCTGCAAAAATTGTATGGCTCATAAATGAGTAGCCATCTTTATCTTTACTTAATTGAAAGTTTTCTTCAATTAATCGTTCAACTATGTATTCAATCAGCACTGGATTCAGCGAAAAGCGGGATGTTTGTCTTTCAATTAGAGAGCGTCTTTGTAAGAATTCCATAGCCTCTAATATTAATCTTTGCGACATTTGCGGCGATAATCTTGGCAGTATTATATTTCTTTGTAAATCTCTGACAGAAATAAGATCTGGATGCAGTGACAACCAGTATAATAGATGTTTTTCTAACGACGACAAACGATTGAACTGCCGATCGAAAATGTCTCGGATGTCTCCAAAAACTATCGTTCCTTGTTCTATAAACTCAGCTATATTGCCACCAAATAATTCTTGAATTGTCGTCGTTACCAATTTAAGAAATAGAGGGTTGCCTGCATATCGCTCAATTAATACTTTGCATTCTTCTTTTGAGGATTTATTGGTTAAACCTTTAGCTTTAAGAATTAAGATACTTTCTTCTAGATTTAAACCACTTAATTTTACAGAACGAACAGGTAATTCTTCTCCTTCCAAAGCAGCAATTTCCTGAGGTTTTTCTCGACTGGTAAATATTATGCAGCTTTGATGCGCTAAATCACCTAATCTTCTAATTAACTCGCCGTAACCCTCATATCCTTGACGATACCGGATTGGGGTAATCAGCTGTGCAGCCAAATTTTGTATACCCGTGCTGTCAGTTGACACTGTAGGATTTTCTTGTAGCTCATCACTATCACTACAGCCTAAAATCGAGTCAACTTGATCTAATACAATCAAACACCGATGAGAGCGCAAACAATCAATCAGTTGTGAAATTTTACTTTCTAGTGTTTCTACAATATTTGTATTAGATGCTGGAGATACAAGTTGAATCAGCTGATCTAAGAGTACCTCTAAAGGTGGCGCAAATCGTAGCGATCGCCAAATCACATATTCAAACTGATCTTGAATCTCTTCTAAGAGCTTCACTGAAAAGGCGGTTTTACCAATTCCACCCATACCCAAGATTACCACTACCCGACAGCGCTCTTGCAAAATCCATGCTTGAACTTGAGTAAGTTCTTGCCGCCGCCCGTGGAATACACTGGTATTAATCGATTCAGTGTTAGTTTGAATCGGGGTTGATTGATGAGCTAATAAATCCAACTCCATGTCTTTGTTGACTTTAATTGGACTAATTCCTGATTGTAAGTGAAACCAACCTTTTTTATAACCTGCCTTTTCTAGCAACTGAGTCACTCGACTCCAAGTTTTAACTTTTACTGAGTCTCCCACCTGATTACTCAGCATTTCTTCTATATATTTATATAGTCCGTTAGATAGATACACTCTTACAGTACTGCTACTGCCACTTTGATATACCACCTTGGCAATTTCCGCAGGGCTACAACCACAAAGTAAACCTCTGAGGAATTTTTTTTCTACAGGTGTCAAAGCTTTTCCTTTGGCTGACGCCAAATCTACGTATAATTTCTCTAACTCCCAATTATTTTTAGCTTCGATAAAGTCTTCTTCTAGGCGATGAGAATCCTCGGCTGCCATTAGCGTTTTTTATGTAATTAATGTAACTCAGGCAATATATTAACGATTCTTTTATAAAATCAGAATAAATTAACGATGAATTTCTAACGAATTTAATAACTTTCGTTAGGTGACTTGGCAGTTGTCACTTAGTTATCTTGGGCTTAACTGAAATTTAATAAAGATTGTTTGAAACTTTAAGTGAACAAATTCGGTCAATCCCAATAGCTAATACTCTCTTTGCTAGAAAGATTTTAGTTTTACTAAATACTGTGTTTCTACTAACACAATACCAGCGTTCTAAGATTGACTTCTAGCAAGCTTTCATCCCTAAATCTGGCAGACCAAGGTGTAAATGATGACTAACTTTCTAACTAAATATTGTACAAAAAAGTTTTGCTAATTTGACGGTTTAGTCACAAAAAATACTGTAAATCTCACCTGAGTCAGTCCAGATCAATCAATGTGGTATGTATGAGGTGCCGACCATGACTAGAATTCGTGACGTTGTGCAAAAAGCTTTAGCAAGTGGCTATTTAACTGTAGAGGCAGAAAATCAATTACGGCGTCTGTTAACCACTAGGTATGATTTGGAAGATTTAAATGCTTTCATGACTTTGCAAGAAGCTGCTATGAATGGTAACGTCAGGCAGGAATCCCGCGAGCGTTGCGGATTAAGTACTTAAGTATTAACTATATAGACCAAGGTCATGTGTCATTGGTCATTAGTTATTTTTGCTTTGTCTCCTTTATCTCCCCAGTCCCTCATTTCAGGCTAGGTATGTCTTACCGACGGGGTCGCTTATCATCATCTGCAGAATCTTCGTCATCAAAAAAGCTCCAATCATCATCATCATCAGCTTGATTGGTAGTTGGGGGTTGATAAGGGGGTATGATTACTCGGTAATCAGCATCGTAAATTGATTCAGTTTTGCCAACTGCTGTATTTTTTGGCTCGCGGTAGTTGTAAGAGTAAACAGAACCAGATTGAGAAGAACTTTTAGGTTCTTGTTGACGCTCGTAAGTTTGGGAATCGGAAAAATCTTGCGTTTGCTGTCTGGGCTTAGATGCTTCCCTTGGCTTTTCATCAAAGTTCCAGTCATCATCTCGATCGTTTGTATTCCAATCATCAAAATCATCACTGGAAGTATTTTCTGTTTTACTAGCGGTTGGTTGCGGACTAGCAGGGGGAGGAGTCGGTTGTGGGCGATAGCTTGTTTTGGTACGCGGTGGGGCTGCTGATTTAACGCGACTTTGTTGGCGCTGTTGGCCACCAAAATAAGTTGAGACTTTAAATAAACTTGTAATAAATAAAGATGTTAAAGCACCTGCGGTAGTAGCAAGTAACATCCACATAGCTAGTGGTAATGGTTGAGTCCGCATACCTAAAAATACTAACGATATGACAGGCGACCAATTTTGGGTTAACAACAGCGTTAGTGACCCCAATATAGCTACCAACAGAATTAAGCGAAATACAGTCATAGAAATTAGTAAAGGATAAAGGATAAAGAATGAAGGATAAAGAATGAAGAATAAACAATTTTTACTTCATGCTTCATACTTCATACTTCATACTTTAACGACGACCTTGCCATCGCTGAATGGGAATACAGTCAATATCCAGTTGATCTAAAACACGAGCAACTACAAAATCAACTAAATCCTCAATTGTTTGGGGTTGATGATACCAAGCGGGAATTGCCGGAACGACTCTAACGCCTGCTTCTGCTAACGCGGTTAAGTTACGTAGGTGAATTAGGCTAAAAGGAGTTTCACGGGGAACAATCACTAACTTTCGACCTTCTTTGATCTGCACATCCGCTGCTCGTTCTAGTAAGTCAGAACTCAAGCCAACTGCTAGTTTAGCAACCGTACTCATGCTACATGGCATGACAATCATGCCTAAGGTACGAAAGGAGCCGCTAGCAATTCCAGCGCCAACATCACTCCAAGAATGGCAGCGTAGTTTACCAGAGACACTTACTCCAGCTTGCTCGCGCCAAAATTGCTCTTGAGCGGGGGGTTCTGCTGGCATCCTGATATCCTGCTCTGCTTGCCAAACCATGTAGGTCGATCTGGAGGCAACTAGTTCAATCTGATAATCTGCTTCTAAGAGAAATTTGAGGGCACGAACGGCGTAAATCAGACCGGATGCACCTGATACGCCGAGAATTAAAGGATGGGTACTATTTGACACTTTACGTACAGTTTATTTACTCATCCTCACCATAAGGTTCTAAGTCAGCAGGATCGAGATGGGATGCTAAGTAAATGTCTGATAAATCATCACTTGGGCTGCTGATATCCAAACCTTTAGCTACGCCATCGCTACCCACGGTTACTAAATCGATTTGCTGACGGTAGTAATCAACACTCTTGACTTGTACAGAAACGCGATCGCCTAGTCTGTAAGAAGCGCGATTTTTCCGCCCAAACAAAGCTTGTTGTCTAGCGCGATATTCATACCAATCATCTTTGAGGGAACTGACGTGTACTAATCCTTCGACTCGCAGTGGTACGCCCAGATGACCGCTAGCTGCAACTTCGGCGGCGGGAACTTCAATTTCGACAAAGAAACCGTAGGATTGCACGCCAGTAATTACTCCCTGAAAAACTTGACCGATGCGCTGTTTCATCAGTTGCGCTTTTTGCAGTCCGGCTAAATCGGCTTCGGCTTCTTGAACTTCTTTTTCTCGGTCGTTAATTTGGATAATTACCCGCGTCAAATCGCTTTGCAGTTCTTGTTGCAATTCTGGGGGTAAAACGTTCCAGTTAATTTCCAAGTGGGAAGAGGAGTGGCGCAGGTTAACACGTTCTCTGACACGAGTGTTACGGCGATCGCGTCCGTGTTCGAGTAACGTATAATACACTCTCTGCAATAGCAAATCTGGATACCGCCGCAAGGGGGCAGTAAAGTGGAGATATTGCGGTAGCGCTAGTCCAAAGTGGGAGCCTTTGGTGGTGCTGTAACTCGATGGCTTGAGGGTATCCTGCAATAAGTAGGTGAGTACTTGCTCGGATGCAGATTCCACAAAAGCTCTAGTTAAGTGTTGATAATCTAAAGGTTGGATATCTACTTCTGGTTCTAGCACCAGTTCCACACCTAAATTAATCGCCAATTTCAGCATTTCTTGCACATCTTCGGCGTCGGGTGTACCTTGGACTCGCCAGATGGCAGGGACTCCCAAAGCGCTGAAATGGCTGGCTATCAATTGATTTACTAACAGTACTAATTCTGTTAATAGCGAATGTACTGGTAAATCATTCACTACCACAGCCCCTAAAATCCCCTCATCGTAGTAGGGATTTTGACTAGGTGGCAAATTTAACTGCAAGCTACCACGAGCCAAACGCACCTGTTTCACAGCTTTCCGTAATCCTTCCAGGTCTTGCAATGTCTGGACAACCTGTTCAGATTGCTTGTGAGATTCACCATTGAGAATTGCTTGGGCTTGTTGTTTTGTCAGGGCGGTATCGACGTTAATGACGCTGGGTTGAAGTTCCCATTCTTCTATCTCTCCGGTTTTGGGGTCGATGGTAATTAAAAATGAGAGAGTCAAGCGATCGCTACCGACTACTAAAGAACAGCGATCGGCTACTGTATCGGGTAACATTGGCAGTACTAATTCGCCCAGATACACTGACCTACCACGTTTTAGTGCTTCGCGATCGAGGGCTTCGTCTGGTTGGATAAAGTGAGAAACATCGGTGATATGGAATCCCAAACGCCAAAAGCCGTTAGCAGTTTTTTCCAAACTCAAGGCATTTTCTACCACTTTCGGATCGCCATTGACTCCGGCGATGGTGAAAGTAAACAAACTGCGTAAATCCAGGCGATTTTTCAGGTCTGCTTTCAGTAGTCTTTTTGGCAACTTAGTAGCTGCTTCCAGAATTCCCTCAGGGAAATTACGGGCTAAATCGTGCTTACAAGTGACCAAATCTATATCAGCAGCAGCTTCGGCGTCGCTACCGAGGATTTGTACCACTCGACCCAGTGGGGGATATTGTGCTAGGGGATAACGTAGCACTTCTACATGGGCCAGGTGATCTAGCGCCTCATCTAGTTTCATGCCATTTGTTTGCAGTTTGAGTTCAAACAGCAGGCGATCGTCTAGAGGAACCGCACGAAAGCCGCTTTCTACTTGCTTAATCCGGGCCAGTAAGGTGTGATTAGAGCGTTCGAGAATCAGCTTCACTTCGCCTTCGGGAGAACGGCGACGACTACCTTCTTTGAGAACTCTCACTAAAACGCGATCACCATTCCAAGCATTACTCAGATGGCTTTCACGAATGTAAATATCCTCAGCTCCTTCTACATCTTGAATTGCAAAGCAAAAGCCCTTACTAGAACAACGGAGTTTTGCTTCGATCAAGCCTTCTTCTGCAACCCGGCGATATTTGCCGCGTTCTTTGACTAAAATCCCGATTTTCTCTAATATTTCTAGAGCAATGTGAAGTTTTTGTAAACTGATTTCATCCTCGCAACCAAGTTTCTTTTCCAAAACTTTACGAGCTACCAATTTATCATCGGTGAAATTGGCAAGGAGTGTAGCGATTGAAAATTCCATGCAGTGAACCGACCTTTGGTCAAAACATCATTTTTCTTTTAATCTGGTTGTTTCCTGTATACCCTTACGGACTACAGACACTAGCTAGAAACTAAATACCCGCAAGCAGGGATTCTGAAGTTCCAAGGGGAAGGAAGCCGACCCACTTTGCGAAAATTCGCAGAAGTGTCTACAAACTTCTCACTGCACAACAATCTCAGAGTTCGTCTGCATTTAAGTTCCTTTATCCAGTCCAACTGACAAAGCACGCCTGATAAAATTTTGCCCCACTAGGTAATTAAGCGACCGATTTTTGAGAGGCTTGGTTGGTAGAACTATCCATGCTACCCAAAAATGTTATACAGGGGAACAGGTGTTAAATTGTCTAGACTCAAGGTACTTTTACAGCATTAGACTCTGATTTTTAACTAGGAGAAACCGCCGATAAACCTAACTTTCCCATATGTAGAATCGGTAACAATTAGGTAAGCAGCTTAAGGAGCAGTGAGGGCAAACCTTATCTTCATTATTGTAGATTTAGAGCGCACTTCCAGAAAATACTTCTGCATATCGAATTGGGTAATTAGTATAGCATTGAAGGCGATCCTACTCAGATTTAGCCCTCAGTAGCCAAAAATGTTCTCGCAAAAGCGCTACTGCTACAATCGGGACACAGGAGTGAGGAGCGAACGTTACTTTGATTCATCAGCGCATGGCAAAGTAGACGATCTCTAGCCAAAGTGTTAACTCAAGTTAAGCTTCTTGAGAAATTTAGGCTGGAGAGAAGATCAAATCCTAGTGCGTCACGCTAGAAATCAACATATCATCTGAAAAAGTCTCAAGAGCTACACAATACAATTCTTTTGACTTTTGAACGCCAGTTGCTACCCTACCCTGCGGGAACCCTCTTCGAGGGAACGGGAACGCTTTCAGCGAACAAGTCGGCAAAGCCGACGACAGTTGCTACAACGGAGGGAAACTCCGCAACGCACTGTCTCCCCAACGCACTGGCTCCTTTTGACTTACTCGGCAGCGGTACTAGCTTGTATACATAGGTAGTATCAACCCCCTTATTCAACAGACTTAAAATTGGTGGCAGTATTATGTTGGCTCAATTCCAGAGCTTGTATCCCAAAGGTAGTCTTATTTCAGAGTTAGTGCAAATTTTTCAAGGAAAATATATTGTCTGTGCTAGTGTGCAAATTGACGGCGTTACCCGCGCTACCGGTTTAGCAGCAGCAGAAACAGTAGAAGCCGCAGAAGACCAAGCGCGAAATCGGGCGCTGATGGTTTTGGGCATGACAAACACACCTCCGGAAAAAGTGGACTTTTCTCCACCACCCACATCCCAGGTACAAACTAACCCTTCCTTGAGCAAAACTCGTGGGTTGAATGAATCTGCTTATTCCTCTGCAAAAGAACCAGACTTTGTTAGCAGTGAGTGGTCTGTACCCAGTAGCAAGGAAGTATTTATACCAGCTTCCAGTGGACAGCACAGCCAACCAGATTTTGTCACCACTGACAAGGAAAAATTACCAACAGATAGCTACAGCACAAGTAAAAGCGATATCTACAGCCAAGAGTTAGAGCGGAATTTTCCTCTAACTACTCACCTAGAAGCCCAATTTGATACCCCAATCGAAAATTTAGAAATTGCATCTAGTAGTCAGACGGAACATCAACCTTTAACAGGGATAACCGCTAGTAATGTCACCCCGTTTACACCGCGCAGTTCTAGTTCCTCTGATGATGTGAGTACGTCAACAGGGACAGGGAAGAAAAAAAAGAAAAGCGAACCCGTGGATTTATCTGATGTAATTGCCAAAACCGATGTTGAGCTTCAGCGCTTAGGCTGGACACCAGAACAGGGAAGAGAGCATTTAATTAAAACCTATGGTAAGCGAGGGCGAACTTTGCTGACAGAAGACGAATTACACGGATTTCTGAAATATTTGGAATCTCAACCTACACCAAAAGACCCGTTAATGGGATTTTGAGGGGTTTGTCATTTGTCATTTGTCCTTGGTCATTTGTCCTTAGCAAAAACCCCCTCTAGTTTCCTTCGTCGCTGGCGAAGAGCCTTAGAGGGGGTTTATTTAATTTAATTCCTGTGTAATTACCAGCTAGTCCTGTATTTTTCAGCAATTCTAGCTATCTTCATGCTGGAAAATTCTACTTTTTTTAGGGGGGATTTAGCTTAACGCGGATAAATCCGAATTCCCCGCGTTCTTCCTCTAAATGGTTGGCGGTATTCCTGATACCGGGAACGCTCCTCAAACACGGGATTTCTGAGTGGCGCATTGCGGAAGATGGGATTAACCATGTTCGGATAAGTGAGATTGGGATTGATAATGGTTTGGGGGTATGGCGGATAAGAGTAAATAGTGGTTCTGGGGCGGTAGTAATTAGAGTGACGGTGGTAGTAGAAATTACTGTTAGACGGTATATGCTTCGTTACCCGATTGATCGGTATGGGAGTAGCAATCGGGCTAATGTAAATATACGAACTCTCTGTTTGATTCAGAGGTATGGGAGTGGCAATTGGACCATTGTAAATATACGAACCCTGTGTTTGATTCAGAGGTACGGGAAGCGCTACCGGACTACTGTAAATATACGAACCCTGTGTTTGATTCAGAGGTATGGGAACCGCTATTGGGCTACTGTAAGTAACGGCACTCTCTGTTTGATTCAGAGGTACGGGAGTAGCAATTGGGCTACTGTAAGTAACGGAACTCTCATTTGGTACTTCTTTGACGACACCATTAATAATCATCACTGATTGAGCAGCAGCGGGGGCAATTGTAGCGCTCATCAATGCTAGAGTTACACCTGCACCCAGCCAATTCTTGATGTTATCCATATTTTGTTTCCCCGTAAATTTTATAACCTGGAATTACTGTAATTATTAGCTACAAACACTTAACAAATAGCTGTAGCTGCTTAATGAAAATTTTAAATGTCTATCTAATCTAATTTTGCCAGATTCCTTAAAGATTCCACAAAGATTACTGACATTGGCAAAATAAATTAAAGCAGTATTAATTTGTGTACATAACGTGAATGCAGAAAGTTTAGAAATTGCCAGATCTCACTACCAAGCTGGGAGAGTTGCTTTTGAAAACGGGCAATACCGAGAAGCTATAGAAAATCTGGAAAAAGCCAGCGCACTTTTATCGCGCAATTCTCGCTTTGGGGGTGAAGTTGATATTTGGCTAGTGACAGCTTATGAAGCGGCTGGAAGGACAGAGGATGCGATCGCACTTTGCGAACAACTCAAACGTCATCCCTACTCAGAAACTAGCAAACAAGCTCGGCATTTACTCTACATTTTAAAAGCACCAAAGCTCAAAAGACCCAGTGAGTGGATGACCGAAATTCCTGATTTGGGAAAATTACCAGAAAATGACTCACAAATTCGGGTAACTGTCAAGCCTCGCCAAGCTTCTGGGCAAAAGAAATCTGCGGAACCAGAATTTGTCGATCTCAGCCAGGTCAATACCAAAGATAATCGCTTTATCTGGCTAGCATTAGTTGTCATTGGATTAATGCTTTCTTACTTGGTATGGTTGAGTTTTTAAGGAAAACTTTCTTTACATCAACAGTGCCAAGAGTTAGTAGTAAAGATTGGTTAAATATTCGCTAGTTTCGGAGATTTATACTAATGAATTTGTCGTATTTAGGAAAGAGCTTACTATGGTTAATTAGACCATTAAGTTTTGCGATCAAAAAAAAAGAATTGTTCACAAAATTTGCTGGTCGCCAGCCCATTAACCGCAACTTTCCTACTCCACGAAGTAACCGGAACGCCAAAATCCCCAAACCGATTTTGTGGATGGTACTGTTAGCTTCTTTGCTGTTATCTGGTTGTGTCAAGTACGACGTAGGCGTAAACTTTGACAACTCCAATCACGGCGAATTGGTGCAGCATATTAAATTAGGAGAACGGCTCACCAGCTTTAGTGGGGATTACGTGTATGAATGGCTGAATAGCATAGAGCGTCGCGCTCGGAAACTAGAAGGCAAATCCAAGCGAATTTCTCCAGAAGAAATTATGGTGACAATTCCCTTCAGTAATGGGCAAGAACTCCAAGAGAAGTTTAACGAGTTTTTTAATTCTCGCACCAATCAACAACCTGAAGCGGTGAAAAGCGAATCAGATTCAGAACTGCCGAAAATTGAATCAAACTTGCTCATCGAGCAGAACAACTTTTTACTGTTGGTGCGGAATCGCTTAATTTATGATTTGGATTTGCGATCGCTATCTTTAATTGCCAGCAACGGTAACGTTCTAGCGAACACAGGTTCAATCCTCGATTTGGATTTTAGCTTGAAAGCCCCTTTTGGAGCGAAAAATATTCCCATTGCCGAAAATGCGATCGAGCCGGAAAAGAACAAAAATCAATTGGTGTGGAAGCTGAGAACTGGCGAACTAAATCACATAGAAGTAGTTTTCTGGCTTCCTAGTCCTCTCGGTATTGGGGCGTTGCTGATTGCCTTGTTTGTTTGGGGTGGAATTTATCTGCGATACACTTTTATGCCAGATCCCAGGATTCAGTTTGCGTCTAAAACAGCAGTGTCTGAAAGTGCTGTTGCTGAATGAAGTAGTTCGATTTAGCTCCCCGACTTTTTGAAAAAGTCGGGGAGCTGGGCTAACACTCATTAAGGAGATAAGCGCTCAATTTTCCAATTGCCATCATCTAAGCAAGTATAAAGCAAGCGATCGTGCAGGCGGCTTGACCTTCCTTGCCAAAACTCAATTTCTGTAGGTATCACTCGCAAACCTCCCCAATGAGGAGGCCTGGGCACTTCTAGATGGTCATATTTGCGCTGCAACTCCTGCAATCTTTGCTCTAAGTCTTCTCGGTTGGCTATAACTTCGCTTTGATTTGATGCCCATGCACCGAGGCGGCTATTTGCTGGACGGCTGTCAAAATAGCGATCGGATTCGGGTTCGGAAACTTGCTCCACTCGTCCAGCGATCCTGACTTGGCGTTCTAATTCTGCCCACCAAAAAACCAATGCCGCTTGGGGATTTTCTGCCAGTTCTTGCCCTTTACGACTGTTATAGTTGGTGAAGAAGACAAAACCCCGTTCATCAAAATCTTTGAGTAGCACCATTCTGGCTGAAGGCTGACCATCTGGTGTCGCGGTTGCTAAAGTCATAGCATTAGGTTCGGGAAGTTGGGCGGACAATGCCTGATCGAACCATTTTTTAAATTGTATAAATGGATTAGGGTCAACCTGAGATTCGCTCAAATCTTGTAAGGTGTAATCTTTACGAAGGTCGGCAATGGGTTGATGCATCGTGATTTACTTCCTTGCGATCGGATATGCGTATATATGTCTTTGTCCAAAATATCTATTATTGCGATCTGTACCAATGCCAGTGAAAAAAGATTGCATTTAATACCAAATTGGGTTAGGTAGTATTTGAGATCGTGCTTAACAATCCAATATCCAACATCCAAAATTGGTATGATGCGCCGTTCAGCCTCTCTTCAAAGTTTATTAATTTATGGTCTGAGCGGTCCGATTATCGCTCTTAATGTCTGGCTGCTCTCTGTACTATTTCATTATTTCCAGCATCCCATCACTATCTTGAGCATTGCAGCAATTCTGGCTTTTTTATTAAATTATCCAGTTCAGTTTTTTAAACGTGCGCGGATCACTCATGCACAAGCTGTGATCGTTGTTTTGCTCGTGACTTTAACCCTGGTGGTGATTCTGGGCGTAACTTTAGTGCCGATCCTCATTGACCAAACAATTCAACTCTTGAATAAGATTCCTGATTGGTTAACTAGTAGCCAAAGAAACCTGGAACAAGTGGAGGCGTTGGCAAGACAGCGGCGTTTACCCATAGATTTGAGAGTGGTAAGTAATCAAATTAATGCTAATATTCAAAATTTAGTGCAGCAGCTAGCTTCTGGTGCGGTAGGATTTGCCGGAACGCTATTATCAGGATTGGTAAATTCTGTATTAGTAGTCGTACTGGCGTTTTATATGCTCCTGTATGGCGATCGCGTCTGGTTGGGTCTGGTCAGTCTGTTACCATCTAATATCAGAATCCCCTTAACCGCATCCTTACGATTAAATTTTCAGAACTTTTTCCTTAGTCAGTTGTTGTTGGGGCTATTTATGGTAGTTACCCTGACTCCGATTTTCTTAATTCTGAAGGTTCCATTTGCCTTATTGTTTGCCATAGTCATTGGCATAGGTGAATTAATTCCCTTTGTGGGAGCAACTCTAGCTATTGGTTTAGTAACAATATTGGTGCTGCTCCAAAATTGGTGGTTAGCAGTTGAAGTTGCTTTTGCGGCAATTCTCATGCAGCAGGTTAAAGATAACCTGTTAGCTCCTAAGTTAATGGGTGACTTTATTGGACTGAACCCCATCTGGATTTTTGTTGCTATTTTAATGGGGTTTGAAATTGCTGGATTGTTGGGAACACTCGTTGCTGTCCCGATTGCCGGTACTATCAAAGGAACTTTCGATGCGATTAAAAGCGGCAAAACAGGTGAGTTTGTACCACCTTTTACAATTACTTATGATTCTGACTGCGATGAAGACGGTAAAAATTAAAAAATTGTAATTTAATTGAGCTAACTTTATCTAGGCTCTAGAATTGCATTCTCCTGTAAAAAGCGTAGACATCGCGCCACCCCAATTCACTCAGGTTTTTACATTTAATCTCATTAAATTTCCATCTAACTTACACATCTTGATTAACCAAATATACTGAAAATTTTACCGCGAAAGTATTATAAATCACTTATAGATTCTTAAATTACCATTAGAGAAATATCATATTATACTTGAGTCTCTCGACTGAGAACTATACCATTGGCTAGTTCCAGTGCAATTAATGTAGATTTCAAAATGCCTGACAATTTACAGTTGCACAATCTGAAATCAAAATTCACAATGGTATTGAATCCCCATTTTTTAAAAAATTAAGTATAATTTCCTAGGTAATTTTTGATCCTTAATGAGACATGTATGCTTTGTGCCAATTTTTATCTACATCGTCGCAAGTGATGCTTTTACAAAATCAGCATCACTTGCTAGCCCCATAAGTCAAATGTTTAATCTACGTACTTTTAACTTAATTACAGAAACTAATTAATGGATGCATCCGAGCTATTAGAAACAATTACACTTCTAATTCAACAAGCTGAACAAGGAGAAATCGATCCTTGGGATGTTCAGGTCATTGAGGTGATTGACCGTTACTTAGAACTAATGGCACCGGAGTCCACAGCAAGAGGCTATGAAGCTGACTTGTCTCAATCTGGACAGGCTTTCTTATCAGCATCAATGTTGGTGTTATTTAAGGCAAACACCTTAATGCAATTACAATCAGCAGCAGATGAACAAGCAGTTACACTAGATGAAGAACTGCTTGAAAGTGAAGATGGGTTATTACATCCAACCCCTCGCCTGCCCTTAGAGCATCACTTGCGTCGTCGTCCAGCAGCTATGCCACCACCGAAGCGTCGCGTGACTTTGCAAGAGTTAATCGAACAATTGCAGATCATGGCGAATCAGCTAAAACTTGTACAGAAAAGTAGCAAACCTGCCCGTCCTCGGCGTCAGCCCACTGTCCAATCTATGCGAGCCGCCTTAGAATTGGCTCACCAGGAAAATCTGACGGAAGTAGCTGGGGAACTAGAGCAGGTACTACATCTTTCAGCAACAAAGTTACATTTGGAGCAAAACTGGCTGAATTTGGAACAGCTTGTGGAGTTATGGACTCAAAGTAAACAACCACACCAGAATGGCTCGGCCCATGTATCAGAACACAGTCACTTAGTTAGTGTTTTCTGGGCACTACTACTGCTATCGGCTCAATCTAAGGTAGAGCTATTGCAGGAGGAGTTTTACCAGGAAATTAAAATTCGCTTACTCATAGATTCGGCTAGCACCTGCCAACCCTTGGAGCAGCCAATGAACTGAGTAAGTCTCATCCGGCTATTGAGAAAATCTACCACTGTTGTATCAGCAAACTCTAAAATCTAAGTAAATTCAAAATCTCACCGTTTGCTTATTATTTCGCTCTACCGCTAGTTGCAACAATCGGCAACTTCCCGTAATTTTTGCTATCAGGGATGAATAAAAACATAATAGAGCAATGAAGTCTAACTCGTTGAAAGTAAACTGGCTTGTGGTTGAGGAATAAATCTTTATGAAAGCGATGATTCTTGCGGCGGGTAAAGGTACTCGTGTCCGTCCGATTACCTATACAATCCCGAAACCGATGATTCCTATCCTGCAAAAGCCAGTGATGGAATTTTTACTGGAACTGCTACGGCAGCATGGTTTCGACCAAATTATGGTCAACGTTAGCCATTTGGCTGAAGAAATAGAAAATTATTTTCGTGATGGTCAGCGGTTTGGTGTACAGATTGCCTATTCTTTTGAAGGTAAAATTGATGACGACGGTAAACTCGTCGGGGAAGCGATTGGATCGGCGGGCGGGATGCGGCGCATCCAAGACTTCTCACCATTTTTTGACGATACCTTTGTGGTATTGTGCGGTGATGCTTTGATTGACTTAGATTTAACAGAGGCAGTCAAATGGCATAGAGCCAAAGGGTCGATCGCTACGATTATTTCCAAATCAGTTCCTTTGGAAGAAGTTTCTAGCTACGGTGTGGTCGTTACTGATGAAGATGGACGTGTTAAAGCTTTCCAAGAAAAACCCTCAACCGAAGAAGCCCTAAGCACCAACATCAATACAGGTATTTACATCTTTGAGCCAGAAGTATTTAAGTATATCCCTTCTGGAGTGGAGTACGACATTGGTAGCCAGCTATTCCCCAAACTCGTGGAAATTGGTGCGCCTTTCTATGCTATCCCTATGGACTTTGAATGGGTGGATATTGGTAAGGTTCCCGACTACTGGCGAGCAATTCAGGGTGTGCTGTCGGGCGAAATTAAAAATGTGCAAATCCCCGGTCATGAAGTCGCTCCCGGTATCTACACTGGCTTAAATGTGGCTGTGAATTGGGACAAAGTGGATATCACAGGCCCAGTTTACATCGGTGGCATGACCAGAATCGAAGACGGAGCCAAAATTGTGGGCCCGGCGATGATTGGCCCCAATTGTTGGATATGCAGTGGTGCGACTGTAGAAAACAGCGTCATTTTTGAATGGTCACGTCTGGGGCCGGGAGTCCGCTTAGTGGATAAGCTGGTGTTTGGACGTTACTGCGTCGATAAAACTGGCGCAACTATTGACGTTCAAGCTGCGGCTTTAGACTGGCTAATTACCGATGCTCGTCAAGCACCGCCATCTCAAACTCCAGCTGAAAGACAAGCGATCGCAGAATTACTCAATACAACTGCGATTTAGGGCATGGGGCATGGGGCATCGGGCATTGGCAAGAGATAAAGAAGAAAACTTCCTCACTCCCCTTGTCTCCTTGTCTCCCTTGTCCCCAGTCCCCGTTTCTAACTATTCAAGTACGTGTATCTTCTGAGACTCTGTTCGTAGGTTTGCAGGAGTCGCTGCGATTCTGCTAGGGTGATGCGCTTTTCTTCCAAAGCTTTTTCGCAGCGCTGGCGGATGTTTTCTACCATGTCTTCGGAGTCATACTGTACGTAGCTGACTACTTCGCTCATGGTATCGCCTTTGACAACGTGTTCAATTTGGTAGCCTTTGGGGGTCAATTGAATGTGAACTGCGTTGGTGTCGCCAAATAGGTTGTGTAAATTACCCATGATTTCTTGGTAAGCTCCACTGAGGAACATTCCCAAATAATAGGGTTCTCCTGGCTTATAGGTGTGCAGCTCTAAAACAGATTTAACATCACGCAAATCAATAAAACGGTCAATTTTGCCATCGCTATCGCAGGTGAGATCTGCCAAAATTCCCCGCCGTGTAGGTTCTTCATCTAGACGGTGTATGGGCATGATCGGGAATAATTGGTCGATCGCCCAACAATCTGGTGCTGATTGAAACACCGAAAGATTCGAGTAATAAATAGAAGCCATGATTTTTTCCAGGTCTTCTAGTTCGTCGGGTACGTATTCCTGCTGCCTAGTGATGTGAAGAATTTTGTGGCAACAAGCCCAGTAAAGGCGTTCGGCTTTGGCACGTTCTCGCAAGCGCAAAATGCCCAAGTTGAAACGGCTAATGGCTTCTTCTTTAAATTGGGCGGCGTCGTGGTAAAACTCTTGATAATTTTCTTTGTTAATTGATTGGTAGGTTTCCCACAGGTAATTAATGATTGGGGATTCGCCCTCTTGTGGGGGTTCTGGAGGATCGAGGGGGACATCACTGGTACTGAGAATATCAAAAATCAGCACTGATTGATGGGAAGCGATCGCTCTCCCACTTTCACTAATTAATGTTGGTACGGGAATTTGCCGTTCCGCACAGGTATCTTTTAACTCTGCCACGATGTCGTTGGCATAGTTTTGCATGTTGTAGTTTTTCGAGGCGTAGAAGTTGGTTTGGGAGCCATCGTAATCTACACCCAAGCCACCACCAACATCGAGATATTTCATATCTGCCCCCAGCATTGCCAACTCTACGTAGATGCGGCTGGCTTCTTGGATGGCATCTTTAATCACATTAATCGCTGAGATTTGGGAGCCGATATGGAAATGCATCAACTGCAAAGAATCAAGCAAATCAGCTTCGCGCAGCTTATCAACTGCCTCGATTACCTCAGGCATAGTTAGACCAAATTTAGCGCGATCGCCGCTGGAAGTTCCCCAGCGTCCCATGCCTTGAGTACTGAGTTTTGCCCGTACTCCTAAGATAGGTTTAATACCCAACTGGCGGTTAGCAGCAATTACTAGATCGACTTCTTCAATTTGCTCTAAGACAATAATTGGTGTTTGCCCTAGTCTTTGGGCTAACATTGCCGTTTCGATGTATTCCTGGTCTTTATAGCCATTGCAAACTAACAATGCTCCTGGTGTATCTAAGATAGCTAGAGCAATCATTAATTCTGGCTTGGAACCTGCTTCTAAACCAAATTGATGGGGTTTGCCAAACTTGACCAAATCTTCAATCAAATGGCGCTGTTGGTTGCATTTGACAGGAAATACACCACGATAGACACCAGGATAGTTATAACGGGCGATCGCTTTGGCAAAACAGGCGTTTAAGCGCTCAATCCGGTCTTCCAAAATGTCCGAAAAGCGAATCAACATTGGCAGCCCTAAATTGCGCTGCTTCAAGGCGTTGACTAATTCAAACAAATCCAGAGAACCGCCGCGATCGCCCTTGGGGGAAACAGTCACATGACCGGCAGCATTAATCGAAAAATAAGGTTGTCCCCAACCTTCGATGCGATACAGGGCTTCGCTGTCCTCAATTTTCCAGGAACGAGGCGAATCTTCTGTACTAATACTAGGTGCTAAAAGCTTTTTGGGCTTATTGTTCTTCACTTCCGGTTTGTGTCCATTGGACGACAGCTTAACTACCTCTTCAGATGTAGCAGTTGACTCAACACCCATTTCTTCCTGACCTCTGTGTTTCACCCACGAATTTTCAATTTAACGCATTCATCTGCGATCGCAAATGCACCCAGTGATAATTTCTGAGATAAACTCTGATTGGTCAAGAGTCAAAAGTCAGGACTAAGTGGTCAGTGGAAATACACCTGACATCTTAACAAGTACGGGTTTAGCAATGCTAAAACCCTACAACTGCATCAGACAATTGATCTTGAAAAATTTATTAAGTTTTCGGAGATAGCTTTGGAACGCACATTTTTAGCAATTAAGCCCGATGGCGTACAGCGCGGACTGGTAAGTGAAATTATCGGTCGCTTTGAAAAAAAAGGTTTTACCCTTGTTGGTTTGAAGCTGCTCAAACCCAGCCGGGAATTAGCTGAACAGCACTACGATGTTCACCGCGAAAGACCCTTTTTTGCAGGATTGGTAGAATTCATCACCTCTGGCCCTGTAGTAGCCATGGTTTGGGAAGGTGAAGGCGTTATTGCCTCTGCAAGAAAACTAATTGGTGCGACGAATCCTTTAAATTCAGAACCAGGAACCATTCGTGGTGACTTGGGGATCAACATCGGTCGTAACATTATCCACGGTTCCGATGCTCCGGAAACAGCGCAAAAAGAAGTTGCTCTGTGGTTTAAAGACGAAGAATTAGTTAACTGGCAACCAGAATTAACTCGTTGGTTGCACGAGTAGAAAAAGAAGACGCGGAGATCGGAAGACGCGGTGACGCGGAGACAAAAATTTTCTCCGCGTCACCGCGTCTCTATGTCCCCTTGTCCCCTTCTACTTCGACACTTCACTCTTTTCAGGTACATCTACATCTTGGGGTGCTTCAATAAGAGTGCGTTTAGAAAATCCCCAAGCTAGGATCAGACCGATCGCAGTAATCATTAACCATTCTGGTGGTACCAAATCATCGTTGACCACCTTTAATAAAAGACGCAAACCCACGAATGCTACGGTAATATAGCCTGCGTCTTCTAGGTTTTCAAATTCGTCTAACCAACGAATAAATAATTCTGCCATGAAGCGCAGGGTAATGATCCCAATGGTTGCGCCGGTTAGTACTAACCACCTTTCTTGAGAAACGGCGATCGCAGTTGTCACACTATCTAAAGAAAATGCCATATCTGTAAAGGCAATTACAGGTATCGCTTGCCACAATGACTGAAAACGCGGCCCGTGATGGTGATGCTCCGCATCGGTTTCTTGGGAAGTAAAGTGTTGGAATACTAGCCACAGCAAGTAAGCAGCGCCCAGAAGTTCAAATTGCCAGAGGTTTTGTACCCAAGTGGCAGTAAGAATCAGGGTAATTCGCAGCACATAAGCGACAACCAAACCCAAATTCAGGGCTTGACGCTCAACCTCTTTGTCTTCTAATCCTTGGGCGATCGCAGCGAGGGCGATCGCATTATCAGCAGATAGCACCGCCTCTAAAAACACTAGGATCAGCAGGACTATAGGAGCTTCGACGCTGAAGTGAAAATGAAGATAATCAAAAATTTGATCTAGCATTCCAGGTATCTCAAGCAAGGAAAATTAAAAATTAACAGCAAAGCGCGAATTTCATCCTCAAAAGCGCAACAAATTGCTACTTTTCTCCAGCTTAACGTGGCTGTGGTGCATTCTGAAGACTGTTGCATTCACGCAATATCAGGGCAAGTAAAGGTCTGTTGAGTGTAACATGACACTCCAAAAATTTTAATGTTTTGAAGGCAGAGGGCAGTCCCGATGAAAAAGGACAAGGGGGACAAGGTGAGACAGCGCTGCGGGAGGGTTTCCCTCCGCAGGCGACTGCGAACCCGAAGGGGAGACAAGGAGGATAATTAATTGCTCTTAACTCTGTACTCAATACTCGATAGTCTTTCAAGGCAGAAGAAAGAAAGTTATTGAGAGCGATCGCTTTTCTACAGGTTCAGGTTCTTAGTAAGTGCTTCAGTGCATGAATGCCTTTTAGCTTGCTCAAAATTCCTAAAATCAGAAAGCGATGTCTACGACGGGCTATGCCTATGAACTTGTTGAGCCAGCAATCAACTCAAATGCTTGCGGAAAACACTGAAATAAAACTGCGATCCCAACAAAAAAAATCGCAAGTGCTAGTTTTAAATGTGGAAAACACGATAAATGAATTGCGATCGCCGCAAAACAAATCGCAAGTGCTAGTTTCAAAAGTAGAAAACACGGAATTACGACGATCATTATCGTAAATGAAAGCGTGAAATACTGAATTACGACGCTCATTGTCGTAAATGAAAGCGCGAAACACGGAATTACGACGATCATTATCGTAAATGAAAGCGTGAAATACTGAATTA
>JAVRCV020000074.1:0-8389 GCA_034530615.2 Aulosira sp. ZfuVER01
CCACTATTGAGTTGAGAAAAGCCACTATTGAGTTGAGAAAAGCCACTATTGAGTTGAGAAAAGCCACTATTGAGTTAAGGAAAGCCGCTATTGAGTTAAGGATAGCCGCTACTGAGTTGAGGAAAGCCACTATTGAGTTGAGGAAAGCCGCTATTGAGTTAAGGAAAGCCGCTATTGAGTTGAGGAAAGCCGCTTCAAGGTTCGTTTTTGTGTGGTGCGATCGCTTAATTATAAAAACTCATTGCCAGCGAAGCAATCTCTGATCGCTTTGCTCGCTTTGACAAATAAATCTTTTTGTTTTGCCCATAGACGCAAAGAAGACAACAAAACAGCTACTTTTAGCTGAATAATAATGTAGAAAAAGTTTGCACAAAGTTGCATTGCGGGATTGGGTAGAAGTAAAAACGCAATCTAAAGTATTCACTTAGCTGATTCTGGTGGTAAACCAAGCTTGGCACGAAAATCCTTGTCATATTTAGCCTTATCCCAATTTTTAGCAGATTTAACTTGCTGAAGAGTAAGGTTTTTAGCACCTTTAAAATTGGTATAGCTGATGTCAGCACCGCCAAATTTAGCTTCGCTAAGGTCGGCATTACTGAGGTCGGAACTAATGAGGTTAGCACCTTTGAGGCTGGCATTGCTGAAGTCGGCATTGCTCAGGTCAGTATTGCTGAGTTTGGCATAATTGAGTTTGGCATTGGTGAGGTCGGCATAATTGAGTTTGGCATTGCTGAGGTCGGCATACCAGAGGTTTGTCATAGATAGTTGGGCATTTTTGAGATCGGCACCTCTAAGGTCAGCATATTGGAGGTCTTCAGAATAAAGAAAAGCACCTTTGAGGTCAGCATCTTTAAGGTTGGCATTAGGGCCAATCAGGTACATTTTTTTGTCATCAAGATTGAAATCTTGGGGAAACTTAGTTTGCTTGGTGTAAATAGCAGCGCTGAGGTTAGCCTCGCTAAGGGTAGTGAAGGTGAAATTGGCATTGCTGAGGTTAGCACGGCTGAGGTTGGCACGACTGAGGTTGACAAACTTAAGATCAGCACCACTGAGGTTGGCACGACTGAAGTTGGAATTACTGAGGTCATCAAAATTGAATTTGGTATTGCTGAGATCAGCACTGCTAAGGTTGGCATTAGGACCAATCAGGTACATTTGTTTGTTATAAAGATTGAAATTTTGGGGAAATTTAGTTTGCTTGTTGTAAATAGTATGTCTGAGGTTGGCGCTGCTGAGGTTGGTACGGCTGAGGTCGGCATCGCTGAGGTTGGCGCTGCTGAGGTCGGTACGGCTGAGGTTGGTGCTGCTGAGGTCGGCATCGCTGAGGTTGGCGCTACTGAGGTCGGTACGGCTGAGGTTGGCGCTACTGAGGTCGGCATAGCTGAGGTCGGTATCGCTGAAGTCGGCATAGCTGAGGTCGGTACGGCTGAGGTTGGCGCTACTGAGGTTGGCATAGCTGAGGTCAGCATCACGGAAGTTTGCATCGTGCAAGTTTGCATGACGGAAGTTTGCATGACGGAAGTTTGCCCCACTGAAGTCGGCACTACTAAAATTTTTTTTAGCTAAACTCTCATCTGCTTCTATCAGCTTTTCAATAGCTTGAATTCTTGTGTTACTAAACTTTTTTCCCTTTGCAGCATCGACAGCTTGCCAAAGTTGGTTTATCCTAATAAGTTTTTCAACTACAATACCTAGATATAGTGATAAACTTAGAGGAATAATTAGCAAAAACATAACGACCTGAAAGCGTTGATTTCTTCTCTTTTTGGCACTTGCTTGAATAAACTCAACAGCCATTTGAGATAATCTCAAATTATCAGCTTGTTGCTTCTGGAAAACTTTTGCATCTGTCAAAGGTTTACCTTGAAGAAGATAATCTTTACCTTTCTTTTTATATTCCCATTCAACAGCTAATGCTTCTATTTTGCGTTTTTGTCGCAGTATATCCCGGCTTTCTTCAATCCACTTGCGTAATAGCAACCAATGGCGAATTAGCGCTTCATGAGCTACATCTACCACAGCAATTTGACCAGAACCTGTCCCTTTATTAATTAATGTGCTGGTGACAACTAATTTCTCATCAGCTAACTGTTGAATTACTCTACTAATCATAGCTTCTGGATACTGTGAAGAAACTAAATCTCGTTGCACAACCTGTCTGCGCGTATCTTCTGTTCCTTCTCCCAACTGCGTCAACTCTAAAAAAATCCGCTTTGTTGCTTGCTGTTCCTCTGGTGATAATGACTCATAAACTTGTGTAGCGCGTGTTTGCAGAGTTCCCCTGACTCCACCTAGTTTGCTATACATAGTCAAGGTTAACCGTTCTTCAGTTCTTTGCTGCCATAGTTCTGTCAGCGTGTACTGCAACAACGGTAAACTCCCCGGTGAATTTTCTACATCTGCAATCATCTGAGAAACTAATTCCGGTTCTACTGCTAAGTTCACCTGTTCAGCTGGTTTGATAATTGCTGTTTCTAATTCCTCCAGATTCATCGGTGTTACTGTTACTAAATGCTCTTGAATTTTCTTCGCTAGTCCGCCATATTCTTGTTCGAGACATTTACCAAAAAAATCAGCGCGCATTGTGATTATGAGGCAGAGTTTATTATCATCACGCTGCAAAGCACCTAGCAAACATTCAAAAAACTGCTGCCGTTTTGTAATGTCTTGACATTGAGTAAAAGCTTCTTCAAACTGGTCTACCACTAGCACTATGCGCTGAGTTTGAGTAGCAGTAATCAACTGTCCTAAACCGACTGCACCTTTGGCAATTAATTCTTCTGCTTTTGTTAATTGTGATGCGCGGTCAATATCTGATAATTCTGATTCTACAAATGCCAGTGCTAAATTTTGTAAGGGATTAATCCCTGGTCGAAATATTTTAAACTGCCAAGTATCGCTACCTGATAACCTGCGTCCTAACTGTAATTGATAAAGTAAACCCGCTCTGACAACACTAGATTTGCCACTTCCTGATGCTCCCAACACAGCGAGGAAATTACCCGATCGCACTTTTTCTAATAATTCGTCAGTTAATACTGTCCTACCATAAAATAATTGGGCATCTGCTTCTGTGCAATCAAAATAAGACAACCCTTTGTAAGGACAAATAGCTGATATTTGCACCGTGGAATTAACAGGAGATGAATTCCATTTGCGGGTGAGATTAATTGCTTCACCAGAGTTAGCAAAAATGGGACGCTGGGGAAAGGGATGATATTGTTGATTGAGCAAGTCTACTAAGGTGTAGTTACTCACCCAACGGTCTTGTTTTGGTTCTAAACCTTGAAGCAGCGCAGCGGTGAGAACGCTGTGTTGGCTATTAATATCTTCAAAAGCAACTTCAAAATCACGAGAAGCCGCAATAAAACACCTGTCTCTGCCTTTACCGCGATCGCCTGGATCTGCCTCTGCAAAATTTAGCACTTCTCCGCTATAGCAGCAATCCAAAATCAAAATTTGTTGTCTGACTTCACTTTCTTGCAGCAGTCGCCGCAGCCATTGTAGAGATAGTCCCCAATTACCCGCATCTGGGTTGACTTCACTCGTCGCTAAAAAGCCTTCCTGAATTCCGACATTTTTCCGCAAACCATGACCGGAAAAATACAGCAGCGCTGTATCTGGCGGCTTTCCATCTGGCTTCAATAATTGAACTATGGCTTTTTCTAACTGAGTTAAACTAGCTTTAGTTTGCTTACCAACGCGAATTGTCTGGTTTTCCTTATCTTTGACTGCCGGTAGCCGCGTTACTTGAAATTCGCCGTACTGTTGTAAAATTTGAGCGATCGCTTCAGCATCGGTAGCTGGTGCATTGAGACATTTTAAGCGGTCATACGTATTAATTCCCACTACTAAAGCGTCTCGACTCATCCTAGTAAGCCTTATGATAGTTGTGTCACATTATTTCTAGCTAATACAGAAAATTTACCGTATTTTCCGTAAAAATGGTGTAGTAATCATTCATGTCTTGAATTTTGAATTGTTAACCTATGCCGCAACTCACACCCATTCAATTAGAAGATGGCACGATTATTTACATTGAAGCCACAAATAATATCGATGCGCCGCCTGTTAGCATCGAAGTCTCCCCAGAAGGTGAAGAAGAAGCCTTAATTGATAAGGGATGGGATGCTGATGCTGCTCAAAAACAAATAGTGCAGAATTTTCAGGCAATTGAAGGGACGATTCGAGCTTATACTGTTTATGCACTGAATGCTTTTAAGAAAATCCCTGTTGCTAATATCGATAAAGTCACTCTAGAATTTGGCATCAAAGTTGCTGGTGAAGCGGGTATACCCTACGTTACCAAAGGCACGGCTGAAAGTAATCTCAAGGTAACGGTAGAGTGTTCATTTCCTAATCAGCCGGAAAAGAAACCTCAGCAATCATGAATCAAAATCTTGGCGCTGCAACTATCTCTATCATCATTCCGACTCTCAATGAAGCCGCAAATATTAAAGATACGTTAGCTACTACCCAACCGAGTACAAATACAGAAGTAATTGTGGTAGATGGTGGCTCTCAAGATGACACTGTAGCAATAGCACAGTCATTAGGTGTCAAAGTTATTACCTCATCTCCTGGGCGGGCGGTGCAAATGAACGCTGGTGAGGTAGCTGCTAGCGGCGAGATTCTGCTATTTCTCCACGCAGATACCCACTTACCTCCTGGCTTTGATGCGATGATTCGCACAGTGCTACAACAACCAAAAACAGTGGCGGGTGCGTTTAACTTGCGAATTGATGCATCGGGTTGGGGTATGAGGTTGGTAGAATGGGGAGTCAAAATGCGATCGCACTTTTTACAAATGCCCTATGGCGATCAAGCAATTTTTATCACTAAAGAACTATTTCAGCAAATTGGTGGTTTTCCTGAATTGCCAATTATGGAAGACTTTGAACTCATCCGCCGTTTAAAATCTGTCGGTAAAATCGCGATTATTACAGAACCAGTTGTCACCTCAGCTCGTCGATGGTTGCGCAAGGGAATTTTGCAAACTACTCTGATTAATCAAATCGTAATTATTGCTTATTTGCTGGGAATATCACCTCAGCGTATTCGTAGCTGGTATCGCCAAGAAAAATTTAGAAAGAATTAAGCTAATTCTCAGGGAAGTAGAATATCTTGGTTGAAGATAGCAAAACAATCCGCAGTAGACAGCCTGACAACTGATAACTGAAAATGCATAAGCGCCAATTATATACCAAACTCAAATTTTTACTATTAAGTTGTCTAGTTGCCACTCTAATAATTGCTAGCAAACACCTTAACATTCAAGAACTTTTATATACCTTAGTAACTGGTGTCAACAGTCTTGGTTATTTTGCTCCCATCGCTTTTATCGCCATTTATAATTTAGCCACTTTGCTGTTTGTACCAGGTTCTCTCTTGACCTTAAAAGGAGGTTGCTTATTTGGCGTTTTTTGGGGATCAGTTTATGTAATAATTGCCGCCACTATTGGAGCCACTTTAGCTTTTATCATTGGGCGTTACCTATCAAGAGATTGGGTGACTCAACAACTTGAAAAACATCCTAAATTTAAAGCAATTGATTTAGCAGTTGCCAAAGAAGGATGGAAAATTGTACTACTAACCCGCCTCTCTCCTATCTTCCCTTTCAACTTATTAAATTACGCTTTTGGAGTGACGCAAGTTTCCCTCAAAGATTATATTTTAGGTTCTATTGGCATCATTCCCGGTACTGTGATGTACGTTTACATCGGCTCCTTAGCTACTAATCTTGCCATGCTCAATACACCGCATCAACCAGCAAATACCCAAACTCAACAAGGAGAATGGGTAATTCAAGCACTTGGGTGTATTGCTACAGTTGCCGTGACTATCTATGTTACAAGAGTTGCTCAAAAAGCTCTCAAAGAAAGTGTAGCGACAGCCGAAATAAATCATGACACAAATAATAAAAATTAAGCAGCTTTTCAACCTACCTACCTATTTCTTCCTTGGCGTTCTTGGCGGTTCGTTAAAAAAAATTACTTATTATCAGTGCATCAAGAAAATAAGTTTATTAACATTGGTAACACTAAATATCTTCTTCTTCTGCAACACAAATTTAGCGTTAGCACAGGGGTCTACTAATATCAATGCTTTTAACCCCCAAGCCATTTTAAAAGACGCTTTGCAGTGGATTGATAGCCTTGGTTCTGTAGGAGCGATCGCTTTTATTGCACTTTATATTATTGCCACAGTAGCTTTTTTACCAGGCTCTATTCTTACCTTAGGCTCTGGTGTTGTCTTTGGTGTAGTTTGGGGTTCATTATATGTATTTATAGGTGCCACTTTAGGAGCGACTGCGGCTTTTTTAGTTGGACGTTATTTAGCTAGAGGCTGGGTGTCCCGTAAAATTTCAGGTAACAAAAAATTTGCTGCAATTGATAATGCTGTCGGCAAAGCTGGATTAAAAATTGTACTGTTAACCCGACTTTCACCCATATTTCCGTTTAATTTATTGAACTATGCTTTTGGGATTACCGGAGTTTCTTTGAAAGACTACTTTATTGGCTCTGTCGGTATGATTCCGGGAACAATTATGTATGTATACATTGGTTCTTTAGCTGGTAATTTGGCTCGAATTGGCACTGAAGCTCAACCTACTAACCCAACTATACAATGGGCAATTCGCATTATTGGTTTTATTGCTACCGTCGCTGTGACTATTTATATTACTCGGATAGCAAAGAAAGCTTTAGAAGCTGAGGTGATTAATAATTAAGAAAATCACGCAGAGCCACAGAGACGCAGATAGCAAAAAGGAGATATCACTAATGTCCAATTTAGAATTTGAGAGAGTTACAGTCCGCCCAATGGACGAGTATAACCAGGCTTTAGTCTCTCAAGTGCATCCAGCAGATTGGGTAAATCCAGAAGCAGCTAAGGTTTATGACTTGGTAGTAATTGGTGCAGGGACAGCGGGATTAGTTGTAGCTGCGGGTGCGGCGGGTTTGGGTTTGGGTTTAAAAGTGGCTTTGATAGAAAAGCATCTCATGGGTGGAGATTGCTTAAATGTGGGTTGCGTTCCCTCTAAAACTATCATTCGCTCTGCACGTGTGGTAGGCGAACTGTGGGATGGTAAGGAGTTAGGAATTAATATTCCCAAACATATTGATGTTGATTTTTCTGCGGTTATGGCCAGGATGCGGCGCATCAGAGCTGGAATCAGTCCCCATGACTCGGCTGCGCGCTTTCAAAAATTGGGAGTCGATGTTTTCTTAGGTAGCGGTCGGTTTGCAAGTAAAAATACCGTGGAAGTTGGCGACCAAACCCTGCGGTTTAAAAAAGCTGTAATTGCTACTGGTGCTAGAGCCGCACAACCTGCAATTCCCGGACTCGAACAAGCTGGTTATCTTACCAATGAGTCGGTTTTTTCCTTAATTCAACGACCGGAACGTTTAGCAGTGATTGGTGGCGGCCCTATCGGTTGCGAATTAGCACAGGCTTTTCGCCGCTTGGGGTGTGAGGTAGTGCTTTTCCATCGCAGTTCTCATATTCTCAATAAAGAAGATGGAGAAGCTGCGGAAATTCTGCAAAAAGTTTTGATTAAAGAAGGAATTCGCTTAGTTTTAAATGCCAAATTAGAAGAGGTAGTAACTGTCACCGAAGGTAAGCGGCTTTACTTCTCCTCTAACGGTCATCGAGATTCTGTCACTGTAGATGAAATTTTAGTCGGTGCGGGACGCGCTCCTAATGTAGAAAGTCTAAATTTAGAAGCAGTTGGGGTAGAGTATGACAAGCAGCACGGTGTCAAGGTGAACGATTATCTGCAAACGACAAATCCCAAGATTTATGCAGCTGGTGATATCTGCATGGATTGGAAATTTACTCATGCAGCTGATGCAGCCGCCAGGATTGTTATTAAGAATACTCTGTTTTCGCCCTTTGGTTTAGGACGTACCAAACTCAGCAGTTTAGTTATGCCTTGGGTTACTTATACTGACCCAGAAATTGCCCAAGTAGGAATGTCTGAACAGCAAGCCAAAGAGAAAGGCTTGAATGTAGAGACAATCAAAATTCCTTTTAGTAGTGTAGACCGAGCGATCGCAGATGGTGAAGAATTAGGATTTCTCAAAATCCACCACAAAAAAGGATCTGATGAAATTCTCGGTGCAACCATTGTCGCTCGTCATGCAGGTGAAATGATTTCCGAAGTAACCACAGCAATTGTCGGTAAGCTAGGTTTGAACAAGTTAAGCGGTGTTATTCATCCCTATCCTACTCAAGCTGAAGCTATTAAAAAGGCAGCAGATGCTTATCGTCGCACACTTCTCACAGAGAATACCAAACGCCTCTTGGGATTTCTTACAAGGTTGTCTTAACCTTGAATTATCCCTCTTTTGTTACTTCAGGGAAAGAAAAATAGTCAGAAATTCAACTG
>JAVRCV020000075.1:0-56224 GCA_034530615.2 Aulosira sp. ZfuVER01
ATAGGGTGGCTACTGCTATTATTTGCAGGGGTATGAGTTTTCGTTTTGGTAGGTTAAATTGTTGCCCGATTCTCTGGGTTGTGATGGTGATTAGGCTCCCCATGATTAGGCACAATAGCAGTGTTGGGCTTTTGAGGCTGATGACTGCTACTAATACTGCGCACGCCACTACAAATGCTAGCGTTTCTTTTAGGAGCATACTCCAGTATCTAAATATCTCTCGGAATTGATTGGGGACTTTCATCATGCTGCTAGCTAAATTTGCAAAAAAGTTCCTCTGATGAGAACGTTGCTTAGACATTTGAGCAATTTCCCAATTGATAATTATCTTCAGATAGCTCTGTTATCCAGAACCTATTATTTCATCTATGCGCGATCGCCAGATTTTTATCTCGTTTAAGTCCGATTTCCATCTGCCAGATATGTTTTGTGAATCCACATATTCATAAAACTTTCCACCTCCAAATACTGATGAATTTGATATGCACACCAAAATTATCTGTCGTAATGGTTAGCGACAAACTCAGGTCACTTAAATTTTGTCAAAAGCTATCTGACTTAAATTATGCGTGATTTTACGGTGGTAAATGCCAAATCTCAGGGGAAGTACTTAATGAAAATTTAACCGAACTGTCTTCCCGTACCCTGGATCTCTTTATTTAAGCCCAGTTTAATATCTGATATCAGTAATTCAAATAAGCAATAATACTCATTGACATATATAAATATATGATAAATTGCTACTATAAGCGGTTATAAAAATCCGCAAATCCCGTCAGTGACAAGATGTCATCCATCCCCAGAACTAAATGAAAACTTTGAAAAAACTTTATCAAATCCTCAAAATTGCATTTTCTTAAGTTTTTATTTACTCTCTCTAAAGAGACAAAAACAAATATGAACTTAGATTCGCAAAAACCACTGGATGCCGAAGAACCGATGTTTTCACATATTCCTGTGTTGAGTCGGGAAATAATTGACGGTTTAGCAGTACATACCGGTGGACATTATTTAGATGCAACAGTAGGCGGTGGTGGTCACAGTCGCCTCTTGTTAGAAGCCGCTTTGAATGTGCAAGTAACGGCTATAGATCAAGATGCGGATGCTTTAGCCGCTGCCCAAAAGTATTTAGCTGAATATGAAGGGCGGGTAAACTTCATTCGCAGCAACTTCGCCACTTATGAATTCTCACACGGGACTTTTGATGGTATCATTGCCGACTTGGGAGTTAGCTCCTACCATTTGGATACACCGGAGCGCGGTTTTAGCTTCCGCCACGCCGCCAGTTTAGATATGCGCATGGATCAGCGACAATCATTAACTGCGGCTGATGTAATTAATGACTGGGATGAAGCAGAATTAGCAGATATCTTTTTTAAATATGGCGAGGAAAGATTATCCCGGCGCATTGCCAGACGCATTGTTGAAAGGCGTCCGTTGCATACTACTGTGGAATTAGCAGAGGCGATCGCATCCTGTGTTCCACCTAAATACCGTTATGGCAGAATTCACCCCGCTACCCGCGTTTTTCAAGCGCTGCGAATTGTTGTCAACGACGAGCTAAAATCCTTAGAAACCTTCTTGGATAAAGCACCAAATGCTCTTGTCCCTGGCGGGAGAATTGCAATTATCAGTTTTCATAGCCTAGAAGACCGCCTGGTGAAGCATGGCTTAAGAAATTCGCCATTATTACGAGTTTTGACCAAAAAGCCCATCACAGCCCAAGAAGAAGAAATTGCCCAAAATCCGCGATCGCGCTCTGCCAAGCTGAGGATAGCAGAGAGGAAGGAGTGAGGGAAGTAGGGAGAAGGGGAGAAGGGGAGTAGGAGGACAAGGAGGACAAGGAGGACAGGGGGGACAAGATTTATTTGATATTGGGGTGTGGGAGTGAGTCAGTTATCCAATGAGAAGATTTACCAGGAAGTTGGGAACATAGTTGCAAATTTTGAACTGTATAAATGCGACGAATGCGCTAATGCTGTGATGCAGTGGTTAAGAGAAAATGGGATCTCCGGAAGAATTATTAAAATTCAAACGCGATTAGGTGAGGATTATATAATTAGTAAACGTCTAGAAAGGCTATTAATAACAGATTCAATTACACTGAATGGGATTCATTACGGTGTGGAAGTTCAAGAAAGAGTATTTGATAATCTGTCAACGGAGGGATTGACTCTTAGTAATTGGCTCAATGATTTTGAATGCCCCAGTGGTGAATTTATTGTTGATTATTTGAATGAAATTTAGAAGCAAATAATTAGGTAACTTAGGGAAGTGAGGTTTTAGGAAATGAGCAAATTATTTGAGATTTTAGCTAAAATCAAAACTAAGCCAGGAATGTATATTGGACGTGCTTCTGTCAACGATTTATTTCATTTTATAGTTGGTTTTAAAACTGCTTTGAGAGAATTAGGAGTTGAAGCAAATAAGGAAGAAATGGATTTTTATCGGGAGTTTCAACCTTGGGTACAAAAAAAATATCATGTATCAACTTCTAATTCTTGGGCAAAGATAATTATGCTCCATTGTGGAAGCGAAAAAGAGGGTTTTCAGACTTTCTACAGGTTATTGGACGAATTTCAAAATAGGAATAAAAGTTCAGACGGGGATGATTTGGATGAAATAGCTTCTCAGAAGAACACACAGATTCCAGCATGATTTTTTAGTCTATAGGACTAGTATTTTATTTTTAAAGTACATACAGGACACACTACTCTTAAGCTTTAAAAGTAGGTAATTTTTTAAATATTAAACCGGATTCCTATAGACTCTTGACTATTTTAAATTACCCAATGGGGATTGATTTGTTTTGGCAATTCAATATGAAAGGTGGAGCCTTCACCGAGGTTGCTGATGACGCTAATTGTACCTTGCATCATCTGTACTAATGATTTGGTAATCGCTAGCCCCAAACCCATCCCTTCATACTTGCGACTATTACTTTGATCGACTTGGCGGAATTGCTCAAAAATACACTCTAGGTAATCTGGCGGAATACCTATCCCTGTATCTTGAACTGCGATCGCAATTTTGTCACAAGAGATGTCCCAGACTTGGACTTTGACGCTACCTGCGGCGGTAAATTTAATGGCGTTTAACAGCAGCTTGACTAAAACTTGTCTGAGGCGATCGCTGTCGTTTACTATCCAGGGACAAGCAAGATTGATATCTACTTGCAAATCTAATAATTTTTCTTCAGCTAAGAAACGGTGTTCAGCTACGGTTGTCGAAACCAAATTCTCTAAATTAAATTCTGCTGCTTGCAACGATAAATTACCAGCTTCGACATTCGCAAAGTCAAGCATATCCTCAATAATAGATAGTAAGTGATTGCCATTATTGAGAATGCGTTGCACCATCTCAATTTGTTGCTCAGATAAGGAGGAAGTACGCTGACGCAACAATACTTGTGATAAACCCAAAATCACGTTGAGAGGAGTGCGCAGTTCATGGGAAGTCGTAGCTAAAAATTGAGACTTTAGCTCCCCTGCTTCTAATAATTGTAGGTTTTGCAGCTGAATTTGCTGGCGGATTTTTTCGAGTTCGTGATTTTGCTCTAAGAGAATTTCGTTTTGTCTGGCTAAACGTTCTTCACGCTCCTCCAAGACTTGCAGCATGATGGTATTGTTGATTGCGATCGCAGCTACTTCACCTAATGCATCTAAAAGGTGTTGTGAAACAGCGTTAAAAGCATGGGGATTTTCCCAGTTACCAATCGCTAGCACTCCTAATCGTTCTGCTTGTGCTGATTTAATGGCTACAGCATACATGGAAGCGGGTGTAAAAGCTGAGAATACGGGGACGCATGGAAACAAAGAGCATGAGGGAAAGTCATCAGCAACGCACTCTATATCTTCTCTAGTTCCTTGAAATAGCTGTGCTACCCCAGTGGCAAATACCTGAGTGAGTAAACCTGATTTGGTATTAAAATTCTCATCAGATGAAATTGATTCACCCCGCCAACCCCACAGAGGATCTCCAGATTCTAAAATGCCATTAAGTTTGAGAAAAGGTAATTTTTCTGCACCTATTCCTGCTGTGGTGGTTAATTCTAGCTTTTGAGTTTGGGCATTATATAACGCTATCAGACAGAACTGAGCGCTATCAATGGTATTACACACTTCCCTAACTATCGCTTCTAATAGATCGGGTAAATGGGTGAGCCGCTGATTTGTAAGGTTAGTTAGTAGCTGGATTATCCCCAGTTGTTGCGGTAGTTGGGGGGAGATTGATTCTTTCCCCATATGAATGTGCTTTCCAGTTAAAATCATGATTACCTGACGGCGATTTGCTCCCATATCCGCCGGTGTTGCTTTCCTTCAGCGATTTTATTTTCCAAACTGCTCCCAAAAATTTTTGCCTCTATTTTTGGCACAGTTTAAAAAATATCTACTCCGCAGACACACAACGGCTGATCCTTAGAAATTTCTACCTAACATCTTCTGGCTGCTCACAATTGCATTTATCTGCCAGTTTTTTTGAGTATTTAATTGCTTACTATCTTGTTTAATTCATCGGGGTTTACCAATAGAATTTTGAAAGTTTCTTCTATGCCGATTATTTTATCAGCTTCTTTCGATGCGTACACTATTTTTTTCTCAGTAAATCTACTGGATTTTTGCTTAAAATTTATTTATCCTTGATCTAAAAATAGTTTAATTTATGTAAATCATTTAGCAATTAGAATATTTGAATTGCTTATCAATCTTAACTGTGCTTGCATTGACAAATCTATATGCAAAAAACTGATATGATATAGATTCTTTTCAATTAATAAAAATTATCTTGTTCATGTCTTTTTTGCTGAAATATCTATAAATTTCTTTGTTTTATATATTAAAATTATTGCCAAAATCCTTGTGCAGTGAGCTTTGAGCAGATTATTAACAAAGTTGTTTTAGAAAATTGATGGATAATAAATGGTATTTTTGATTTAATTAAATAAGCATCAAAATTTACCAGGTGCAACCAAATGAAAATTTTAGACTTTTTTATCTAATTACAAAATTATCATTATTAATTTCTAAAAATATTTATTGGCTAGTAAATAATAATCCAAGAAAACCTCTTACATTATTATATGAAAATAAAGAATCCATCAATATATTCTTTAATATAATTTCTGCCTAACAAATAATTATCAACTCAAATTCTCCGGGTTAAATTAACCAAAATCTCGACAAAATCTGTGAATTTTATACTGGTGATAATTATTCTTCTGAACTATTGTGCATGAAAAAACTACCTCACTTATGATGAAGTTAATAATGGTATCTATGAGCAGATTTCTACTTTGCACGTAACACTAACTTGAGTTAAGTGCCGATGTATTTAATTTATCTGTCTTAACTGAGACTTAGCTTTTTTTTAACATGAAACATTGGGTGGGGGTCAAGACCTATTGGGGGTGTTACACCCTACCTGGTTAAACATCGCCATAACCCGCTTTACATCAAGGTTTTATCGTTAAGGCGATCGCAGAATAGAGAAATCAAGGTATAAATTTATATATTTTCTTTATGATTGTCTCTCCAGCTTTCCAGGTTGGACTAAACAACTCTCATCGAAATTTCCCGTAAGTCAGCTAAAGCAGCGTTATTAAAACTACCACAGCATAGGCGATCGCTCTTGCAGACAAGTTTTTACGATGCGCGCTTATGGCGATTTCGTATCCGTTCGGGGCTACCAGTGGGAATCGCAGCGATTAAATTTTGCGTATACTCTTCTCTAGGCTCGCGATAAATACTTTCGGCTGTACCTTGTTCGACAATTTGACCGCGATTCATCACCAAAATGCGATCGCTCATAAATTTGACTACACTTAAATCGTGAGAAATAAAGATGTAAGTTAGTTTAAAATCATCCTGCAATTCTTTCAGCAAATTCAATACTTGCGCTTGCACAGAAACATCCAGTGCGGAAACCGATTCATCGCAGATAATAAATTTGGGATTTAACGCCAAAGAACGGGCGATACAAATCCGTTGGCGTTGACCGCCAGAAAACTGATGAGGATAGCGGTTGATAGCATCTGCACTCAATCCCACCCGTTCTAAAAGTTCAACTACCCGTTCTCGCCGTTGTTGCTTTGTTTTACCTACAGAATGAATTACTAAAGGTTCGACGATCGCGTCCCCAACCTTCATCCTCGGATCTAGGGAACTAAAAGGATTTTGGAAGACTATTTGCATTTCCCTTCGTAATTTCTGCAACGGTTCGCCTTTGAGGGTAGTAATATCTTGTCCCTCAAAGATAATCTGACCACTCATCGGTTCAATTAAGCGCAGCAAAGTTCTGCCGAGGGTGGTTTTACCGCAACCTGATTCTCCCACTAATCCCACTGTTTCCCCTGGTTTAACCTCAAAGGAAACGTCATTCACAGCCATAGTGTAGCGTTTTGTTCCCCCAAACAATCCCTTAACAGGGAAACCAACCTTGAGATTGCGGATTTGTAATAGAGGTTGCTTTTCGTTGAGGTTAGCTAATCTTTGAACTATCTCTTCACTGGTAACTTCTGGGGGTGGTGAAGGTTCTTTCGCCTGAATTACTAATTCTCCGCTTGGTGTTTCCTCTGCACTCATGTAATCGGAAACTGTAAGCAGTTTTTGGGGATGGCGGGTAAGTGTCGGGCGACAAGCGACTAAACCTTTAGTATATGGATGTTGAGGATTGCTAAAAATTTCCGCCGCTGTATTATATTCAACAATTTTGCCGCGATACATCACGGCTACTCGGTCAGCTACTTCCGAAATTAATCCTAAGTCGTGGGTGATGAAAATCATCGCCATGTCGCGGCGCTGTTGCAATTCGCGCATCAATTCGAGAATTGTTGCTTGTACCGTCACATCTAAGGCTGTGGTTGGTTCATCAGCAATCAATAACAATGGGTTGCAAGAAATTGCCATTGCAATCATCACCCGCTGTAGCTGTCCCCCAGAAAGTTGATGCGGGTAGCGTTCTAGCATCGATTCTTTGTGCTGCTTCACCAATTGCGCTAATTTTCGCTCATCAGGTTTAGGTGAATTTGGGTTAGTTTGGTTCCAGGTGTCGAGATATTGCTGTGCTATCTGGTCATCGCTGGGAAGGAGTTTGACTTCTTGCAAACCTGCGATCGCAATTTTTCGCGCTTCATTGAGTGACACCTTCTGGTGGCGCATAATCGCTTCTGTTAGCTGAAACCCAATGTTATAAACCGGATTAAGCGAACTCATCGGTTCTTGAAAAATCATCGCGATGTCGCCGCCTCGATATAGCTGCATTTGCTCTGGCGGTAACTCCACCAAATTAATTGGTGTACCATTCTCCTGATGGCGAAACCAGATTTCCCCGCCACTAACTCTACCGGGACTCTGCAACAAACCCATGACTGCAAGGGATGTTACTGATTTACCACTTCCCGACTCTCCCACTATTCCTAAAGTCTCGCCCCGATGCAGTTGAAAAGAGATTCCATCAACAGCTTTGAGGATATTGCCATCACTGGAAAATTCAACTTGGAGATTGCGAACCTCTAGGATAGTTTCTCTCATGGGAATGGGGATGAATTTTTACTAAATAGTTATTTGGAGTTTAACAGTGATTTTGAGTGCTTAGTGCTGAGTTGTACTTAAAAGAGAATAAATAAAAATATAACGGATGTAGGGGATGGTTTGACTTTGCGCCTCAAAAAAACTCATCCCTTACTTCCGTTATCAATTATCCATAACTTTTCAGAACTGTTATCAGTTAGTAGTCGTGGCTACGAACTCACCAACATTAACTACATAGACCACTCACTAGAAGGGAATATCATCGATATTCGGTTCTTCTTCTTTGACTGCTGGATAGGTGGTTCGCTCAAAATTTGCTGGTTGAGGTGCAGGTTCAGGTTTGCTGACTTTGGGAACAACACCAGCCGTACTAGTAGCTGGGGTAGGCGCAGGACGCGCTGACTCATAACTAGCGTTAGCCGATTGAGGACTGGAGGCAACCGGGGAAGTTGGTGGACGCGAAGATGGTTCGCTAACTGATGGATTTCTAGCCACCGATGGCGATGAACTCAGATCGAAACTGCCTCCTAGGTTTTGAATCTGCTGTACTGTCAATTCAGCACGTTTTTCTTTAAAACCTTCTGGACGATCGATAGTATTCATCCCTAATCGTCCTACCAAAAGGACGCGATCGCCTTGATGATAATTTTGCTGTATGTCTGTGGCTAAATTCCCCCAACCGACAACTTTCAAAGTAGCTGGCGCATCTTCTGCTTTTTGGGAATTAGGAAACTGCACCAGCATTTCTGTAACTGCCAAGTTATCTGCTGTATAGCGTAGTTGCGGTTCTTGTACAATTTCCGCCATCAAAACGCAGCTATTCATTAAAAATCCTCCTGATAATCAAAATTGCTGAGTGGGAAGTGGGTTTTGATATGTAGCGCTAATTACTATCTATATCTAATCTATTTTTAACTTTTGCATTTCTAATATGCATTCTTTGTTTTGAGTCAGTTTTAGCATAAAAGCCAAGCGATGGATGCTTTCGCACCCTTCGCTTGACTAAAGCAAGCATTGAATTCTACAACTGAGTAGTATAATTGTACCACTACAGTTGGGGATTGAGGCAAGAATTATTTTTTGGGATTGGGATGAGGGGGATGAGGGAGACAAGGAAGACAGGGGGGACAAGGAAGACAAGAAATTTTAGATTTTGGATTTTAGATTGAAATCGAATCCAAAATCGCAAATCCAAAATTGTTTCCAATGCCCAATGCCCAATGCCCCATGCCCCATGCCCAAAAAGTTTACGTTTGAACATGAACCGGGAAAACACCCAAACCAATGAACCGTGCTGGAAGGTCGCGCAAGATAGGTAAGCGCAGAAAAGCGGGTGGTTGAAAAGTTTGATCTGATGTGAGAATTCTGGTAAATATCTGTTTTTGGATTAAGGTCTGAAATCCTTGAATGATCCGTGTGGGTAATTCCCTTTGGCGCTGGACTTTCGCTAAGTCTTTGAGTTCTAAATGATGATTCTTAAGTGGTTTACTAATGACATTAGCTGTAACGACAGCATCTTGAATTGCGTAGTTAATGCCAACACCACCCACTGGAGACATGACATGAGCAGCGTCACCGATGAGTAGCAATCCTGGACGATACCAACGTTTGACGCGGCTAGATTCTACGGAAAGAAAGGCGACTTGTGACCAATCATGTAAATTGGAAATGCGATCGCTTAACTCTGGCACAACTTCAACTACAGATGTTTTTAATTCCTCTAAACCAGCAGCGCGTAGTTGTTGATAGCGGCCTTTGGGGATGACATAAGCAAGTTGCCATTCTTCACCCCGGTCAAGCATGACGAGAATGTGTCCTTTAACAATGCGTCCCATTCCGCCCTCTGCGTCTTCTGATTTGCGGGGTAGACGGAACCAGAGAACATCCATTGGTGGGGAAGTTTCAATTGATTCAAACTCACCTAGTTGTCTGAGCTTAGAGTGACGACCATCTGCACCAACGGTGAGTATTGCTCGCACTTCATGCCAACCGCCACCTCCGCGATAGCGTACACCCTGAACTACCCCATTTTCTACAATTAATTCTTGGGCATTCGCTCCCATCACCAACTGAAAATTAGGATATTTTTCTGCTTCTTGAGCGATAAATTCCAAGAATTTCACTTGGGGAAGCATTGTAATGTATGGATAATTGGTTTTCAGGTGACTAAAATCTGCCAAAATGGCGCTATCTTCGGCAGTTTGAATCCGAAGTTGGCGAATTTTCGTATGGTGTAATTGCAGCAAGCGATCGCTTAAGCCCAATTCCTCCATAATCTCCATAATTGATGGGTGAATGGTGTCACCGCGAAAATCGCGGTCAAAGTCTTTGTGTGCTTCTAATAGCATCACAGGTATGCCTTGACGCGCTAGCAACAATGCCAGCACAGCCCCCGCTGGGCCGCCGCCAACAATGCAGCAATCGGTAGTTTTTACATCTACAATGTCATGAGCAGGATTAACTGTTGGCTCTGGAGTGAGATTTTCAGATGCAGAGTTTGTCATAACATAACCTTCAGAAAGCCCTAAAATCTAAGGTTAGTTGCCTTTTCATGCTGCAAGCTGTTTTTTTAACTTTTTGTATCCAGGTGTAAAATCAGCGCTAAACTGTCATCTGTCATTTGTCCTTTGTTTCCAGTTAATGACTAATGACCAATGACTAATAACTCATAACCAATGAGAATCATTAATACTCGTGTCTCAAGTAGTCTTAGAAAATATTTATAAAAGTTTTCCCCCTCGCAAGGGGGAAAGTATCGCCTCGCCCACCCCATCATCCTTATCCTCTGGTAAGAAAACTGATGCACAGCGAGAGCGTGCAGATAATATCAATGTCCTGCGGCGGATTAACTTAACAATCGCCGATGGGGAGTTTATGGTACTGGTGGGGCCTTCTGGTTGCGGTAAAAGTACCCTACTGCGGTTAATTGCTGGTTTGGAAGTGATGACTGGCGGCAATATTTGGGTAGGCGATCGCTTAATCAACGATCTCCCTCCCAAAGAACGAGACATTGCAATGGTGTTTCAAAACTACGCCCTTTATCCCCACATGTCAGTGTATGACAACATCGCCTTTGGGCTGCGCCGCCGTTTTGGTGATGGGGAGCAAGGAAGCAAGGAAGCAGAGGGAGAAAACACCTCATCTCAATATTTTCAACGATTGGCTGAGAATCTCTTTGTGGGGATGACGCGATCGCTACCTAAAGGACTCCGCTATATTTCTGACAAGGAACGGGAAGTAGAGCAGCGGGTGCGGAATGTTGCTCAATTGTTACAAATTGAAGCCCTGCTCAATCGCTTACCCAAACAGCTATCTGGGGGACAAAGACAAAGAGTTGCATTAGGAAGAGCGATCGCCCGCAATCCTCAAGTATTTTTAATGGATGAGCCGCTTTCTAATTTAGATGCGAAATTACGTGCAGAAACTCGCGCGCAAATTGTCAAATTACAGCGCCAGTTGGGGACTACGACAATTTACGTCACCCACGATCAAACCGAAGCAATGACAATGGGCGATCGCATTGCGATTATGAATCTTGGACAAATTCAACAAGTTGCTTCCCCTTTAGAACTTTACAACCGTCCAGCCAATCGTTTTGTTGCCGAATTCATCGGTTCGCCGCCCATGAATTTTATTCCTGTGGAATTTCATGCTCCTCTATTAATCACCCATTCCCAATTTCGTTTTACACTCCCAGAAATTTGGGGAACCGCCCTCCAAAAATATGATGGGCAAACTCTCATTTTAGGCGTTCGCCCAGAACACTTGAGCTTGAGTGTACCCGCTACCAAAAATCTACCCGTGCAAGTAGATTTAGTAGAAAACTTAGGCAACGATAGTTTTATTAGCGCCAGACTTGGTGAACCTGGCTCTTCTAGTAACAGTGGTGATTACCTACAAGTACGAGTTCCACCAGAAAGATTAGTTAGTGTTGGCGATCAATTATGGTTATCACTAATTACAGATAAAATTCACTTTTTTGACCCTGAAACTGATTTAGCAATATTTCCTACTGCATAAGTCGTTATTATCGGCGGTTAAACATTAATTTATTTAGCAAATGTAGAGAATTCAGTATTTATTGCTGAATTCTTTTTACAAGAACCTCTCTAATAATTCTTGTCGCGATAATTGCACTAATAAAGGAGTAAATTCTTCTGGTGATAAGAGCAATAAAGGTTCAATTATTCGGCTTAACTCTCCATCTAAATCACCAAACCGAACTTGTAACAGATTCTCTATAACTTGACGACGTTCTGCATTAATTCCTTCTTGAATTCCTTCTTGAATTCCTTCTTGAATTCCTTCTTGTTTAGATTCCGCTAATTTTTGCTCGTAAATAGGTGATAAGCGCATAATTAACTCTCTGTCCTCTTGGTCTATATTTTGATTTACTTCCAAGGTAGTCTTCAAATTCAATAATAAATCGATTGCTTTGGCACGTAAGGGATTACTTTGGGGAAGTGCTTCTAGTTCATCTATAGCTTGTTGCTGGACTCTTCCCTTACCTAAGATTCTCAACCATAATGTTTCTTCTGTACTAGGTAGTTGATGAATTGCCACAATAGCTGTTCTGAAATAATCTCCTAAAAAATGTACTCCTACTCCCCAGTTTTCTACATCTATGCTCGTTCTAAAACCATTCAATATACCTTCAGACGCAGTAGGTGACAAAATCCACAACTTTGGTAACTCTGATTCGATAATTTGCTTTTTTTCGACTTTTGATTGACGCTTTAAATCAGCAAATATATCAAATAACTTATTCATACAACTGCGAATCTCCGCAATTGTAGCCGCATTTCTAAAGGGTTCAATTAATGCAGTTTCAGCCGCCAGTTTTCCTAGCAACCCTAATTTTATTGTATCGCTTGTTAATTGGGGTGCAGGTGTAAAATACACATCTATCTCTCGGATTTCCGCTGCTACTTTCCGACTGGTTTCCACTTCTCCCAAAGGTTGTAACAATTCCTGAAGATAATCTTTGGCAAACTGGTCGTAGGGGAACCTGGTCATTAGCTAATTTTGTGGCTGTACCAATATTTTACATGAGTGCGTAGACGCTAGCGATTTGTCATAAGACATCACCTAATGCTTATCTTTAAAATACGAGAAGTTTGTAAACACTTAGCTATAAGGCAGTTGTGGTCGGGAGCATCTCACTTTTTTACAGATTTCGTCATTGCGAGCGAAGCGAAGCAATCGCAATGTATTAGGCTAAAAACGAGTCCGTGCGATTGCTACCCTTCGGGAAGCCGCTGCGCGTCTGCGTCGTTCCTCCTCGCAATGACAATTTTATTTTTTTATCATTAAAAAATAAAACTGGGATGCACCCATTTTGGTCTTTGACACCACTTGCTAACCTTCACTAAGTCACCCCTGCTGCCAGCGTCGTTACCGCTTCGCTAACACGAAAGCGTCTACCGATGTCTATTAATAAAACTCTCACCTTTATGGTGAGAGTTTTGATTACGCGCAATTGTTTTGTAACCTATAGGCTATAAGAGTAATTTAGAGGTAATTAAAAGCTAGACATAGCATTTTTTCCTCTTTTCGCTTCAGCTAAATTAAATTCTCACATAGTGAGCAGGAACCCATCGTCTACCATGTTTTGTTTGTTCCCAATGTCCAGGAATCAACTTCTGGTGAACAATTGGACGTGGACGGACAACAACATTATTTGTATGAACAACTGGTCTGACAATAATTTGTGCTGCTGATGCCTGTGATGGTAGAGAAGCAACTGCAAGAGGTAAAGCAAGTAACGTACCAGCTAAGATGCGTTTCATCATTCAATCTCCTGTCGGTTAATTTTGGGTTATTTTTCTACAGCATTCCTAACAATTTTTTCAACAAATACCTTCAGATAACACATCAGAAATCAAGCTTTTTCGCAGTAAAAAATCCTAGCGATATCAAGGTTTTTGCTTGTTTATTTATTAATTAAGATTGGCTGTATTAGTCTAAATATAAAACATGAATTTATGATTATGTATGGGAAAAAAGTTAGAGTTTGGCTAGGAGTAAAGTCATAATTTAGAAAACCACATTTTTTGATAAGTATGTTAGTAACAGTGGGAAAAATAGAATCAAAATAATTTGAATATATCAAATTTGCCATCAAAAAATTAATTTTGCAGTAAAAAATGCACTTCATGTTGGTGATGAGTGCAATTAGTAAGTAAGTCGGTGGGAAAAAACAAAACTAAGTTAAGAAAAGTAAACAAAGCTAGAATCCTCTTCTCTTTTTCCTCCTGCCTTGTCATAACGATAATTTTTAACACTAAGCTACTTAATATTGTCTTTTAGGTTCTAAGAAAATACCTTTTATTACTAATAGATTTTTTACTGACAGTCCTATCAGCAATTTGAAGGATTTTTTAAAAGTCCTTAGTGATATATTAAATACTTTTATATACGCCTAAAGTTGGGGAACCCGCACAACGCAGTGGTTCCCCTTTAAAAGGTGGGCTAGGGGGTATCTATAGATGAACGCAAATTATGTTAACAAACCTCAAAAATCATGTGCATAATTAATTTGATTAACGTTCCCCCCGCGATTCACGATGTTGTTTCATTTTGGCTTGCTGCTCTGGGGTAAGAATTGCTTGAAATTCTTGCCTTTGATTGCGTTGAATGTCGCGAATTTTTTGTTTTTGCTCAGCTGATAAATTGAGCGATCGCAATACCCGCATTGGCGATTTCTGCTGATCCTGAGATGCAGCTTTAAATTTTTCTTGTTGCTCTGAATTCAAAAGAGCAAGTATTTTTGCCTGAGTTTGCTCTCCTATCTGTTTTGCTTTTGCTTTTTGCGTATCGGTTAAATTGAGGTCAGGTATTCTATCTGATGCTGTAGCTATTCCTCCTGTTGTCAGAGAAGAATTTGTAGCCTCCTCAGTAGAGTTATTGGGAGGAACCGATCCACTAGGTGAAGATAATTGACAACCCGCAGCTAGAATTGCGATTGTAGCTGCGCCTAATATCAGTTTGAAATTAGTTTTATACGCCATGAGTATATCTCCTGTTGAATTGAAGAAGGCAGGAGGCAGAGGGCAGAAGGTTTCGTTCAGATGAGGATTCAAAACCCCACCTGAACGAGAGCCACCAAATTGAAAATTTGCTGGGAGTCTTCAACCCTTCCTTCCTCCGGTCGCGCAGACGGTTCGGGCAATCAGAGAAGGAATAAATACCTTCAGCATAGCTGCCCTCTGCCTGCTACCTTTCTTGATAAGAATAAGCTACATTCAAGCAACTAAAAGTTACTTACGAAAGTGAGAAATTGATTATATTTTCTTCGGTGTTTAGCTACAAAATTGCTAGTTATGAGTTGCCATGTTTTGATTTTCTGCACTCAATTTACTATTAACACTTATTTTTAGCAAAACTATTTATGACTATAGTCATAAATATAACCATGACTTTTTGCACAAAATTTAACTACTGGCGTGACAAGGCTAAAATGTTGCAATAAAGAATGTTCGTAGTTGCGCTTTAGCGCCCTATCAATTAGAACTATAATGCACAACTTTAGGCTGGACACGCTACTACTATCACTTATAAAATAAGTATTAATAAAATGACCGTTATATTTAATACTTCGACCAAAAAACAATAAGAAGAAATAGGGCTGATTTAGTAGATTTATTGTCTTTCAAAACGACAACTCAAAAACCACAAACAGTCGATGTTCGACATAGTAACAACGTTACAATCCTGAATAATGCAAATAAATGCTACAACTATGAAGCAATTAAACAGAATTTTAAGTTTTAGCGAAAGTTGTCTGCAAACCGCTATACTATCGCTGGAAAGTAGTATGCAAAAAATAATATGGTGCGGCTAGTGCAAGAGGGCAGAAGGAAAGAAAGCTTATTTGACAATATGTTTAACCCTTTTCAACTAAATATTTATCTTCGTCCAGCTGCACTAGTATTGACAGCAATCTTATTCATGCTATTGACAGCTTGTGGTAATATTGGGCTGCTACCAACTAGCCAGTTAGTGCAAAAAGCGATCGCACTGCAACTAGAACAAACTCAACAACAACTTAACCAAAAGCTGGATCTAGATTTCCAAGGCTTTGATATTAAACGGCTATCAATTACCGAGGAAAAATCCCTAACAATTCAAAGTTTGCCAGCTTTCCGGGTGCGGGGAAACTATGACTTAATTATCAAATTGCCCAAAAGACGCTTGACGCAACTGCAACAACCGTTTGAAGTTTATTTGCAAATTCAGCAAGAAGGTAAAACTTGGCGACTGCTGCTACCAGAAAGGATTGGTAAAGATACTCAACCCATTTGGCATAGTTACCTTATTCTCTAGCTGGATGTGCAACTATAAAAACCATCACATAATTTCCGTATAACTGCCCATATCTAGACATCATCGAGGTAATAGTTTTACTGGGGGCAAGGGAAGATGTATATTAACTTTTTCATCAGTTCCATTGTGGGAATTGTTGTTTTAGTGCTGACGGCCTTCGGTTTACTGCAATGGTTGCACATACCCGCAGGTAGCTTTCTTGACTGGGTAATTGGTGGCGCAAGTTTTTGGTGGCTGTTGGTAATTGTTACCGTACCGTGGAATGTGCATTTTCAGGCTAAAGAAGTCTTAGCAGAAGCAGCACAGTCGATAGAAAAGCGGATTCCTGTAGATGAGAAGCAATTAAAGTATGTCAGGATTTTAGCCAAGCGATCGCTTTGGGTGGCTTTAGCCTTACATTTATTCTCAGCTATTGGGCTGTATACACTCGCGGCTACTGGTATTAGTACTGTAGGCTACATTAGTTCCGGTGCAGCCTTACTATTAACAATCCTCCGTCCCGCCATCCGTGCTTATGAGTACTTGTACGCCAGATTGACGATGATTCGCCAAGAATGGAAATATCCGCGTGAAGATATTGTCGAATTGCGCGATCGCTTTTCTGTCTTAGAACAAAAAGTGCAGCGCTTAGAAGAACTAATCGATGCAGAACAACCCTACTCAATTCCGGCAACGCAACAACGCTTTAGTGAGGAAACCCGCAAAGACTTAGCTAGAATTGCCGCTAATTTAGAAGAATTACGCGCTACAAACCAAACCGAACACGAACGTCTGTCGCGGGAAGCCAGAAATGCGATCGCTCAACTTTCTACTGATGGGCAATTTCTCGATCATGTACGCGAAATTATCCGATTTTTCAAAACTGTATAATCCTTTCAACTAAACAATAAAGTAGCTTACAACACAACACCTTAAAAGTGCTTTCCCTGCATAGAATGAGAATTTATTAGGGGTCAAACCCCACAGGGGCTTGATACACTAGCGCATCATCAACGCTTTGCGTAAGATGATGCTTCCACAAATACCGATAACACCAGCGCCAGCTTTTACACCGTATTCACTGGCGCTTTTATTGTAACTATGACTAACCGTGAAAGTGCAGATGTACCTCACCCTCCAGTGGCTGTATATCTAACTACAATTATGTAAATTCTAGGAGAGACTGTACGAATTAAGGGTGTAAATGCGGAGTAGACTGCGTTTACAAGCTATAAAGTAGGTGTAGATGAATCAGTAACTATATTCAGTAAAAAATCTGTATGACAAGCTACCAAGAAACCCTACCCAGCAACCCACTCGTCAATGAACTACTTGTGGAAACAGCAAGCATCAACCATGTAGAAGTCATTGAAAATGTCATCGACAGTCTAGAACAAGATGACAGTGCAATGGTTAGCCACAATCCCGATGGTAATGTGCTGTGGAAGTTTAAATATGGCAGTGTCGAAGTATTTGTTCAACTCAGTGGTAAAACTGATGAAGATAGCATTACAGTTTGGTCTACGGTGCTAAAATTGCCCGCTAAAGATGAACCTAGATTAATGCGGCATTTATTAGAGTTGAACTGTACTAGTACTATGGAAGCCCGTTTTGGTATTATTGAAAACCAAGTTGTGGTCATCTCGACACGTACCCTAGCAGAATTATCTCCTGGCGAAGTCTCCCGCCTAATTACGATCGTGGCAACGATCGCCGATAATAACGACGAAGCTTTACAATCTGAATTTGGTGCAGCTTGAAGAATTTGAGATTGGAGTCTGCTATATCGGATGCATAGCAAGCAGTGGCGACTAATTCCTTTGCTAGAAGCTGCTGGTAATGAGCAGATGGCGATTGACCGTTGGTTGTTAGCACAGCACCAGTCGGAAAAACATCCCCCAACACTGCGGTTTTACACATGGTCGCCAGCTGCTATTTCTCTAGGCTATCATCAACGCCAATACCCAGAATTTTGGCAACATTTAATTTGGCAAGGTCAAAAACTGGATGTGGTCAGGCGTCCTACCGGCGGACGAGCAGTATTACACCAAGGTGATTTAACTTACACTGTTGTCACATCTGGACTGAATGGCAATCGCCTGCAAGCGTACCAAAAAATTTGTGAGTTTTTGATTCAAGGTTGGCGATCGCTTGGCGTTGAATTACACTACGGTACAGCGGGGCGAGGCTATATTCACAACCCTAACTGTTTTGGGACTGCTACAGGTGCAGATTTAGTTTTACCCAACGGGGCGAAACTCATTGGTAGTGCCCAATTGCGACGTGCTGGGGCAATTTTGCAACATGGCTCTATCCGGTTAAACCAAGATGCTGAACTATTTACTCAAGTATTTGGTACAGAATCTTGGACGAATGTGCAACTACCTCAAGGTCTAAGTGTAGAAATAATTATGACAGCTTTGATGGCTGCTGCCAGTTATTGTTTTGAGATGGAGTTAGTTGTGCAACCTCTCTCTTCATCAGAGTGGGAGGAGATTTTGGGGTCAACGAACTAAACAGGAACCTCTTGCAAATACCCTGCTACCACACAATCATTAATCAATTGCAGCACAAACGGCCAAAGTTCTGGTGCGCCTGTTTCTACGGGTGCTACCCGTTTCATAACTTGGTCGCGCCTGATACCATGAATGCGCCACGTTCCGCCCTTTGTGCGCTGGTTGTGCAGTAGAGGTTGTATCCGATCTAAAGCTGCGGCAAATTTAGCAGTGGGTGTTTCTCCTGCTTCAAACTCATCCCAGAGTAAACGCAACTCACTACTTATATCTGGCGGCAAAATTCCAAATAGCCGCGATGCTGCTTGTAACTCTTTCTCTGCCTTACTATAATTAGCCTGCACATCGTAGCAGAAGGTATCACCTGCATCAATTTCTACCAAATCATGAATCAGTAGCATTTTGATGGCGTGAAAGATATCAACTTCTGCGGGCGCATATTCTGCTAATGTCATTGCCATCACTGCCAAATGCCAAGAGTGTTCTGCACTGTTTTCTTGGCGCGATCCGTCGGTGAGCAGGGTTTGACGCAGCACTTGCTTGAGGCGATCGATTTCGATAATAAATTGAATTTGTTGCGTCAGTCGGTTAGTTTTCACTTGTAATTTCTCAAATCCTACCCTAATCAGCTTAACGGCTTGGCAATTTCTATGACTGAATTATCTTTTGGGTATGTACATATCGAAGTTCTAGATTTGCTCGTAACCACAAATCTGTTGTTGACCAAATCCAACACTTATGAGCAGCTTCCGCAAAATTTTCTTGTTTGTGGGTAACAATTGCGTGTAGTTGACGCTGACTAACACAGACTAGTTCAACAGCAGATTCAAAGTCTTGTAAAGGTGACGATCTTGCTTGTTGTAAAATGCTATTGTCAATAGGACAAATTTGGATTTTTTCTTGTAACCAATTTACTACTAACTCTGCAATCTGAGTATTTTGGAGACAGCGAAGATAATTGTAGATTTTCTGCCAACCAACATCTGTAATATATATTTGAATTACAGGATGGATGATATCTAATAATTTGCCAACGTCTTCTACACAGTTGTTGCGATTCATTAATGCTTCTAATATTAAATCAGCATCAACTAAAATTTTGAGCACTTTTAACCCCTATTTTTCAATGATGAATGTAGTGCCATAAACAAGCTGATACGCATTGATTAGAGTGCATCTCATTTGGAAAAAGAGATTTTTCAATAGCGCTTTAATTGGAATGACGCATAATTATTTGTTTAGTTCCAAAATAAAATAACGTAAAATCGCCAAATTTATTATAGGTAAAATTTACATAGCATAATGCTAATTTTCAGTATTCATACAATGCCAATAAATTTAGTTTTTAGCTTTCAGTAGTAAATAGAATAATTGTCCATTGCTAACTGTAACGCCAGCGCGATCGCCTGCCAATTTACCAGTACCTAAAAAATAATCAACTCTGCCAGCACCTTTAATTGCACCACCAGTATCTTGATCGAGTACGTAACGGCTAACAATCCGATGCTCTAATTTCCCAGTATCATCAGCAAAGGGGAAAGCTGCACGAATCAGGGCTAAAGCACCAGGGGGCATCAAAGATTTATCTGTAGCAATTGAACGTTCTGCTGTAAGTGGCTGACTGATAGAACCTTGTGCTGGTGCGCCTTTAGTTTCTTGAAAAAACACAAAGCTGGGATCGCGAGGAATATAAACATTTAATTCCTGGGGATACTTTTGGAAATAATCGAGGATAACTGGCATAGTCATTCCTTCTAAAGGCAATTTGCCATCATTCGCCAGTTCCCGTCCAATGCTTTTGTAGTTATAAGCAATATTACCCGCATAACCAATACTTGTCTGAGTCCCATCAGTCAGTTGCAGTTTTGCAGAACCTTGAATTTGCACCATGTATGGTTCTAGGCGATCGCGAAACCAAAATAATTCTAAGCCACGTAGTTTACCTTTTGCGCCTTGTAAACCATCCGCTCCTTCGAGTTCCAAGCGCGTAGGATGGGGTAAACTCCAAGAGTCTAAATCGGGTGGTGCTTTATAAACAGGATAGCGGTATTCTGCTGTAGGCACGCGACTGGCTGTATACATTGGTTCGTAGTAGGCGGTGAACAAAACAGAACCTTTGCTATCCTTACCAATTGACTGGTAAAGCACAAACTCCTTGGCGATCGCAGCCTGAAGTGCAGCAGCAGAATTAGTGTTGAGTAAAAGTTGGCGGAATCTGAGCAAACTTGTGTAAACGCGATCGCGGGTGATTCCTGGTATGGGGTAACTCTTGTAAACAGCATCCGCCCTAGCAGATTGTAGGTATCGTAGACTGCGATCGATGGAGGTTAACAGCGCTTTTTGATCGTTCTCATCCCCATATAGTGCCTCATCCACACAAGAGCGATCGCCCTGACAACAAGTAACTGGTAATCTCTCAATCAGTACTGGTGGTTTTTGCTGGGAATTGCTAGATAATGCTCCTGGTAGATTCCACTTTTTTAGCTGACATTCTGGCGCACTCAGTCCTCGATACCCCAAAGATGGCATTCGCACCAGTAAAATCCCCAGAACAACAGGTAAACACACCAATAGCTGTAATAAAACCTTAGCGTTCCTCTGCGTGAACCTTTGCGCCCCTTTGCGTTTAAAAATGAAATCAAACATTTGGGATACTCCCGTAGGTTGACCTCTTGCCTATTGCCCCATGCCCCATGACCATTTCACTCATTCATATTATGATATGTGGCAACTGCGGAAGGTGAAATGCGATTTAAGTAGCGGAAAATCCAATATTTGAAAATCGTATCTAAAATCACTGGGAATGTAGCAATAAATAAGAAGATAAAATCTCGATTTGCTGGTAATCCCCAATGGCGCGAGACACCTTCTAAAATTACTTCCCAGCCGTGAGGTGAGTGAAACCCTACAAATACATCAGTAAACAAAATGATAATAAATGCCTTAGCACTATCACTCAGTCCATAAACAATATTATCGAAAAATTCTTTGATGATAACTATAGAAGGTTTACTGACGAGCAAAAGCCAGATAAAAGCCCCTACAGAAAAGATATCTGAAAAAACATTTTTAATAGCATTAGAGCTTTCTTCACGAAATTCTTCAGCAATCTCACTAGCTTTCTCCTTCATGTGAGTTTCTATTGCCTCAGGAGATAGTGGTGGTGCTTTGCTAATTAAATTTTCAAATTTTATTCTTTCTTCAAACCTTTCTAACTCTACTAACGCTTCTTCTTCCATTTCAGCATTGAGAAAGATTTGCACCGCTTCAGAACCTCGAAAGCGTTCAACAAGCGGTCCGACTACAAGTGCTTTTGCTAGCTGATGGGTAAGAAGTGGTACTATAATTAATAGTAAAATAAACCTAATAGATATAATTGTTCTTCGTTGAGTTTGCCGGAAATTTTGAACAACATCTTGCTCCGAATTTGGATCTAATTCAACTTGCAAACGAGTAATAGTACTTAAAATTGACCTTGGCAATATCCCTGTTGTATTCGCTTTACCTTGAGGCTTTCTGTTGACATTATTAGGTAATTTTGGGATTGATGTTTGTGCAGTTATTGAGTCTGTTTGCTTCTTAGGAGGTTGATCTACTACAGCTAGAGAATTTACTTCATCCTCAACGAGGGTATATTTTGAAAGCACTTGATCGATGAATCTAAGCTTTTCTAAAATTAAAGAAAGTTCAGGATATTCTATCCCTGCTTTATTTGCAGCTTCTCGATCGGCTTCTTTTAAGAACCAACGGCTACTTTTAAACTCTGTTAGTCGCATCCGAGCAATTTTTAATTGCTTTTTCAGATCTGACTGAAAATAATCCATGACATTGCTACTGTACATAGCTAAGTCAGAGTCTACTTTATTACCATTAAAATGTTTATCTTCTAATTCTTTAATTTTTAATGCCGCGTTGTAAGCTTCATCCAGAGAACGCTCTGGTGTTCTTAAATACCATCGGTAAAGACTCAGCAAGAAAGGGTAAATTTTTTGACTAAAAACAGAGTTCTTCATCGTCAGCAATCATCCAGCATGATTTGGTGATTCTTAACCTTAAATTAACGCACGAAGTATACTAACAAATCTACAAGGAGAGGGTTTGTGGTTTCTCATTCGGTTTGGATTGTTGGTGGTAGCCGCAGTGGCAAGACTACTCATTTAGTTAGACAGTTTTGTAGTTGGGTGCAAGGTAATAATCAAACTATTGAATCATTTTATACTAACCAAAAAGAGCAGAAAAAAGGCAAACAATTACTTAAAGGCTTAGAAATTCGCCAGACAGAACCGGGAGTTTTGCTTTTAGCCGCTAATGATGATAACCGCCGAGAATTTGGCGATAGAATTGTCACTGCTACTCTAGGTAAATATCCGGTTCGCGCTAAAACACCGCTAGGATTTTTTCAGGATGAAGTAATTTTATTTTGGCCGTTGTTAATTCAGTCATTAAAGCTGAACGCCCAATTTCCTGTAAGATTGCGTCCAGAAACCGAGCAAGAATTGGCAACGAAACTCTGGCGTTCTCAGTTAGACGAAGAAACTTTGCGGCTTGCGGGAATAAATGAATATCGTTTGGTGCGTCGCATTCTCGATTTATTGCAATTAGCAGCCTATAGCGGCGAAAAGTGCGATCGCATTGCGGAAATTTTGGCAAGTGGTTTAGGAGATAATCCGATTAATTTAGAGCCAGAATTTCTTGCCTCTTTGTTGCTCGATTGGCGCGACTGGTGTTTAAATCGGGGATTTCTCACCTACGGGATTATTACCGAACTGTACAATCAGCACTTGTTAACTAATGAAAATTATCAACAGCATCTAGCGAAACGTTATCAGGCTGTATTAGCAGATGATGTCGATGATTATCCTGGCATAGCTCGTCACCTGTTTGATTTCTTGTTAGATCGAGGTGCAGTTGGGGCGTTTAGTTACAATCCTGAAGGTGCAGTGCGGTTGGGATTGGGAGCAGATCCTAACTATCTCCAAGGATTAGCAAGGCGTTGTCAAGTTAAAACCTTGATTGGGCCACCTATAGAATCCTTGGCAATTGAACTGGCTACACAAATGGTTGAACTAGCCACAGAACCAACTGTAATTTTGAGCTTACCAGAAACCGTACAGTCAATTCAAACTACCTCCCGTGCCCAACTGTTGCGGCAAACAGCCGAGGTAATTGTGGATGCGATCGCCTCAGGACAAGTAGAACCAGAAGAAGTCGCAGTTATTGCACCTGGTTTAGATGCGATCGCACGTTATACCTTAATAGAAATCCTCAACAAACAAAATATCCGGGTAGAACCCCTTAACGATCAACGTCCCTTGATTAGTTCGCCAGCGATTCGGGCATTACTTACTATGCTGGCCCTAGTCTATCCCGGTTTGGGACGCTTAGTAGATCGAGATGCCGTAGCCGAGATGTTGGTGGTATTGAGTAGAAAATCAAAAGCCGCAGACAACGCCTCAGAACTCAGCACTAACATCGATCCTGTACGCGCCGGGTTAATAGCAGATTACTGCTTTGAACCACATCCAGAACGCCCTAACCTGCTACCAGTGACAGCTTTCGAGCGCTGGGATCGCATCGGCTATGCCGCCACAACAGCTTATAGCGAAATATTACAGTGGATAGAGAAACAGCGATCGCAACAAGAACAGCGTTTAATTCCTAGCCCTATTTCCCTGTTATACCTGGCAATTCAAGATTTTTTGTGTAAAGATACCAATCCTCCTTACGATCAACTAGCAGCCCTGAGAGAATTGTTAGAAACAGCCCAACACTACTGGGAAATTAATACCAGGCTGCAACAAACCAATTCCAAATTACCTCCATCTAGCCCTTCTGAAAGCACCATTGCCGAATTTATTCAACTACTACGGCGTGGTACGATTACCGCTAACCCCTATCCTTTACGCCCCATTGGCCCAGCCAAAAAAGCTGTCACCTTAGCAACTATCTTCCAATACCGTTCTAGTAGGAGATTTCATCGTTGGCATTTTTGGCTAGATGCTAGTTCGCCTCTGTGGGCAAAAGGTGGTGCAGCTACGTTGTTTGGCGCACCATTGTTTCTTCAAGACAGATTAGGTTCACCTTGGACAGCCGAAGATGAGAAATTAGCAGAAGAACAACGGCTGCAAAGAATTTTGGCAGATTTGCTTTCTCGTGTATCCGACAAAATTTATTTATGCCATAGCGATTTAGCTGTCAATGGGCAAGAGCAGTTAGGGCCGCTGTTACCTTTAGTAAATGCCTGTGTGCCAATTAATTCTGAGGCTGCTGTTAATTGAGTAACTTTCTGGCGATGCGAGAAGACTGCGTTTACAGATAAATCGGCGGGAAACCAACGCCCACCGATTTGGTGCAACTAGCGTCATTTGGCATTAGTATTCTTTCTCATGCTCTTAAACCTGATAACTTCACTAAAACTTTACTAATTCTTGCTTTTTATTTATAAAGAATTTATTTAATCTAAGTTTCTTTACTTAAATATTTATTACATTAATACCTGGGGATAACACTTAGGTTTACAAAAACTTACAATATTCATTCGGATACATCGGTTTATTATCAGAAAACTATTAGGTAAGTCATATATAACACTTGCATCTGATAGAGACTTGTTTATGGTTTTGATAATTGTGAATGTTTAAGCCAAATAGTACGCACTCTAAAATGATATTTCTTATATCAAAATTTGCATCTGTTTTGATACCAGATGATGCTGTAGGAGTAAGCTTAACTGTATAGTGAAAAATATTTATTAGTTCGTAATTAATAAACTTAATTTTATTTATGTAATAGTTTTACACCAAATTTACCAGTTACCAAAACTTACTCAAAACCTAATTCTTGACATTAGCAAACCCACTCTTGCAATGAATATTACTGAACTGATATCACCCAAATTATTTAAGAACGAACCATTCTGGCTGTTGAGTATTACCGCAGGGCTAGAAGTAATTTGTCTTACCTTAGTTTGGAAAGCTCATGATATTGGCCATTTAGGCATGAGTATTCTGTTTTTATTCGCTACAGGTTCTCTGTTATGGGACAAACGCCATACATTGCGCTTTGAAAGCGATGTTTTCTCTAGTATTGTGGGCTTGCTCTTGATTATTTGGGTACTATGGCAAAGTGCAACTCAGAATCTAGAACATACCCTCCGTCTTTTATCCTTTACCTCTGCTTTAGGTGTCAGCTTACTCGCTTCTGGTTTTAAGGGATTAAAGCAATATTGGGAAGAACTGATTATTCTATTTTTTCTGGGAATACCCAGTGTCCTTGCTGATTTATTAATTGATATTTCGCCTTTAAGTGCCAAATTCGCTAGTCTGCTTTTGTGGTACTTAGGCTTTGAAGTTGCAATTGATGGAGTTAATATCTACTTACCGACTGGTAGCATTAAAGTAGTTCATAGCTGTTCTGGTATAGACACCATCAACTATATATTAGGTATATCGGTTATTGCTCTGGTGATGTTCCCCATTGCCAAAAGTAAGCGGTTTTTTGTACCAATAGTTGCTATTGTCTTAGGATTTGTCATTAATGGAGTGAGAATTGCCATGTTGGCAGTAATGGAAGGAACAAACAAAGCTGCCTTTGAAAGCTGGCATGGAGGACAGGCTTCTTATTCCTATGGTGTGTTGGGTATCCTGATTTTTGGGATATTTTATATGTTTTTACTAAAACAAGAAGAAAGGCAAACTCAGAATACTGAAAAGTCTTCCAACTCATAAATACATACAATTAAAAACAATATCCTATCTGTAGTAGGAATCTATTTCACGTAGTCAGGACTTTAGTCTTGAATTTTTATCTCTCAAGCTGGATAAAAAAACTGCGATCGCAAGTCATTGTATAAATGAAACTATCGCAAGCAAGTTATCTACTACCCCATGCGTTACTTTGTATTAGCTACCGACTACGATGGCACTCTAGCTACAGATAGTCATGTCAATGAAAAGACTTTAGCAGCATTAGAACGCCTCCGCGCTTCCGGGAGAAAGCTAATATTAGTTACAGGTAGGCAGCTAGATGATTTGCAACAGGTTTTCGATCGCATTGATTTATTCGATTATGTAGTAGCCGAAAATGGTGCGTTACTCTATTTACCAGCTTCTCGTCAGGAGAAGTTATTAGGTTCGCAACCACCACAAGAGTTTATTCAAGCATTGCGCGATCGCCATGTCGAGCCTTTATCAGTTGGGCGAGTAATTGTTGCGACTTGGCATCCCCAGGAAACTACTGTTTTACAAACCATCCGCGACTTAGGATTAGAATTGCAAGTCATCTTTAACAAAGGTGCAGTGATGGTATTACCTTCAGGTATCAACAAAGCCGCCGGATTGCTAGCAGCTTTGCATGAAATGAAGTTATCACCGCACAATGTTGTTGGAGTTGGTGATGCAGAAAATGACCATGCGTTCCTCAAATTAAGCGAGTTATCTGTAGCCGTGGCTAATGCTTTACCAATGCTGAAAGAACAGGTAGATTTTGTCACTAAGGGTAATCGAGGAGATGGTGTTGTCGAATTAATTGACAAAATTATTGCTAATGACATTTCTGATTTAGATGAACAGCTGCAACGACACAAAATTTTGTTGGGAACTCGAACAGATGGTGCAGAAGTTCATATCAAACCCTATGGTTCAAGTATTTTATTAGCTGGCACTTCTGGAGGAGGAAAATCTACCTTAGCTACAGCCGTTCTAGAACGAATTGCCGAGCAAAACTACCAAATTTGTATTATCGATCCAGAGGGAGACTACGAAAACTTTGAACCAGGAATAATTTTAGGCAATACTGAAAGCTCGCCTAGAATTGCAGAAGTCTTAGATTTATTAGAACAACATAACCAAAATGTCGTGGTGAATTTACTGGGAATTGCCCTACAGGATCGTCCCACATTTTTTGCTGAACTATTATCAATATTATTAGAATTGCGATCGCGAACTGGTCGTCCACATTGGATAGTTGTAGATGAAGCACATCATCTCCTCCCTGGATCCTGGAACCCTGCTTCTCTAACCTTACCTCAACAACTCAAAGGGATGATGTTAATCACAGTCCATCCCGATCGAGTTGCAACAGCAGGTTTATCGTTGATAGATGCTATTCTCACTGTAGGAAATTCACCAGAAGAGAACATCAAAGCCTTCTGTGACACTATCGGTCATTGTCCACCGCAACTAAAGTCCCAAACCTTAGAACCAGGAGAAGCACTAGCTTGGTTCAGCACAGAAGATTCAGAACCATTCCGCTTTCGCATCACCCCAGGACGTACCGAACGCCGTCGTCATGTCCGCAAATACGCAGAAGGCAAATTAGGGGAGGATAAAAGCTTTTACTTCCGGGGGCCAGAAGCAAAGTTAAATCTCCGCGCCCAAAACCTAATTTTATTCACACAAATTGCCGAGGGTGTAGATGACGAAACTTGGTTATTTCACCTGCAACAGGGAGATTATTCCCGTTGGTTTCAAGAGGCGATTAAAGATGAATCCTTAGCAGAAGAAGTTGCGGAAATAGAAAAAAGCGATGTCTACGACGGGTTAAACCTACGCAAATCTGCTAATGAAAGTCGCAATGCAGTTAAAGCTGCTATTGAACAACGTTATACTTTGCCTGCTTAAATTACTAGACCTGTGCGAAAATCTACTAGCCAGTCTGTGCAAAGCTGTCAGGAGAAGTTATTACTGTCCGTTCGCCCATTTTAGAGTATGTCTTGCACAGGCGGGAATCTAGCTGATAAAGAGATTTAGGCATTATGTGGGCTAATACTGCGATCGCACTCTGCGTATGACAGCACACCAGAAATTGTTTAGAATTTCTGGGTGTGCTTAGTAGGTTTTGAGACTTACTGCGCTATTTTGTAATTTCCTGTTCGTTAGTAAAATTGCTTGAATGAAAAATCAGCACTTTAACAATATGGAGGAATGAAATGGGACTGAGCGACGAACTCTTAAACTCAAATAAAAAGGAGTTGATTGTAGATGAATGTTGCACAGTGATAGAAGCACAACTCGCTTCCAAATCTGGCATCAGCGGCATAGCTTTAAAAACTGCCTTCGCTGCATTGAAGGGGGTTAAGCCAGGATACATCCCTTACGTTGTTGAGCAGCTGCTGCCACAATGCTTTACAGCACTAGATCCTATCTGGGATGAAGGCGTGCAGAAGGGCGATCCTGTAGAACACTTAGTTACCAGTAGCGATCGCACCGCCGACGCACTACTCAGCGTCACCGATGAGAGAGTCAAACAGGCCAAGCGCCCCATCGTGCGCGGAACATACGAAAAATTCCGTGGTTCCGCCAAGCAACACGTAGAGGAAGCAGTTCCAGACTTAGCCAAGGTAATAGGTAAGTATACAAAAGAATGATTAAACGCATAGAAGCTCTACTTCTTATCGGCAGACATCGCCTTCCAACACTGCCAAAGTCTTGGAACAAAGTAAATTTATCCTAACCGCCAAAAAGACTCGATGCTTCACTTCCTGAAGCTTAGTGTTAAGAGGTAGGTAAAAAATAGAACACCCCTGTGCCATAAATCTCGCACTAGCGAGGTCAAGGCACAAGGGTTAACAAACTTGATAAAATCTCGGTATTTGGAAAAGGTAATTATACCAATTAATTAACCCATTTGTAGGAGGTCATCAACAAGTAAGTCACTGTACCTTACAGATAGTCAGACCAACACAACATGGTTTGAAGTATTCATGTCAGAGAGGTAGAAATCATGTTGCAACTGGTATTTACCCGCTTCATCAAAGTTACAGCCTTTGGAATCACTGCTTTGTTACTAACTGGGCAAACTGCTGTTCATGCTGAACCAGCTTTACCTCGTCTAACTCCGCAACAAACGCAACGTTTATCTCGTGACTTGGTTCCCTATAATTCTCAAGACTTTTTCCGTAAAGGTCAAGAATTGATGGAGAGAGAGATTCAAATTCTCCAACAAAGGCAACTTACAGCAAATCAACCTGTTCTCAAGGTTAATGTAATCCCGCAAATCAAAAAAGACAACCCACCAAGCAACAACTTTAACGTTTTACCTAAGTGATAGCAATTTAAAACACCAGATTTGATTAACGCCAGAGAGTAGGTAGTTTATCTACTCGAATCATGGTCATATTCAATTTTGCCGTAGTCTAGTTTAACTATCCGATCTGCTAAATGAAAGTAGCGATCGTCGTGACTGATGACCAATACAGTTTTACCTTTATCTCTCAGTTCTGGTAGCAGCTGAGTGTAGAATATATCCTTGAATAATGGGTCTTGATCCGCTGCCCATTCATCAAATAGATAAATTGGTCTATCTTCTAAATAAGCAGTTAGCAAAGCTAGCCGTTTACGCTGTCCTTGAGAAAGATTGGTGGTAGAAAGTATGCCATTTTCTACTTTTACCTTATGCTCTAATTGAAGTTGATTGAGATATTTTTGAGCTTTAGTATCTAAGTCTGAATTTTCTAAGCTCAAAAGTTCCTCAAATAAATAGAAGTCAGAGAAAACCACAGAAAAATGCTGACGATACCATTCTCTATTCTTGTCAGTAATTGGCTCTCCATCTAACAGAATTTCTCCATTTTCAGGGATGTAGAGTCCAGTAATTAGTTTGGCTAAGGTAGATTTACCACTACCATTGCCACCCACAATAAATACCAGTTCTTGGCGAAATAATTTCAAGTCAATAGGGCCAAGAATAAAGTTATTATCTTCTTGCTCTTGATAATAATTATGGGTAACACCCCTTAGTTGTAAGCTCTGCCAAGAAGCTTTTACAGTAGGAGAGATAGTTGATGTTTCTCCTCGACTAGCTAGAGATAAGTTTAAAGACTCTATCTTTTGTAAAGCTACATTAGCTCTAATAATTTGAGGCAGATTATTAACTATATTGTCCATCGGCAACATCAAATAAGTGAAAGTTAAGATGAAGCCAGAGAGAGTTTGAGGACTAATGCTAATCAAATTAGGCAACGCGAATAACAAAAAACCAACCGCAAAAAAAAATATAAATCTGCCCCAGCTAGTAGTAGCGGCGAACAGAGTCAATCCTTGAACATTGTGATTACGGTATCTAACAGCAGTTGATTTTAGTTGTTTTTCTAAAAATACTTGACGGCGTTGATAGTTGAGTTTGAGTTCTTTGACGCCTTCGGTAACGGTGCGAAAATGCTTAAAAAGCACATCTTGATCTTCACGCGCTAAAGCAAGTAATTTCCCTCCTCCTTGTAACAGCCATTGGCAACTAGCAACTGCTACCACCATTAATCCTAAAACCATCAACAATACAAACCAAGAAAGCCAAGTTATATACACTAAGCAACCAACAACCATTGCCAAATCAATGCATAAGAAAGGAATGAGATATACAGAATGAGCAACAGCTTGCACATCTTCTGTTAAGGTTGCCAATATGCGAGGATTTCCCAATTTTTCCAGATGGCTTAATTCGGAAGCAAGTATTTGATGGCTCAAGCTCATCCGTAATTGCAAGATGGCATTCTGAGACAGACGAACTAACATTACCTGAGAAATTATGCTGGTAATGATTGCAACTATTACCAATCCCACAAAACCCCACGCTATCGATGTCAGGGGTGACTGGTTACTATGATTTGCCGCAGTACTAATCAGAGCAATTAGTCCCGCACTACTACCACCACTCAGGAATCCGGTGACGATCGCGATCGCCACCATCCCCCATGAAGAACGTAAAAGGAAGTAAATCAGATTCATGAAAATATCATCAGCAGTTTCTGGATTGCGTTCTCCTAGGGGGAAAAACGAAATTTCTCACTTTAACCCCTCATTATCTCATTCTATAAGTAGGATTTATCAGTTTTTGAGCCAACAAAGGCAATGGTCAAGAGTCAATAGGCAATAGTAAATTCACCTTCGTCATTTCTTCCCTGGCTCCCTTGTCCCCCTATTCCCCCTCAATCTCTATTTTGTCAAACTCAGATTTCAGGTAAGCTAACAATCTGTGTAGGAGATATCACGTGGGGTTTACTTCATTCTTCAACTCTCAGATTCCAATCATTGAGTTACTGCTATTAATACTTTGCCTATCAGCTATCTTTTTTTACTGCTACAGCATATATGCAGCGATCGCTTTTTTTAGTCAACTCCATACTATAGATCCAGAGTTCCATCCACCAATTACCATCCTCAAGCCGATTTGTGGAGTGGATCGGGATGCTGAACAAAACTTAGCTTCTTTTTGTCAACAAGATTATCCAGAGTATCAGATTATCTTTGCCGTGCGCGATCGCGAAGACCCTGGTATAGAAGTTGTCAAAAAAATCATCCAGCAGTTTCCTGATGTAGATATTCATTTAGTGGTGAGCGATCGCATCATTGGCGCTAATCTAAAAGTGAGTAATTTGGCGAACGCTGTCACTGCTGCTAAATACGAAATTATATTGATAGCCGATAGTGATATTCGCGTCGGTAAAGACTATTTGCAACGAGTCATTCAGCCTTTTCAAGAAGAGAAAGTAGGTGTAGTGACTTGTTTGTATCGTTCTTTAGCCGAAGGATGGGTAACAATCTTAGAAGCAATTGGCACAGCTTGTGATTTTCATCCTGGTGTTTTAGTCAGCAATCAAATGGAAGGTATAAGATTTGCCTTTGGTTCTACCATTGTCATCCGCAAACAAGCGCTAGAAGCCATAGGTGGATTTGCGGCTATTGCTGATTATCTAGCAGATGACTTTCAACTCGGCTATTTACCAGCCCAAGCAGGTTACAAGGTAGTGCTATCTAATTACATAGTCGATCATATATTAGCTAGCAGCACATTAGCTGAAGCCATCCAGCGCCAAATCCGTTGGGCACGTTGTATCCGTGTTTCTCGTCCTTGGGGTTATGTCGGACTGCTGTTTACCTACGGTACAGTTACTAGTTTACTTTTGGCGATCGCTACAGGTGGATCAATATTAGGCTGGACTGTACTGACTATTACCTGGGTGATGCGTTTGCTTATGGGTTGGATCGTTGCCGTGAAAATGCTGAATGACCAAGTAGCTAAAAAATATTTTTGGGTAATTCCTGCACGCGATTTATTCCACTTTGCCATTTGGTGTAGTGGCTTTGTACGAAGCACAATTGTATGGCGAGGACAACAATTTAAATTGATTAAATATGGTAAGTTGACAGCAGATTTGGCACAATAACGATCAAATTACTGCTTCATCACATTAGTTTCCCTGGGTGAATTAACTTTTCAATTCCTCTTCTTTCTCTCTTCCTTCGTGTACTTTGCGTACTTTGCGGTTCGTTCTCTTACCCTTAATTTTGTAAATTAGAGATGACTCTAATTACTATTTTTTACTTGTGTAATTGGAAGCCCAATCTCGATTTTGGTACCCTGGTCTACAATGGAAGCACATTTGATATAGCCACCATGTTGCTCAACGATAATTTGATGGCTGATAGATAAACCTAAACCAGTTCCTTGACCAACAGGTTTAGTCGTAAAAAAAGGTTGGAAAATGCTCTGGCGAATATCTTCACTCATACCACAACCATTATCAGCGATTGAAATAGCAATTTGATTGTCTTGAGAATGAAATGTCCTAATCCAAATAGTTGGTGTTTCATCTGTAGTTGAACCGAAATTAGCTGCTTTTTTAAGCAATGCATCAATGGCATTATTAATTAAATTTAGAAATACTTGATTTAAAAAACGAGGATTACAAAAAATCTGCGGAATGTTACCATACTCTTTAATCACTGAAATAGGTTTGCTATCACCAGCATAAAAATTAAGCCGATGCTGCAAAATGACGAGTGTACTATCAATACCCTCGTGGATGTCAGCTTTTTTATAGTCAGTTTCGTTCAACCGGGAAAAATTTGAGAGCGATTGGACAATCTCGCTAATCCGAATTGTGCCAATTTGTATAGATTTCAGAAGTTTTGGCAAATCTTTTTGGATAAACTTCAGGTCGCTCTTTGCAAGAGCATTAACGACTTTGACATCTGGATTTGGATACACAGAAGCATAAGTTGCCAGAAGATTTAGTAAATCATGGCTATACTGATGAAGATATTCTAAATTGCCATGAATAAAACTTACTGGATTATTAATTTCGTGGGCAACCCCAGCAACCATTTTTCCCAACGCTAACATAGTTTCGCGTTGAATTAATTGCATTTGAGCTTGTTGAGTTTCTTGTAATTTAAATAAAGCTGACTCAGCATTTTCTTTTGCTGTGCGATATTTTTCCTTTACTAAAAACAGTCGTTGCAAAGTTTGGTAATAGGTAGTAACGCTGAAAAAGACGAATAATGCACCAAAAAAGAAAACCATGCCTGTGAGCAATGGTATCCATTCAATCAGTTTGGCTACTGTTAAATATATGCATAACGAATAACCACCCAGAAAAAAAATCATCAGTAACAACATGATGCGCCAGCTCAGTTTATCTGGTTCTGTCTGGAATAATTTCAGAATTTTGTGAGTCCTGAGAATGGATAATCCCATTATCCCAGCCCCAAGAGTAATCAGGGTGACAATGAAAAACAGAACAATTGAAGAACTTAGCATCAGTAAATAGCACAAATTCCCATCTTATAAATTCATTATGTGCTATTTCATACCTTATTGTTGGTAGGAACAAACGGATATTTTGTACCTACACGCTAGAAGGGTGAGTCTATACGAACAAAGCCTGCCAAAGCAGGCTAAAATTTATGATTTTTCGTGTTTTTTATGGAAACTTACACTAACAATCAGCAATTTATGAATTTCCACTACAGTTTGCAGTTTTGCGTAAGTCCTATGTAATTACTAAATCGAATAAGTCAAAGGGAAAGACTTTGCATCCTTGGGCTTGACATACACGCGCTGATCTGGTTCTAACTGTAATTCTTTATAGCGATCGCGTGTTAAATGCGCCATCACTACTTGCCCTTCATCTAAACTTAATTCTACTTGAACTTCCCAACCCAAATGTATAACTCGGCTAACCTTAGCCGGTGTAGTAGCACCATTAGCAGATGTCTCCACAATTACATCTTGTGGGCGCAAAAAGACTTCTGGATGTGGAACCTCAAACCCACTGCTTTTGAAAATTCTGGAAGAACTAGGCAGAACATTAACGGGGCCAATAAAACTCATGACAAAGGAACTGGCAGGATGGTCATAAATTTGTTCTGGAGTTCCTACTTGTTCCACACGCCCTTGATTCATCACAACTACCTCATCAGAGACTTCCATTGCCTCTTCTTGGTCATGAGTAACAAAAACAGTGGTAACATGAACTTCATCATGGAGCCGGCGTAACCATGCCCGTAAATCTTTGCGAACTTTAGCATCGAGTGCGCCAAAAGGTTCATCTAGCAGTAATACTTCTGGTTCTACTGCTAAGGCTCTAGCTAATGCTACCCGTTGTCTTTGACCACCCGAAAGTTGTGACGGATAGCGATCGCCCAGTCCATTCAATTGCACCAGTTCTAATAACTGTTCTACCCGTGCCTGAATTCTTTTTGCTGGTGCTTTGCGAATTTCTAAACCAAATGCAATATTTTGGCGCACAGTCCTATGCTTGAATAGAGCATAGTGTTGAAACACAAACCCAATATTTCGTTCCTGTACGCTTTGATAGGTGGCATCTTTCCCAGTCAGGAAAATCTTGCCACTATCTGGTAACTCCAAGCCAGAGATTAAGCGGAGCAGCGTGGATTTTCCAGATCCCGATGGACCTAGCAAGGCAACAAGAGAACCACTCTTAATCTCCAAACTCACTCGATCGACAGCTTTGAAACTACCAAATTGTTTGGATACATTCTCAACTAATATGCCCACTGCTGCTTTTCCCCTAAAATCTACGAATAATTGCTAGGATTACCGTAATTCATATATACCATAAGAGTATTGCTTGTGAACTAGTTAAATTAAAAAGATTTGCTTACCCACAGCTACCACAGTCAAGGAAGCTACAATCAGCACCACTACAATCCAGAGAACCACAATCAACAGCGCTACAATCCAAGGAACTACAATCAACAGCGTTACAATCAGGAGTCATATTAAGAAGTTCAGCGCAATTGCAGCTGACATCAGCACAGTCAATGCAGTCAGTACTATTACTACTGCTATAGGAAGATTTTTTTGCAGTGTTACCTAGCACTTTTTTAGGTGAATGCAGATTTGCTCCTTCCTCATCCTCAGTTGGTTCTGAGTTATCAGCTTGTGACCTTAAAATCTGGTTGGCTTGCTTGCAAGCTTGAAATCGCTTACGGGATTTAGTAAGTAATCCTTTAAATCCATCTTCAGCTATTACCCGCTTAATGTATTGAGAGCAAGATTCACCACCATGTAATACTCGGTGAGCACAAACAAAGCCTTTATGTGGAGAAATGTATTTTTGATATCCAGTAATTCCTACAACTCCAGCTTTTCTGCCAATAGAATCTAATAGTGAAATTTCCATTATTTAGTATTTAATTTAACTTCAATTAGCTAGGTGAAGTTTTTGCACCAAGAGGTTAGGGGAGTCAGCCAAATTACCAGAATTGCAATCGCCAAGCGATTAAGATACTTATTCATTTGGGATAGTAGTTCTAGTTACCTTGCCTGAGTATGCCCAGAAATTTATAAAGCCTCACAAATGTTTGAAAACTCAGTAGGTGCGGGTTTATCAAGATCGTCGTTAACAGTTGAAGATGCCTGTAAACCCGTCCTTAATTTTAGTTAATCCTAGACTCAAGACTGAGTGATTTCACGCAATTTTTCATAGTCAGTGAGCAGTGACAAATGACCAATGACAAATCCATGTATTTCGTATCGAAATATTAAGGAATATTGCATTTCCCTCAAAACTCGCAGCAAGAGCGAGAAATGAGCCAAACGTCCGTGGTACGATGCTTTCGGTAAATGTCAAGATTGGGAGAAAACCTTTGACACTACGGGTTGCTGTTGTTGGTTCGGGCCCAGCTGGTTCATCTGCCGCTGAAACACTGGCAAAAGCTGGGATTGAAACCTACCTAATTGAGCGGAAGCTGGATAATGCCAAGCCCTGCGGGGGTGCCATTCCCCTGTGTATGGTGAGTGAGTTTGACTTACCACCAGAGATTATCGATCGCCGGGTGCGAAAGATGAAAATGATATCACCCTCCAATCGGGAAGTTGATATCAATCTGATAAATGAAGAAGAATATATAGGAATGTGCCGCCGTGAGGTGTTGGATGGTTTCTTAAGAGATCGTGCGGCAAAACTAGGCGCAACTTTAATTAATGCCACCGTTCATAAACTTGATATACCCACCAACAATACCGACCCCTATACCATCCATTATGTAGACCATACAGAAGGGGGCGTACAGGGTATTGCCAAAACCTTGAAAGTGGATGTAGTCATCGGGGCTGATGGGGCTAATTCCCGGATTGCCAAAGAAATTGATGCTGGGGATTACAATTATGCGATCGCTTTCCAAGAGCGAATTCGTCTACCCGAAGACAAAATGGCGTATTACAACGACCTTGCCGAAATGTATGTTGGCAATGACGTTTCTACTGACTTCTATGCTTGGGTGTTCCCCAAATATGACCACGTAGCTGTGGGTACTGGCACAATGCAGGTTCATAAAGCCAGTATTAAACAGTTACAAGCCGGTATTCGCGCCCGTGCTAGCGAGAAGTTAGCAGGTGGACAAATCATCAAAGTAGAAGCACACCCCATCCCCGAACATCCCCGTCCCCGCCGCGTTGTCGGTAGAGTGGCTTTGGTAGGAGATGCGGCTGGTTACGTTACCAAGTCCTCTGGTGAAGGTATTTACTTTGCAGCTAAATCTGGCCGGATGTGTGCCGAAACAATTGTGGAAATATCCAACAACGGCAAATCAATCCCCACAGAAAACGAGCTTAAGGTTTATCTGAAGCGCTGGGATAGAAAATACGGACTTACCTACAAGGTATTGGACATTCTCCAAACTGTATTTTATCGTTCCGACGCGACCCGCGAAGCGTTCGTAGAAATGTGTGCTGATATGGATGTCCAAAAGCTCACATTCGACAGCTATCTGTATAAGACAGTTGTCCCCGCTAACCCTATCACTCAACTGAAAATTACTGCCAAGACCATTGGTAGTCTCATTCGTGGTAACGCCTTAGCTCCTTAAGAGTATTTAGCGATAGCACCTTTGAGTCATAGCAGAGGAGATAGGAAGCAGAAAATTCAACTTTTACAGGTGTAACTTGAGTATTTTGAATTTATTTGCTTCTTTCTCCTCTGCAATATCTCTACTTTATTGAGATTTCACAGTATTATTACTTATACTTTAAATTTAGCGTCAGTGAGCGACAGTGGCTTTTTACAAGGATTTTTCCGCCTATTTATCAATTATTTAACGTATAAGTACTCCAAATTTTTGTATAATTTGTTTATAAGTATATTTCATTTCATATAAATAATATAAAGCTTGTGTAAAGAATTTGTAAAGAGAAGGATAACTTCTTGGTTTATCTCCGTGCATTTACTAAGGTAGACAGGTTCCCTAGTTAAAAACATCAGAGAGGAGTTGAAACCAACATGAAACTCAGTTTGGTTTTTGCCACTGCTCTATCTAGTTGTGCAATGATTGCGGCTACAGCATTTGGGTTTTCCAGTCAAGCCCAAGCTTTTACAATTTCAGGTAAAGCAGTTGGTGCATGGTACAACCCGATTCCAGACATCAAAAATAAATTTTGCTCAAATAACAATACCGATTGCAAATTCGTTACAGGTGTGGGGACAAAATCATTTAGCTGGGGTGAGCCAGCGAAAAACACGCCTCCCAATCAACCCAATCAACTTACATTTATTGGCAATTCCTTCTCAGCAAATGGTGACTCGTGGTTTAAGTTAGGTAATTTAGAATACTTCAATGGCACAATCTACGACGATACAAATATAGAATATGTAACTTTGAATCTCGATTTATCTTTTGGCGATAACAATCAGGTTAGTAAATCGTTACCAATATCCTTTTATTTAGAAAATACAACCAACCTAATAACAGACAATATTAAAGACCCACGAAACGCAGACAGTATTTACATAAATACAGCGTTAGCTAAAACCAGTTTCCAATGGAATCAAGATTTATATGAATTTGAAATAATGGGCTTTAGCCAATCATCACCGGTAACAAGTCTCAGTGCCATTGAGTCAGAATCTCGAAATGCTGGTCTTTATGCCAGAGTTACTTCAAGAAAAGCTGTTCCGGAACCATCAACTATTGCTGCTTCACTTCTAGCAGGAACGTACCTAATCTATCGCAAAAAGTTCTCCAAACTAACAGCTAAATCTTCATACAAATAAGTAGTGTTGATAGGGAAAAAGGAAATCCCTATACTTAGAATCAAAGAATTTGCAGAAGTAAGCATGGAAACGGGTGCATCCCAATTTTTATTTTTCAATAAAATAATAAGATTTAAAACTCATTGAGAGGAACTTATACCAATTCAAAATTCAAAATTCAAAATTAAGAACCTATACAGGACGGGGGTTTGGGGCTATGTATCTGTTGCATTCTTTTTTCAAATTGGTATTAGGCGCGCAGTGGGGAAGCCGCGCGGTTTGAGGAGCTACTGTACCCCTGTTGCTTCTTTTTGCTTCAGATGAAAGCCAAAATTAAAGTATGGAAGCCAAGATCGGGTTGCACTGTGGAGGGTTTGGTAATTTTTCTGTTAGTCTGATACGAAGAGTTAGACTACTAAAGTTGAGTGGCAAATAATTCTACAACTCCTTCTATATATAAGTTATAGTATTACTGGTTCGATTTTTAACAGATATAAGCACTAAAACTTACTTAGGCCAGGCTACACAAATCAGGTAGCGATCGAGTTAGGATCTTGTCACACTTCTTTGTTTGAAAAGTCATAGTCATATTCCAGAATTTTCTGGCTAAAATAGTATATCTGTTCTACTCAGACTCCAATCCCAAACAATCCTTAAATCCATATATTTAGAGGCAGGAATGGCTATCAATACTGATACATCTGGCAAGCAAAAAGCGCTGAACATTGTACTCAACCAAATTGAGCGCAGCTTTGGTAAGGGAGCAATCATGCGCCTGGGTGATGCTACTCGGATGCGGGTAGAGACAATTTCCACTGGGGCACTCACCTTGGATTTAGCATTGGGTGGAGGTTTACCCAAGGGGCGGGTGATTGAGATTTATGGGCCGGAAAGTTCCGGTAAAACAACAGTAGCACTGCACGCGATCGCGGAAGTGCAGAAAGAAGGTGGTATTGCTGCCTTTGTTGACGCTGAACACGCCCTTGACCCCACCTATGCCGCAGCATTAGGTGTAGATATTGAAAATCTGCTAGTTTCTCAACCTGATACAGGGGAAGCCGCCTTAGAAATTGTCGATCAGCTTGTTCGCTCTGCTGCTGTTGATATTGTAGTTATTGACTCAGTAGCAGCACTGGTTCCCCGTGCTGAAATAGAAGGCGATATGGGTGATGCTCACGTTGGTCTGCAAGCGCGGTTAATGAGCCAAGCTTTGCGTAAAATTACTGGCAATATTGGTAAATCTGGCTGCACAGTAATTTTTATTAACCAATTGCGGCAAAAAATCGGTGTTACCTATGGCAGCCCAGAAACCACAACTGGTGGTAATGCCTTAAAATTTTACGCTTCGGTTCGCTTAGATATTCGTCGTATTCAAACCTTGAAAAAAGGGACAGATGAATTCGGTAATCGCGTTAAGGTTAAGGTAGCAAAAAATAAAGTAGCACCTCCCTTTAGAATTGCAGAATTTGACATTATTTTTGGCAAAGGAGTTTCTACTTTAGGTTGTCTTGTTGACCTAGCAGAAGAGACTGGCATCCTCATCCGTAAAGGTGCTTGGTATAGCTACAATGGCGATAATATTTCTCAAGGTCGGGATAATGCCATCAAATACCTAGAAGAAAAGGCAGAATTTGCTGCACAAATTAAGCAGTTGGTACGTGAAAAGTTAGATAAAGGAGCTGTTGTTTCTGCTAACTCTGTCGCCAAGGTCAGCGAAGAAGACGAAGAAGAAGTTGATTTAGAAGAAGAGGAATAAAGGTAGAAAATATGGGATATATAGCAGATTTTGCTCTATACCCCATGCATCATAAAATGATGAACTGGGACTCAGGAATTCAGTTATGAGTCCCAATTCATTTTTCATTGAATTTATAGATGATCGGGCTGGTGTCTGCTAAAAAAGCGATCTAAAATTTCTGACTTTTCTTCTACACTAAAGTTGCTGTGCTGATATTTCAAATTATCAATTAGGTCTGAGTCTCTAGTTATATGTAAACTCTCATTTAAATTCTCAGTTTGATATCTCTGTTGCGTGTTAGTTGAATTAAATATATTACCAGGCACAAGCTGCATCAGTAACTCTACAGCCACAGTCGGCAAAGTCCGGCAGGTATGATTAATAAAAAAATCAAAAGTTATCATACCGAGCCGGATGCGATCGCCATCATTAAGTTTTGTCGGCTGGTAGACTAGTTCTCCATTGACAAATGAGCCATTTGTACTTTTAAAGTCAATCAAGTAGAAGCCCTGATGGTCAATATATTGAATCGCAGCGTGGCGATCGGACAGATATCGATCGGCAATATAGATCCCATTGCTGTCATCTCTACCTATAGTCCAGATTTGCTGTGGTTGTTGTAAACTTTGAGTTTTGTTATCGCACAGATTAGTAATTACATAAACAGTAGAACCATCTATTACACCTTGTACATAACTTTGATTTACGTCCAATGATGTCTGAGTTAGATTTTCTAGCTGAAGGATGTCATCTAAAAGGCTGCTATGTTGTTCATATAACTTGAGAAATACTTGAAATAAACTTAATCGCCGTTGTAGTTCTTGTCCTTGCAACTCAGCCATCATAGATGAGCCTTTGACTGGCAAAAAATGTGATTTGCTGATTTCGTTCATTAATATTTCGTCTCAGCCTATTGGAATAATTTACTTATTGCTACTTCCTAAATAAGAAAAGCCTAAGAGCATGAATCTCTTGATTTTTGAGGTCAAACTTTTCTAGGTAGTAGCAACCATAAATGTCATCAAAAGTTTTTATAAAAAATTATTGTGACGGTTTATTTTTTATTGTAAAGTATGATTGTTAATTTGTAACAGATAAAGAATATTAAGAATTTCCTGATAAAACTGTCAAAAAAACAAAATGACGCTATAGCTTTGCCATATCGTTGCTACACAATTTATTATTTGGCAATTCTGCTTCTAGCGAAGATAACTGCCATACCGTCAGCCATATAGTTTTGTCACAACAGCTTTAGCTGCAAGTATTCAACATACCCATCTTTGAAGAGTTTAGAGAGCGCTGCGATCGCTCTTAAAAAATGCTTGATGTTGAATTGAAAATTTTCAATTACTTAAAATTTACAAATCCCAAATGGTAAATTACAACAAGCCTCTTTTACCATTAGGGCGCACTGTCATCCAATTCGTCTTTGCTAGTAACAATTGCTCATCGGTAATTTTGGCACCAGTGAGAATAGCTCCACAAAGATTCGCTCCTCTAAGATTAGCATTGCTGAGATAAGCATGGCTAAGGTCAGCGCCTCTAAGATCTGCTCCTTCTAAATCAGCATTACTAAAGTAAGCCTTACTCAGGTTAGCATCTCTGAGATTAGCTTCAGTCAGGCTAGCTCTGCCAAAGTCACTATCGTGGAGATTCGCTCCCTGAAGGTTAGTTTTTCGCAACTGAGCAGAATGGAAATTTGCCCCTGATAAATCAGTGCCTTGCAGGTTTAACATACTCAAATTATATAGGGCAAAATCCCGTCTACCTTTAAGATAAGCAGTTAGTAAACCTTGAGTATTTAATTTACGTACAATTTTAGAATTCTGATTTTGTGAGCCATTACTGTTGTTGCTCTCCAAAATCGTTGCTTTTGCCATCAAAACACCTGGGCGCATTCCGCCTGGATGTAATCCAACGCTTTCAGATGTTTTAGCTCGTCTGGCTCGAATTGCTGCTGCTACCTGTGCTACTCCTGCACTAGTAGAATTAACAGCAGGATTGTCGCACAAAACAGCAGAATTTGCTATCGAGTTGTTTGTTTGCTCTTTAAGACCCACATCACCTTTTACAAGCAATCCCTTAGCCAAACTATCCAAGTAGGGTTCCATTTCCAACCCTCTGAGTACTTCTTGGGCAGACTTGTAACGGTTGCGTACTGACACCTCTAACATTTTCCGCAGCACACTCGTTAAATGATCGCTCACTTGTACAAGTGGCTCCCAGATCATTTCACCTGTTGAGGGGTTGTATTCTAAGTCTTTAGGAGTTTTACCAGTCAAAAGATAAATACAAGTAACTCCTAGGGCGTAGATATCACTGGCGTAGACTGGACGCATTGCCATTTGCTCTGGAGGTGCAAAACCAGGAGTTCCAATCGCATACGCAGTTAAAGCTGTTTGCTCTGATTGGCCAGGTATAGCTTGAGCGACTTGGTTTTTAACCGCACCAAAGTCGATCAGCACCATTCGCGCATCTTGAGTACGGCGAATCAAGTTAGCTGGTTTGATATCACGGTGAATCACCTTTTGCTCGTGGATATATTGCAGCAATGGCAAGATTTCGCTTAGAAACTGCTTGACTCCGGCTTCCGTAAAGTTGCCGTTACGTTGAATTTCCTGTTGCAGGGTTGCACCGCTAATATATTCTTGAACTAAGTAGAATTGCTGTTGGTCTTCAAAGTAATCCAGCAGCCTTGGCAATTGAGGATGATTGCCAATCTTACCTAGAGTTTTGGCTTCTCGTTCAAATAGTTCTCGCGCCATCTGCAAAACGTGTGGTGCGGTTACTGAGGGACGCAACTGCTTGATCACGCAACTTGGTTCTCCTGGTAAACCTTGATCGTGGGCTAAGAAGGTTGCACCAAAGCCACCTTGACCTAAGGGTTTGACCACTTGATAGCGATCGCTCAAAAGCAGTTGCGAGCCACAAGACTGACACCTTTGGCTAGGTGCCAAATTTTCTGGATGTGGACAGGTAGGATTTAAGCAGTAGCTCATGCACTGTAAACTCGCTGCACGAATGATGATGGGTAGTGTTACACTACTCACCCCATTATTGTGATCTAAAATCAACTTGTGCCAGGTAATTTTTGCTGGAAAACCTTTGAAGAGTTCCTAAAGTTTGAATTCAGCCGATCTAAAACACTCGTAAATCTACTAACGTTATTTCTACGTAAATTTCACTAGTATTTGCTAAACGATTTTTTTAATGGTTTTGTAATTATTAATACTAGTTGTTATAAATGTTAGTTTAAACGTAACTAAGCAGTAGTTATTTGCATATTTTAAGTAATTTATCATTTTTTAGCTTTTTTGGATAGTAAATGCTCATCTTCAATAAAAATTATGGTTGCTCAAAAATAGCACCCCCGCCTTCCATTAGACAGGGGTGTTATTTTCTACCAAAAACACTGTTGGTAGCTTACAGGCTAGACAGCACATCCCGTGCTATAGCTAAAGTCTGCTCAATATCTTCTTCAGTGTGAGCGCAAGAAGTAAATCCAGCCTCAAACTGAGAGGGTGCTAGGTAAATACCGCGCTCTAGCATACCGCGATGGAAGCGTCCGAATTTTGCTGTATCGGAGTTTTTGGCATCCTCGTAGTTATGGACTGGGCCAGCAGTAAAAAATAAGCCAAACATGGCGCTGATATGACCACCACAAGCCGCGTGGCCAGTTTCCTGAGTAATTTGCAGTAAGCCATCTGCTAGCTTTTGAGTAATTTTGTCCAAGTACTCATAAGTTCCTGGTTTTTGCAACAATTCTAGGGTCTTAATTCCCGCAGTCATTGCTAAAGGATTACCAGAAAGAGTTCCTGCTTGGTACACCGGGCCAGCTGGGGCTACCATTGACATAATATCTCGACGACCGCCATAGGCTCCTACTGGTAAACCACCACCAATAACTTTACCCAAGGTGGTCAAATCAGGTGTAACGCCAAATTTCTGTTGAGCGCCACCATAAGCTATACGGAAGCCTGTCATAACTTCGTCAAAGACTAATAACGCTCCATGCTCGTGGGTAAGTTCTCTTAACCCTTCAAGGAATCCAGCATCGGGAGTAATAAACCCAGCATTGCCCACAACAGGCTCCAAAATCACCCCAGCAATCTCATCGCGGTTTTCTTCAAATAAGGCTTTGACGGCTTCTAAATCATTGAAAGGGGCAGTGAGAGTATTGCTAGTTGCCGATTTAGGTACTCCTGGCGAGTCTGGTAAGCCGAGTGTGGCAACACCAGATCCAGCCTTCACTAGGAACATATCAGCATGACCGTGGTAGCAGCCTTCAAACTTAATGATTTTGTCCCTATTTGTAAAAGCCCGCATCAGCCGCAACACAGCCATACAAGCTTCTGTACCTGAATTAACAAATCTAACCATTTCGATGCTGGGTACAGCATCAATGACCATTTCTGCTAAGACATTTTCCAGTGCAGAGGGCGCACCAAAGCTAGTGCCTTTTTCCAAGGCTTCATGGAGAGCTGCAATCACTTCTGGATGGGCATGACCGCAAATGGCAGGGCCCCAAGTACCCACATAGTCAATGTATTGGTTGCCATCGACATCCCAAATGTATGCGCCTTTAACGCGATCAAAAACAATTGGTTGTCCACCTACTGATTTGAATGCGCGAACTGGAGAACTTACACCTCCTGGCATGAGATTTTGGGCAGCAGCGAAGATCTCTTGTGATTTTGTAGTTCTAATCGTCGTATTTACCAAGGTTCTCTCCTAAATCAGTGGCAATATATAAGGTCTATCTCAGGATAGGGTTAAAAACTGCTTAGAACTTCTATCGTATAGAATTACCTGAACCATAAAAATAACAATATGTTATATAAGTCCAATCAAGAATTGCCTTTAGAGATTCGGACTCGATTTTCGGAAGCATACCAAGATCTTTACCGGGCAGCTTTTAACTCAGCAGTTCATTGGTATGGTGAAGCTACAAAAGCCCATCAAGTTGCTTTGAGTGCTGTTAAAATGCAGTCTGCTATGGATAAAAATGCTCTTGTTTAAAGTTTAGATAATAAACTGCAATTGCAAAAAGCATACCAGATACCCTATTCAGAATGGTATCGTGAATCAAGGAATCATTCTCACTGTCTTAAGTTAGCTGGTATGTCTTCTACAGAACCTCTTTCACTGCATCAAGCCATTCCTATTGAAAAAATTCACTATGATGAACGAGGTCTAGTGCCAGCGATCGTCCAAGATTATCTTGATGGCACTGTTTTGATGATGGCGTGGATGAATCGGGAGTCTTTACAAAAAACTTTAGAAACCGGAGAAACTTGGTTTTGGAGTCGTTCCCGTCAGGAGTTGTGGCATAAAGGAGCGACTTCTAGTCATATTCAAAAAGTGCAAAGTATCCGTTATGACTGTGATAGTGATGCACTCCTAATTGGGATAGAGCAGGTAGGGGATGTGGCTTGTCACACTGGCGAGCGTAGTTGCTTTCATCAAGTGGATGGTCAAATAGTCGCGCCACCAGGGGATACACTGTCACAATTATTTGAGGTAATCTGCGATCGCCGCGATCGCCCCACAGAAAATTCTTATACTTGTAAGTTATTTGCAGGCGGCGATAATAAGATTTTGAAAAAGCTGGGTGAAGAGACTGCTGAGGTCGTAATGGCGTTTAAAGATGATGATGCGGATGCCATTGCTGGGGAAGTCGCAGATTTGCTCTACCATACTCTCGTTGCTTTAGCTCATCATCAAATTGATTTGAAATCGGTATACCGTAGGTTGCAACAACGTCGGCGATAGAAAGTACTGGGTTAGGGGTCAAGTGGGACAAAGAGTCGCAAAGACGTGGAGAATAATCAATGCCCCATGCCCCATGCCCCACGCCCTAGAAAGTGAAAGTAGTACGCAACACCCCTACCGTTGTTGTTTCGTTTCTGCTATCGCCTTCAGGATTAAATAAAACAAATGCACCAGGGGTAATACTAATATTGTCATTTACCCGAAAGCGGTAATAAGCCTCTAAATGGTAAGGAACGGCTCTGTTTACACCCGCAGGTGCTAATTGGGCTGCACCACTAGCATCAGTACGATAGAGTGGTTGTCCAAAGATAATACCAGCATTGTTTCCTGGCTTGAATAGATCGTTAAAATGAACACCTACCATCCAACTAGTAAAGGTAGTACCAGCATCAACATCTGGGGAAGAATCATCAACAAACAGCGCTGCACCATAGCCAGATAATGCAATCTTGGGAGAAAAGCGCCAGGTGACAGTGCCACCAAAGGAGTTAAGTTTTACAGGTGTGCCTAAAGCTACTCCTCCCAAAGCACCAATATCACTACTAGTTAATCCTGTGCCCAAAATGTTGATTTCATGATAGCTATTAGCATAGTTCAGACCAATATCTAAAGAACTGCTGGGTCTAAAAGTCAACTGAGCTGCAACTACAGTACTACCGCTAAACACCCCTGCTCCCAAAGGGGTATTTGAAACTCCTGGAAGAATGTCACCTGCTTTACTAGGAAGATTGGCATTGACACTACCATATAAAGCTCTGAGATCCAGCTGTGGAGAAAAACTATAAATAAAGCCAGCCGCAGATGCTAAACCAGAACCGGAAGTACCACCAGAGACACGTAATACAGGGTTCAAGCCAGCAAAGCGAGAAATGGACTCTTGTCCTTCACCATAAAAAGGAGTGATGGCGGGAAAAGCATCGGAAACTTCAGCAGCAGTCCCAGCAAACAAAGTCAATTTATCAGCGACGGGAAAGATGTAAAGCAGTTTGTAAAGCTGAAGAGAGTTTGCGCCAACGTTAGATAAATTCTTTGGATCGACACCTGGAAATTGCGGTTCAAAACTAGTCCGCGCGCTGCTAGCACTGAGTATGGGTGATGCTAAACCCAGAGACTCTTGCAGGCTTCCACTACCATCAACACCACCTAAAAAGTTATGAGATTGCAACCCAGTGATTAGTAAGTCTTTACCTGTAAAGCTGGTGTTGAGATTTAACCGCACTCGGTTTGTCAGAATAATATTAGGATCGCTTCGGCCTGGAGCGCCACCTGTAGCACCAATGGCTGAGATAATTGCTTCACCATTCAGCTTGGTAGTTGTAGAAAACTGATGTGCTTCTAATTCAGCCGTGCGAGTTTCCAAGGCATCTACCCTACCCCGCAATGTACTTAGTTCGGCAGCAAATTGTTCTTGCAGTTTTTGTAAGGTATTTAAATCTTCTTTGGTAACTAAATCGCTGGTTGCAGTAGCAATTAGTTCGTTAATTCTATTGAGACAAGCATTTAAACCAGCGGCAAACTCATAACGAGTCAGAGCGCGGTTTCCTCGATAGGTGCTGTTGGGATACCCGGCAATACAACCATAGCGTTCAACTAGAGATTGTAATGCAGCAAAAGCCCAGTCTGTAGGCTGTACATCGGAAAGTTGCGATACAGATGTGACCTGTTCTATAGCATCAGATGCTAATAGCTGGGGTGAAGAATTTACTTGATTGATAGTAGGTGAATCTGGTTGTTTTCTTCCAGAAGTGTTAATTAATTCCGTTGGTTGAGAAAAGCTGCTATGCGCAAAATTGCTTTTAAAAGATGCTGTCTGATCAGTAGAACTTAAATTTTTGGCATTACCTACAGTCTCTGCTAAATCGGATGTGGCTTGTACTGGCGATAATCCAGAAATTAAATATAAAAAACTTAGCCCACCAGCATAAGCTAGTAGATTTACTTTCATAGCAACTCCTCACAAATCAATTTGAATTAAATACAAGAAGATTTAAAATCTCAGACTAATTGAGCTTCACTATTCTGAATCTCAAAAGTCGGATTTATGTAGTATTGTGTCTGCTGAAGATAAATACTTCCCAGTTGAATTTTCTGAGAACTTTATGATTACCGCAGTGAACTTTAACTACCCATAGTAAAAGTAAACAATATTTAGCTCAAGAATTGATAAGTACAATTATTGGGAATTTCTATGATTATGATTGCTTAATCAAAAATGAATTTCTAGGATAAATAAGCTCTTATTGGGTATAATTACCAGCTATTTAACAAGAGTAAAATACCTGTGTTGATCATCTAAGTATTAAGTTAATCTTATAGGTATAATTTTCTGAGATTATAACAAATCAATAAGTAATGTCAGAGCAGCTACGTTAATATATAAAGCTAGATTATTAATGATATAAAAATATAGTATTCACTTACAATATGTTTTTTTAGTGAGTTCATAGGAAGGACAGAGTATGCTGATTTAATCCAAGAAGAGATCCATGAATAGGAATTTATTCATGCCTCCAAATTAATTTAATGAACCAATAGTATTTATCAAAAATTAAGCTTCTAGTTGCTGACAAATAAATTAGGACTACTATAGCTGAACATAAATAACTCTTTACAACTTTGAATCTTAATTTATTCGCTAGACAAAATCCGGTTGAGATACTGCAAAATCCCAATGGCGATGAAGACAATCAAAGAAAAACCGAGCCAAAAGTTATCAGCAATGATTCGTGGTTGATCCAATGCCCAACCGCCTAAGGGAGAACCAACAAAATGTCCCAAAGCCCAGCAAAGGGAATTAATGGAGAAATACACTCCACGTTGTGATTCTGGGGCTAAATCGGTGACTAGAGAGGCAGCAAAAGGGGTATAGGAAACCAGCGCTAGGGCAAATACTGTCAATGCTAAAGTTACCCAAAACAAATGATGAGATGGGGCGATCGCGATCATCCAAATCAAGCTGAAACCGATTGCCCACAAAATGCCAGAAATTGTCAGGGCTAGGGTGTGAGAGTAGCGTTTTAAGGCTCTAGCAATTGGGAATTGACAAATCACGGCCAAGACAAGATGCCAAGCATATAGGGCGCTAATCGTAGTTTCCGCTAATCCTAGAGTATTATCTTCTGCTCTCACAAAGTTTTTGAAGTAAATGGGAAGAGTACTGTGCAGCTGGGAAACACAAGTAGCAAATGTAATATTAACTACAACGTAAATCAGGAGGCGGCGATCGCTTAACGCTGCTATCCAAGCAGCGAAAGGTTGTGTTTGGTGGGATTGCTCTATCTGTGGCTGAGAAGTGTCGTTAATTGCTAAATAGATCACGGCAAAAAATACCATGAAGGAGATGGCATCGATGATAAATAGCCCACGGTAATTACCTGCGATCGCAATCCACAATCCTGCTAATACACTTCCTATTGCTAATCCCAGATTATCCGCAACTCGGGTGAGCGCAAAAGTTTCGCGGCGATTTTCAATTTGGCTAGCATCAGCGACAACAGCTTCACTGGCGGGCCAATAGAAACCAATACCTAAACCAACAATCAAACTGCCAATTACCAGAGTCACAAAATTACTAGTTGTAGCTAAGACTAGAGAACCAACTGCTGAAATCGCTGTTGCTAGCAACAAAGTCCGACGGCGTCCCCATTCCCTCGTGTCAGCCAAAGAACCACCCAAAATTCGCCCTACAACACCAGCAATGGAGGTGCTAGTCAGGGCAATACCAACGGTGGTTGCAGATAAACCAACTTGATTAACAAAAAAGATGGGGGCGTAAAACAGCGTAAAGCCAGTACCCACTTCTGAGAGAAATCTACCAACTACCAACATCCCCACAGGAGTCTGAATTTGGGAAAGCCAAGACAATAACTGGAATTGGGGTGCAAGTTGTAAAGACTTAAGTTTCATCAAAAGATTGTGTTTTTGTAATTCTTATCATTAAGGAGCATTTTCCTCACAGATTCCACAGGGTTTCCACAGGTACTTTACCAGTTTTCCACAGATGCCCTACGAGTTAATCAGCTCTTGCTATCCTACTGGGGATTTTTTACCTCTAAGGCTAGGGAATCTAAGTGACTGAGTTTTTATTAAGATATGTAACAAAAAATATTCTTAAACCCTGATTATTACGTTGAGATTTACTTTTTATACCGTCGTTTTTAACATTTCGCAGCATTGACAAACCTACCCCCTCTTGCTGCACAATGATTCGGCTTGCTGTTTTAGTTCGTTTAATCGCTGACATCAACTGTGTAAAATTACCTCCTATGTTGGCGGAGATTGTCAGGCAGATCAAAGATTGTGTATGCCGCCTCAGGCTACTGACTGCAAGCAACTAGTCCCCCTTGATTGACCTCAGAGGAGGAAAATCTGATGAACACAACGGTTAATATCTTTACAGAAATCCCGGAAACACTTCACGAATCCCTGAAAAGCTATCTAGAAACACATCCCGACTGGGATCAAAACCGAGTATTGACAGCAGCTCTGTCACTGTTTTTACTCCAAAATGGAGATAGCGATCGCCGTGCTGCTCGTGTTTACCTGGAAACTTTGTTCCATCACAGTTAAGTAGAACAGCCGCAACTATGGTATCAACGGTGCTGTTGTGGCTTATTGTCTCCTATGGGCAGATTATAGGTTTCACCAGATTAAATTTTTGCGCTAAGGTTGATATTTATTGAGGCGTAAGCGCAAAAATTTAAGATGGCTATCCTGGCTAGTGAAATACTTGGCAAATTCCGGGCAAGCTCAACTATTAAAAGTTTTTAAGTGGAACTGACAAAAGCTGGGAATTTACCAATCGATCAGTTTTACAGCGTGGTGATAGTTCATATTGCCCTATGTGTCTGTAAATTCAAAAACATCAGAGTTTTATACTAATTTAAAATTCGTCTTGAAAAGTTTGCTTAACTGGGGAACCCCCGCACGCAACACCAGTTGCTACACTGCGGGTTCTCCTTGTGGAGTCCAAGTTGGCAAAGCCGACGACAGTCGCCTCAAGTCGGGAAACCAACTTACAGCGCTGTCTCCCCAATGCACTGCTCACAGCAACGCACTGGCTCAATTTTTCCTAAAATTAAGAAGCGTCAGATGCCATCTGGGTTTTAAGGTGTGCATCTTTTTCTTGATTGTGGCGAATTAGTATTAGATAACCATTCCACAGCTAGCTAAACTTTATCCTCCGTAAGGAGGATTGATCGCGAAATTAACTGGCTATGTATTTTGCGTAAATCTCTGTAGGAATGCACGCTTTTACATAACCAGTTTTATTTAAGCCATGAATAACTCAAATAAAATAAATGTCTGGTATGTACAAGTGCAGTATCTATAATTAATTTGATAAATTTGCACAGATTTGTTGACCTAGTTGTGAGTTAAGTCAAAAAAATTCACTTATTTGTACAGTTTAGTAATTAGTCAAAAGTCAAGAGTTAAAAACTCTGGACTATAGACTAAGAACTTAGGAATTAACTTCCAACTGTGGCGAGTGAGTTGGGCATTCAAACTTATACCCTACACCACGTACTGTCTGAATCAATGCTGGCTGGCTAGCATCAATTTCTATCTTTTTGCGGATTTGACCGATATGTACATCTACAACCCGCTGATCCCCTACATATTCGTAGTCCCAGACCTCTTGAATCAGTTCTGCACGCCGCCACACTCGACCTGGATGGCTAGCTAAAAAATGTAACAAGTCAAATTCTAGTGCAGTTAAGGGTACTGGCTGGTTGTTAAGAGCCACTTCGCGCCGCACTGGATCGATCATCAGCTTTTCAAATACCAGACGTTTCTGTTCTGCGGTTGTTACAACTCGCTGACGCCTCAAGATAGCTGCTACTCTGACTTCTAGTTCCCCCAATCCAAAGGGTTTGGTGAGGTAGTCATCAGCACCTTTAGAAAAGCCGCGAATCTTGTCAGCTTCGTCGGCGCGGCTAGTCAGCATAAGAACAAAAACACCATTACGGCCTTGCATCTCTTGGCAGAGGTTAAACCCTATAACATCTGGCAAATTTACATCTAAAATCACCAAATCCGGGTTAAATTGCTCAAATAGTGCTAAGGCTGTTTTTCCATCCTCAGCAGCTTCTACTTGATAGCTCTGCTTAATTAAAAAGCGTTGGATTAAATTCCGAACCGCAGGGTCGTCATCAACTACAAGAATCTTGGCAGGAGCCATGACCATCACTTTGCACAACAATTCACTAAGGATTAATAGGGAGAGTGCGTAAAAACGCAGTTTCCACTTTGGGAATTAGTTAAGAATCTACAAGGCTAAGAGATGCATTTCCTGACTATCTTAAGATAATACTTTAATTAGGATTCTGAACAATTAAGCTGTTCATAGAACTTGCTGTTGTGTGTAAATACCGCAGTAGTTACATTTTTGTCCAGTAAGCAATCATTTTGACCTCAGCCACAGTAGTTTAGTACAGTAGATACTTTTCCTATCCTAAGCAAGTGGTAATTTAAATTGTTTCAATCTTAAATCGATATGCGGATCGATACCACCAAAAATTCTGCAACTCATGGGTGAAAACACCATCTGAGCAAGATAATTGGCTAAATTTTCCACCAAAAATTTAATTTTTTCATAAAAACTACGTTTTAGGTATTCCTAAGTTCAAATTCTAGATTAGAGCCAGAAATAGTCAACGACATGAGGGGATACACGGAGTTATAGCAATATGTTAAAGTTACTTATAGTTAAAATTCCCAAGTCGATCAAACTAACCCATGCTACTATCCTGGTAGGGCATAAAAATTGATCGGCATATGGGTGACGATCAAAATCAGACCTGAAGTTGTATTTCCGTCAACATAAAGACTGCCGCTGACCGAGGCTAAAGTACAAACTCCCATGAGCGATCAAAATCCCTACGAAAAACTTGGGGTCTCAGAAGATGCTAGCTTCGATGAAATTCAAGATGCTCGCAATCGCCTGTTCGAGCAACACATTGGCGATGCCAAGCTTATAGAAGTAATTGAAGCGGCTTACGACGCGATTTTAATGGATCGTTTACGAATGCGCCAGGAAGGTAAAATCAAAGTGCCTGAGCGGATTCGATTTCCAGAGCTACGTGTGCAATCGCTCCCCAAAGAAAGCCCAACTAAGAGCGAGCAGTCGCCAGCATGGCTACAACGTATGCTGGATCAGCCAACGCCTGCTGATATATTATTACCTGGAGCTTGGTATCTGGGTTTGAGTGCTGCTAGTCTGTTTTACCCAGCTACAGGCGATCAAGTTTTGCAGTTAGCATTAGTAGTTGGGGTAGGGATTAGTATTTACTTTCTCAATCGCAAGGAAGGTAAATTTGGTAGAGCAGTTTTATTAACGTTGGTTGGGCTAATAATTGGCTTAATTATTGGTGGGTTGGTTGCTAACTGGCTTTTGCCACAAGTAACATTTGTGAATTTAACGCCCAATCAGTTTTCCACGGTGCTGACTTTTGTATTGTTGTGGTTGGTTAGTAGTTTTTTACGTTAATTTAAGGAACAGCTTACCCAATTTCTGCAATTGGACAATTGTCCAAGTCAAGTGTCTAAAAATGTTGAGTTTTTCGTGGCTAACGGGTAGTAGATGCTGCATCTAAGGATCTATTACCCGTTAGCTATTGTTGATTGCAGAGTGTTTAAGAAGAACAACCTACTACCCAATATAGAGATGTTGTGGCTCGGTGAGTTTACCTTCTATGATGAGATTTACCGCAATGCTCAAATCCCGAACAATTAAGTCGGGTTGGTAAACTTCTAATTGGGCGCGATCGCGGATACCAGACTCTACAGCGATCGCTTTAATATCATGTTTTTTAGCGGCAGTTATATCGGCTTCCGTATCCCCCACCATCCAGCTATCAGCAACCGCAGGTAGTTCTGCTAAGGCGCGTGCCATTAATAAAGGCTTATCTTCAATATCTCGGGTTTTCACATAGTCGTTACTGAGGCAATAACAGCGATTTTCTGGGAAAAATCTATCTAATTGAAATTTTTGAAAAGCATAGTCTAGTTCCCAAACACGGCGCATTGTCATGACTGCCAAATCGATTCCAGCCTGCTGAATTTTTAAAAGTGCGTCCACAGCGCCAGGTACAAGGCTGTCGTATTGAAAGTACTGTTCTGTATGTACTGTTTGCCGCCGCAATTGTGCAAATTCTAGTGCCTGCGCTTCGTCTAGTCCAGAATTTAAAGCAATTTGTTTTTCAGGAACCCGCGATCGCTTGAGTTGCCAAAATTCTGCCTTAGAAAGTTCTCGTACTGATTGAGTTGGGCGTCGGGTTTTTTCTAGGCAAAATTGATAAACACGGTAGTATCGTTCGGAAACATCAACAATCGGGCCGTCGAAGTCAGTAAATAGTCTTAGCATCGGCGGAAACAAACATTAATTTTTATTACAATTATCTCACGTATTGTTACTTCTAGGAAGGTGGTTAATCAATTTAGTACAAGCCTTTGTAAAAGGAGTTGGGGAAAATCGAGGTTTGATTTTCGGTTTCACTACCCTACTTTGTGTGTTCTCCGAAGTAGAATAGGAAGCTACCCTTCCTTTGTGTAAGTTCTACCCAAGCTTATATTTAAGAGTTACCTACTTCCCAACTTTTGTCTGTTTGCTTGAGTATAAAACAACTACTAGACTGTAAAAATTTGATAAAAGTACCACTTATATGCAAACTTTTCATCTGTTGAGTAATTGATTTACTATATTTTTTATTGAATTCGCTAGCTAAAATTCCAGCATTAATATAACTTACGGATGATTTTTTAGTTAAAATTTTTATAATATTCCTGAGTGCTTGTTCCAGATCAGCTTTTGTATTAATATTTAGCAATGAAGACTCTGGACTGCTACTACCATAAGCTTGATTATTGTTATCTATCGGCTGTGATTGATTAACTTCCAATAGCGTTACATATAATTCAGAAGTTGGATCGATTTGATGAATAACAAAATCGGCAGCATAGTTAATGAAAATATCTCTAGCCTTTTTCCCTGGTAAATGCTTAGAAACAACTTGACTAATAGTTATTTTATATTATTTTTTAAATATTTCTGAAAGCCTGGAAAGTTTAATCCAAAAACTTTGGCTATTTATTTGCTCTTTTTTATTAAAATCTTTAACTCTAGAATCAATTTCTCAATTAATGAAATTTTAGCTGGCAAAACAGGGATGTTAATCATAGACTTTCCAGTCGAAGAATTAAATACTGTTACAGTTTCTCCCTGCTTGCTAACCCGATACACTATTAATCCATTCTGCTGAATATGATTGCATAAGTTAGTCATAACTGTATCTGAAGAACAGACAAAAACTTCTTTGGCGTTTGGATAACGCTCATGTATTGACGAGCCAAAAGCTATCATTTTACCATCAGCATGGTCTCTACCAGCAGGAACATGAATCAAATCGTAGCCACTATTATGTAATTCAACATCGATTTTTTTACTTATACTGCGCCAGTTAGCAAAAGCAATCTTTACTTGCAGAGGAAAATGGCATACTTCAGTTAAAAATTTTTCGGTTTCAGGGTTAATTGTTAAGTTCTCTGCATCCAAAAGTAAAATAGCTATTCCGGTCTGCTGTAAAGAAATAACATTAGCAGCAGGCATAAATGTTTCAGATGATTCTATATATTTGAAATTACCTGTACTATCTAAATAATTTTTTTTAGGATTAAGTTGATAAACTTTATGTAGTAATTCTATTAATATTGGTGAATTAAAAGATTCGGGAATTAGCCAATTATGTAGGTATCCTTCCAAATTTTTAATTAATGCATTCCAGTCTGTAGTTTGGCTGAGTATTCCTGCGAACTTAGATTCAATATTATTGCTACGCCACTGAATATGCTTGTATTTTTCGTTTAATAAATCTGGTTGTTGCTCTTGAATAGAAATAATAGCTTGGCAAACATAGGACGCGATGATGTTTATTGGGAAATTGTCATGGTTAGTCAGTCATGACTCTTCATGTGGCATAGCTAATAATATTTTATTAGTAAATACTGATTTAAATCATTGGGAGACACAAGAATCTACCAATGTTATAGCCATAGCCAGCTTAGTTAGGACGCTGCTTGCTTGAGAACAGTTTCCATT
>JAVRCV020000076.1:0-21823 GCA_034530615.2 Aulosira sp. ZfuVER01
TATTTTATAATTTTACTACCTACTTTTATCATAAGTGATTATACGAACATGATATGACTATAAATAGCTCACACCGATATCACAGCGAGGAAATTATCACTGTGTTGAAGTCTCAACTCCTCTGGGAGTTTCAATATCAATTGAATTACACCCAAACGAAAACCTCGCTCATCACTCACGTGCGATCGCTATCTGATTAGTTGAGAATAATGTCAATAAGCTCAGATTAGGTAATTGAGACTTGGTGTTTCAGCCGCGATCGCATTCCCAAAGCAACATCTGGAAGCTTTCCCTGTCTCCAGTGGCAAACATACCCTATACTAGGCGTGTATTAGCTTGACTTAACAATGTATGACGAAAGTTGTAGGAATATTTGCCTAATTAGTCAACGAAAGTTAGAGATCGTGTCTTTATTTAGTTGGGATGAAAAGTCAAGACGTTTTGTAGATGTATCTCCTGAGGAAAATTTTTACTATAAAGATAGTTGTTTAAAGAATTAAAACCATATTTACGCAAAAATAACAACAATCAATAAAGTAAATATAGTGCTGTTTAGCAACTTGCTTACATTGTAGGAAGAAAATTTGAGGCTACTAAACCTGATAAATTTACTCCCACCCAATGTTGCAATTACTACTATGACCAAATATTATCGCCATGTTAGGTAATCTCAAGCTGGCAACTAAATTTACCTTGCTTCTGTCTCTCGTTTTCCTCGGGACTATATTAATTAGTGGGATTGCTTTATCTAGTGCACTTGAACAAAGAGCCGAAAATGAAGTCAATTATCGGGGGCAAGTTCTGATACAAATGATGAACTCGGTGAGAGACTATACTCATAACCATATCAGTCCCCTGTTAGCGTCTACCTGGGAAGAAAAACCACAGTTCACACCAGAAATAGTACCTAGCTATTCCGCCAGAGAAGTTTTTGAGAATCTGCGTAGTCAAAAAGAATATGCAAATTTCTTTTACAAAGACGCCACAATTAACCCAACAAATTTACGGGATAAAGCTGATGACTTTGAAAGCAATCTGATAGAACAGTTTCGTCAAGATCCAAAATTGGAAAGTCTATCAGGTTTTAGGAATTTATTTGGCGAGCAATTGTTTTACAGTAGTAGACCTTTGGCGATTCAACAACAAAGTTGTTTGCGTTGTCATTCTACACCAGCGGAAGCACCTAAAAGCCAGGTGGCAACTTATGGTAGTGACAATGGTTTTAACTGGAAGCTAAATGAAATTATTGCTACTCAAATTATATATGTTCCAGCTAGTAAAGTTTTTGAAAATGCCCGTCAGACTTTCTCTTTAGTTATTGTAATTTTTATTTTCATCTTTGCTATTGTGATTTTGGTTATTAATTATTCGTTAAAACATGATGTTATCCAGCCTATTAGACCAATGGCTAAATTGGCTGAAAAAATCAGCATGGATACAATCGATGCTGAGTCGGAAGATAAAGATTTAGAACTGACGAAATTGGCTGTGATTGCCAAGCGGACTGATGAGTTAGGCAAGCTGGGTAAGGTTTTCTATCGCATGGTGCATGAAATCCAAACTCGCGAACAAGCTTGGAAAAAACAGATGGAACAACTCCGCGTGCAAATTGACCAAGCTAAGAAAAATCAGCAAGTGGAAGAAATAGCAGGTTCAGATTACTTCCAAAAATTACACGCAGAAGCTAAAGATATTAGGAATAAATGGTCAGAGACAGACGAGTAATTCATTGAATTATTAATTTCAAATTTATTGGGAGCTATCATGTCTAAAGTCGTATCTGTCCATTCATTCCGTGGTGGTACTGGTAAGTCAAATGTGACTGCAAACCTGGCAACAATGATTGCACGTTCTGGCAAGCGGGTTGGTATTGTTGATACTGATATTCAATCACCAGGAATTCACGTTCTCTTCGGCCTGGATGAAAACAAAATTACCTACACTCTCAATGATTATCTTTGGGGTCGCTGTGCAATTGAACAGGCTGCTTACGATGTTGGACAGACAGCGAAGGTGAAACCGAAACCTTTTACCTTTGGAGCAAATGGTGCTATTTATCTAATTCCTTCCAGCATCAAGACTGGTGAAATATCTCGCATTTTGCGTGAGGGTTACGATGCGCGTTTACTCAATGATGGTTTTCGCAATCTTACCCGTAAGTTGAAATTAGATTATTTATTTATTGATACTCATCCTGGCATTAACGAAGAAACTTTACTTTCTATTATTATTTCCGATATTTTAGTTGTGATTCTCCGTCCAGACCAACAAGATTATCAAGGTACGGCTGTCGCCATTGATGTAGCGCGCAAGTTAGATGTCCCTAGAATTATGTTGGTGGTAAATAAAGCATTACCAAAGTTAAATTTTCAGGCTTTGCGGCAACAGATACAATCTGCTTATGGCACAACTGTAGCGGGTGTATTACCTGTCTGTGAAGAAATGTTCCATTTAGGTAGTAGTGATATTTTTAGCTTGCGCTACCCCGATCACGCTTGGACGCAGGAAGTAACTGCGATCGCAAAACATATCCTTCATGGTAAGTAGGTCGGCGCAATTTAAAGATAACTGGCGATAGTTGTCATTTATTTGTGAGGCTTTCATCCGAGATTCGCTTTCATAACCTCTATTTTCCCAGTGATTGAAAGTTGCAGCTAGACAAACCTGAAGAAGAGGTAGCTAAAGCGATCGCACAATACCTAAAAGATAAAAGACACAAGGAAATTTAGCACAAAGCGTAGATGCGTAGCAGCTTGTCATTAGACATCGCCTGTTGTGGAAGAGTAGAGCGATCGCACTTTTTATTTTCATATATTTACCAGATGCCTTTCAGATTCAGCACAAATCCAGGTAGTATATCTTCTCCTGATAAACTAGTAGGAGATTGCAATACTTCAACATCTTGATTGTGGCGATAGATTTCTACTCGTTGATTTTCTAAATCAATTAACCAGCCCAATCTAGAACCGTTATCTAGATACTCTTGCATTTTGTTCTGTAGCCTTTGCAAACAATCACTAGCAGAACGTAATTCCACCACAAAATCAGGACATACTGGAGCAAATTTTTCTTTTTGTTCCTGAGTAAGAGCATCCCATTTATCGCGCTTTAACCAAGATGCATCAGGAGAACGAACTGCTCCATTTGGTAAAGTAAAACCAGTAGAAGAACTAAAAGTAACACCTAGTGATTCATCACGATTCCACAACCCCAGTTGAGCAGTGATATTAGCATTGCAGTTACTAGTTATACCTCCTACAAGAGGCATTAATAACAATGTTCCATCAGGATTACGCTCAAATCTGATTAGTTCGTTTATCTGACATAGCTGGAAGAATTGCTCATCTGTAAGTTGAATAACTGGGCTTAAATTGAGAGTTAGAGCATCCATTATCACACCAATAAAATAATAATTGGCTTTGTTTAATTTTCTCTAGCCTTTCTAGAGATATGCATCGAGAATTATATTAATAGTATGATGATTGTCTGGCATAATCTTTCTGTGTATATTAGATTTAGAAGTAGAAAATTAAAATTATAAATCTTATGTCTAGTTATCAAGAAGTATTACATCAGGCTCAAAGTCTCACGCCTGAAGAACAAATACGCTTAATTGAAGACTTATCAAGATTAATTCGTCAACAAATGACAATGAAATCTAAGCCAAAGCGTAGCATTCTGGAATTGCGTGGGTTGGGTAAAGAAATTTGGAATGGTATCGATGCTCAAGAATATGTCAATGAGGAACGTGATTCATGGAATGGTTAGTCCCGCTACAATCTCAAGTTGTGGGATTGGATACCGCACCACTGATTTACTTTATCGAACAAAATCCTCATTATGTGGATATTACAGATGCTTTCTTTGAAGCGATGTTTCGTGGTGAGTTTAGTGTTGTAACATCAGTTATAACTGTATCAGAAGTATTAGTCTATCCCTTGCGTCAACGAAACACGAGATTAGCGCAACAATATCGTGATATTTTGTTCAATTCGCAAGGTTTGACGACTATCGAAGTTTTTCCAGATATCGCTGAAACTGCTGCACAATTAAGAGCAGATTACAACTTGAGAACCCCAAATGCTATTCAGATTGCTACTGCTATTCGTGGAGGTGCATCATTTTTCTTCACTAATGATGCACGTTTGCCATCGCTACCGGGGTTAACAGTGTTAGTTTTAAATCAATTAATAGCTTAACTTTTTCGCTTGTAAGACATAGCAATTTGGAAAAATATTTGATCGTGCCATACTCATAAAGCGATCGGCTTGCAGAAAACCTCAAAAATTAAGCGATCGCCTGTTGTCGAAGAGTAATGCGATCGCTTTGCAGAATACCTCAAAAACTAAGCGATCGCTTGTTGTGGAAGAGTAGTGCTATCGCTTTGCAGAAAACCTCAAAAAGCAAGCGATCGCTTGTTGTAAAAGAGTAGTGCTATCGCCTTGCAGAGAACTTCTAAAATAAAGCGATCGCCTGTTGTGGAAGAGTAATGCGATCGCCTTGCAGAATACTTCAAAAACTAAGCGATCGCTTGTTGTGGAAGAGTAGTGCTATCACCTTGCAGAGAACTTCAAAAATCAAGCGATCGCTTCTTCGCTAGCTATCGCCTCTTTTCTTGATATCAGCAACTCTCTTCATAAAAATGATTATATTGTCTAGAAATTCTACTTCTTGTAAAGGAGTTACAAGTATAGCTTGTCCGGTTTTGGACTTACTACTCTTTTGACTAACCACATTAACCCACTGCATTGGACAATTAACTTGATACCAATTTTTTAAACTTTGGGCATCTTTTTTGTCTCTTACGTTACCAGTATGCAATAGAAATTTGTTATTATTTGAATCTTGTGCAAATAGTCCTCCATATCGTCTATTAGATCCGTCGCATAAAATATTAATTTCAACTATTATTTTTTGGTGATCATGAGAACAACCAAAACCATTCCAATATATTATTTGACTTCTTTCTATTCCGTTATTTTTATAGGTATTTTGGTTCTGTAAATTTGTGAAAGGTTGATTCACATGAGAATTAGCAAACCAAATTTTATCATTATAAATTGTATGAATATTTGTTATCGTACGACTACGCGTTTTTATAGTGCGACAATCAGTTTTATCTAACTTTCCTCTCAAAATATCTTTCATTAATTCTTGACAAGATTTTATTTCTTGAGATTCAGTTATGATTTCTAACATTTATTTAAATAAAGTTCACTTACAATAATGTTGTTAACATATAAGTTAAAGAATTGGGGTTAAGATTTATTAACTCGCGCTTGGAGATTTTCAAAAAATCTCCTAATTCACTGCATATTCTGTAAACTGTCTCATAAAAGGAGACTGGAACCCTAATACAATATCTTCCTTGGGAACACCCGCAGCTACTAAATTAGCTGCAATATCATCCTCTGTAGCATTCCATTGAAGCCAAATCTTGCCATTTTTAATATCAATATGGATGATACAACTATGTACCCAGTTTTGATCTTCCCAGCCTACATGAACTATTTGATAATGGTCGCGTTCTGTATCAAAAATTGATTCAACTTCTATATTTCCGTAAGCTGGTTTTTGCTCGCTATGATCGTGTAATATTTTTTGTACAAGCTGGCGATACCGAGTTAATTTATCCATTGGGAAATCACCTCTTGCTCTACATCATAAATCAGCATCTTCACCTGATTTTCTCCTATCATATCTTTGGGAAAATCAAGCTGAAAAAATGTATTGTAAGTTGTTAAAGGTACGGCTAAATATAAAACACGCTCTGGTTGCACCCTTCTCAATGCACCTCGATAATTAATAAACTGTCCTAATGCTGTATGAAATTCCGAGATAGCAGACGACTTCTGTAAAAAACTTTTAACTTCGACTACTATTTTTTGTCCTTGGCGTTCTGCGGCGATCAGCTTTTCTGCGGCTAAATCAATAGAAAGATTAACTCCTCCCACGCTAATTGTGAGTGGATCGTTAGTAATTTGCCAACCGTCTTTCTGTAAAGCTGTTTTGACAACTTCATGAAAAACATCTTTAGCAGGCATACATATCTATAATTATATTTCTGATTTTTATGCCGTTGCATTCTGTGTCATCTGTAAAAACAGTTGGGTAAATAGAGACGTTCTCGAGAACGCCTCTATTTTGATGACTATTCTATCCCTTCAATCCGGTCTTCAACTTCTTGGTACAACTCGCGCAGACGATTTAAGTTCTCCTCGCTAGTTTCCCAATAACCGCGTCCATTCACTTCCAACAAAGTTGATACAACCTTGCGGAAAGAATGGGGATTAAGGTTCATCAAGCGTTTCTGCATTTCTTCATCTTTGATGAAGGTTTCGTTGGTATCTTCGTAAATCCAGTTATCCACAGCGCCGGCTGTCGCACTCCAACCCATTGTATTTACCAACCGCTTGGAGAGTTCGCGCACGCCTTCGTAACCGTGAGATAGCATTCCCTCGTACCATTTGGGATTTAATAATTTAGTACGAGCATCTAAGCGCACGGTTTCTGATAATGTCCGCACCTGAGCATTAGCTGTGGTGGTATCTGCAATGTAAGATGCTGGTGTTTTACCATCACCCCGCAGACTTGCAACCAACTTAGTGGGATCGGAGTCGAAATAGTGAGAAACGTCTGTCAAGCTGATCTCGGAAGAATCGAGATTTTGGAAAGTTGCATCAGCAGTTTTGAGAGTAGTTTCAAAAATCTGCCGTGACTCATCCATCACACCAGGGTTATCAGAATTGAAGGCGAAAGATTTACGCTTGAGGTACATTTCCTGTAACTCGGCTTCGCTGTCCCAAGTGCTGTTTTCTACTGCCAAGTTGATATTTGACGAGTAGGAACCGGAAGCGTTGGAGAAGACGCGAGTTGCTGCTTGACGCAGATTAATACCCATTTCCTCGGCTTGTTGCAAAGCGTGTTTGCGGACAAAGTTCATTTCTAAAGGTTCGTCCGCTTCAGCCGCCATCTTCACGCCTTGATCTAACAGATTCATTTGGTTGATGAACAAGTCGCGGAATACACCAGAACAGTTGATTACCACGTCAATTCTGGGGCGTCCCAACTCTTCTAAAGGTATCAATTCTAACTTGTTCACTCTTCCCAAGGCATCGGGAACTGGGCGTACACCGACCATCCACATGATTTGTGCCAAGGATTCCCCGTAGGTTTTGATGTTATCGGTTCCCCAAAGTACACAGGCGATGGTTTCAGGCCATTTGCCGTCGTTTTCGGCTTTGTTTCTTGCCAACAGCCGATCCACAACGATTTTTGCTGATTGCACAGCCGCACTCGTGGGGATGGATTGGGGATCGAGGGCGTGGATGTTCTTACCTGTGGGTAATACATCCGGGTTGCGGATGGGATCGCCACCGGGGCCGGGTAGGATGTACTCGCCTTCTAAGCCTTGGAGTAATCCACCAAGTTCGTTGTCTGCACAGACTTGCTGTAAGCAGAATTCCAAATACTCAAATAGTGGTTTTAAGGCGGCGGTATCAACTTTGCTATAGCCTGCTTTATGCAATGATTCTACCCAAGGTTCTTTTTTGCCCATGTTGAAGAAGTTGAGCTTGGAAACGAGAGAAACTCGTCCTTCTGCGTCAGTTTGTTCTTTCACCAGGGCGCTAACTGCACCACGGGTAGCTAAGGTGATGTCTTGCAATAGCTGGACATCTTCTAATACGCCTTTGTCGTTATTGCGATAAATATCGTCAATGTCACGCCCAATGCTGTTAGCGATAATGCGGGGTAAGCTGAGAATTTCTTCTTCTTGACGATCTAAGCTAGCAATGTTGACCAAAGTTGCGATCGCTTCTTCTGCTGTCGGCGGTTTACCAATAATATGCAATCCACAAGGCAACAAGCGGGATTCAATTTCCATCAGCTTGCGGTAAACGCTGCCAACAATATTATCGCGTTCATCTTCGGTCATATCCTTGGCATCGGCTTCTGGCAAGTTGATATCCTTGTCCAGGTTCACCATCCGGCATTTATCCATGATGGAGTTGACAATGGGGATACCGCGTCCTGTATCTTTCAGGGTTTGGTAAGAAGCTATCAACTCGCTGAGTTCTTTTAAACCCTTGTATAAACCAGCATTTTCTGCGGGGGGTGTCAGGTAGGAAATTGTCTCGGCATAGCTACGGCGCTTGGCAATTGTCGCTTCACTGGGGTTATTGGCTGCGTAATAATACAGGTTAGGAATTGTGCCAATTAGTTGGTCTGGGTAACAATCACCAGACATCCCCATCTGCTTACCAGGCATGAATTCCAAAGAACCGTGAGTGCCGAAGTGTAGTACAGCGTCAGCTTCCCAAACTCTCTCTAGGTAAGTATAGTAAGCAGCAAAACCGTGGTGCGGGCTAGCAGAACGGGAGAATAACAACCGCATCGGATCGCCTTCGTAACCAAAGGTAGGCTGAACACCGATAAACACATTACCAAAATGTTTGCCGTAAATCAGCAGGTTTTGTCCGTCGCTGTTGAGATGTCCAGGAGGTGGGCCCCAGTTTTCTTCTAGGCGTTGCGAGTAAGGTGTCAGTGTTTCATATTCTGGCACTGACATTTTGTAAGCAATATTGAGTTCTGGGCTAGCATACTGTGCTTGAGCATCGTGGATGACTTCTTGCATCAACGCTTCGGCTGATTCCGGTAATTCTGGCAAGTCGTAGCCGTTATTCTTGAGGCCTTTCATGACCTCATAGATGGAACCGAACACATCCAAGTAAGCAGCTGTACCCACATTCCCTTTATCAGGGGGGAAGCTGAAAACTGTAATTGCAACTTTTTTATCAAGCTTGGGTTTGCGGCGGAGATTAGCCCATTTTAAAGCGCGTTTGGCGACAACTTCCACCCGGTCTTGGAGTGCGATCGCTTTGCCTGTAGCACCATCTCTACCTGATAAAATGATCGGCTCAATTGCTCCATCCAATTCCGGTATGGCAATTTGCAAAGCTACTTGAATTGGATGTAACCCCAAATCGCTATCCATCCACTCTTGGGTGGTTTGGAATACTAGAGGCAATGCCACCATGTAAGGGCGATTTAAGCGCTTGAGTGCGTCGATTGCTTTGGGATGGTCTTGTCTTGCTGGGCCACCTACTAAGGCAAACCCAGTCAAAGAAATTACCGCATCTACCAATGGCGTTTTGGTAGTGGGTTCGTAGAAGTAAGCATCCACTGGCTTGGAGAAATCCAAACCACCAGCAAATACTGGTAGTACTCTGGCTCCGAGTGATTCTAACTCCTGCACTATAGCCACATAGTGAGCGTCATCGCCTGTAACTAAGTGAGTGCGTTGCAATACCAACCCAACACAAGGAGCTAAAGGATCTTTGAGATCGCTGGGGATATCCTTACGGGCTGTGTACCAATTGAGGTATTCTCTGACATCCTCAAACATACTGGGGGCCAGGGGATGCCAAATCCCCAAATCGGGATATACCACTGGCGCTTGATATGTAGTAGATGCAAGATTTTGTTTTTCTACACCTTTTAATACATATTTGTCAGTCAGCATCAGCAAGAAGTTTTCCAGGTTTTCTGGCGAACCTCCTAGCCAATACTGAAAACTGAGCATGAAATTGCGAGCATCCTGTGCTTTGTCCATTGGCAGAAACTTCAGCACTTGTGGCAGAGTCCGCAACAGTTTCAGCATTCCATCTTGGAAGCCTGCACCGGATTTTTCCTTGCGCTTGCGCATGAATTGGGCGATCGCACTCTTGGATTGACCCAACTGTGCCAGAGAAAAGCTGCCCATTTTGTTCAGGCGCATAACTTCTGGCATTGAGGGAAACACCACCGCCACATCTAAGCGATCGCGGTGTGGTTCTACGGCGGCTACAACTTTCTGTGCTAAGTCTTCAATGAAAATCAGTGAGGCAATAAATATATTGGCACTCTCGATATCCCGTTTGAACTCCTCGTAGTTCTCTGAATCTCGGAGTTCCTCAATTAAGTACCCACTAATTTCAATCGCAAGATTGGGATGGTTAGCGTTTATGGTACGAACAGCTTGCGACAATGCACTCTGGTACTGGGACTCAAGCACGACATAGACCACCTTGATTAAATTACGTCCGCGTAAATTATCAGGCGCAATATGTCTGATGGTGGACTTGACGTGGGTGAACATGCAGATAGGCTCCTTTGATGCGCGTTCTCTACTAGAAGTTCATCACGGCTGATGCTGCCGCTCGTAACTTCGACTAAAATTTTTAGGAATATGAATTTTTTTTATCAGAAAATGCCTACCAAATGCTCATTTTGTCGTCTAACTGACACAAATCGATAAACATAATGACATATTTCTTTGCGGATATTGATTTTTGTAGAGAGTATTTGCTACACTGATTGTTAAAAAATATAAATAAACACCTGACAAAACTTTTAATTTCGTCAGTAATATGCTGGTTATTTAACTATAAAGCGATATTATTCAGATTTTAAATCGGTTATTTTTAATACAAGCAATTTCCCCAATATAATCTTGATGAAACTTAGACTGCACAACGGTAGTCTGTAATACAGAATTTATGGTTCTATTTTCAAACTTAGTTAAAGTCGCGTTTGACTTTTGACAGTGAGAAGTCACTATCAGACATGAGCAATATTGTCACTGTGCTTGATTTTCGTCTGTTTTAGCCTGTAATTGCTGAACTTGCTCAAGAGTTAAACCAGTAACGCGGACAATTAATGCGATCGCAAATCCTTCGTTGAGCATATTTCTAGCAATCTCCTGGGCTTTTTGTTCTAAACCCTGTTCTAAACCCTGTTCTAAGCCCTGTTCTAAGCCCTGTTCTAAGCCCTGCTCAAATCCTTCTTTAAGCCCTTCTTGCAAAATATCTTGATAAATTACAGATTCGCGCATAATATCACTCCGCAAAATTCTTTTAATCAAGTCTTTATTTAATACTAGCCCAGCTAAAACTGCTGTTGACGCAGCAATATTACTGCGGATGCGGGTGTCAGTGATTGCTTCAATAACTTCCGCAACTTCTTCTAAGGTTCGGCTTTGATCGTCGGTTTGGCTTAAAGTTGCAAACGGTAGCAAACCTGGAGAATTTAAAAATAGTTCCGTTGGTTGTTCCCAAAGTCGAATTACGTCAAATCTGTGCCAGGTATTCTCTAAGACAAATTCCGTTTGGTAAACTAGCTCAGAATCGCTAGGTTGTAAATAAATTACCACCTGACGCATTCGCTTATTAGGAAATCTTCGGTACACCCGTAAGCGATAATCACACATCCGAAAGGGAATATTAGCGTCTGGTCGAGTTTGGAATTCCAGATGAAGGACGATTTCATCTGACTGCAACAAAATTAGTGCATCTGCGCGGATTGGTTCGAGGGATAATTCAGATGGGCTAAGTTCACTGAGTGTAATTGCTTCATTGAGTAGCCAATTTGCAAAGTCACTTGAAAATGATTCGGCAAGAAATTTACATACATTATCAAACATAGTCTGCAATTATATCAGTAGTATCGTCCCTGTCACTTAGGAACGAATTAGGTAATATTTGCCTCTTGACTAATAGCCTCTAACTTTTCACCATTAACTCATGACTCCAGTAGATATTCTCATTCTCTCCAATGGGCCTGGGGAGGTAACAACCTGGGTGCGTCCAGTAGTGAAAGCATTGCGGCAACAATTGGGCAACGATCCTTCTGTAGTCAGGATTTCCGTAGTTTTATCACCTTGTCCTAATGCTAGCGGTAAAGAAGCGGCGATCGCTCTTTCATATCCAGAAGTAGATAGAGTTCAAGCGGCAGAGCATTTTTGGTCATTTTTACTTTGGGGCAAAACTGTTGATAATTGGGATTGGAGAAGTTGCGGAGTAGTGGTATTTCTGGGTGGGGATCAATTTTTTCCTGTTGTCATTGGTAAAAAACTTGGTTACAAGACAGTTATTTATGCCGAATGGGATGCACGGTGGTATAGCTTAATAGATCGCTTTGGCGTGATGACACCAAAAGTTGCTGAACGCATTCCCCAGAAATATGCCCACAAATTTACTGTGGTGGGGGATTTGATGTTAGAGGCACAGAGTTCACTCAAGACTCAGGACTCAGGACTCAGCACCGAACTCATCGGTATATTACCCGGCTCCAAAGCCGCAAAGTTAGCCCAAGGAGTACCATTAACATTAGCGATCGCAGAATACATCAACGCCAAAAGACCCCAAACCAATTTTGTAATTCCTGTAGCACCGACTTTGGATTTACAAACCTTAGCTAGTTTTGCAGATTCTCAAAAAAACTCTTTTGTGGAAACCTTTGGCTTTAGTGGTGCTTCCTTAATTTTCCCAGAAGACAACCAACAGAAGCCAGTACTCAAAACAGCTAATGGCTTAACTGTGGAACTTTGGCAGGAATCGCCCGCCTATCAATTATTATCTCAATGTAGTATCTGCTTAACTACAGTTGGAGCCAACACCGCAGAACTTGGTGCTTTAGCTGTGCCAATGATTGTTTTGCTACCTACCCAACAACTTGATGCTATGCGTTCTTGGGATGGTTTACCGGGATTGTTAGCTAATTTACCAGGTTTAGGTTCAACCTTCGCCAAAATTATTAACTGGTTCTTCCTCAGACGCAAAGGTTTATTAGCTTGGCCGAATATCTGGGCACAACAAGAGATAGTACCCGAACTAGTAGGACAACTCCAGCCACAAGACATTGGCGAAATGGTATTAGATTTACTAACTCATCCCGAAAAATTAGCGCAAATGCAACTCAAGTTACGCAATGTCAGAGGCGAAGCAGGCGCAGCACAGAAGTTAGCAACTTTGGTTAAGGAAGAAATAGATCTTTAGGCATCTTAACCTTCTGCCTTCTGCCTTCTGCCTTCTGCCTTAATCAGAAGAACTCCCATCCCGTCGCCCTAGTTCATAAATACCAGAACCAATACAAGCAAGTATGCCTGTACTGATTCCCCAACTAGGGCCTAAACTGATTTCCAAACCCCAGTGAACTAAAGCACCAGCTATCAAAAAAGGCACGATACTAAACAGAGAAGCATAAAAAGCGTTTTGAGATTCTCTAGCTTTGCGAGTTCTTTCAAATTCCGATTTGCTAGTGTACATTGAGCGCTCGGCAAAGTTAAACCAACGGTTGAGTTGCTCAATTACCCATTCGCTGAGTGGGGAAAAAGCTAAGTATAGCGCCAAAGACCACAAACTCGCTCCTGCGATCGCAATTGTGTTCAATTCAAACTGGAAAGGCAAAATGTCTGTCAGCATAGTTTGTGGAATTCTGGCAAAGGCGCATTTTTAACTATAAAGCTTTGATAGATGCTAAATAAAGCGTTTAAATAAATTAAGTTAACAATCTTTTGCCGGATTGGCAACTCTCTTGAGGGTAAATTATCTCAGCCAAAAATTGTTTTATAGATACTAATGTATGAATTTACATACAAACTGCATCCGTGAAAACTAGCATAAACATTCACCACTAAAAATTACTTAATCCGTAATTACTAGCTAACCACTATGCTAATTAGCGACTATACTTGTCTACTGAAATGTATGAAAAATACTTATTACGTCTGATTTTTAGGTTTTTGATTTCAATAGCTAATCAGACAATTTTGACAGTTTAAAAAGCATTATATTGTCAGCTAGATAACTTGACATGGTAATATGGACGAGCTAAATATTGCCATATCACCAATATTGAGATATCAATAATCAAGCAGCTTTCATATAAGCTTTTTCAACCAGATTCAACTGAAATTCTCCAGCAATTTACTAATAATTTTATTGAATTGAGGAATAAAAAAATGAGTAAACGGCAACATAGAGTAATAGTATCAGGCGCTACTTTATTAATATTAGGGTTGAGTCTTGGAAGTTTAATGACTCTATTACCTAAGCCAGAAATTGCTGGAGCTAGAGAAGCTAAGTCAAATAAAGCAAATAGCGGTAATGCTTGGCTATCTGCCTCTTTCCCTGTGGAAAACTTTAAAGCTTACACTTCTGCCTTTGGTTATCGCCGTTCTGCTACTGGTGGAGATAACTGGGAATTTCATGGAGGCTTGGATATTGCAGCTCCGCAAGGTAGCTACATTCGTAATTGGTGGGGTGGTAAGGTAATTAAAGTTGGCGATCGCGATGCCTGCGGCACCCATATCATCATTAAATCGGGAGCGTGGCAGCATACCTACTGCCACATGGAAGGACACGTCGAAACCGTATCTGGTCGCCGTTATCTAGTTGACCGCGCAGGTGGAATTCAAATTGCCGAAGGTCAACAAATACCAACTGGTATCAGAATTGGCAGGGTAGGAATGTCCGGACGCACTACCGGGCCGCATCTGCACTGGGGACTGAAGTACGATACCAACTATGTAGACCCAGCAATGGTTCTGCGGGAAATGTTCTCACAGCAGCAAATTGCTAGACGAGAAGGATCAACAGTTAATGCTCAACAGTCACAAGTCTTAATTCAAGAATCACAGTATACTCGCGATTCTGGTTATTAAGGACAAAGGGACACAAGGGAGTGTGGGGAGTGTGGGGAGAAATGACAAATTGATAAAAGTTTATACATTCCGGAAATTGTTATTCTCGATGTGAAGTTTGGCTCAAGTGTATTTATATGCTTGAGATATGAAAATAAAGCTCTCACATCGCAACCTAGGATTAGTACTAGCATTGCTGTTGCTATCTACACCTGGTGCGGCTCTAGCACAAGCAGAGACAGATAACCAGCAAGACATATTAATCGAAGCGGTTTCAGCAGATCAAGTTGATGTGCTGAAAAAGTTTCTAGATAATGGTGGCGATCCTGATAAATACTTTGCGCTGGCGGTAAGTGACGGTTCCATGCAGAGTGTGGTACTAATGCTACGGCGGGGAGCAAATGTGAATCTTCCCGATGCAAATGGTATAACTCCGTTGATGGTTGCAGCCCGGTATACATATCGTGCTGGAGCAGAAATGACGAAATTTCTGCTGGATAAAGGTGCTTTAGTCAATGCCAAAAGTCACAAAGGTAGCACTGCACTGATGTTTTCTTGCTCACCAGTAGCTAGTTACTATGAAGATGAGTATGCAGAGGTGGTGAAAATGCTAATTGCTAAGGGCGCACAGCTAAATGTCAAAAACCAGATGGGAGCAACCGCCCTCAGTGTCGCAAAGCAAGGAAATTGGCAGAAAATAGTTGCCATCCTCAAGAAAGCAGGCGCAAACTCATAGTTCTATATGGTTCAGTTAAGAAAATTCCTCTGTGGGAACCAGGGAAGACAACAGGCTTATCCGAACTGTATTGAATGATAGCCACCAGATGCCATGCGATCGCACTATTTAAATACTCAATCGATCGTACTTACAACACAAGCTGGGTTTGAACTCCTATATTTAGCTTTTTTATTGAAGTTTAAACCCTAAGTGTAAATACATAATCTTTAAATTGTAAAAAACTTAATTTTTCCTTAAGATGTGGTATATTTACTATATGACCAAATTTTGCGGGTAAAAATTAAAAGCAAAGGATTTTTCAATCACGGCAAATTTTTATTCTGTCAGCAATCTATCAGAAACAGTCTCAGATCGATATCCAAGCCAGTTGGTGTCTAGGTGCCAAAATAAATTGTCCGCTAGAAATTGACTTGCGCCTGAACCGATATTACTCACTCACAATACTTAGACGCCAGTGGCTTGTCGTGAGATATCACTAGTACTTTGTTATACCTAATTTGAAAGTTGGCAGCCAGCGGCTTTGCTTTCTCAAGCAAGCTTTGTGCTGGCTGCAAAACAATCATAGTTGCGGTGACAGAGTCATACTTATCCGTGTCATTAATTTTGATGAGTTCGTAGTCAGGGCTTAAGTCCTGACTACTAAGCTTTGGGCGAAAAATTTTTGCCTAATTACCAAATCTTGATTCCCATACTTAACTTCAATTAGATATGACAGTAGCAATAGAGCGTAATATCCAGCCAGCAAGTAATGCGATCGCGAAAAATGAAGTCAATCTCTCAACCTCATTAGGTTTACTCAAAAGACAGTTAAAGTCAAATGGCTCTCATAGCTTTGAAGATATAGCTGAAGCTATTTATCAGCATAAGCAATTGCAAGTTCAGGCAGGTTTGTATTCTCAAGACAAATTTACCTTGGAAGGTAGCGATGGAGAAGCACAGCTAGTTTGTCCATCGACGGGAACGCTGCACCAGTGCATCATTTGGTGTATTAATCACTACACAGGCCTAAATAGAAACGAGAAGATTATCGATAAAGTCTGCGAAGCCGTCAAAAAATTTGGTACGGGAAGCGGGACTTCTGCAATATCAGGCGGTATGTCTTCGTTGCATAAGGAGGCGGAAAAACGGCTGGCGTCTTTAGTTGGTAAAGAATCTGCTTTATTGTTCCCGACAGGATACAGCACCAATTTAGGTGTGATCTCTGCTTTACCAGGAACAAATGATTTTTTACTGTTCGACCGGGAAGCCCATGCTTCAATTATTGACGGGATTAAGCTTTCAGGGAAAAAGTTTGCTTCATTCAAGCATAACTCTGTAGCAGACTTAGAGAATAAGCTGAAAAAATACAGGCACAACTACGAAAATGTCATTGTCATTGTCGAATCTGCATATTCAATGAGTGGTGATTTGGCTCCTTTAACCGAAATTGTCCAACTCAAGAAAAAATATAATTTTCATCTCTATGTAGATGAAGCACACACATTTGGTTTTTACGGTCATCAAGGTGCTGGATATTGTAATCAACTAGGCGTGACTGATGAAGTAGATTTCATCATGTCCACCTTATCTAAATCCACAGCTTCCATCGGTGGTTTTATTGCTTGCAAAAGTAAATATATACCTTTACTGGAATGGAGCGCCAACTCTTACTTATTTCAAGCTTGTCTGACTCCAGGGGATGCAGCCGCTATCTTAGCCTCGCTTGATGAATTAGCTGCAAATCCAGAATTAATTGCCCAACTGCATCAAAAAAATAGCTACATGAGGCAAAAACTCACGGGAATGGGTTTTGATTTAGGTCATAGCCAAAGTCCGATTATACCTATATTTATTCCCAATCCAGAGACTTTACACGCTTTTAACCGCGATTTGTTCTCAGAAGGAATTTTTTCAATTGCGATTGTCTACCCCATCGTCAAACCTTCAGAAGGTCGAATTCGTTTTATCTTAAACGCTTCACATACTTATGAAAACATCGATAGAACATTGGATGTGTTGGAAAAACTGGGCAAGCAATACAGACTTATTTAGTCAGAAAAGGCTTCGACCAGGAAACGTCAAAGCCTGACAACGAATTTATCGAACTATATTCTCAAATTCATTATCGCATCAACATTCAAACCAATGACGATCGCACAAACTCTTAACGTTCGTGATGCAATTATCGCAGCGAACCAAAACTTCATGCAGACTTTTGCACGGGGTGATGCAGCTAGTTTAGCTAATTTATACACGCAGGATGCTCAAATTCTCCCGACTCATAGCGACTTTATCGGTACAAGACAGGGAATTGAAGAATTTTGGCAAACAATTTTCCACCTCAACATTACCCAAGCCAATCTGGAAACCATTGAGGTAGAAAGTCATGGCAACACAGCAATTGAAGTAGGAAAATATTTGTTGAGCGATCACAACGGTCAAACGGTAGACACAGGTAAGTATATCGTCATCTGGAAACAAGAGGATGGACAGTGGCGATTGCATCGTGACATTTGGAACAGTAGTTTACCTGCTTAAGCTGAAAGTTTGTTTATTTTCAGGTAAATAGACCAAGCTGTAAGGACACAGCAATGCTGTGTTCTTACGATAAGTATAGTATAAATACGTAAAAAATCCTGTAACATTGCATCATTTTTTCTATGAATATCAACGGTTCAGTTGTTCTAGTCACTGGTGCTAATCGAGGTATTGGTAAAGCTTTTGTCAAAGCATTATCTGATGCAGATGCTTCGCGGATATATGCGACTGCACGCAACGTTGACTCGCTTAAAGAAATTGTCGCTATTCACCCAAAAAGAATTATTCCCCTAGAGTTAGATATTACCAATCTGGAGCAAATTGCACAGATAGCCGAGATTGCTCAAGATGTAAATCTGCTGATTAACAATGCAGGGGTATTGGGTACAGGTGGATTTTTCAGCCCCAGCAGCTTAGAAATTGCTCGTTGGGAAATGGAAACCAACTATTTTGGCGGACTATATATGATTCAGGCTTTTGCACCAATTCTTAAACGCAATGGTGGAGGTGCGATCGCCAATTTACTTTCTTTAGCATCTTTTGTGAACGTGCCAATGTTTGGTTCTTACTGTGCTTCTAAAGCTGCGTTTTATTCCTTAACTCAAGGGGTACGTGCTGAACTAGCCCAACAAGGAACGTTGGTAGTAGGTGTGTTTCCTGGGACTGTCGATACAGACATGGGTGCAAAAGTACCACTAGATAAAGTTTCGCCCAGCGAAATAGCACTTTCTACACTGCAAGCTATAGAACAAGGAATCGAAGACGTAAACCCAGATTCTATGTCACAGCAAGTATGTGCCAGTATCAAGCAAGATGCGAAAGCCGTAGAAAAACAGTTTGCGGCGCTGTTACCTAATTAACGCTCGTGGTTATTGAAAAAGCGATATTTTTTTGTAAAAGTCCGCGTATTGCGCTGCTCGTCATCTCGCTCAGAATTGAAATTCCGGACTAATAGTCCAACTCTACTAAAATGGACTGAAATATGCAGCTTAGTCTACTTTAGTAGACTTGAGCTATTAGCCTGGGAATTGATTCCCAGGCTGGATAAGAACGAAGCCGCAATATTATTGGTTTACTATTGATGAAATTAGAGACATCACCATCATTGCACTACTTTAATAGACTTAGCAATAATCGCAGGTCTGTTGATATATCCTTTATAGTCTTCTGCCTGTAAACTCAAATTATAATCTCGTTCAATTTCCGAAATTACGAAATTACGAACTTGTCCTGTAACTTCAACTTTTGTATTACGATTCACAGGTAGATCGAAAGGTACACCTGAAGCATTTACAACCAATATAGGTTCTTGGATAATTCGTGGCTGATCGTTGATTGTGAAAGAGCTTAAGCCTACTTTCTGAACTGGCTTGCTTCTAATTGTCACAGTTTTACCGATAAAGACATCTTTATTTGTAACAACTTCCGATGTATTTGTTAGATCGGGAAAGTTGCTTCGATCCTGTTCTTCTATGTTGCCGAATCTTACAAAGCCAGCTATCAGTATTAAAGAAATTAATACTGTTGCATCCTGTAGCCCTAAAGTCCGAGGACTGCGTTGAACTTTGGTATTTTGCTTAGATTGATTTTGATCGAGGGTATTCATGTTAGATAATGCTAATAAATCGATTTTTTATATGGATAATGTTTTATATCAACACCGAGCCGCATCAATGGAAATGAGATAAATATGAAAAATGCTACAAAAACTTAAGCTTATCTATTAAGAAAGATTAGCTAATTACAAAAAGTATTTATTTTGAGATTTAAATTAAAAGTGTTTAAACCTTTAAAGCTTATATTACAAAATAAAAAATATAAATTTCTTCCTGCTAAAGTGATAAAATCGTTATTAAATACAAATTACTAACAATACTATAGGTAGAGCTAGATACGTCCAATAGTAGAGCTTGAAAATACCGACATTGATTCCTAATGCAAAAGCGCTCCGAGCAATTCTTTCAATATGCAAAGCTTTATTTGTAATCCAAAGCCTTTACTCCTAATCCTTAACCATGACTAATGTAGGATCGACTACCTCAACAAAAAAGAAAGGAAAATCATTACCGCCAAAGCTGATTATCACGCTGGGTAAGTATGTTTGGGAAACAATGTGGCATACGATGATGTCAAAAATTGCTCCTCGGAGTCAATCTGGAGAGTATATTCGCCCCAGCAGTCAGTTTAGAAACTTTATTAGCACAGAAAAAGATAACTCCTACCCAGCAGCAGCGGGGCGCTATCACCTTTATGTGGGGCTGAGTTGTCCTTGGGCGCACCGTACTCTGATTGTGCGGGCGCTGAAAGGATTAGAAGATGCAATCTCTGTCAGCGTTGTTGTTCCTTCTGCGATCGCAGGTGGTTGGGTATTTGAACAAGAAGAAGAAGGTTGCGCTAGCCTAGCCCAATTGTATGCCCTTGCTCAACCTGGTTACACTGGACGCGCTACAGTTCCAGTTTTATGGGACAAACAAACAAAGACTATCGTTAACAATGAGAGTGCAGAGATTATTGTCATGCTGAACTCAGAATTCAATGAGTTCGCCACTAATCCTACCTTGAATTTGTATCCTGAAGGATTAAAACAGAAGATTGATTGGTGGAATGAGAAGATTTACAACAGCGTGAATAACGGTGTCTATCGTTGCGGCTTTGCTCAAACTCAAGCAGCTTACAATCAAGCTTGTGATGAATTGTTCGCTACCTTGGATGAGATTGAAGCAGCCCTACAGACAAGTAGATATCTGTGTGGAGATAATGTCACCCTTGCAGATGTTCGCCTGTTTACAACATTATTCCGTTTTGATGTTGCTTACTATGGGTTGTTCAAGTGTAATCGCCGGAGAATTCAAGATTATCCCAACTTAGGAGTCTACCTCAGGGATATGTATCAGCTTCAGAGTGTGGCTGATACTTGCAACATAGAAAGTGTGAAACAAGACTACTATGGAAATCTATTTCCACTCAATCCCGGTGGTATTATTCCCTCTGGCCCGGATATGTCATATCTATTAAAACCACACGAGCGCGATCGCATTGGTAAGAGTGCAGATTTGCAAGTATGAATAATCAAGAGCGATCGCAGTCAACTTCATCCAGCATATTGCAAATAGTGCGATCGCTCCACCTAGGTGAGCGTGAAATTTCAGAAAATGCTCACCCTACACAAAAATATACCCTTAAGCTGTTCCTGCGGCTTGGTCAGGGTTACTCAAGGTAGAACGTCCGTTCAATGACAGCATCGTCCGTGAAACACCAGTGAACAGAATGCTAACACCAAGCAGCGTTCCAATCAGCCAAGGTGCGTTAAAGGGCCACTGGAACATAATCATTGCACCCAAGATTAAGGTGATGATACCGTTACCTAATGCCCATGTCCAGTTATGTTGCGGACGCAGTTTAAATGCCAGAATTAACTCGAAAACACCTTCGGTTAACAAAAAGCTACCCAGCAATAGAGTTAATGTCAGGATACCTGTAGAAGGGTAAATCAGTAGCATCACACCCGTTGCAATGTACAGTCCACCTAGCGAAACTTTCCAAACTAAGCCGCCTGACTCGCGGGTGTTATAGGCATAGAATAGTTTAGCGAAACCAGCAGAGGCCAGAATTATTGCAACCCAAGCTTCGGCAAAAATCGTCGATATAGTAGGGATAGCGATCGCAATAATTCCTAAAATAATCAACAGAACGCCAGTTAAGAGCGACTTATTATCGCTCTTGTTGATATCAGGGGAAACATTATTCGTCATAAAATTTTTCCTTACGCTTCATTGAACTCTCAATTTAGGCTAAGGAATTTTTACTGAACAAGGCATCATCCTAAGGTAGACTTATAGGTATTAATTTCATCTGTACACACCCTACCCGATGGAAACGCTCTGCGAACTAGTGGGGAACAGTAATAATATTTTTATATCTGTTGGTAGATGAACTAAAAAATAATTCCTATTTAAAATCTGAGTCCTGAATTATGACGACATCACAGGTGAAATACCTTATTTTTGATTAGGTATGGTGTCAACTTGCTGGTTAAGTTCGTGAAGTTGATTATTTACAGCCAATTGCAGGTAAATGAGGTACACTAATATTGAGAGAATGAACGG
>JAVRCV020000077.1:0-38175 GCA_034530615.2 Aulosira sp. ZfuVER01
TACGAATCCCAAGGAAAATACAGCCAAGCCGAACCTTTGTACATCCAAGCTTTGGATATTTTAGAGCGACAATTAGGAGTGGATCATCCCTATACTGTAACTGTGCGTGAAAATTTAGCAGCTTTACGCGATTCTCTCACTTCAGAATAGTAAAATTCCAGTTCCCAACCTCATCATTCAAGCTTTTATCTCCAAGTTCCGAGTTCCGAACTCGAAGTTTCATGTTCTGAACTCAAAGTTTCGAGTTCCAAACACGAATGTTCTTGTTCCAAACGAGAATGTTCTTGTTCTGAAGTGAAATGATGGTGTTCTGAAGTAGACTGATGGTGTTGTGAAGGCGATCGCTCTACCTTTTTGCTCGAACTTTCTTGTTCTGAAGTGGAATGATGGTGTTCACAGGGCGATCGCTTTTGTTCAAAGTGTCAAATTAAGTGCAAGCGATCGCAGTTGTTTTCTAACTAGTAAAAGTTCTTATGCTAATTATCTTATCAGTATTCTAAGAAGCAGCTAAAATTATCCTCAAATCTGCTCGCCTGGTTTGCAATGAGCTTCTCCACACACTATTAACTCATCAACTTCATTACAAATTAAAACTTGCCGCTTATGATGGTGTGAGTTTTTGGCACCCTGATGTGACACACAATCAATACCAGCGACAAAAGATAATTAGTGGAGTGGCGTTGATGCGGAGCATCTTGCCATTAGGCATCGCTTTTTCAGTAACAGCTTGCAGCTTTACACCAGCAAGTATTTCTCCACAATCAAACACCAAACAACTAACAAGTCAACTTCACGCTGTACAAGTTCTGCAACAAAAGACAACCAGCCAAGATAAACCTCAATTACAGTCACAAGCTAAAGTAGAAAACCTCTCTTTTAGCGTTCCAGATAAATTTCAGGGACAAACTGTGTATCATGTTCAACCTAACAATAACGAGAAAGTTATTGCCTTAAGCATTGATGATGGCCCTTGGCCTAAAACTACATTACAAATGCTCGATATTCTCAAGCAAAATAATGTAAAAGCCACATTCTTTTGGGTAGGACAAGCTTTACAAGCCAATCCCACAATTGCGAAACAAGTAGTAGCCCAAGGACACGCGATCGGTAATCATACGTGGCATCATTGGTATCGAAAAATGGATGAAGCCACAGCCAAAAGTGAAATTGAGCGTACAAACGAACTTATCTACAAAACTACCGGAGTTAAAACTAATTTATTTCGCCCTCCCGGAGGCGTTTTAAATAACGGACTAGCCGCTTACGCTAAAAGCCAAAAAGATGCTGTAATCATGTGGTCGCAAACTTCCGCCGATACCGATCCTCATGCTAAGTATCAAGTATTTATCAAGAATGTTTTAAGAGATGCGAAACCAGGATCTATTGTATTAATGCATGACGGCGGAGGCGATCGCCAAAGAACTGTCCAAGCCTTACCAGAAATCATTAGCAAACTCAAACAGCAAGGCTATCGATTTGTGACAGTCCCCGAACTAATGGAAATGCAAAAGTAAATTATTGGGCATGGGGCATAGGGGATAGGGCATTGGTTATTTCCCCTTATCCCCTTTGTCTCCCTTGTCCTTCTTGTCTTCCTCATCCCCTCATTCACTCATAGCTCTAGCACAGGCTTGTGCTTCTTGCCAAATTTTATGCAAGAAGAACTCAGTGCGATCGCTCATTTTTGTAACGAACACACCAATAGCCTCCTCTGAACCATCAGAAAGCCAAGAACCCCGGAGAGTTACTTCTAGATATTCGGTATCACAGGTAGACAGTGCCATGATTTCACTGTCATTGCATATTACCTCAGCCTTGAGCTTTTCTACTCCTGGTAAATCAACAGGAAGCAAAAAGGAAGCAGTGCTGGGTTCAACACAAATAGATTGACCGACTCGTAGTGCCAAAATTACGCGCTGTGCTACCCATTCCTCCAGCGATAGGCTCAGGCACTCTAAGTAAAAGCTCCTTTCGGTATAAGTTAGTTTCAGCATTCCTTCTGCTCTCCTGTTATTCCAGGTTTGCTTGCACATTTATCCAGAACTGTTCGGCAAAAGAAATCGCCGGATGGACTGGTGCTTTGGGTTTGGTACGCAGTTGCATACCAGCTTCAAAAGGGGTGCGATTCCCTTTATAGGAGTTACATCTTTCACAAGCTATGACTACGTTATTCCATGCATGAGGACCGCCTTGCGATCGCGGAATTACATGATCTAGTGTTAGAGATTTTTTACTACCGCAATATTGGCAACTGTGATGATCTCGCCGCAACACTTCTCGCCGATTCACTGGCGGAACTTTCCAAGTCCTTTCGCCAGAAGCAATTTTCAAACGAATGTGTTTTGGTACATCAAGTATCAAGCTAGGGGAATGGATTTTCCATCCAACTTCTGTAGACAAACCTAATGGTTCAGCTTTGTTTGTTACTAACAGTACAATTGCTCGCTTGATATTGACCCGACACAGTGGCAAGTAATTTTGAGAAAATACCACTACGGATTGCTCTAACACTTGCATTGCGATCGTCACAGCTTGACTCCTTATTAAAAAACCCCCGCTTCTTTTTTAGCTGAAGCGGGGGTGGGAAATTGACCTCAAAGTTTTCTGGTCTATATCGGTACAGTATGACTCTGCCTGTACCTCCCGCTTCTTGCGTCTAGTTGTGGTTTTGCATTCAGCCCAATAATGCTGCGATATCTAAAATCATAATTACCCTCTGTGATTTGCCCATGTTTTTGGCCACCATTACCCATAAAAAAATACTCCACTCCCAAAAGTGCTAATTCCCGACTGGCTCGGCAGTTGGTAGCACATAAAGAAGTAGAGATGGAGTAAATGGATTTCACAGAAAATTTCACCTATTGAACATTCCTTTAAACATACTACACTTGTATTACTATCCTGTCCATACTTTAAAGGAGAAAAAGTCATGCATACAATCGCTCGCACGCCAACCACCGACATGGAAGTTACCAGCATCCGTCTAGAGAGAGAACTTAAAGAGAAACTCAAAGATATAGCTGGCAATCAAGGATATCAAGCCTTAATTCGAGATATCCTCTGGAATTATGTGCAGCAAAAATCCGGTGAGTGGAAACCTCGATTTTCGCGAACTGATATTCGAGCGAGCATAGCGGCCACAGCTCAACAAGAAGAACGTTGTGTACTTACAGGTCAAGTCATTCAACCACAACAACCGATGCTTTTAGGACTCACAAGAAATGGCGATATGGTTCCTCTGAGTATCGAGAGTTTGGCTGGATAAATTTATATTCACTTGAATGCAGCCCAGTTTTGCTAAATGGTAATTGGGCTGCATTCATTATGTAATGCTATTTAGCATATAAACAAATATTATATATATAAAGTAATTTAGACATATAGTCGTTAAATTTCATTGAAATTCGGCGGGAAACTCCATCCTCTTGTGGGTGAACAGGGACAGCCACCCGCGGACTTGGGGGATTGGGCAAGAAGGCAAGAGTCAACAGTCAAAGGTCAAGCATTTCTTCCCCCTACTTGTCTCTCTTTCCCTCCTTGTCCCCCTTTCCACGTCTTTGTAAAAAACCAACACTTGTCAGATATTCTATTCTCCATTCCCTAAAAATCCACCCACAAGGAGATGGAGTTGTTTATGGGTACTTTTAATTTTGAATTTTGAATTCAAAGCGTTTGCGTAGCGTCTCCGCAGGAAACGCTACGTGACAGGTAGATCGTCTCAAAAAGATCGCAATTTACGGCACAGGGGGTTTGACATCACTTGACAGATTCTAACCATCGGCATATTAAATTAATGATTATCGACCATAGGAGTTAAGCAACAATACCCATATATACTTGGCTGCTACTATCAAGCAGGTATCTACATTGTTTCTGAAGCTCTGCCTAAATCGGATTTTACTTTGAGCAAGACCTAAAAAAGGCTAGCTCACTGAGTAATGGAATTGTGAAAAAAATATGCATTTTTTCTCTATGGCTTTCAGTGTTAACACTGAGAGCAATGGCGGAGTTTTTGCCTCAATTCCAGAGAAATTACGGTTTATGTATAGTTACGGACAGGATATTCTAAGTCAAAGTTAGTAAATTAACCTAACCCGATTGAGTTAGACATTATCTAGCAAGAGCGTTTTAGTATATCTTAGGTATCTTATTACCTGTGTAAAAATTCGTTTAATATACCAAAAACTTAGTCATCTGAAATAGAAAGGGGCTATAACAGGTGAGAGAAAGTCTTCATACAAGATTTGCAATTCATCAGGGTGCACCAAACATAGGATGGGTGAACAACTAAGCCAAGAGGTTGGGTGCAAAAAAAAATGGGGTCGTTATCCAAGAGCGTGCCAGGAATGAAAAAGCGTTTATCATCGCCGCCACAGTGCCCAGATGACGTAGATCGACTACAATCATACCCAGTCAAGCTGATGCAGCATCCGGAAGAACCAGCCCACCAGTTGTTACAACAGATTAATCAAATCATCGCTAACAAACCAGCGACGGTATTGATGCTGCAAGATCTGGCTAAATTGCTGGGAGTGGCTTTTGGAGTAGATTGCTGCTTAGTTACAGTGATGAGCGAGCCATCTACTGAAGCGACTACTGTTAGTTGGTGTACAGAAGAATATCTAGGTTTACCGCAGTCAGACGAAATCTTCTCGATGGAACAGTTGCTCATGGAACTCCATGTAGTTCAATGTGCGGCTGAACCATTAAATATTGAGGACATTTCCACAATTCAAAAAAGTCTAGAAATTGGTTGTCAATCTTTGCCACTACCAATAAAAGCTGTTTTGGCAATTCCTACCCGCTTTCGGGGTAAAAATAATGGGGTTATTAGTCTGATTAAATTTCAACCCCATAATTGGTCTCAGTCAGAACAACAACTTCTAAAAAGTGTAGAGTCATCTTGCGCGATCGCTGTTGCTCAAGTCGCACAATCGCAATTGATTGGGTTGCAACAACAGCATTTGCAAAAAAGCAGCCAACATCAAAGCTTGATCAAGCAATTAACCATACTGAGTCGGAGCAACTTGGAGTTAAACCAAATGCTCCAATTAGCGCTCACCTCTACGGCGGAATCGCTACAGGCAGATCGGGGTTTGTTCATTATGTTGAAATATACAGATCCCCTATTTCGGACTCGCTCTAAAAAACAAATTCCCAATGCTAAAGCAACAGTAACTGGACAATGGTCTAAGGATGCCCCTTCTAGCGCATCCAATATCTTGAAAGATCAGACCTTTGTGGTTTCAGAGTGTGGTTTATGCCAGCGCGTATTCACAGAATCAGGAAAACCAGTAGTTATTAATGACTATACAGAACAAAAAGATATTGTCACAGCAGCTCAACTATTTGGCGTAGAGCAGTTCCCGGCAGTGCTGTTAATGCCATTAGAGAGTCAAGGCAGAGTATTAGGATTTTTAGTTCTACAGCAAGCAGTAGCTCGAACTTGGCAAGCAGCAGAATTAAATCTTGTGGAAATGGTCTGCGCACAAGTTAGTAATGCGATTATTCAGTCACAGACATTACGCCAAGTGCAAAATTTAGTAGATGAACGGACAGCTAAACTCCAAAGCAGTCTGGAATTGCAAGCTAAATTGCACGAAAGAACAAGGCAATATGTTGAGCAGTTGCGAGAACTCAATGAACTCAAAGATGAATTTTTGAGCAATATGAGCGATCGCTTACGCTACCCACTGACAAATATGCTGATGTCAATTCGGAATTTGCGTCTGCCAGGAATAGCACCAGAGCGCCAGAATCGATATTTCGATATCTTAGAGCAGGAATGTACCAAAGAAATAAATTTGATTAATGACTTGCTGACACTCCAAAAACTAGAGTCTCAACAAGCAACTCCACAATTTGAAACTATAGATTTAAATACACGAATTCAGGATTTAGCTGCTTCTTTCGAGCGAAAACTAGCCGAGAAAGGATTAAGCATTACCCTAGATTTACCAGAGGATTCGTTAAGGCTACAAACTGAAGTTGAAAGTTTTGACCGCATCCTGCAAGAGTTACTCACTAATGCCTGTAAATACTCAGAGCATGACACCATTGTAGATTTGCAAGCCACTCATCAAGTCAATCAACTGGTCGATCAAGTTATTATTAAGGTGACTAATATAGGACGCGGCATCTCTTCTGAAGAAGCGACTTACATCTTTGACAAGTTCCGTCGCGGTAAAGGACGCTGGACTCCTGGGACTGGTTTGGGTTTGGCTCTAGCCAAGTCCCTTGTACAGCATTTAAATGGGACAATTGCCGTTGAGAGTATGCAAATTTCAGATTCCGATCTGAGCAAAATTTGTTTTACCCTGACCCTACCCCAGTTTTCTGACGAAAGCAAACTATATTCTGACAGTGACTCAAAAACCTAAAACTTCAGCGGACATGGATGTTAATGCCGCTAGTGACGAAACCAACCTCGAACTAAATTTGGCTGTTGATACAGGTGGTGAGCCACCTGTGGAAATCCAAATTGAGAAAATAGCAGAGCGACAACGGCAAATCACCGCTAAAATCCAGATACCTCAACCAGTAGAACAAATCTGGAAAGTGCTGACGGATTATGAAGCCTTAGTTGACTTCATTCCCAACCTGGCTAAAAGTAGGCTCTTGGAGCATCCTGACGGTGGTATTCGCTTAGAGCAAGTCGGTTCTCAGCGCCTACTCAACTTTAACTTTTGTGCCCGTGTAGTACTTGATTTGCAAGAACATTTCCCTAAGGAAATCAAATTCTGCATGGTAGAAGGAGATTTCAAGGGCTTTTCTGGTAGCTGGTGTTTAGAGCCTTATTCCTTGGGTGAGATTATCGGTACAAATCTCTGCTATACAATCCAAATTTGGCCTAAACTTACTATGCCAGTGACAATCATTGAAAATCGCCTCAGTAAGGATCTGCGGTTAAATCTTTTGGCTGTATACCAACGTGTAGGCCAGCTAACTCATCAATGATTTTAAATTATAAGAAACCTATCCTAGATTCATATCAACATTTAGGACAGGTTTCCTGTTTGAATTGTGTAGACTCATTTGACTTTTATATCAAACTTAGTCTTAATTTTTCAATACCCCCAGGGGAATTCGAATCCCCGTTACCTCCGTGAAAGGGAGGTGTCCTAGGCCTCTAGACGATGGGGGCGTTTGGACTCAGACCTTTTATAAATTAACGGATTTTTCAGTTGATGTCAACAGTCTCTGCCAAAAAATTTTTTTAGCTAAAAAATTAGTTGTCAAGAGTCAAGAGTCCAAAGTCAAAGGTCAAGCATTTCATCTCCCCCATGCCCAACGCCCAAACCTACTGCTTTTTGCCAACCAGATGGAAATACAGTATTATAAGAAACTAAGTATAAAAAAAAGTTTGAATTTAACAAGAGTAAATGGTGTGATGTTGTACCCTTTAGAGGTAATATTTACTCTTCTTTACAAAAGATTTTGATATTTATCGCTCAAAATCTACAACATGGAAGCATCTTTTGAAATCACCTTACAGATGGTGACTGCTGTCGTTGCAGGTATTAGCGCCCAAGTGCTGGCTGCCTATCTCCGGGTACCTAGCATTGTTTTGTTGCTGCTATTAGGCATCTTTTTGGGGTCTGATGGTATTGGTTTATTGCATCCCCATTTGCTAGGTACGGGTTTGGAAGTTATTGTCGCCCTAGCAACGGCGATAATCTTGTTTGAAGGTGGACTCAACCTGGATTTACGAGAGTTGGGTAGAGTTTCAGTCAGCCTACAATTACTCGTCACCTTGGGAACGCTAATCACACTGCTGGGTGGGAGTATGGCGGCGCACTGGTTAGGTGAATTTCCCTGGAATATCGCCTTTCTCTACGCTTCTATAATCGTGGTGACAGGCCCAACCGTCATCAATCCATTACTGAAACAAATAAATGTCGATCGCCAAGTAGCCACACTGTTAGAAGGCGAAGGCGTTTTAATTGACCCAGTTGGGGCTATTCTGGCTTTCGTTGTCCTCGATACGATTTTAAACGGCGATGCAGACCCGCTAAATGCGATTGTCGGGTTACTGATGCGTCTTGCTGTTGGTGGGGCAATTGGCGTTGCGGGCGGTTACTTAATGAGCTTGATTTTCAAACGCGCTACTTTCTTGTCTTTTGAACTGAAAAATTTGGTGGTGCTGGCAATACTTTGGGGGCTATTTACGTTAGCGCAAACTATCCGCAGTGAATCGGGAGTGATGACTACGGTGATTGCAGGCGCAGTATTTGCCAACTCATCAGTACCAGAAGAACGACTTTTGCGGCACTTCAAAGGTCAACTAACCATTCTCAGCGTTTCTGTACTGTTTATTTTGCTAGCCGCCGACTTATCTATTGCCAGTGTTTTTGCCTTGGGTTGGGGCAGTTTATTCACGGTTTTGGTACTGATGTTTGTCGTCAGACCAATTAACATCTTGTTGTGTACCTGGAATAGCGACTTGAATTGGCGGCAGAAATTGTTTTTAAGCTGGGTTGCACCGAGAGGAATTGTTGCGGCTTCTGTTGCGTCTTTATTTGCAATTTCCTTGACCCAACGCGGGATCAACGGGGGTGACGCCATTAAAGCCCTGGTTTTCTTGACAATTATCATGACAGTTGTCTGTCAGGGACTAACAGCCGGACAAATTGCTAAATGGCTACAAATCACCTCAAAAGAGGCAACTGGGGCAGTTATTGTAGGTTGCAATCCGCTAAGTCTGTTAATTGCCCGATTCTTTCAAGAACGGGGCGAAAATGTAGTGATGATTGATACAGACCCGGATTGCTTTGCCCAAGCCGAAGCTCAAGATTTGCGGGTGATTGCTAGCAGCGCCTTGGATACCGCTGTTTTAGAAGAGGCGGGACTGGCTTCTATGGGCACTTTTCTGGCGATGACTAGTAATGGTGAGGTAAACTTTATCTTGGCGCAACGGGCGGCTGAGGAATTTAATCCGCCGCGTGTATTAGCGGTTTTTCCTCGCGATCCCCAAGCAAATACTTCTGCAACTAGTAAAGTTAACCAAGCTTTTGTGTCTGACTTGGCAATTAAAACGTGGAATGAATATTTAAATGATGGGCGAGTGAAGTTAGGAACAACGACACTTAATGAGTTGGAATTTGCTAGCCAGCAGGATCACATCCAGGAAAAGATTCGGACTGGAGTATTGATACCGTTGTTGGTAGAACGAGAACAACGCTTACAGGTAATGCCCGTTAATCAAGAATGGGAAGTGGGCGATCGCATTATTTACCTTTTACACGACCCCAGACCAAATCTTTTAAAACGCTTATCTGGTGCCAATCAGTCTACTCGTCTATCTCTAGAAAAGTTACCTGAAGTCGAAGAAGTTCCTCTGGCAAAACTGGCTCAACTTTCCACTAGTGAAGCTTCTGGTAGTTGATTAAAGTCGCTGTACATTTCCTTCTCCTGCCACAGCAAAGCCGATAAATGCATTACAGCCAGCAATAGAGCGATGGGCGAAATAATATAACTGTTTAAGGCGTAAAGGTGTTGAACAGTTATGGTATTGATTGCGCCTCCTCCAATCAGGATTTCTCGTAATTGTCCACCAATCAAAGGAATTGCTTCGATTGTTCCTAACTCAATACTAAACCGCCAGTATCCTTGTTGAGTCCAGTCTAGGAGCATTGCTGTCCAATCTAGAGCAATCGCACTCAGGGTAAATAAAATTCCACTAATCCAAGCAGTTAGCCAACTCTGGCGAAATTGCCTTCCTAAAAACATCACCACAATTTGAATTAGTGCGATCGCAATTACAGCATTACCAGCAAAATTGTGCGCTTTATGAAATAACCAACCGTAAGGCACTGCGGTATCAATCATTTTCAATGACCGATAAGCGCCGCCTGCTGTTGGTTCGTAATAAAAAGACAGTAACACTCCAGTAGTGAGGTCAATCAGGCACAAGGTTAGAATCACGACTGATAATACTGTAGCTAGTCGCCGCAAAATCCTATCAAACTTGGTACTTTGCATGGCTGACACCTCTTTACATGATATAAATGTGTATTATTATTACAATCTTAGCTAAGAAATATTAAGAAAATTTAACCTTTGGATATACTTAAGCCAAATATTGTGCCCACGTTTGGAGGGTTTCTGGTGAGCCGTACCAAATACCAGGGCTTCTTGGAGAATGTCTGACCCCTTCAATGACAATATTTTCCGCGCCATCAAGATGAGCCGCTGCAATGGGCGTGATTCCATCTCCCCAAGTGTTGCCTTGACCACATGTTAGTTGATAGCTGCTGTAAGCTAACCAGCTACCAGGTCGCCTTTCTCCAAAAATAGTTTTGCCAGCTACACAAACGTAACGAACATTTTTGTAAAAAGCTCCAGGGTAATTATTGCTGACAAAGTCCAAGTTCCAGCGTGTCCAGCGTTCTTGGCTAACATGAGGTGTACCCAAGGTAATCAAAGTTGCAACTAAAGAATGAGCTTGCCACAGGGAAGATTTGACTTCTCCGCGTCCGAAATAAGGCTTTTCTCCTAAATAGATCCGAGATATCCAACCACCTGCTGAATGACCGATCAAGTTAATTTGAGAACTGTTGTATTGCTCTAATATCTGCTTTACTGTGCGATCGAGTTGCCACAAAATTGGTGTCACAGGGCTACCACCAAGTAAAGCTATCCAGTCTCGGCGGCGCAAGGGTACTATAACTGTGGGAAAACCCAACTGCTGTAGAGATTTTTCTAGTTGGCGGTAGGCAATCGCACTTTCTAAATAGCCAGGTAAAATAACTGTAGGTAAAGGCATTGGGAATTATAAAATCAGTTATCAACGCTCAACAGAAGTTTTAGTTGGAACTGTGCAAGTTATAAAAATTGGACATATTAATTTATCACTTGCTAAGTCGGCAAATGCAACTTTGAAGTACAATATTACTTTATTACAAAATTTAAACCTAAAAAAATGGCAAACTGGCCGTTTTGTGTCCAGTATAGAAAGCTATTATTTTTAGAGGGACGCATCTATCTATATTGCGATAGAGCCGGAAAAATAATTTAGAGCTTGAAAAATAATTTATTGATAGTCAACTGCAACCGAGCCGAGTGAACGATAACAGCTATGTCTTACGTCTCCCTGCTAAAAAATCTACCAGAAATCTTAACCCAGCCGACTGGGATAGCAGCTATAGCCTCTCTTGGCATCCACGGTGCTATTGCGTTGATTGTGCCATTAGTACCTGTAGACTCTAATAAACCCAAAGAATCAGCATCATCTAAAACGGTTGGAGTCATGGAATTAAGCCAAGCCGATCAAAGTCGGCTGCCACAAATTCCAGGCTCATCTGCACCAATTAATCCACAATCCTCAGTTCTGCTACAACAATCCCAAATGCCGCAACTGGATATGGGTGCTCAATCGAGTTTACCCCCGTTGCCACCGCCACCTGCGCCTAGTGCTAGTCAGCTGGTATTACCACCTATCCCCTCATCACCAAATAATTACCGCATTTCCTCTCTGCCCAAACAGCAGTCGTTACGGACATATTCCAAGGGAGATTTCCGATTTGATACTTCTGGTTTCAATGCTAATAGCAAATTCACTACACCACCAGCTCCGCGTTTTAATAATAGAGAAATAGCATTGGGCGATGCCAAGCCGCTACCTATCAGCAAATTGCCTGTATTACCGGAGGGCAAACTACCAGCTGGGCTGCCAACCTCTCCAGCGCCTCTTCCTGTTGACGCTACCCCAGTGACACCAGGATATGGCAACACCACAGCACAAACTACTCAGCCTGGAGATAATGCATCTCAAGTTTTGCAAAACGACCAACTAATAGCTCGTATTGGAACAACTCCGCAAGCTGGTGATAATTTAACCATAGCTACAGAAGGCTTACAACCGGGAAAACTAGGAACTACACCGAATATATCTAATTCGCCTGCATTAGGAACAGAAAAGGCGATCGCTCAGATCAATGCTTACGAAGCACTGAGAAAAACAGTTCAGCAAGAATACCCAAATGCTGTAGAAAAAAGTGTTATCCGTGACACTATTAATACAGATAAACCCGATCTACAAGGTTTAGTATTGGGTCGATTAGTAGTAGACCCTGATGGCAAAGTTCTAGATATCAAGTTTGAAGGGCAATCAGTATCGCCTGCTTTGCAAGTAAAAGCCAGAGAGTATTTCAGTACTAATCCTCCAAAGGGAGATAAGCAGATTGCTCATCACCCGTTTAGCCTAGAGTTCAAAAATAACGGCAATAACGCTACTGGAGATACTCAAAAACCTGCACCAGCATCGGCAACAACTCTCAAACCGTTGTTAAATCCGACAATCAATAACAGTCAGCCTGTACCTGCATCCGGAACGACTCTCAAACCATTATTAAATTCGACAATCAATAACAGTCAGCCCAAGCCATCAACCAATTCATTAATCAATAAATTGCAGTCTGTACCTGCACCCGCGCCGACTGCTAAACCATTGTCCAATTCATTAATCAATAAATTGCAGTCTGTACCTGCACCAGCAACTAGTCTTAAACCATTAGCTGCTCCTGAATCGACACCAGCAACTAGTCTTAAACCATTAGTTGCACCGAGTAGCAACACAAGCCAGCCAACTCCCACTGTGGAATCTGGCAAAAAACTCATACAGCAGTTGCGTGAACTCAAGCAAGAAAGACAAACCGCTGACACAGATAAATAAGCTGTTACGCATTTAAGCTGGATATTTTCTTGTCTGGGGAGTCAAGAGTCTATAGTCAAAAGTTACTGTAGACTCTTGACTGTGCTGATTTTAGATTTTTTGGTTTATGCCTTGATGCTACTTGAGGCCAGTTGCCTCAAGTGGTGGGAATAAATTCAAAACCTTACCGTTTACTTTTTAACCTTGATAATTTTCATTATTAGTGAATCTACCAGCCTGTTTCCGCTTTCTGAAAAACGTAAGCTGCTACCTCCAAAATTTCCTCGCTGCTTAACTTGTTTTTGAAGGAGGGCATAGCATTTTTGCCATTCTGTACCTGGTGGATAATTGCTTTAATACCGTCTTGGTTATAATTTTCCAGGTAATCTGACAATGCCTCTTTTTTGAGAGTTTTATGGCTAATGAGGATATTACCGCCACCTATATGGCAAGAAGAACAATTAGCATCAAAAATTTTACCTCCACCGGATGTTTCGGCAGCTAGTGCTGGAAGAGTGAATGTGAATCTAAATAGAGCGATCGCTAACAGTAGTATAAATAAAAGTATTCTCAAGAGATTCTCCTCGCAACAACCATTCGGCAACTGCAAAACCTTCTCCTGTAAGTTTTCTACAGCTATTAGAAGCCTAAGAGATTACCAAATGCTATGTGTACTCTACCCTATGAAGCGCTAATTTCTGTAACGTACAAACTCTATTAAGCGGATAAGCATTTAACTTATATTTTATTTAGCTTCGGAAGGCTTTAAGCTATGTTGCTTTGGAGTTGCAGAGTCTGAAGATGAGCAATATCAAAATAGTGAAATATTTTCAGTAAATTTTATTAAAATTAGCGGTGACGAGTTTACCCCCTCCATTACCAGGCTTACGCCATCGTCAGCATTTTAGGCAGGGATATGACTCGACACCGCTGATTATCCATAGTGTCTGTCACTTTAGGATGATGGTGGGCTGCTCTGTGCTAATTTTGCTCAGAAGCAAGGAAAATCATGGAGTGTCAACTATTCGACAACAACTTTACCAACCATACCTGCGCCACGGTGGGGTTCGCAGTAGAAGGTGTATTCACCAGCAGGTGCATCGGCGGGGATGGTGGTTGTCTCTTTTTGACCTGGGCTCATCAACAAGCTCTTGTGAGATAAAGATTTTGCTAAATCAGCGCTTTTAGCGGGGTTGAGAGCAGCATCAAATACCACATTATGGGGAGGAACTTTGTTGTTCACCCATTCAATTGTATCGCCTGGTTTAACGGTAATCTTTTTGGGTTCAAATGCTAGCGCTCCTTTATCACTACCTAGTTTCACCTGATAAGTTTCAGCAGATGCGCTGGGAGTAAAAATAGCAAAGCTGCTAACAACTAAAAGAAGTGTCAAGACAGCTAGGCCAAAGCGCCGCAAGCTTGCCGCAATTAATTTCATGGCGTTCTCCTAACCAATGGTTTTTATTTTCCCTTTCTTATTTTAAATAAAATCAACGCCAAATATGACAAACTGTCGTAGATGAATTTTTTTTTAATAATGGACAAGATTCAAGAGTAAAAATTTGCGCAATCAGGAAAATATTTGTATAAGCAAGATGACGAAGAAAAATATTATATGGTAGAAATGGAAAGCTAGAATTTTATTTTTTCTTTATAAAAGCTCCCTGCTCAAAAATTTTCCGTACCCCAACCAGGAGCCTTTTGTGCTGCTGTGAGAACGAAAGCCGCTAAACTTTCTACTTGCTCTTGCGAGAGAAAATTAGGAGTTAGCTGACGACACCAATAAGTTTCTTGACTGCCATCATAGGTCATAGGCTGACGCATGAAGGTAACAAGAGCGTTAATGCGATCGCGGGGCGGATTAGCACCCTTGAGTGTTGTCAGAGACAGAGATACTTGAGGATCGGGTAAAGTAGCTCCACCAACGTGACAATTAATACAGTTGGTTTCAAATAGTTGTTTACCAACAGACAACTCTAATGGTGAAAACATACGAGTATTGCCTTGTTCATCCACATCTAAGGCTATTGGCTCAATGATATGTAAATACCGTCCTATATACGGATCGATATTGGCAGCTTGGGCGGGTAAGGTACTGCTGTGATAAACCACTAAGACAATTACTAGAACCAAGAAGAAATAACGGGTTAATAATCGATACAGCATCCGCAACCAATGGGAGTATTGAGAGTTCGTTGAAAGGTACTGAGATCTGAGTTCTCAGTCCTGAGTCTTTGAGGAGAAAGGATGAAAAGTTGGATATTCCAAATCCTCCAGCCCCTTATTTCAAAACTCAGCACCCAGACCTCAGTACTAATTACTAGCTTTAGTAATAAATTTTGCCACCTCCCCACTTATCGCCAACAACTTTTGGTTGTAGAAGAATATGACCAGCGATCGCTTTCAAATCATCGTCAGTCAGATTTCTCATTTCAGTGAAAATATCTGCACTCTTGGTGCTGGGGTGTAATTCAGAAATCTCCTCTTCACCGTCATAAGTAGTAGGATTTTTCATATAGTCCACCAAGCCTTCAATATTGTTGCGGTTTGGTGTTGCGAGAGCTAGTGCTTCTGGCTCAAGTCCCACGTTTTGATTAGTCTTGGTAACGCCTCCTACATGGCATTGAGCGCAAGCGTATTGAAATAAGCGTTTACCTTCTTTGACTTGTTTCAAGCTTAGTACAAATGTATCACCCTGCTCATTTAATGGTACTGTTCGGGTGGCTGCATCCAGTTCTACTGCTGTCGCGCTACCGACAATAAACTGAAACGTTAGCAAAACAGTAGCTACAACAACGCCAATTAATCTTCTAAACATTGTTTCCCCTTAAAGATTTTGACACTCAACACAGCTAGTTAGCGTTACTCAATCTCTATGTTGCTAATTGTTCTTTGCCATGAGCCATGAACCAAAGCCCCAGATAGCCCTTCTAATGGCTTCGGTATTGCCCACCAAGTCCCTAGTACCTTGTGGGTATTTCTCAGACAATAATTGCGAAATAATTGCCTTTGCAGCCTCCAAAGCCAAACGGGTCTTTTGGTGTTTATCGGCAATTAAGAGTTGCTCGGACAGAGAAAACCCTTTGGCCACAGGAATTCTGTAGTCTGCTGCTATCTCTGCGATCGATAGGTCTGCAAAACCCATAATGTTTTGTTAACTGATATATAGAGATTAAGTCGCTGTAATACCAATATCACGTTAAGAGTGCAATTTGTTGCCCAAAATACGGTTCTAGTTCCAGTAGGGATCGTGGACGAGGGTAGTGAGGAAGCAGGGGGAGAATGAGGACAAGGGAGGGTGTGTGGGGAGAAGGAGGAAATAAGCAGTGACTTTTAACTCTTGACTTTTGACAAATGCCTATTATCCCTTGCCACCAGTAAACGTGACACTTTGAATAAAATAGCGGTTGAAAAAGGCGTAGATTCCTAAAGCTGGTAGGGTAAATACCATAGAAGCTGCCATGATGTAGTTCCAATAGCTGATGTATTGACCTTTGAAGGTGTTGAGTCCCAAGGGGAGGGTAAACATTTCTGGGTCAAACAAAATGACTACAGGTAGCAAAAAATTATTCCAGCTACCCATGAAGACAAAAACTGCTTGTGCTGCTAGGGCGGGTTTGGCTAGGGGTAAGACAATATGCCGAAAAATACCCAAGGTATTTAAGCCATCAAGTTGGGCGGCTTCTTCTAATTCCCTAGGAAAATTGACGAAAAACTGCCGCATCATGAAAATGAAGGTAGCATTGACCATACTGGGCACGATCATGCCTTGGTAAGAATTTAGCCAACCGATCGCTTTTAAAATCAAAAAGGTAGGAATGAGGGTAATTTGAGCGGGAACGGCTAAGACTGTCAAAATCAGCAAGAACCAGAAGCGTTTCCCAGCAAAACGAAGTCTGGCTAAGGCGTAACCTGCCATTGAGTTAAGTAGCAAGTTTAAAATTGTCACGCTAACAGCAATTAGCACACTGTTAAATAACCAGCGCCAAAATAAGGGTTCTTGTAAGAATATTTGCTTGTAGTTGTCAAGAGTGAAATTCTGTGGTAGAAAACTTTGCCCACCACTGACAATTTCTGATAGAGGCTTAAATGATGATGAAAGTGCCCACAAAAAAGGAATCAGAGTGATGACCGCATAGAGTGTGAGTATGAGATATAGCAGTACTCTGAGCCAGGAAAAGGGAGAGATTTTAGTCAAAGTCTTTCACCTCCAAAGAGTCGCTGCTGAATCAAAGTAATGGCAATAATGATTGCTGCTAATAAAAAAGCGATCGCAGCTGCATAACCCATCTGTAAATTCCGAAATACAGCTTGGTAAATTAGTAGTACTACTGTTAGGGTGGCATTGTTTGGGCCGCCAGTACCGCCAGAAAAGATATAAGACTGATCAAATAATTGAAAAGTCCCAATCACCCCCATCGCGACGACAAAGAAGGTGACAGGCTGGAGTATGGGGATGGTGACATGGAGAAACTTTTGCCACCCATTCGCCCCATCCAGTTCGGCGGCTTCGTAAAGTGACTGCGGGATATCCTGCAACGCCGCTAGGTAAATCACCATGTAAAACGGCGCTGTTGACCAAATATTCATGATCATGATGCCTTTCAGGGCAACGGCAGGATCGCCTAACCAGTTATACGTAGGTAGCCCCACAGAAGCCAGAAAATCATTCAGTAGCCCATCTGTGTTATAAATCCACATAAAAATCAGTGTCAAAACGGCTGAAGAGGTGACTGTTGGCAAAAAATAAAGGATGCGCCACCAGTTTTTCCCCCTAATACTAGAATTCAGTGTGACTGCTAGCACTAGAGCGAGGATAGTTTGAGTTGGGACAACAATGGCAACGTATTCTGCTGTATTTCTCAAAGCAATCCACACTCGTTCATCCTCAACCAAGCGCGTGAAATTGCGAAAGCCGATGAACTGGTACTCAATACCGCCAAGAAGTTGAACTTTGTGTAGGGAAAGGAAGACAGCATAGAGAATGGGCAATACCACAAAAATCCCCAAAACCAGAATGGTGGGCATCATAAAGAGATATCCAGCCAGGTTTTCTGTAATGTTCCATCTGGGTTGTCTGTGCCGCCTATTAATTTCAAACACAACTAAACCTCCGCTTAATCGCGCATCAACCCGGCTGTAGCGAAGGGTTGGGCATGATTATTTATCCTACTCCTACTAGGAAAGCTTTGTTCTGAAATAGTCAAGTGTTATTAGACATCGCTTGTGTAAGTTAGCTACATACACGACTTAGGGAAATATATACTTGCTCCCCTTGGGAACACTCACTTAGCTAATAAAGATCCAAAATGTCATATACAGCCTACTTAGGCTCAATCAAAAATGAACTTCAGCGAACTGGTAGAACTAAAAAAAGCCTGAGAGTCAAAACAATGATGCAGCAGTTTGGCTATCAGCGCCGCAGTCAAGCGTTGATAGATGATTTTAATACTGCTCTTGATGAATTGGGGCTTTGGGCGACTCCTGCATTTGATATGTACATTTCCTTAGATACAAAAATACATATTTTTATCAAAAGAGTTGCTGTAGAGCCAATAATAAGAGTCACTAAGCCTGAAAAAATTACAGAAAAGCTTAGGACACCAATATTTATTAATTATGATTTCTTTCAGAAATGTTGAATGTTAAGAAAAGTTAGATAAAAATAGCCCAAAATATGGTATTTTTGGGCGAAGGATTAAAATATTTTAGTTTGATTGTGATTATAAATTCATTTCCAACAATTGTCAAAGACATCCTGAAAAGCTTGCCAAAAAATGATTATCCGGTATTGAACAGTCGTTTCTTCTTAAAGAAAATGTTGATTTAGCTGTAGCTATGAGTTCCGATAAAGCTAGAAGCGAAATGATAATTAGCCCTATTCTATTAGAAATTAGGCGCAAATTTAATTATGAAATTAGCTTATTTTCTAGAGTAGATTTTACAGTTGATAGTCAATGAGGGCTAAATGGTTTTTGTGATTTTATCTTAAGCCTGTCTTCCGAACAGTTGCTAGTGCGCAGTTCGGTAGTTGTCCTAGTAGAAAGCAAGAACAAGAACTTAAGGTCTGGTTTAGCACAATGTATTGCTGAAAAGTAAATCTTAATCAAATAACACTAAAAGTGAATTATGAAGTTATTGTATCTGGAGATCGCCTGTGTAATTTTTCACAAAAAAGGGTATTGACAGAACTTTGACACTGTGTGATTCTCTGTAATAGAGGCAGCAAAATAATTTCACTCTAAAGTGCAAAGTTTTGGTGTGGTCTCAGCAGCAGAACTCCTAGTTTACTGCCATTCTTCGTGTTATCCCTTCGGCTGAATATTCAGACAGATATCTAGTTTACTGATTGACTAGATTTTTAAAGGTAAGACAAGATGTTTGGGTGAACATTCAGGAGAAAGGATGACGCGATGCTTGGTAGTAAGCCAGGAGTTCTACGGCTGAGACTTGAACCAAACAAAAGCCTAAGTAGAAAGCTTGATAATGGGAGGCGTTTTTTACACCTTGCTTTTCTCTTAGCTACGCTATAACTAGACGTGTGATTTGTTGAAGCTGTCCAGCAAACCAAAACAAAATCTGGACATACTACGATGACCAACGCTCATCTAAATTCAAACGTAAAAACAAGTCAAGAACAACTAAAAGTTGGTATTTACTGGGATTTTCAAAATGTTTATTTAAATCAAGAACTAGCAATGAACTTGCTAGCCTTTGCTAACACAAGAGGGAGTTTAATTAGTAGAAGAGTCTACTATAATTCACTATATGAAAACCAAGCTTCAGATCAAGAGAATCTCCGAAGTATTGGTTTTAAATGTCAGGATGTTACTTGTTCTTTAAAGAATAGTGCAGACAATCAACTTAAATCTGATTTAATTGATGACGTATACAACAATCCGTCTCCACATATAGTTATCCTCGTGTCAGGAGATGGAGACTTTGTAAATCCAGTTCAATTTCTACAAGACAAAGGTAAACAGGTCATAACCTTGGCAAAAAGAGGTAATGTAAAACAAAAGCTGAAAGAGCGTGCTGATGAATTTTACTTTGTAGATGAGTTACCTCAGTTAGTTGTGAATAAGACTCAACCTCAAACCACTGTAGTTGACTCTCAAATTAGTTACAATGAGGCTATAAAGTATTTAGCTGAGGCTATCAAAACTGCTTTACACCAAGGTAAGCCTACAGGATTTGGATACATTGATAAACTAATGCGTCAGCGTTGTGCTAACTATCAGGGAGCTTCCTCAATTCTTACACCTAATGGTAAGAAATTTAAGAGATTTGGTCAATTTATTGATGTTGCTGTAAAGGATGGAAAAGTCAAAATCCAGAATCAGCAATTGTTTTTAATTGAGTTAGATAAACTTGCTGCTTGAATTGGCTTTTAACAACCTAGTTGTCTGGCGGTGCGTTACGGCTTTAGCCTAATGCACCCTACCCAAAGATTTACTAAACATCGCCGCTATTTGCGGTTTTTTCATGTTTAAAGACAAATTTACCAACAGTCACTTTTCGCAACAGAACAAAAGAGAAAAATGCACAAACTTCTATCATTCCGTGACGAAAAACTCCTACGAAAAGCCCTTACTCACCGTTCTTATGTGCATGAAAACCCAGGAGAAGGTGAACAGAATGAACGGCTAGAGTTTCTCGGTGATGCATTACTAAATTTCTTAAGCGGCGAATATCTCTATAATCGTCACCCAGAAAAAGGGGAAGATGAATTAACCCGTCGGCGTTCTGCATTGGTAGATGAGAAACAATTAGCAAAATTTGCTATTGAGGTAGGTTTAGATTTCAGGATGCGGTTAGGAAAAGGTGCAATTCGAGATGGAGGTTATCAAAATCCTAATTTGCTCAGTAGTACCTTTGAAGCTGTACTTGGTGCTTACTATTTGGATAATAATTCCAATATTGAAGCAGTTCGCGCAATTGTGGAACCCCTATTTGATTCTGTACCTGAGCAAGTTGTTGTGTCTCGCTCTAATGTAGACTCAAAAAATCGCTTTCAGGAATGGGTGCAACGCAACATTACTCCAACTCCACCTAAGTATGTCACAGTTCAAGTTGGTGGTTCGTCTCATGCGCCAGAGTTCATAGCTAAAGTGTTTGTGGGCGAGAAAGAATATGGAGAGGGAAAGGGACGCAATAAAAAAGATGCGGAGAAGGCGGCTGCAGAGGATGCGCTAGCTAAGTTGAAGTAAGAAAATTGTCATGATGAAAATTTCGCGTCCCTTTGTCTTGAAAATTTGAGCCACTTGCTTGCGGGGCTTCCTCCCGTTGTGCAAAGTGGCGTTCCTACGCCGGGAAACCCAGCTTCGAGGAACTTTTCGCTGCGTAAACCTTTGCGCTTCTCTGCGTTGAAAAATAAAACCAAATATTTATGACACTCCTCAAAAAAAGCGATCGCTCCCTTCTTTGCTGTACACCCTCATGAGGTTAGTTAAGACTCAAGTATCCGAGAAAAGTTATTTTTCTTGTCAAAAACAATGCAATTGCTTTTAATTTATTCAAAATAGAAGTGTAAGAACTCTGTTAAAAGTTGCTGATTGTTAGTGAAAGCTCTCAGTTAGGATTTTTGGGATAAATCTAGTTACTTGTAATTGGCTCTTACCATTGTGAGGATCTGAAATTGAGTCTGTTGAGTTTGGGCAATTCAACCTCATGCTCAAACACAAATAGTCTTTGGGGAGGTAAATTAAAATGCCCCAACTAGCTCCGCATATCTTTGAGATTTTATTCCAGCAGGGCGTACAACACGCATTTGGCATACCTGGTGATTTTGCTTTAACGCTATTTGATGCCCTAGCAGCCAGTAAAATTGAACCCATCATTATGACCCACGAACCGAGTGTAGGCTTTGCTGCTGACGCTTATTCCCGGATTCGCGGTTTGGGTTTAGCTGTAGTTACCTACGGTGTTGGTGGGTTAAATATGGTGAACGCAGTTGCAGGGGCTTATGCTGAAAAGTCTCCATTGGTTATTTTAAGTGGCGCACCAGGGATTCAGGAACGACAGCAGCATAAGTTGTTGCACCATAAGGTAAAAACCTTTGATACCCAACGGCGGGTTTATGAAGAAGTCACTGTCTACGCGACGACATTAACTGACCCAAAAACAGCCGATGCCAAAATTCATCGCGCCCTTGACTACGCCATGACCTTCAAGCGTCCGGTGTACCTGGAAATTCCCCGTAACTTGATTTATGCAGAAATTACAGAAGCACAACATCGTCCACCACCAATCAAGCACACCGATCCAGATACTTTAACGGAAGCTGTTGAGGAAACCTTGGAGATGCTGGCGCAAGCTAAGTCACCCGTAATTCTTGCCTGTGCTGAAGTTCATCGCTTTGGCTTACAGCAGCAAGCGATCGCACTAGCAGAAAAATTAGGTGTGCCAGTTTGCTCAACCATGTTAGGCAAATCTGTGTTTCCAGAAGGACATCCGCAATACATTGGCATATACAACGGTGAAGCGGGCGATCCTTATGTACGGAAGATCGTGGAAGAATCCGATTGTCTGCTGATGCTGGGCGTGTTCATGACTGACATCAACCTGGGAATGTTCACTGCCCATTTAAATCCAGGTAAAACAGTCTATGCAACCTCTGAGCGCATTGCCATCAAACATCACGAATATCCCAACGTCAGATTTGAGGATTTCATTAATGCCTTGTCTACCAGTGCGGCTCTACCCCATTGGGAATTATCCGACATCACGACCATGAAACCTCGTGTTGCTCCATCTCCGGGCAAAATTTCCATGAGTGGAATGCTCTACGAACTCAATCAGTTTATTGATAGCAACACGCTATTGGTAACGGATGTCGGGGATAGTCTGTTTGCGGCCGATGACATCCAAATGCGTGAGGGTACATCATTTTTGTCTCCCGCTTTCTATGCCAGCATGGGGTTTGGGATTCCCGGTGTGATTGGCGCACAATTAGCCGATCCGTTCCGAAGAGCGATCGCATTGGTTGGTGATGGGGCGTTTCAGATGACGGGTATGGAATTGCTCACAGCTAAACGTTTGGGACTTAACCCAATTGTCATTGTCATTCACAACGATGTTTTTAACACGCTGCGAGTCATGGCACATCAAAAATCCCCATTGGTCAATATTCCCAGTCTTAACTATGCTCAATTGGCGGAAGTACTTGGTGGTCGTGGCTTTAGCATCGAAACGGGTGAACAACTTCAGAAAGTTCTGCAACTAGCGCGAGAAAGTCAAACCTTCAGCATCCTTGACGTTCATATCTCACCTGATGATGTTTCGCCTGCTTTGCAAAGGTTGAGTCTTTTATTTGCTCAAAAGCTTAAGGGATAAAGACCTTGCTTAGTTAAAGCTTAGAGCATTCATAGAAGTAGAGGAGTTTAAATCTAATGATGTCTGACACTTCTCATAAACCAATAGTAACTCTGCAACCAGATCGTCAAAGAATGCAGCTTTCAGAGAGCATCTTTCAGTTTGCCGACGATCTAGGCCCTGCCAAAATCATTCACATCTATGAACCTACCACTGGTTTGAAAGCCATTGTTGTTGTTGATAACATTGCCTGCGGCCCGGCGATCGGTGGAGTACGCATGGCTGTAGATGTCACCACAGCAGAAGTCTTTCGATTAGCACGAGCCATGACCTTGAAGAATGCTACATCTGAGTTACCCCATGGTGGCGGCAAATCTGCAATTTTGGCAGATCCGAAACTACCTTTGGCAGAGAAAGAAAAATTAGTACGTACCTTTGCCCAATCAATTAGAGACATCACCGACTATATCCCCGGCCCCGACATGGGTACTGATGAACGATGCATGGCTTGGGTAAAAGAAGAAATTGGTCGTGCAGTCGGACTACCAAGGCAACTGGGAGGTATCCCCCTAGATGAAGTTGGAGCTACTGGTTACGGCTTAAGAGTTTGTGCGGAGATTGCTAGTAATTTCTGCAACTTTAATCTAGATGGTGCGCGAGTTGTGATTCAGGGTTTTGGTTCAGTCGGAAAACACGTTGCTCGTTTCTTAGCGGAAAAAGGAGCGATCCTGATTGGTGCTGCTGATTCACAAGGAACGCTGTTTAATCCTCAAGGTATCGAGGTTGAGGAACTAATAGCGCTGAAAAATGCTGGACGAAGTGTTATCAATTACCCCAACGGCGAAAAACTAGCGAAAGATGCAGTTATTGATATTAAATGCGACATCTGGATACCCGCCGCTAGACCAGATGTCATCCATACCGATAATGTGAGCCGCTTGCAAACTCAGCTTGTTCTCCAAGGAGCTAATATCCCCTTCACAGAAGCAGCCGAAAATATTTGTCATCAACGGAATATTCTTGTCATACCTGATTTTATTGCCAATGCTGGTGGTGTAATTTGTGGGGCAGTAGAATATCGCGGTGGTTCTCTAGCAGATGCTTTCCAGACTATTAGCGAAAAAATCCGCCACAATACGACAGTAGTTTTGGAGAAAGTTGCCCAGACTGGAATGCTACCACGACAAGTGGCAATGGAACTTGCCAAGCAACGAGCTTGTGCTGTGAGTAAATAGTCCAGTTATTCTCTATTTTAAGACTTTAGGACTTATACAGTGATAACGAAAAAACGAACCACATAAATGCGCAGCAACTACTCTTACGAGAACGCTTGCCCTTCGGGTTCTGCTTTGCAGTACAGTGTTAGCGCAGCGGTAGCGATGAAGGAGCGTCAGTGTCTCCCCTTGGGAGAAGGAGGTCACCCACAGAGTAGGACATGAAGTCTACGAAATAAAGAGAGTTTTAGAGAGATTTTGCGTAAGTCTTGAGGTGAATCAAACTTAAATTCTCTTTTCTTTCCTTTCTTTCTTCATGCTCTTTGCGTCCTTCGCGGTTTGTTTTCTTACCTATCCAAATTTACTGTGGTTAATTCCTAGCTTCTCACATATTTAATTGCAAGGGAAAAGCCACAGTAAAAGTAGAACCAACTCCAATCTCCGAAACTAAATTAATTTCACCTTGCAGTAGTTTCACCAATCGAGCAACTATTGCCAAACCTAATCCAGTACTTCCAGGAACGTAGGATTTATTAATAGAACTCACGCGAAAATAAGGTTCAAAGATCTGGGTTTGATTTTCTGGTGCAATCCCAATTCCTGTATCGGTAACTGCGATCGCCCATTTTTGATCGTCTAAGACTTGACACGTTATATTGATCTTCCCTGACTCTGTGTAGCGGATTGCATTACTAACAAGATTTGTAACAATCTGTTGCAATTTCAATGGATCTGTAAATACCTGTTGAGGAGAACGATCGCAATTAACTAAAATTGGTAAGTTTTTTTCCCTAGCAAGAGGCTCCAACATTTCCAACACATTTTTGATTATTTCATACACATTAGTAAATTCTGGTTCGGGTTGTACCTTGCCTGCATCATAACGAGAAAGTTCCAGGATATCGTTGATTAGATGGAGTAAATGTCTGCCATTGCGTAATACACGCTCAATATGTTCTAGATTTATTTGGGTATCATTGACCCCATTTTGCTGTCTTTGTTGGCGTAAAAATAAATCTGAGTAACCAATAATTGAAGCTAAAGGACTTTTCAGTTCGTGTGCTAGTTGATGAAGATAATCTTGATTAGTATTCACTAAGCGATTTAGTTCTTCATTATGGAGTATTAGAGAATTATATAGTTGTTGTAATTCCCGCAAGCGTTCTTCAAAATAACTATTAAAACAACGCGCGATCGCTTCATCAATTACTGTATCAATCAACCGCATAGCACGCACAATCTCTGTTGGGGTCCCTTGCAATAAATATATTTCTATAGTTTCAAATATTACTGTTCTTAGCAGATGATATTCTCGCGCAATTTCTGCTGGGTCAAAACCTTGTGCAGCGCGGAGAATCCCGTGTTGCCAACTAGCCACAACTATTGATTTAACATCATTTCCCTGAGATTCCGAAAGTACAGTTACCATTGCTTTGATCACCTCAGGCAGATGATTTTTGATTGCTGTATAAGATAAATCATCAGCACTTTCGATATACTTATCTTTACGAACCTCTATTACCCATTTCTGGAGGATAGTGTCAGTTTTTTCAGCCAGTACTTGACTAAAATCCATTATTTTAAATTCTATAAATAGACAGATGGCTAAAATTCTATATGCAATTAGTTTAACAAGAGTAGCGTTTGATTAAAAAATTGGAAAAAATCTGCAACTACCCCAAGATATAAATTTTGGTTGTTCTATTTTTTGTCTAAATGCTGTGTTTGCTTGATAGCTTGCCTCTCATTCCGAAGTATTTTGTATTATATTTGACATCATTTTTTGAACATGAGTCAAAGATTGAAATAGCTGGAAACGCGATCGCTATGTGTTTAATCCTTCTTAATGCACGAGTATGAACTTACGAAGCAAGTAGTATACAAAAATTAATAAATAGCTAATACCTAGAATATACATGGAATGTAGGTATTTAAATTGCTTATTTAAATCTCGGGGTAGAGATTTTTACCGATCTGTCATGCTATATTATCCGAAATTAGAGTAAGTCAGCCTAATCTAGCCCATTACCCTATGTAAGGCTAGAACGGAGGAACCAAATTTTGGGGCGTATCTCTTAAAAGGCTAAAAGCTGAAGGATAAAAGTAGAATCACAACTCATCCTTTACAGTTCATCCTTTATAGAGAAGGGCATCTCTCAGCCCTAGCCCGTCAGCTAACTTCGTAGGCATTGAGAGGAGACTGAAGAGAAGACATTTTTGTAATCTCATCAGTGTCCAAGGCTGGTACTGCTCGGATTATTGTACCCGTGCTGAACATCTGTTGAGGTTGTTAATGATATTGCAACTAAATTTAGCTGCGGTTTTTGCCGTTGCTGGGCAAATAGCTTGGAAAAAAGCGAAGCCTGTACTTGTCAGGGATGTTGTCATACTTCCTGCTTTAGGCTTTTTGGCAATAATCTTACTGTGGTGGATCGTAGCACTTTTCAATCATGAATTAATGCCCACCCCCCCAGAAGCGCTAGTTGCTAATCTGGACTACATTTTAAATCCCTTCTATGAACGAGGCCCAGGCAATTTAGGACTCGGTTGGTTATTGCTGGCTAGTTTACGAAGGGTATTGCTGGGATTTCTGTTAGGTGCAGTTGTAGCGATTCCCCTAGGCTTTCTGATTGGGATGTCAAAATCGGCAATGTTAGCCTTAAATCCCATCATCCAAATTTTTAAACCAGTATCGCCTTTAGCTTGGCTACCCATTTCTTTAGCTATCTTTAACTTGGCAGATCCTTCCGCGATTTTCGTCATTTTTATCACCTCCTTATGGCCGACAATTATCAACACTGCCTTAGGAGTTTCTAGCGTTCCCAAAGATTATTTAGACGTAGCCAGAGTATTAGAAATACCACGGTGGCGGCGCATTACCAAAATTATTTGGCCTGCAAGCTTACCCTATATTTTTACTGGATTGCGAATTAGTTTAGGCATAGCTTGGCTAGTAATCGTAGCTGTAGAAATGCTCACCGGCGGTATCGGTATTGGCTTTTTTGTTTGGGACGAATGGAGCCGTTTAAATCTGAGTTCAGTCTTTCTCGCCGTATTAGTAATTGGCTTGACTGGATTAATTCTTGATTACGCCGTCAGCAAAATTCAAGAATTAGTCACCCATCGCCCCATAGTTACCAAATAAAAACATTTAGCTAATACCGAAAGACGCAATTTAACTTTGCGCCTTTGCGTGAGCTTATACCAATTCTCTAAAATTCGGCAACAGATTCAACTGAGAAACCAAGATTTAATCTGGCTTTCTGAATTACGAATTACGAATTGGCTTATTTATCCCTATTAATCACCGCTGGAGCCACATAAATGGCTAATAATAACTGGAATCGACGCGACTTTCTCTTAGGAATAGGAGCAACAACCGCCTCATTAGCCCTATCGTCCTGTGCCATCAAAGGAAATACTGGTGCTAAAGGACTAACAGAAGAAGCCTTAGCAATAGAACCAGTAGTTAGATCGCAAGACTTAGAAAAGCCCGATATTACTGTCGGCTACGTACCTGTAAATGATTGTGCCCCATTTGCGATCGCCTGGAAAAAAGGCCTCTTCCGCAAATACGGTTTGAACGTCCAACTCAACCGTGAAGCCAGTTGGGCAACCTCCCGCGACGGCTTGATATTTGGTCGCTTGGACGCTGCACCTGTCGTATCTGGTGCAGTCACCAACGCCAGAATTGGTGCGGAAGGCGCACGCCATGCCCCCTTATGCGCTGCCATGACGATTCACCGCCACGGTAACGCCATGACGATGAACAAAGCCATGTGGGATTTTGGGCTACGTCCTTGGTACGAATACCAAGAAAAATATGGCGATGGTGCTTTGGAAGCCTTTGGTAGAGATTTTCGCGGCTATTTTGACAAGCAAACCGCAGAAAACAAAGTTTGGGCAGTAGTCCTGAGTTCTTCCATATACGAATATTTTATCCGTTACATCTCTGCGGCGGCTGGTGTCGATCCTTTCAAAGAATTTCGCGTCATCATCGTACCACCACCTCAGATGGTAACAAACGTGCGCATTGGCGCAATGCAAGCCTACATGGTTGCCGAACCTTGGAATACCAGAGCAATTACAGGTAACGAAGGCATCGGCTTTACCTTCGCCCAAGGTAAAGAAGTCTGGTTGGGGCACCCAGATAGACTATTGGGAGTGATGGAATCATTCATCGAACAATATCCCAAAACCTATCGTTCCTTAGTCAAGGCAATGATTGAAGCTTGCCAGTATTGCAGCAAACCAGAAAACCGCCAAGAAGTTGCCGAACTAATCACAGATAGGTCTTTTACTGGAGCAAAACCTAAAAAGAAAGGTGCTCCAATTACTAAGTTTACAGGACCAGCAATTCTTGGTAATTACAACTATGGTGGATTTGATGGTAAAGACCGCACCATAAAAGCAGCTGACAGCACCATTTTCTTCGATATTCCAGATAACGTTCCCAAACAACCAGGAGAACACTCGACATTTTTATGGAGATCTAGAAGTATTTGGTTGATGACTCAAGCAGCACGTTGGGGACAAATTCATCAATTTCCCAAAAATGCTGAAGAATTAGCTGCAAAAGGTTGGCGAGCAGACCTTTATCGAGAAATAGCCTCAGAAATGGGTATTAAATCTCCTCAAGATGATTACAAAGTAGAACCCCCAGAAGTATTTATCGATAAAAAAGGTTTTGACCCTAGCGATCCTGTGGGCTATTTAAATAGTTTTGAAATTCGGGCTAAAGCTCCCACTCGCTTTTTCATGTCTTAATTTTCCAGTCGCAATTATGACTAACGACTAAATTATCAGGAGAATTTGATGATGGAATATACCGCATTACCTATCAATACCCAGAACGAAGTTATGCCCGGCACAGGATTTCTCGAAATTGAAAATTTAGTCAAGTCTTATCCAACACCAGATAAAGGAAAATTTGTAGTACTAGATGGCGTGAATCTCAGCATTGGTGAAGATGAATATATTTCTGTAATTGGTCACTCTGGTTGTGGTAAATCAACTTTGTTAAAAATAGTAGCGGGATTAGAAAAAGCTACTTCTGGATCGGTGCGCCTAGATGGTAAAGAAATTCGTCAGCCGGGCGCAGAAAGGATGATGGTATTTCAGAATTATTCGCTTTTACCTTGGTTAACAGTACGAGAAAATATCCGTTTGGCTGTAGATGAAGTGTTAAAAAATGCCAATCGCGCCGAAAAAATTAGCATTGTGAATGAACACTTAGCAATGGTAAACTTGACCGCGGCTGCTGATAAATATCCCGATGAAATTTCTGGGGGGATGAAACAGCGTGTTGGTATTGCTAGAGCGTTGGCAATTCGCCCCAAAATGTTGCTGATGGATGAACCTTTTGGGGCGCTAGATGCTTTAACTAGAGGTAAATTGCAGCGACAAGTATTGGATATTTGGGAAAACCATCGTCAAGCAGTAATGATGATTACTCACGATGTAGATGAGGCTATTTATATGTCAGATCGCATCATATTGATGACTAATGGCCCTGCGGCGACAATTGGAGAAATATTAGAGGTGCCTTTTCCGCGTCCACGCGATCGCGCTGCTATGCGCAACTCAAAAGAATATTTTGAATTGCGCAACCACGCCCTGAATTTTCTCGATCGCTATTTCGCGCAAGATGAGTAATTTAGATTATCATGCTTTTAGTGGGTAGCCTAATTCAAATTCGTCAAATTCTGAATTTGAAGCGGAGGAACCAATGTTTGGGGCTAATCTTTATGAGAGACACCTTCCAGTCTTAGCCCGTCAGCTAACTCCGTCGGCAGTGGAAGGAACCGCCAAAAACTTTGGCTTTCATACCAGTTGTTATTGGGGTTTCTTTTACCGATTTTAGTGATTAGTCATTAGTTATTGGTCATTGGTCAAAATTTATGCACAAATGACGGAAGACAAATGACAAAAGACAAAGTTGGTTACCCTACTTCTCAGTAGTCATTTTTTTTCATGGGAGAGAAGTTAAGCTGTGAAAATCAAGCCAATGTTAGTGCGCCTACAAAGCACCATCGGTCGAGATGACTTAATTGAGCAAATGGTATTGCTACCAGAGCCAAAAAAAAACTTTTGTAAAAAAGATTCTACAGCAAAACCAGTTAACTTAATTGTCGCTTATGATGCATCTCCCAAGAGCCATACTGCGCTAGATATAGCCTTCTGGATTGCTCACCAAACGCGCTTAGCTACCAATACACAAGTAACAGTTCAAGCCGTTTATGTGGTTACAGATAAGCATAAGAGTCAGTATTCAGATATCTTTAGCTTTACCAGACATATCACTCCCTTAGAATGTCCCACAAGCAATGTATCTAAATCTGTCACACCCGTTTTAACTCAACCAAAACTCCAAGCGATTGCACCACATTTAAAAGAAAAATCCATAGCTGTTCTGCAACAAGCAGACCAAATTCTTTGGCAAGCACGTAGTCTGGCTGAAGAATGGCAAGGTTCTTTTAAATCTCATTTACGATTTGGTGCTATTGGTGCAGAACTTAAAAAAGTTGTGGAATTAGAAGCTGCCGATATCCTATTTATAGGTTGTCGATCTGTTAATCATCCTATTATCAAAGCACTAGGTTCCGATTTTCCTTGTGCTGTGTTAGGTATACCTAGTTGTATTGAAGAATAAATTCGGTAACGAGTTCAGTCACTCTTCATTGAATTAAGATTCCTCGGATTCCTGTTTGATTTCTAAATATACTCAACATATCTCTAGTTCCCTTTCTGTTTCTCGTTTTGTATTCACTGGCTTTTTGAGTATTTTCATGAATTAAATTGGAGTCCTATATCAATAAGTCACCTATATTTAGGTGGCTTTTTTCAGTAATACCTAATCGATTAAACTTTGAGAGCAATAGCGTGGAAAATTGGCAAGCGATCCTGAGCGTCATGACTTTTATAACTGTCATTATCTTAATAATGACAGAATGGGTACATCTCACTATTGCTGCTTTATTAGGCGCATTATTACTAGTTTTTAGCAACGTTATGACTTTAGAAGAAGCCGTTGGTTACATCGGTAATAGTCATGGCACACTAGGTTTATTCTTCGGAGTTATGGTACTGGTAAGGGCATTTGAGCCTACCAAAATATTTGATTACCTAGCCACACAAATGGTGCTATTGGCCAGAGGTCAAGGTAAGCGTCTCCTACTTGGTATTGTTGCTATTACTACCCCAATTTGTGCAGTTTTACCAAATGCTACAACAGTGATGTTATTAGCACCTTTAATTCCGCCAATGGCAGAAGAAATAGGCATCAATTTTGTACCTTTATTAATTTTAATGGTATTTATTGCTAATAGTGCGGGATTACTCACATTAGTTGGAGATCCTGCTACCTTTATTGTTGGTGATGCAATTAATATCAGTTTTATAGATTATTTGTTGCGCTTGAGTTTAGGTGGAGTAATTGCCGTTGCTACAGTGACAGCCACTTTACCTTTTTTATTTCGTAAAATTTGGAATACTAAACTAGAAAATCTTGAACAACTGCCACATCCACAAATTAATCATCCACGTGTTCTAGCAGTTGGTGCAGTAATTATAGCTTTTGTACTATTATTTTTTGTGATTGGCGAATCTCTACCAGTTCCGATATCACCTGCTGCTGTTGCTTTACTAGGAGCAGCCCTAGCTTTACTTTTATCTAACCAGAGCAAAATCGATTCAGTTCACAACATATTAAGGGATGTTGACTGGAGTACATTAATATTCTTTATGAGTATTTTTGTGCTGATTGGTGGACTAGAAAAAACAGGGGTAATCAACGGCTTATCCGGGATATTAGCAATAATATTAGGAAAAAATATTGTCTTGGGTTCGCTATTTTTATTATTTTTTGTAGTGATATTATCTAGCGTTGTTCCTAATATTCCATTAGTAGTGGCGATGGTTCCCTTACTCAAACAATACCTTGTCAACGTCGGATTAGCACCAGCCGTAGTTCTAGCATCAGATTTTCAAGGGCAATTTCCTCCAGAAGTGTTACCACTGTTTTACGCCATGATGTTTGGTGCAACGTTGGGTGGTAACGGCACACTAGTAGGAGCATCTTCTAACATCGTCGCCGCCGGAATTTCTGAGCAGCATGGACGCCAGATCTCTTTTAGAACATTTCTACACTACGGGATACCAGTAATGCTACTACAACTAATCGCTGCGGCTTTGTATGTGTTGTTTCGCTTTCTAATCTAAGTAGGTGAGAGGTTGAAATTCTTAAAACCCTCTTCTAAAGCAGAATTTTTTTAACTATTACTTAATATTTACAAATATAAACTTGTATACAGATGCATCTCTTCCGTAGGGAGGATGTATTTGCTTGTTGTATTCAAAGATCCTACCCTACGGAGAGATTTTTGTTCTCTCGATCTGGTAAAACAACTATAAGTACAACTAATTACAACTTAACAAAGGATTAAACCCATGAACCCGCCTGAAGAATACATCAATAATAACTTGAGAGAACCAGGGCAAGGGGGGTCAATGCAAGAGCTAAACAAATCACAATTCAATGGTGCGAATCTTAGCGAACTTAACAGTTTAGATAGAGTCAGAGATATTCTTTTCGGCAACCAAGTACGAGAAGTTGAAAAAAGATTTGCACGCTTAGAAGAACGTCTAGTTAAAGAATTAACTAACGTGCGAGATGAGACAAAAAAACGTTTAGATTATTTAGAAACATATATCAAGAAAGAAGTTGATTCTTTAACAGAACGTTTAAAAAATGAGCAGTTAGAAAGAGATGCAGGTGTAAAAGCACTTGCTGAGGAGCATAAAAATCTCGCTAGTTCTTTAGACAAAAAATTTGCTCAATTTGATGAACAAACTGCGAATAGCCAGCGGGAACTGCGCGAACACCTCCTCAACCAATCTAATAGTCTCCAGGATGATATTAGAAAAAAATATGAAGAAATCCTGAGTTTGCTGGAACAGGAATCTCAAGAACTGCGCAGAGAAAAAACTGACCGTTCCAAGTTGGCATCTCTGTTTACAGAACTAGCTATCAGGCTAAACTCGGATACCAATGTTTAGTTAAAGCAAGGAGTTAGAGGTTTTCTCCTCTCTCCTTGCTAAATTTTCAGTTTTGCATACATAGATATAACTTTATAAATTAAAAATTTCAAAAATTAAACTGCTTGATGGCAAATGTTATAGTTGCTAAATGTCTAAAATTAAAAATGTAAAACTTGAGTATAAATTTTAAAGCGGGGGATTTTCACAATGAGTAACAAATCCACGAATGAAGTATCTAAAGAATCCCCTAAATTGCAAAGTAATGGTAGCCAAACCAGCATTACGGTAAGTCCTGCGAGTATGGGAGAAACCCAGCGCTTAATGCAGTCGCCTAAATTGGAAAACACTCCCGTATCTCCAGAACTTCAGATCAAAACCCGTGATGAATTAAGTACACTTCGCAGTTTACTCCTTGGTGTTGAGCCGACTAAACTTAACAAACTCTATGAACGATTAGATAACCCCCAAATTCAAGCAGAAGATATTGGACGCCTGCTTCCAGAAGCTGTGGTATTGCGATCAAAGCTAGATAAACAATTGGCTGAAGCAATAGTATCTACTGTCGAAACAGCAATTCATTCCTCAATCAAACAAGATCACAATATACTTTCAGAGACCTTTTTTCCCATCATTGGGCCAGCCACTCGCAAGGCTATTTCCACAGCACTGGAAGAGATGATGCAATCTCTCAATCAAACTCTAGAACATAGCTTGTCACCACAGAGTTTGCAGTGGCGGTTAGAAGCAAAAAGAACAGGTAAATCGCTGGCAGAAATTATCCTGCTGCGGACGCTGCTTTACCGAGTAGAACAAGTATTTTTGATTCATAAACAAACTGGATTATTGCTGCAACATCTCGTCGCGCCTAGGGTAATAATTCAAGATCCGGATTTAGTATCAGCGATGTTGACAGCTATCCAGGATTTTGTGAAAGACTCTTTCAATGTGGAAAAAACTGAAGGACTGCACAGTTTACAGTTTGGAGAACTTACCATTTGGGTGGAAGAAGGCCCACAAGCTGTACTAGCAGCGATAATTCGGGGAAACCCGCCTCAAGAATTAAGGTCAATTCTGCAAGATGCGATCGCCAAAATTCACTTAAAGCTAAGTAGCGAAATTAACGATTTTACTGGAGATACAGAACCATTTACAGCCAGTAAACCTTATTTAGAAGCTTGTTTAGTTGATGGCTATAAATCCGCACCTAAGAAAAATTATACTTATGCGTGGGGTTTATTAGGTACAATAGCGATCGCTTGTGGGATTTGGGGCTTTTTCACGCTCAGAGACCAATTCCGTTGGCATTCCTATATTCAAAAACTTGAATCTCAACCAGGAATCGTTGTGGTTAATACTAAGCAACACCAGGGTAAATATCTAATTTCCGGAATGCGCGATCCTTTAGCAGTAGACCCCAAAGCACTTATACAGCAAGCAAATCTCGATCCTCAAAAGGTAATTAGTCAGTGGCGAGCTTACATATCATTAGATCCGCAATTGCTTACCATAAGATCTGAGAAACTATTGCTACCACCAAAAACAGTATTATTAAAAGTTGACAATAATGGCATTCTCAATGCTAGTGGTTCTGCACCACGCCAATGGATTTTAGAAACACGAAAATTATGGCATTTTATTCCAGGGGTAACTCAATTTAATGACAAAAATCTTCAAGAAATCGAACTCAGCCAACTAGAGCTATATAAACAGCAAATTGAACAAGAAACACTATTCTTTTCAGAAGGAACAACAGAGTTAATGACAGGTGAAGCTGATAAACTCCCTAATCTAGTGAGCAAAATAAATCAGCTTTTAGATACTGCCAAATATCTTGGTAAAGATATCCGTCTGCAAATTACAGGACACACTAGTACTACTGGAACTGAACAAAGAAACAATTTTCTGAGCCAAGCTCGCGCTAATAAAATTTTATCTTATCTGACTTCCCAAGGAATCAACACCAGCAAATTCAATGCTATAGGTGTAAGTTCTAACTCATCTTTACTACTAGAATTGGCACAAGAAGCTAACCGCAAAGTATCCTTCAAAATATTCATAGACAACACTGCTAAATGAAGTAATTATCAATTTATGCTCCAGAAAAAAATATGTATGGTAGGTGCATTTGCTACAGGTAAAACAAGTTTAGTGGCAAGATTTGTCAATAGCATTTTTTCGGAAAATTACCATACTACTGTAGGCGTAAAAATTGATAAAAAAACAGTAATAATTCAAGAAAAAACAATTAATTTAATTCTTTGGGATCTCTATGGAGAAGATGAATTTCAAAAAGTGCGTATGTCTTATTTACGAGGATCATCTGGATATTTATTAGTAGTAGATGGCACTCGTAAAAATACTCTCGAAAAAGCCTTTGATTTGCAAACAAGAGTAGAAGAGGCTATTGGTAAAGTCCCCTTTATTATAATACTGAACAAATCAGATTTGACATACGAATGGGAGATTGATCCTATAGAAATCGACGCAATTAAGCAGAAGAATTGGACTGTGATTAAAACCAGTGCTAAAACTGGCCTGGGTGTAGCAGAAGTTTTTCAAACTCTTGCTGAGAAAATAATGGATGGATAAATGCTAGATGTTCCCAGTGCCGTTATTGCTTATTTGTTGACTTTTATTTTAGAAGAACGCTCACTCGCCTATCTTTTAGTCAAAAAAGATGGCTGCTTGTCTGCTTGGGGAGGAAAAATGGCTGCATACGGAGTTACTAACCTGAAAAAAGGAGAAAATATCAAAGAACAGGTTTTTTTTCTAGAAGGTCTACTGCCATTAGACGATTTTCCTATATTTCTACCACGAATTAAAACTGAATACGGGATTTGTGCAGATCTTCATCTCTTTCCTTCAGAAGAAGGTGATTGGATATTACTTCTAGATGCAACATGGGATGAGCAACATTGCGCACTTATTCAACAACAGTCGAATGAACTTAGCTTGTTGCAAGAAAAATCAACTAAAGTTTTAAAGCAGTAGTTTACACAAAACACTAGTTTATGGTGCTATAAACTCATGACTGACTCTATCACAGATGACCTCTTCGCAGCCTTGAATATTCTGGTGTTAGAGCGACTTAATCTCGGTTCCTTTAAAGTTATTGGGACTGTCCCAAATTGGTTAAGGCGCTTTTGTCATCCAAGAATTACATCAGGCGTCGAGGTATTAATTCCAGAAGAACAGTTTCCTTTTTTGGAAAATTTTTTAGTTGATGCTGAAGAATTTTGGCAAAATAATAGCGCTACAACACTGAGTTCTGGATTCTGGACGGATAATGATTTAGCTGGACAAGAATACCATTTTGAAGCATCAGCAATTTGTCTAAATAACAAAAAAATATTATTAATTGAATTATTGGAAGATTCTTATAAAGAAAAACAATCTGTTATTCAAAAAGCTAGAGAAAATCAATTAAACTATCAACAATTACTCAAGGACAAACAAAAAAAAGAAGTTTTGATTCATTGTATTATCCATGATATAGCAGGACAATTAAGCAGTATTAATTGTTGTCTAGCTCTCTTAGAATTTGAAAATTTAACACCTAAAGGACAAGAATGGTTAGACATTGGCAGAGAACAGACAATTAAGCAAGAAATGCTGATCCGGGAAATATTAAATGCATTCTCCGCTGAAATGCGATCGCTGGAAGCTTTTATACTTGCTCCTGAACAATCACCCAATATTCTGACTGCTGCACAAGAAGTAATCAAGCTGCTAACTCCTACTTTTGCACTCAATAATATGCAATTACAGCTTGCTCATAATATTGACTTGACAGCAGACTGGAAAGTGGTTGGCGATCGCTCGCGTTTAGATAGAGTAATCTCAAATTTAGTAGAAAATGCTTTGCGCTACAGCCCACCAGAGTCTACTGTGGAAATTGGTTTACAACAAGATGAAGACTCTATTTTGCTGACAGTTGACGATCGCGGTACAGGGGTCGCACCAGAAATTGCAGAAACTTTATTTCAAAAATTTGCCCAAGGTAAAAATAAATCAGGTAAAGCTGGTCTTGGGCTTTACTTTTGCCGCATTACAGTTGAACGTTGGGGTGGGAAGATTGGTTATTTACCCCGTCTTGAAGGCGGTTCTCGGTTTTGGTTTCGTCTATTAAGGCCGAAACATTAAGTAAGCATTAGTACTATTTGTATATTTCTTTGTAGATAAAACTGATGCTGTAACGATTTGTGAATGGACGCTGGCTATTCCTCGCCATGTCGGCTACAGCGGCTATTTGGGCAATTGGCACTACGAAGTATATTGGACTACTTGGCATCCCGACAATTGTTGATGCTTTTTACGCCTACTCAGACTCTCGAAAAGCAAGATGACAATCATTCTTAATTTACTTAGCTTGGCATCACAAGTTGGGAAAGTCTGTGGCAGCAAGTACCACAGCTACCAACAAAAGCAGGAGAACGGCGTAGCACTTCTCGGATGCATCTATCAGAAGTAATGACAATAGTGATAGCCTTTCATGGCCGTGGATATAAGACTTTCAAGGAATTTTATCTGCTGCAAGTCCTACCTAGTTGGCGTGAAGCATTTCCTAATTTATTCAGCTACACAAGATTTGTGGAATTGATGCAGGAGTGCTTAATGCTGTTTTGATTGACGATTTAGCTGCTTATGCCTATTTGCCTAAAAAACCGTCGATTGACATTTACCCAAAAGATTTGCCTGCACTACCTCCTGCCGTTTTTTAGTTCCGTCAAACTCACGTTTTTTTAGTGTGGGCGGCAAGATAATAAGTTCTTTCCCACACTGCAAGTTTAGGCTAACAGCGTTTACGTAGGGCTTGCTGAAAAAAAAGAAAAGGTTACAGTCTCTAGATTCTCATGGTGCGCTGGGCGATCAACTATCCGACATAATAATCAATCATTAATAGAAGATATCGCACAAGCTGCCCCTAGGACACAGGGAAAAAGGGAAAGATTAGAT
>JAVRCV020000078.1:0-16622 GCA_034530615.2 Aulosira sp. ZfuVER01
TTTCCGATTTCCTTCCTGATTATACTCCTCCCGTAGTAACAAAAGAGGGATAATTGCTCATACTAAGAGGTAAGACTGATGATTAAAGTCACCATTACCTTACAAGAAGACATTCTGCAATTTATAGATCGCCAATCACAAGGCAATCGCAGTCGATATATCAACGCACTACTAGCAGAACATCGCCGTCAGATTTTAGAATCAGAAATGATTGCTGCACTTAAGCAAGATGCAGAAGATCCAGAATATCAGGTTGAAATTTTAGCTTGGGGTACTGTGGTTGGAGATGGGATAAATCCTAACCCGCTACAATACTAAAATAGGTTAATATCTACCCTTTTTGTTAACTCCTCAGAAATAAACTTATGAACAATAATCAACCTATCTCAGCATTCTCAACTAATCCCCGCAATGATCTATTATTAGAAATTGAAAAAACACCAGAAGAAAATATACCAGAGTTACTGCAAATTGTACGTTTATTTCGTCAAAGTATAATGATGAAACAGACTTCTTTAAATGATTGGGAAAATGCTATAAAGGAAATTAATCATAGCGATCGTACTAAAAAGCAATACAGAAAAACAAACATTAAAAATTTATTCGATTCATGGAATGAGTTAGATGAACAGCAAGAACAACAAGAAACCTTAGAAATTATTAAATCTATGAATGGCATTTCTATTTAAAATTGCATGGCAAAGGTTATTATCTTAGATTCTGCACCTGTGGGATTAATTACTAATCCAAAAGCCACGCCTCTAGCTGTGCAATGCCAAAAATGGTTTTATTCCCTCTTTGAGAGAGACTATGAAGTAATTTTACCGGAAATTATAGATTATGAAATTAGACGAGAATTGTTGAGAGCAAATAAATTATCAGGAATTAAAAAACTTAATCAACTTAAGTCAGAAATTATTTATCTTCCTATTACGACGAAAGTTATGTTAAAAGCAGCAGAGTTATGGGCACAAGTCAGAAATCAAGGTAAACCCACAGCAGATAATAAAGCTCTAGATGGTGATGTGATTTTGGCATCTCAAGCGATTTTAGTAGCTAATTATGGACATGAGGTTGTTATCGCTACAAGTAATAAAAAACATCTATCCGTGTTTATTGATGCTAGAGAATGGCAAGAAATTTAGAAGGTGATAATGAGCGATCGCTTTTTTTAGCTTACACAGAGGTGCAGAGACTCAGAGGAGTAAGAGAAGAGGGCGATAGCTTTTTATAGTTTTTATATAATAAAAGTGATAAGTCGTAAACTGTCGTGACCGTAGGGAAAATGAATATTAAGTTTTAATTTGAGAGAATATGATTATTTTTAGTTTATATTTTTGGATTCAAACTCAATTTGAAATTTTTTATCAAACTGTAAGTGTATTTTTTCATAAATTTGAATCTCCTAGAGACTATTTAACTGCTTTTAATATCTTACTAACTATTAGTTTAGCCATTTGGAATTTTCATAAGACGCAGGAAAAATTTGAAACGGTAAACTATCCTGTTTTAAAAGCAGAGCTAGAATTACCAATATTAACAAAAGACCAGTACAAACTCTTTCCTATCTATCCTAATTATAAAATTACTAATATAAGTGATAAAAAAGCTGTTGATATTAAGATTGAAGTCAAGATATACTCCTTAAAAAGGAAGTATAAAATTTGGCAATCTTGTTGGTTAGAGAGAACTATAACTAAATTTGATACATTAGAACCAAACGCAGAATTTAAATTTACAGAATATTTTCTAGAATATCAAATTTTTATGGGCAGATTGTTAGACAAAAGAGTAGCAAAAGAATATATAGAACAAAAATATAAAGAAAATGTTCTTATAAAAGCATTTATAAAAGTTACTTATAGTCCTGTACTTTACCATGCCAAAAGACTGAAAGTTCGTAACAATTATCATCTTATTCTCCAGCGTGCTTATGGAATAGACTTCACAAAATTAGATTTACTTTTTTTACTACCAAGCCTTTTAAAACTAAATGAAGAGACAGTTCTATCGTTACTTAACCAGTTTTTTATCTATGAAAAGTTGCTATCTAAGCTAGAATTGCCAGAAATGATAAAATATCGTACCCATTATTGGCAACTTCAAGAAATAAAAAAATCTGGTAAGTTTCCATTGAGATGGTTTTAGTAGATTAGCTAAATAATAATAAATATCGAATATAAAAACATTTTTATGTAAAAAAACTCGCCCTAGGAATATCAAACTCCCAAGGCAAGTCAACTCTCTAATTATTTCTTTACTTCGCGTTCTTCGCGTCTACCCTGAGGTAACGGCTTCGCCGAAGGTGGTTCGTTAAAGCTGCTTCACTTCCGAAACCAACTTCGCCACCATATCCTTCGCACTACCAAAGAGCATCGTAGTTTTATCCTTGTAGAACAACTCATTATCTACACCGGCAAAACCTGTACTCATCCCGCGCTTAATCACAATTGTCTGCTTCGCCCGATCTACTTCCAAAATCGGCATTCCAAAAATTGGGCTATTAACATCAGTACGCGCCGCTGGATTCACTACATCATTTGCCCCAATCACTAAAGCTACGTCTGCTTGCTCAAATTGAGGATTAATATCATCCATGTCATACAACTGGGTGTAAGGCACATTTGCCTCAGCCAGTAACACATTCATGTGTCCTGGCATTCTGCCAGCAACAGGGTGAATGGCATACTTAACATCAACGCCCATCCGTTCTAGTTGATCTGTTAATTCCCGGACACTATGTTGTGCTTGAGCAACAGCCATCCCATAACCAGGCACAATTACTACAGAACGAGCATAACCCAACATCATCGCGCCTTCTTCAGGATCGATACTGCGGACAGTTTGATCGGTTGCAGTACCGCCAGCAGCACCAGCAGCAGCACCACCGGTACCGAAAGCACTGAACAGCACGCTGAAGAGGGAACGGTTCATCGCTTTACACATAATCTCGGTGAGGATGATCCCGGAGGCTCCCACCAATGCGCCAGCGATGATTAACATATTGTTCATCACCACGAAACCAGCTGCGGCTGCGGCTATCCCTGACAAAGAGTTCAACAGCGAAATTACTACTGGCATATCGCCGCCACCAATGGGGATGACGAACATCACACCCAATACTAAGGAAACAGCAACTACTGCTAAGAAGATGGGTAAGCTATCTGGTGTAACGATCAAGTAGGCACTACCTACCACATAAGCACCCAGAAGTAAGAGGTTAAATGGTTGCTGAAAAGGAAATGTAATCGGGGAACCGCTAATTAAGCCTTGCAACTTTGCAAAGGCGAGAAAACTACCTGTGAAAGTGACACCACCAATTAACACATCCAGTAGCATGGAAATGTTGACATCAAGGGGTACGGGTGCGCCAGAATCCAATAACCGCCAGAATTCAGCAACGGCGACTAATGCGGAAGCTGCACCACCTAAGCCGTTGAGTAAACCCACCATTTGGGGCATTTCCGTCATTTGGACTTTGTAGGCTGCGATCGCACCAATAGCAGATCCAATTGCCAAGCCTAACAAAATCATCTCGTAGTTCAACACGTGTTGATCTAACATGGTGGCGACAATTGCCAGCAGCATCCCCACGGCGGCTACAACATTACCGTTCCGTGCTGTTGCAGGTGAACCTAGCTTTTTTAATCCGAGAATAAATAAGGATGCAGCGACTAAGTACGTCAGCTGAATTCCAGTTGGTAGAAAATCGCTCACGCCTTAATCTCCTTTTTCTTAAACATTTGCAACATTCTGTCTGTGACTAAGAAACCGCCTACAACGTTGACTGTTGCTAGTACCACAGCAATTAAACCGAGAATAACTGCCACACTTGTCTCTCTGGCACCAGAAGCCACTATAGCTCCTAGTACAGCAATGCCAGAAATCGCGTTTGAGCCTGACATTAACGGTGTATGCAAGGTAGGCGGCACTTTGTTGATGACTTCAAAGCCGATAAAAGATGCCAGCACAAATACAAACAAAGCAGCAAGTAATGCCTCTGTCATGAAATCAAAACTCCTTCTGAATTAATGGGCATTGGGCATTGGGCATGGAGCATTGCGCATGGGGCATTTATTATGTCCCCTTGTCTCCCTTGTCTCCCTTGTCCCCTAATCCCTATTCCCTAACTAACCGCCGATTGCTTCAAAGCTGCTAAAGCTTCGCTGACTCGTGAATTGCGAATTTCACCTGCGTGGCTGACGCAAGCCGCATCAACTATGTCATCGGCAAAGTCTACCTGCAAAGCTTTGTCTTTATTAATCAGTAATTGCATCAATGATGTCAGGTTCTTAGCATACAACTGGCTAGCGTGGACTGGCATTGATGATGGGAGATTGATCGGCCCGATGATTGTAATGCCGTTCCACACGATGTCTTTACCGGGATCGGTGCAAGCGCAGTTACCACCTTGTTCGGCGGCTAAGTCTACAATCACTGAACCTGGCTTCATCTGTTTCACCATTTCTTCAGTGACTAACAGAGGTGCTTTTTTACCTGGAACTTGGGCTGTAGTAATCACCACATCGGCATTTTTGACATGTTCGGTAACGACTTCTTGAGTGCGTTGCTTGCTAGCTTCGGAAATTTCTTTGGCATAGCCGCCAGCTGCAACGGTTTCTTCTTCGAGTTTAACTTCGACGAATTTTGCCCCTAAGCTTTGGACTTCCTCTTTGACAGCAGGACGAATATCAAAGGCTTCTACTACTGCTCCCAAGCGTCTAGCGGTGGCGATCGCTTGCAAGCCTGCCACACCTGCTCCCATGATAAATATTTTAGCTGGGGCGATCGTGCCTGCGGCGGTGGTCAGCATGGGGAAATATTTCGGTAATGCTGCGGCGGCAATTAATACAGATTTATAACCTGCTAAAGAAGCTTGCGACGACAATGCATCCATGCTTTGCGCCCTGGTAGTCCTGGGGATCATTTCCATACTCAAGGCTGTGACTTGGCGATTTGCCAGGTGCTGCACAACCAAAGGATTACCTAAAGGATTAAGGAAGCTAATTAATACAGATCCTGCTTTGAGAAAATCGATCTCAGATCGTCCGTCTTCACGTTCTTGTGGGGGACTGACTTTCAATAAAATATCAGCTTCACCCCATAATGTAGCGGGATCAGAGATAATTTTGGCTCCTACTGCTTCATAGGCAGCATCACTAAAAAATGCTCGCTCTCCTGCACCTGTTTCTACCCAAACTTCTAATCCTTGTTTTACCAATCGGGCAACGATGTCAGGAATTAATGCTACACGACGCTCACCAACTTCTATTTCTTTAGCAACTGCTATTCTCATGAAATCTCCTGGAGATAAATACCTAATCTCTGCCAAATGTGCAATTTTTTCGCTGAGTTCTTCCCCGTTCTCATGCTGCATAGGCTGGGGATATCAGCCATTGCTTTTATTTGTAGATTGAACCTTGACCATTTCCTGTTTCAGTGACTTTTCCCTAGGCCAAGCCTCAGTTTGCCATTCACAGATGTCACACTTTCAGACAATTTCAATAGGCTTACATACTGCACATCCTATGTTGATTCCCAAATTTTGCATCTGTGTCTTCAGCTTATTTTAGGGATTGAAAAATTTTGTATTCGTCTCTTACATAGTGCAATATGCATCCACTTAGAAAAACTTGATTATTCCCAAAGTAAAATTTGATGATGACTACTTCGATTCACGCTCGTTTTTATCAATTTAGCCCAAGTTAACAGGCGATCGCTGATTGTATGGCTCAATTTTTATAACAAAACTCTTACAATTTAGATACACTTATACATATTCAGAAACACAATCTCATCATGACTGTGTTTCTATCTAGCGTCAAAAAGCAGTTCGATGTACGTTAAAAGCTTGTATATAGTGACTCAATCGCTTTGCAAAGCCTAAAGTACTGACTAAGAACTAATCAGCCAGCAAACAAATCGTTAGTCCGTAAAGGTAGTGAGGTAGAGAAAAACAATGTTGAAAATATTACTTAAGTCCCTCTGGTTCGGAAATCTCAGACAGATGGCACTTTTAATCACTATTTGCCGTCTCTTTTGAGAAACTCAGTAGTAAAGTTTAGTTACGAATACTAAACTTTTAGTTATTTAGATAACCAAGCATACTATCTGATAGAGGAGCTTAACTATGCGACGTTTACTTTCTACTTTAGCCGTGACTAGCTGTTTGCTGACTGGTTTTCAAGCCGTAAGCTGGGCACAAGGTTTACCTGGATTAACTTTATTCAGCGGTATCAAAAGCGAAAATCAGCTACCATACCGCTTAGATTTTGGTGGGGAACGTGATGGCTGGGATCGATATATACTAAGAATTCCCGCCCAAAAAATGAAATTGGCAGTGGCTCAATTTGCTATTTCCTACCCTGATTATTACAAAGGGAATTTTGATCCCAAACAGATTGAGGTAAAGGTCAAAGACAAAGCCGTTCCTCTTTCTGAGGTGAAGTGGGATAAAGAAGGTCGGGTGATTCAAATTTATCCCCAAGAGCCAGTACCAGCGGGCAGTAAGGTAGAAGTGGTGTTATCTAATGTGAAAAACCCCACCTTTGGTGGAGTGTACTATTTTAACTGCCAAATTCTCTCTCCTGGCGATGTACCACTCTTGCGTTATTTAGGATCGTGGATTTTGAGTATCAATTAAGTCTCATTTGTCCTTTGTCATTGGACGGAGATTGGAGAAGAGGAGACAAGGGGACAAGAAGGACAGGAAAAAAACTATATGACCCTTGACCTTTGACCCTTGACTCTTTACCGGAATCTCTATCTTTTCCCTGTAATAGTGATAAAATAAGAGATTGTGACTTTTTATAAAATCACCTAAGAGGAGTATAGTATGCAAAGAACCCTAGGCGGTACCAACCGTAAAAGAAAAAGAACTTCTGGCTTTCGCGCTAGAATGCGTACCCCAGACGGGAGAAACGTGATTAGCGCTAGAAGAAAAAAGGGTCGTCATCGTTTGAGCGTTTAGGGTAAATTAGGCGAAAATAGCATCTGTGGCTTTGCCCAAAGCGAATCGGCTAAAATCCCGAAAAGATTTCCAGGCAGTTTTCCGAGAGGGAATTCGGCGTCATGGTTCTTATTTCACGTTAAGGGCCCTGAAACCGCCAGTATCCAAACAACCTTCTTTGGATACTGCCCCTGAGAATACACATTTAACTAATACAGCAAATCTCAATAGCACAAAATTTGGCATTGCCGTTAGCACAAAAGTCAGCAAGCGTGCAGTAGTTCGCAACCGGATCAAACGGCAAATAACGGTAGCTTTGTATCAGTTGTTGCCCAGATTGTCACCTGGATGGCGGTTAGTGATAGTTGTGAAACCAACAGCAGCAGAACGAGAGTGCGTAAGCCAACAATATCTGCAAGAATTAGAGCAGTTGTTAGCACAAGCCGAGGTACTAGATGGGCATTCGTGAAGAAATTTATTATGAAGGCGGCCCTCATATTGGGGATTTAATTCTCAATCTGTTGATTGGACTAACTGTTGTTGGGATACCACTAACAGTTGGGGCTATTGTTAGGGCATTGTGGCTACGCTTCCGCATCACCGATCGCCGGATTTCTGTGATGGGTGGTTGGATGGGACGCGATCGCACTGACGTAATTTATTCAGAAATTGTCAAAATTGTGAAAGTTCCCCGTGGTGTTGGCATCTGGGGAGATATGGTGCTAACTCTCAGAAATGGTAGCCGTCTGGAAATGCGGGCTGTTCCCAAATTTCGGGAAGTTTATGACTATATCAATGAAAGAGTTGCTGCCAAGAATTCTGAATATAGTGCGGCTGCTAAGTAATTAGACAGTTAACAGTTGTGAGTGCTGAGTCCTGAGTAATGCTAAACAGAGGCGCAAACAGTTAATAATCAACCATTAAGATTGTGATGACTCAGTTAATCAAAGTTAGTTTTCATCATCCTTGCCTACTTTCTCACTCATTACTCAGCAACGCCACTTGCTACAACGGAGGGAATCCCAATGGACAGTTTGTTCAAGTCGGGGAACCCGCCCACACAACTGTCCTCCCTGCGGGTTCGCCAGTCACCTGCGGAGGGAAACCCTCCCGCAGTGCTGGACTCACCGCAACGCAGTGGCTTCTCAGCACTCAGAACTTTGAATGTGCGGCTATCCGTAGTGAATGATAGTCGCAGACAAATCATGATTTAGATAAATTAGATTCAGTTAGTTTACAGTAACTCAGGTTGAATTCAGAATAATGGATTTTGGTATCGGGTTTCTCTCGAACAACGTGATGCTGCCAATCATAGATTTTTTCTATAGCATTGTGCCTAGCTATGGATTGGCGATCGTTGCCTTAACATTGATAATCCGCTTTGCGCTCTATCCCCTGAGTGCTGGTTCCATTCGCAATATGCGGCGGATGCGGATTGTCCAGCCTCTGATGCAAAAGCGGATGGCAGAAATTAAAGAGCGTTATAAAGACGATCCGCAAAAGCAGCAAGAGGAAATGGTCAATGTCCAAAAGGAATTTGGCAACCCTCTAGCTGGCTGTTTGCCACTGCTGTTGCAAATGCCAGTGTTGTTGGCGCTGTTTGCCACTCTACGGGGTTCGCCCTTTGCTGGGGTAAACTACAGCGTTAACCTGCAAGTCTTTCCCTCCGAACAAATCGAACGAATTCAACCCCAAGCCTTTGCAACTCCTCCCCAAAACATCTACATTGCTGATGGGGAACACAGCCGTGTTACTGCTATCCTCCCTGGTGGTAATAAATTAGCGGTAGGAGAAAGAACCAAGATTCAATACCAGACTGTTGAAGGCAAACCATTTGATGTGCTTTTGACAGAACACCCAGAAAATAAGTTGACTCCCGATTGGAAAGTTATCAAAGGGGAAGACAGAATCAAAATTGACGCTGAGGGCAATATAGAAGCCTTACAACCTGGAGATGTGACCATTCAAGGTACAATTCCCGGACTCGCAGCAGATAAAGGATTTCTGTTTATCGATGCTTTAGGTAGAGTAGGCGCGACCGATCCCGACGGCACAATCCACTGGGATATTGTCGCTATGGTAATTTTCTTTGGGATTAGTCTCTACGTTAGCCAAATTCTTTCCGGGCAAAATTCCAGCGGGGGCAACCCACAGCAGGATACAGTTAACAAAATCACCCCAGTCATCTTTTCGGGAATGTTTTTGTTTTTCCCCCTGCCAGCTGGGGTATTGATGTATATGGTAATTGGGAATATCTTCCAAACTCTGCAAACCTTTATTCTCTCCCGCGAACCCTTACCGGAAGAACTACAAAAAATTGTAGCAACCCAGGAAAAAGAAGCAGCAACGGCAGATCAAAAAGCATTGCCGTTTGAGCCAAAAAGTTCTAAGAAGAAGGCTACAAACTGATCATGAGTAACAGTCCCATGCAGCGAGGGCAGGAGTGGTTAAAAACACTGCTGCTACTTACTGGGGTATCTGCTGAGGTTGAGGGTAATTTAGAACCCGCTCAACCTCAGAGCGGCAACTCCGAAGAACCAGATAACTACTGGTTAACAATTGATGAAACGCGACTCAATCCCGATCAAATCAGAATTTTGATTGGGGCTGATGGTTCAGTACTAGATGCAATTCAGTATCTAGCCAATTCAGTACTGAACATCAACCAACCACTAGAAGAGCAAGCTTCTTATACCATCGAGTTGAATGGCTACCGCGTCAAACGAGAAGCAGAAATTCGCGCATTGGCCGAAGCTGCATCGGAAGAAGTGCGAACTACAGGGAGAGAAGTAGAAATAAAATCCCTAAGTTCTGCGGAAAGACGGCAAATCCATACATTCTTAAAGGAATTTGCCGATCTAGAAACCTTTAGCCGTGGTAAAGAACCACATCGGCATCTTGTAGTTCGTCCAGCGATCGCACCTTAGGGGAAATTTGGTATGAGGAGGACAAGGAGGACAAGGGGGATAAGGAAAGGATGAAATAACTCATAACCTTTGACTCTTAACTCTTGACCAATGTTGCTAAAAGCTAGAATAAATATCTAACTAACAGCGAAATTGCTGATAATTCAACTAAGTTTAGTTTCGTGAGGATGTCTCACAAATCCTATGGACGCAATTTTTATTCCGCAGCTCACCAAAGCCCCGGAGCGGACAGAGGAAATTCAAGTTAAGGATTTTCTGCCTGGTTTGGAAACTCTGACCCCTGTTCGTGGTGTTATTCGCGTACAGCATCAAGGTAATTACTTAGAAGTATCCGGTCAGGCAGAAGCAATTATTACTTGTACTTGTAACCGCTGCTTACAGCAATATAATCAGCGTTTGGTAGTTGATACCAAAGAAATTATCTGGTTAGACGCAACAGCTAATCAACCGCAGGACTTGCCATTAGAAAGAGAAGTAGCGGTGGAAGATTTGCTAGAAAGCCTACCACCTGACGGCTATTTTTATCCCAGTGAATGGCTGTACGAGCAGATGTGTTTAGAATTACCTCAGCGCCAGCTATGCGATCTCAATTGTCCGGGTATTTTGAGTAGTGCTGCTGAGAGTGTTGAAAAGCCAGTTGATAACCGTTGGGCTTCGTTGGAAGCACTGAAAAAGCAACTTCCTGGATAGTCGATCGTAATTTGCAATAAGCACTTAAGTGTTAAATTTGAGCGCTAAAGCGCTCATTTCAGATATTTAGATATAGTGAAAATATTGATACTAGTAGCCAATAATAATCCATATTATTTTGTTGACTAGTTTTCTCTGTAGCAGCGCAGCAGCAGAACATTAATTCAGGCAATTAAAAAGCCTCAAGTTACTGAGTCAATGCATAAATACTCCGTTTTCTTGCTTTTACTGATGCTGTTCAGGCAGATATGAGTTTGAGCAGATTCTGGTAAAGAGCGATATTTTTAGTTGTGAGAGACATTACAACGCTTAAAAATGAGATAAGAACTGATAAAACCAATTAACAGCTACTTATGACCTTCCGTGAAGAGTTTAAATTGCTGCTACGTGCCCGCTACCCTTTGATTTATATTCCTACTTATGAAGAGGAACGGGTAGAAGCAGCGATCCGGGAAGAAGCAGCAAATCAAGGTAATCGCCCTGTATATACGTGGGATTTTGTTGATGGCTATCAGGGAAATCCTAATGATGCGGGTTTTGGACGGCGCAACCCCCTGCAAGCTTTGGAATTTATCGAAAAATTGCCTGCCTCAGCGCCAGGGGTATTGATTTTGCGAGATTATCATCGGTTTTTAGAAGATGTGGCGATCGCACGCAAACTTCGTAACTTAGCCAAACTCCTCAAATCGCAACCAAAAAATATTGTGATTTTGTCACCCCGGATTGCGATTCCTGACGATTTAACCGAAGTGCTGACAGTGGTTGAATTCCCCTTACCCGCCGCCACCGAAATTAAAATCGAGGTGGAACGCTTGCTGCAAGTGACTGGTAATTCTCTGCCTGGCAAGGTTTTAGATGACTTGGTGCGCTCATGTCAAGGGCTATCAATGGAAAGGATTCGTCGGGTTTTGGCAAAAGCGATCGCCACTCACGGCGAACTACAACCAGAAGATGTAGATCTGGTTCTGGAAGAAAAGCGCCAAACAATCCGCCAAACCCAAATCCTAGATTTTTACCCCGCCAGCGAGCAAATTTCTGATATTGGCGGACTGGATAACCTCAAAGATTGGTTGCTACGCCGGGGTGGCTCATTTACCGAACGAGCTAGACAGTACGGATTACCGCACCCCCGTGGTTTAATGTTGGTGGGTATTCAAGGTACTGGGAAATCTTTAACAGCAAAAGCGATCGCCCATCATTGGCATTTACCTTTACTACGCCTAGATGTAGGGCGGTTATTTGGCGGCTTGGTAGGGGAATCGGAATCGCGGACTCGCCAAATGATTCAAGTAGCCGAAGCTTTAGCACCTTGTGTTTTGTGGATTGATGAAATAGATAAAGCCTTTTCTGGACTTGGTAGTAAAGGAGATGCGGGAACAACTAGCCGTGTATTTGGGACATTTATTACTTGGTTAGCTGAAAAAACCTCACCTGTCTTTGTCGTCGCCACCGCTAACGATATCCAAGCTTTACCACCAGAAATGCTCCGCAAAGGGCGATTTGATGAAATTTTCTTTGTAGGTTTACCCACCCAAGAAGAGAGAAAAGCAATTTTTAACGTTCATTTATCCCGACTACGCCCCCATAACTTGAAAAGTTATGACATCGATAGGCTAGCTTATGAGACACCCGATTTTTCTGGAGCAGAGATTGAGCAAACTTTAATTGAAGCGATGCATATTGGATTTAGTCAAAATCGTGACTTTACCAACGACGACATTTTAGAAGCTGCTAGTCAGATTATTCCCTTAGCACGAACTGCTGTAGAGCAAATTCAACAACTACAAGAATGGGCTGCGGCGGGGCGAGCAAGACTAGCATCAAAACAGAGTCCTTTAAGCGATGCCTTTGGTAAGCTACGCTAACGTAATCCACAGCAGATGCAATAATAGGTGTCAAAAGTCAAGAGTCAAGAGGAGCCAGTCACGTGCAGAGGTTCCCTCCGTTAAGTGACTGGCATTCCAAAGTCAAGAGTCTACAGCCATTGACAGTTGACATTTGACCCTTGACCATTGACAGTTGAACCTTGACCATTGACACTTTTATGTTTTCTAACGTACTAAAATTTATACTTGGGTTTTTCTTAGCGATCGCTATTTTAATTGGTACTGGTGTTGCTACAGCGCTTTATTTCATGAATAGAACTGCAATACCTCCGAGTAAACCAGTTTTTTCCAACGATCACCCCACCCAAAGAACCCAAACTGTAAAAGCAACTGAAAAAGTAGCTACAAAACCTAGCCCCTCTTCTGAAACGTCTCCCAGCCCTACCCCCTCAGCTACTCCTACTGAAACTCCCAAGGCTCAGGAATCACCAAAACCATTGCCACCAGGAGCTTACCAAGGAAAAGTTACTTGGTCTCAAGGCTTGAGTTTGCGAACCGAACCTAAACAAGATGCTGAACGTGTTGGTGGCGTTGGTTTTAATCAAAAAGTTGTAATTTTAGAAGAAAGCGACGATAAACTATGGCAGAAAATTCGCCAGGAAGATACTAATCAAGAAGGTTGGGTGAAAGCAGGTAATACTCAACGAATTGAGGAAAACGAGTCAGTACAACAGCCAGAAAAACCACAACAAGACCAATAGACAGATAAAGCACTGTAAATTGATTCAATATGTGTTTGATTCAATTAACCTGGGGAAGCCTTGCTCGCCAGGTTACTTTTTTTGTAAGTATTAATTCTTTCAAGTTCTGGTTATCCTATAGTATACTGGTAGCCAAAATTTCTCATAAACTTACTAGCAAGTAACTCTACTGTTGTGATATTCATCAACTCAGCTGCTTAGATGATGAATATCACAACTAAAAAGTATGAAAATTTTTACTTATACTATCTGCTGCCCAATGCCTTGAAAAAGTGCTGAGTCAAAAGTCAAGAGTTAATAGGCAATAGGCAATAGTTATCTGTTTACTCCCTGTGTCCCCTGCTTCCTTCCCTTTCCTATTCCTTAGCTCCTACTAGCATCTAAACCCTCTATATTTATGGAAACCATTGGTTATCTACATATCGCCTCAGTCTCGGAAGTATCTGAAAGCCTTGAGATTGTTCCTGCTCAAGGAAATGTTAGATTCTGGAATTGGGCAAAGCTGTCTAGCACAGTTGCAATACGTTTTTTATCTGTAGCAATAACCTTGGGAATTCTCAGTATAACTGGGCAAACTTTAGCACTTCAAAAATTAGGAAGTAATGGCTCGGAAGTGGCAAATACCCAGACTTGTTTGAAAAAGTTAGGTTACTTTCGCGGCCCAGTCAACGGTAACTTTGGTTCCATAACCCAGCAGGCTGTCATTGCTTTCCAGCAAGCTAAAAAACTACCTGCTGATGGAGTTGTTGGAATAAGCACTCAACAAGCACTACAACAAGCGTGCCAGAGTAGAACCGTTAATAGGAATGTCAATACTAATCTGCAACTAGGTAGCAGAGGTTCAGAAGTAGTCAAGCTACAACAGCGTTTGCAGCGCTTAGGCTATTTTCAAGGCCCAATTACAGGCTATTTTGGCCCGCAAACTCAGCAGGCATTAATCCGTTCCCAGCAACCTGCTAGAGTTCGCACTAATGCTAGTGCTCCTCGCAGCGTCCCGCAAGCAACACTGAACAGACCAAGCCAAGGAGGTAACTATCCTCTTCTCTCTCAAGGCAATCAAGGTCAGGAGGTAACTAGGTTACAACAACGGTTGCAACAGTTAGGTTATTTAAAAACTAATCCAACAGGTAATTTTGGCCCTCTCACAAGAGATGCTTTAATTGCATTCCAGCGAAATTCAGGTATAACTGCCAATGGCATTACAGATCAACAAACTTGGAACAGACTGCTGAGTTATTCTCCGGCTGTGTTGCCAAATACAACTAGTCTTTCTGTTCAGCAAGTGCGAGAACTGCAAGAGCATTTACGAGATTTGGGGTACTTAAAAGCTAATCCTACAGGCAATTTTGGCCCTATGAGTACGGATGCTCTCATCCGATTCCAGCGAGATTACCAACTAGCTGCCGATGGTATAGCCGATACACAAGTCTTGGAGGCAGTACGTGGAGTCTGGCAAAATCGAGCTATGGCTGCCAATCAACCAGCCAGAAACTATCTCACTATGGGTGACAGTGGTGAGAATGTGAGAGCAGTGCAAGCGCGCTTGTTGCAACTAGGCTTTTTTAATGGCAATCCTGATGGGTATTACGGTGAAAATACTAGAGCGTATGTGTATGCCTTCCAGCAATATTCCCGGCTAAATCCGACAGGGAATGTAGATGCACAAACTTGGCAAGCGTTAGGGTTGAATAATTCTACTGGAGAGAATACTAATACTAATCAGAATCGCTATGTAGTAGTAGTCCCAATTCATAATGCTGATACTCTCAACAAAGTACGTCAGTACATAGCTAATCCTGTTGTGGAGAAATCAAGTTTAGGGGATTATGTCAATGCTGGGAGATTTGGCAATCGGGCAGAGGCAGAAAATCTGACTAAACTCTTACGCTCTTATGGTTTAGATGCACGGGTGGAGTATTTTTAATTCCGTCTTGAAAATTGGGCATTTCTTCTCAAACTCCCTTGTTCCCCCGTCGCCTTTATCACTCACTCTCTTGTTTCACCTCCATCTTTCGTCAGGTGCGAAGCTAAAGTCAAACACATTAAGCTACCTCTATCTAAAGCGGCTTCGCACTTACTGTTTTTGGTTGAGAGAAGATGGATTTTAGCCAAACTCTGATTGCAAAAAATGATGCCATTATTGATCGTTGGGTAGAAGCGGTTTACCAAGATCAACAAATTGAAGCTACTAATGAGCTGACATTCAAAGCTGTCAGAGATAGCCTACCCCAGGTTCTAAAAGCATTAGCAACTGTACTTTCTGAATCAGCCACAAGCGATTTGCAGACTGTAGTTGATGCCAGTCTAGAACATGGTAGGATTCGTGCAGAGCAAGGATTCGAGCCAGCCGAAATTGCGCGAGAGTATCGTTTACTCCGATTTGTGATTTTTTCCCTTTTAGAAGAAGATTTAATTCAGGCGTCGCCTGTGGAGATGCTGCGAGCTGTGCGTTTAATTGATACAGTAATTGATGAAGCGATCGCACGTTGCTTTAGTAGCTATACTTATGGACGATTAGAAGAGCTTAAACAACTCCAAAATCAGTTGCGGTTGACTAACCAAGAGCTAACTCGTTTAGTTCGCGCTAGTAAAGATAGCATGTCTCAGTTAGCTCATGAACTGAAAACGCCTTTAACTTCAATCATTGGTTATGCAGACTTATTTCTGCGCCAGCATCGTCAACAAGAATCGGAACTCAATGATTCACCAGCAAATCTCGAATCTATCGAGCGAGTTCTTAGAAGTGGTAGGCTAATTCTCCATTTAATTAACGATACTTTAGAAATTTCTCGTTACGATGCTGGCAAAATGAAATTACAGCCTACCTTATCTGATGTCCGTGAGTTAATTAACTCAGTTGTAGAAATTGTTGAGCCTTTAGCGCGTGCTAAAGAATTAGTCTTAAGTGTAAATTGCGATCGCGCTCCCGCTCAAGTTATTATCGATCCACTTCGAGTTCAGCAAATTCTTACCAATCTACTCAGCAATGCTATTCGATATACAGAATCTGGTAGCGTTAATTTGAAGTGTTGGCAAGTCTGCGATCGGCAGTGGGCTGTCTCTGTTCAGGATAGCGGTATTGGGATTCCTCTGGAGGCTCAAACAGAAATTTTTAAACCCTATTTTCGTGTAGTAAGCGATCAATTGCCTCATACTGACGGTACAGGGTTGGGATTAGCAATAGTGTCTCGTTTAGTTGAGTTAATGTATGGTGAAATTCAAGTAGTTTCACAGCCAGGTCAAGGCTCTACATTTACAGTGATTTTGCCATTAGAAGCGATCGCTTCTGAAGAAGATACAGTAAATGCCACACGTTAAGGTTAAATAACCAACAAGTTACAGAGAATATTGTTGTTCCAAAACTGCGATCGCTAAAATCTTAATGATATTTACGTTCTGCATTACTATGAGATTTTATAGCCATAGCCAGCTTAGTTAGGACGCTGCTTGCTTGAGAACAGTTTCCATT
>JAVRCV020000079.1:0-162935 GCA_034530615.2 Aulosira sp. ZfuVER01
CCGTTCATTCTCTCAATATTAGTGTACCTCATTTACCTGCAATTGGCTGTAAATACATTCCACACAAGTGCAATTGCTCTAAAACCGGACGTGCAGCCGGAATAACTCCTCGTTGTTTGGCAGTAATAACAATACCTAATGTCCCCCGTACAGGAATTCCTAAAGTGGTAGCACAACGACGGGCTGCTAAATCATCTAGAATTACTTCCGTCCCAGGATTTATATAGCCCCACGCCAATACAGCTGACTCACCTTGACCCAAATCCCAATTCTGAATCACATTTGGGGCTGGTGGTGTTTCTTGTACAATCAACCAATCAGTATTTTTGAGCGCAACTGCTGTTACGTCTGTTTCCCCATACTCCTGAATTTCTGCGGCTACAGCGTCAGGAACAATAATTGATGGGCTAATTATCTGCAACAAATCGATAAAGCCAGCCTTGGTTAAAAAAATTAGTGGAGATGTGTTGATAGCAGGTAGTTCAGCCACGGTTTAACTCGCGCTGTAAATCATCAAGGTCAACAGCAAAGACATCTACTTGTTCGCGGGCTAGGACGGCTAGAAAGTCTCGGCGGTTTAACCCAGCAACATTGGCTGCTTTCTCCATTGAGATTTCCTGCTTCTGATACCAGTAGATAGCAGCAGCAAGGCGCATATCGCGCACAAATTCTTCTGGAGTCAGGCGACGGGCGCTAAATACTTCTTCTGGCAGAGTAATTGTGACTGACGACATAAATTATGTTCTCAATGGTTAAGGCTCTTGAAGCTGCAATTAATTAATGATATCAACCATGTCTACTTGATAAAAAAGTATTCCTTTTTTTCCAGCCCCTGACTACCCTGTGGGAACGCTACCCTAAACTATGAGGGCGATATTTGGGGTCGTTATGGTGTTAAGTTGTGGTTGTTGGCAAGTTTAGAAATTTGGTTGGAGGTGAATAGATAATCCTTATATAGTATTTGTAGTATTTGTAGAGGGGCATTGCCCACCCTACGTATGTTGTATTTGTTAGGAAATCTGAAAATCTTTATGACAAAAAAACTGATACAGCTCTCATGCTTGTTAATTTGCTTGTGGTTGGGATTTCCGATTTTTGTTGCTTCCGCCGAAACTCCAGAAGAATGGGTAACTCTGGGAAAGCGAGTACATGGAGGTTTTGGCAGTTATATTGCTCTAGGAATCCGTATAGGATTAGATGCAATGCAGCGTCTTGATGCTAAACCACGCGACTTAGACGTTACTTACCAAGATGGTGCTAATACGGCCTGTCCTTGCGTTGCGGATGGGATTATGATTGCGACAGTCGCCACGCCGGGACAAAATTCTCTGCGGATTCTTCCCTCTAAAAGTAACTCTAGCAACTTTGGTATTGCGCTAATTAAGAATAAGAAAACTGTAAAAACACTGCGTTATGTAATACCAGCTACAGCTAGTTCTTTACTTGATAAGTGGAACCAGGATCTAAACCCTCGCCAGCGCTATGATGCAGTCATGAATACATCTAGTGATTCTCTATTTCGTATTGAAAGTAACATGAAATAAGAAGCATTTCAATTTTGAAAAAATCTACTGAAATGATGCAAAAATCCTTTTAAACCCTCTTAACTTAGCGTTCTTTGCTTTCTTTGCGGTTCGTTCTTTCTTAATTTTGAAGCTCAACCGAAACTTTCGACAAAATAAATATCATTACCTGTATCGCCTACTAAAATCAAGCTACTATCATCAATTGCTAAATTTTGGCTACCAGTAATACCTCTTTGCAAAACTTTAATGATTCTTTGGGGAGTGAGAGATTCCAATTCTACAAACTTTCCAGAATCCAACCATGCTAATTCTTCAGCAGTTAAATTCTGGCGAATTTCCCCAAACAAATCTTTAGCTGCTTGTGCTGAATCTGGAGAGGCTTGGATGAACATCCCCCGCTTAGTAGCAATAACTTGACGCGGTAATATACCAATATCGATAATCGTCACATTGCTATTGAGAAACCATTTAGGGCTGGTGCGGAGTTGATGAACTAAACTAATTCCTTTGGGACTGCAATCATGTAGTGCATATACTTTCAATTCCGGATTACGACGCAACATTTCCATTGTCGTGTCAAAGATACTTTGCGGATATCCAGTGACGCTGAGAATGGCACAGTTATTTTCAAAGTGGAAGTTATTAGATATTAATTGTTGAGCAATCGCAGTGCGATCGCAAACTACTAATCTATCAAAACTGTAAGCAGTAACATCAGGATTGACTGTTACAGAGGCATTTTCTTCGCGCGCCGCAGGCAGAATTTTACTCACTGAACCATTGATTCTCTGCCAACGATTGAGCCATTCTTGAACCTGTACTTGTGTAATTAACAATTCCTGAACTACATCAACTCGAATTAGCTGTCTACTGCCTAAGTAGATTGATAACATTCCTGTGAGCACTACAACTACAAATGCCATGTATGATTTTAGGACAGATATACTCAAAAATATTCCTCCCACCAGAACGATGGCTCCTGTGATTTGTAACATTCTGGCGCTCGTCTTTCTACCTATGCTGTTTAACTTACTAGATTGAGTATTTTTATATAAATAATATGTCGAACCTATTTGGTATACAGACCATACAATTAAAAAAGAACTACTTCCAAATATTTTTGAAAGTATAGTTCCAAAAAAACCTGTTACCCAAATAGTAAAGAATATATAGATAATCAGAAAAAACCAGGTAAATGAATTTCGTTTCAGGCGCGCATCTAACAAATACAAAAGCTGTTTTGGTGTAAAAAATAATGTATTATTCGCAGAGATATCAGCTATAGCTTTGGCAAACATGGAGTCGGTAATTTTTACATTGCCCATAGCGGTAGGTTCAAATACAAATGGATGCCTGCATTGCATACACCGACCATTATTAGCTGTTCTATCTCTTAGTTTATTGTCAGTTCCGCAGTTAATACATTTCATAATACTTCTAGTTTAGTTGTAATATTTTTCGTAAGGGCTATCATTCGTAATTTGTTATGGCATTTTTGACGCTTGACTTATTTTTCAATTACCTGATTCATTAACAAAACACTATAGTCTTCTCGCTTACGAATCAAACGATGTGTATGATTTTCTAAGAAAATTTCCGCAGGTTTAGGACGATGTAAAAAGTGAGAAGACATCGCATAACCATAAGCACCGACATCTAAAATGGCAAGAATATCACCAATTTCTAAGGCTGGAAGTTGGCAATTTTTACCTAAATAATCTCTTGAGTAAGTCGTATTACCACAAACATCTGTTGGATAAATTCCCGTGTTCTCTCCTTTCTTCCATGTGATGATTTCTCGATAGCCACCATGTACAGCAGGAACTGAGAGATTAGCAACGGTGGTATCAACTCCCACAATCTGTTTTTCTGCTTGCCATTTTACAGATACAACTTGCGCTAACAAAGTACCACAACCTGCGATCGCAGCTCGTCCCGGTTCAATTACTAAATCAATTTTCCGCCCCAAAGCTGTAATTCGCTGTGTCAACTTTGCGCCAAACTCTTCCCAATCAAAAGCTACTCTACCGTGATGATAGGGATAGCCAAAGCCACCGCCAAAATCCAAATATTCCCAATCTGGTAACTTTTGCGCTGTCGCCAGCACAGTATCAATTACCTCGGTAAAAGCTTCTGTCGCATTAGTTCCAGTCCCCCGGTAAAAGTGCAACCCCCTGAGTTTCAATCCTGCTTGCTGAGTAATCGCCACTGCTGCGGAAAATTCCTCCGGATGTACACCAATGCGACTATCTCCAGTAAGTTCCGGTAAATTCAGCCGCAAACCCAGCCGAACTGATTCAATTTTGGATTGATAGACTTTGCAAAACAACTCCAGCTGATTAACACTGTCAAGATTGAGAGTAGTAACTCCCCAATCCAAAACTTGAAGCATTTCATCTCGATTTAAATTACTGCCACTGTAAACAATATCACCAGGGTCAAAACCAGCTTGCAACCCCAGGTAAATATCTCCTGGTGTATTGGCGTGGAGTCCCCAGCCAGCAGCGCGAAAAATTTTGAGTAACGCAATATTCCCATTAGTAACGCTAGCAAAGTGAAATTGTGTGCGGGAATAGGTGATGGCTTGAGTAATGCGGTTAATAGTTTGACGTAAGCGATCGCCATCATACACATAAAGCGGAGAACCGTAGATCTTTAGTAACTCCTGCGCCAATTCTAAAGTTAAGCTTGCCATCGCTTGTATTGTCTCCATAACCAACTAGGTAGCCAAAACGGATGATTAAGAGAATGTTTGCCTAGTTCTTCACCTAAAATATGCGATCGCCAAAGTTGCCACATAATTAATAACCAAAGACTCTCACCAATCCGCCGCCCTTGAATAGTCCCTCCCAGTTCGCCTGTAACAATTTGTGCAGCTATTTGGGAAGAAAAACGGTTTTCAGCACTGAGTATACCTGGATTTAACCAGATACCTATATCGTGCCAAAACTCATTCAAACACCAGGAAGTTAAGGGAACACCCATACCCCGCTTTTGTCGCCAAACAATTTCCGGTGGTAGCCAATTTTCTACAGCCCGTTTGAGGATATATTTCTCACAAGCACCTTGTAAACAGAGTTCACCAGATAAGCTAAACGTCCACTCTGCTAAAGGTATATCGCAAAAAGGCGATCGCACCCACAACCCATGCGCAAATCCCAAAGCAGTCGCACGAGGGTGGATATTTTGCGCCCCTTTCAGCATCAAGCTAGCGCGGCGGAGACGATGCAGCAAGGAAGGACAGCAAGTTGCATCCAGCGCCTCTAAAATCCAATCTTGGGGATGTAAATTTTGTATCTGTGCGTAAACCTCTGATTGATAAATTTGCGATTCATACCCCCAAAGACGATGAAACGTGCGGAGATATTGCAGTATAAAACTTTCTCCCGCCTGATAAATCCCCGCAGCAATTAAAGGCTTATTCGTCCACCCTGCAAATAATTGATCTCCACCTTCACCATTAAAAATTACACGAGTTTCCTGACTAGCTGTTTGCGCCAAGAGATACAAAGGAACAGTCACCCCATCACCAAAAGGTAAATCCAGTGCTTGTACAGCAGGAATTAAAGCCTTCTTAATTTCCTGGGGAGTCGCCGCCACTTTCACCAAGGGAATTTTGAGAAACTGTGCAACCTGTTCTGCATAAGGGAATTCTGGAATCCCAGCACCGCCAAAATCGAGAGTATAGGCGCGGACTTTCACCCCCGCTTGCACCAACAACGCCGCCACAATTGAAGAATCTAAGCCACCAGAGAGAAAAACTCCCACAGGTTCATCTTTTAAATCAGCAATTTGCTGATGAATCGATGCTTTCAGGAGACTTTGCAATTGAGTAACGGCTGTAGTTTCATCTTTGATTTGTTCAGCCTGTTCCCGCCACGAATGAATACTTCGAGATTGCGGCTGACAGAGTTTACCCGATCCACAATTACCCTGCCAAATCAACTCAGTTCCCGCCGGGACTGCAAACACTTCATTAACAGGCGTTAGGGGAGTTGGGACGTAAGAAAAACAACTGTAACCATATAAGCCCGGAATGCTAACATCACGCTGTTGCAGAATCGGTAAAAGCAGTTGTAGCCGGGATGCAAACCAAATCACCTCTCCTTGCTGAGTCCAGTATAAAGGCACTCTGCCAAAAGCTTCTCTCGCCAAAATCAGGCAGTGATTTTCCCCTATACTTACCCAAGCATCCGGCGTAGAAGATAATCCTGACGCGGAAATAGCAGCAATTGTATTGTCTTGAGATTGAGAATTTTTATTTATTCCAAGATGAACAACATTCCAAAGGAGTTGATTTTCCTTTTGGAAAAAATGCTGTGTAGACGGTGGAGACGTTGCAGACAAATTAGTTAACAACGCCGTCAATTCACGTTGAGAACCGTAACCCCAATAGCCTAGAATTGCAGGCTGTTGGACTGAGGAGAAGGAGGACAAGGGGGACAGGGGAGACAAGGGAGACAAAGGGACAAATTGCGTTGTGAATTTATAATATCTTTTGAGCCTTTGAGCCTGAATGTTGAGCCTTTTTGCTTGGAAGTTGAACCTTTGAACCTGGAAGTTGAGCCTTTGAGCCTTTGAGCTTGACTGTTGCACCTTTTTGCTTGGACGTTGCGCCTTTGAGCTTGAACGTTGCACCTTTAAGCCTGACAGTTGCACCTTTTTGCTTGGACGTTGCGCCTTTAAGCTTGAACGTTGCACCTTTGAGCCTGGACGTTGCACCTTTTTGCTTGGACGTTGCGCCTTTGAGGCTGACAGTTGCACCTTTTTGCTTGGACGTTGCGCCTTTAAGCCTGAACGCTGCACTTTTGAGCCTAGAAGTTGCACTTTTAAGCCTGAACATTGCACCTTTAAGCCTGAACGTTACGCCTTTGATACTAAAACTTCGAGCTTGACTTTTAACCAATGCCCCATGCCCAATAACTACTTAACCTCAAACCTTTGATCGCTAATTTGCCGATCTTCAAGGAACATCTGCACTTGCCAATTACCAACCGGTGCAGTCGCACCAATAGTATAACGACAGTAAGTATCCCAAATAGATGTATTAATATCACGAGTTTGATAACGGTTTTGCTTAACAATTTGACCGTTGGGATCGATCCAATTACAAGACAGAGATAGCTTTTTACCCACAGGTGCATCCTTCAAAGTCACACGGTAAAAAACTTCTGGACTGTTTTGCCGAGAGATACTATTTAAATTACCGCTATCCTGAACTAAAGTAATGCGGTCTTGCTGGGTAGAAACACGAGAAATTAGTGAATTATTTTGTTGCATAAAAAACACTGTAGATGCGATCGCAACTACTACAGCAGCAACTACTCCAGAAATAATCCAGCGATTTCGGCGTTCCTGTACCTTTAATGCTTGTCGCCGCCGCAACTGAATCAATGCTTCATCGAGTAACTCCGGTGGTAAATTCAACTCCCGTAAAATTTCCTGAACTTGCTGTTTGTCGAGTTCCGCTTCCTGACGTATTTGCAGCTCTTGTACTTCATCGATTATTTGTGATAATTGCTCTTGAGTTAATCGCTCCGTCATAATTAATACAACTCCTGTAAATAACTTCAGTCTCTACTTTTTCAAGCTAGACCTTCATGTAATAAATTACACGCTGATAGCATCACAACTCTCTTCTCTCTGTGCCTTTGTGTCTCTATGCTAAAAAATTTGAAACCACAGAGATACAAAGACGAAAGCAGTTGAGTTGGCAGCTTTGCCGACTTGAGCAAACTGCCCGTACAAAGTACTTTTAAGACAAACCAAGGCATGAAAATCAATACCCAATGCCCCATTTTTAAGCTAAATATATGTCAAACTCGCTCTCAGCATCAACGGCAGGACTGGCAATTGTAGACAAAGCACGGTTGCGTCTTGGTTGGACAAAAACCAGTACAGCGCGTTGGTGGCAAGATGCCCACACTTCTAGAGCTACATTACGGCGATTCTGGCAGGGCGATCGCATTCAGCGAGAAATCTTCATCGCTATCTGTCAAGCTGTTGGTATTACTAACTGGGAAGCGATCGCAGATTCTCCCGATCTCAACTCAGAAATTATCGCAGACATCCCTACACCTTACCTTGACTGGAATGAAGCCCCAGATGTCGAAAGTTTTTATGGGCGAAATCAGGAATTAACGCAGTTAGAACAATGGATTGAGAGTGGCTGTAAGTTAGTCATGATTGTTGGTATTGCTGGGATCGGCAAAACTGCTCTAGCACTTGCTTTAATAGATAGAATTCAATCAAAATTCGATAGCTTGATTTGGAAATCTCTTCATTCTGCACCATCTTTAAATTCTTTACTGGATAGCTTGCTGCATAACTTTGATGAAGGCGCTGTTCGCGATCTCCCCCAACTCATACACCACCTGCAACAACGTCGCTGTCTATTAATACTTGATGGGTTAGAAGCAGATTTGAATAACTATAGTCAATTTATCCAAAAAATTAGCCGCGGCCATCAAAGTTGCATTCTCATCACCAGCCGCGAACAACCAAAGGCGATTGAAATCGACACAAAAACAGTTCGCTGTTTAAACCTCAAGGGTTTGCCAAAAACAGAGGCTTTAGAATTATTGCAATCGAGAGGATTTACAGGTAAAGAACTAGGACTATCAGCCTTAATTCAACTTTATCGCGGCAATCCCTTAGCGCTGAAACTGGTAACGCCATTGATTCAGTTGGTGTTTGCTGGGAATGTGGCTGGATTTCTCACTCAAAATACTTTGGTGATTGGCGATCGCTTACGAGTTATTCTGAAACAACAATTCGAGCAACTTGGCGATTTAGAACAAGATATTCTTTATTGGTTGGCAATTTGGCAAGAACCAGTCTCTTTCTCTCGCTTGCAAACTCATCTATTAATAGCCATCGATCCGGCTACGGTATTAGAGGCAATTGTCGCGTTAGAAAGGCGATCGCTTTTGGAAAAATGGATCGGTATAGGGGAAATCTCATTTAGCTTGCAACCTTTGGTGATGAAAGTCGTTACCGATGAATTGGTAGAACAAACTGCGCAAGAGATTCAACAGGTAGTGCAGAGTAATGATATCCGTCATTTTAAAATATTGCGCACCCATTGGTTACTGCGACCTGGTACTGATGATATTGCAGGCGATCGCATTTTGTCTCAACTGCGCGATCGTTTGTGGCGGTTGTATGGTGCAACTCTACCACAAACCTTGGAGCAGATGTTGTTACTTTTAAAGGATAAATCTCCGTTGGCAACTGGTTATATCGCTTGTAATGTAGCGGTACTCCTTAAGCAGTTGAGGATACCTGGATGAGTGTTTTGATATTCAACCACAGATAAACACCGATAATTATCTGTGTTCATCTGTGTTTATCGGTAGTTCCTTAAAAGGATTTTTACAAGAGGGAGTAAATGTCTTCCTCCTTGGGAAATATATCAAAAGAAATAGGTAATAAAACTGTCTAAATATTTACTGTGCAAAATCTTCTTGAAACAGCTATCTTAAGGACGATGCAAAAGCTATCATTGGCTAAGTGATGTTCCAACAAGTGTTGGCAGCAACTTGTTTAATGGGTAGAGGCATGGAGTTAACTTACAACCTTGTCCAAAAATCGCGCCAATTATGAACTTAAATTACTCCCCACAAAAAAGGGGAGCAAAAAATATATAAATTTTAAAGGCTATGACTATGGCAACTGAACAGTTAATTAAAGAAAACGACAATTTAGATTTAAAACAGCTATTAAGAATTCTAAATGCTGTCAAAAAAGGCGATTTTTCTGCTCGGATGCCCATAGATCAAACAGGCATAGCCGGGAAAATCTCCGATACCCTTAACGACATTATTGAGCAGAATGAGCGCATGGCAGCAGAGCTACAGCGCATCGGTAATGTTGTTGGTAAAGATGGTAAGGTTTCAGAACGCGCTTCTTTAGGAAATGTTCGCGGTTCTTGGTTAAGTTGTGTTAATTCTGTTAACACATTAATTACGGATTTAGTCCAGCCAACAGCAGAAACTACTCGCGTAATTAGGGCTGTAGCTAATGGTGATTTATCCCAGACGATCGCACCAGAAATTGAAGGCAGACCCCTCAAAGGAGAGTTTCTCCAAACTGCCAACATTGTCAACACAATGGTAGATCGGCTTGGCTCCTTTGCATCGGAAGTAACCAGGGTTGCCCGGGAAGTGGGAACCGAAGGTAAGCTGGGTGTACAAGCGCAAGTTAGCGGTGTAGCGGGTACGTGGAAAGATTTGACCGATAACGTTAACTTGATGGCGGGTAATCTTACCGGACAAGTGCGGAACATTGCCGAAGTTGCAACTGCGATCGCAAATGGCGACCTCTCGAAGAAAATTACAGTTAATGTCAAAGGCGAAATTCTCGAGTTGAAAAACACCGTCAACACCATGGTGGATCAACTTAACTCCTTTGCCTCAGAAGTAACCAGGGTTGCCCGGGAAGTGGGAACCGAAGGTAAGTTAGGCGTACAAGCAGAAGTGCGCGGTGTGGCTGGTACGTGGAAAGACTTGACCGATAACGTGAACTTGATGGCAGGAAATTTGACTGCGCAAGTACGTAATATTGCGGAAGTAACAACAGCGGTAGCGAATGGCGACCTCTCGAAGAAAATTACTGTAGATGTCAAGGGCGAGATTTTAGAACTGAAAAACACCGTCAATATCATGGTGGATCAACTCAACTCCTTTGCATCAGAAGTAACCAGGGTTGCCCGAGAGGTGGGTGCAGAAGGAAAACTCGGCGGTCAAGCGGAAGTGAAGGGCGTGGCGGGTACGTGGAAAGACCTCACCGACAGCGTAAACTTCATGGCAGGCAGTTTGACAGCCCAGGTGCGGAACATCGCGGAAGTGACAACGGCGGTGGCGAATGGCGACCTTTCCAAGAAAATCACTGTGGATGTGAAAGGTGAAATTTTAGAGTTGAAAAACACGATCAACACGATGGTGGATCAACTCAACTCCTTTGCCTCAGAAGTAACACGGGTGGCGAGAGAGGTGGGAACGGAAGGAAAACTGGGCGTACAAGCAGAAGTGCGAGGGGTAGCGGGTACGTGGAAAGACCTCACCGACAATGTAAACCTGATGGCGGGGAATCTTACCGGACAGGTGCGGAACATTGCGGAAGTGACAACGGCGGTGGCGAACGGCGACCTCTCGAAGAAAATCACTGTGGATGTCAAGGGCGAAATTTTGGAGTTGAAAAACACCGTTAATATCATGGTGGATCAACTTAACTCTTTTGCATCAGAAGTAACCAGGGTTGCCCGAGAGGTGGGTGCAGAAGGAAAACTCGGCGGTCAAGCGGAAGTGAAGGGCGTGGCGGGTACGTGGAAAGACCTCACCGACAGCGTAAACTTCATGGCAGGCAGTTTGACAGCCCAGGTGCGGAACATCGCAGAAGTAACAACAGCGGTGGCAACCGGCGACCTTTCCAAGAAAATCACTGTGGATGTGAAAGGCGAAATTCTGGAGTTAAAAAACACGATCAACACAATGGTGGATCAACTCAACTCCTTCGCCTCAGAAGTAACCAGAGTTGCCCGAGAGGTGGGAAGTGAAGGAAAATTAGGCGTACAAGCCGAAGTGCGTGGGGTGGCAGGTACGTGGAAAGACCTCACCGACAGCGTGAACTTCATGGCAGGCAGTTTGACAGCCCAAGTACGGAACATCGCGGAAGTGACAACGGCGGTGGCGAACGGCGACCTTTCTAAGAAAATCACCGTGGATGTGCGGGGCGAAATTTTGGAGTTGAAAAATACCATCAATACAATGGTGGATCAACTGAGTTCCTTTGCATCGGAAGTAACTAGGGTTGCCCGAGAGGTGGGAACGGAAGGGAAATTAGGCGTACAAGCCGAGGTGCGAGGTGTAGCGGGTACGTGGAAGGATTTGACTGGTGCGGTGAATATGATGGCGGGTAATCTGACCGACCAGGTACGGAACATCGCCGAAGTTGCAACTGCGATCGCCAACGGCGACCTCTCAAAGAAAATCACCGTGCAAGTTAAAGGTGAAATTCTCGAGTTGAAAAACACGATCAACATCATGGTGGATCAGCTCAACTCCTTCGCCTCAGAAGTAACCAGGGTGGCGCGAGAAGTAGGAAGTGAAGGAAAACTGGGCGTACAAGCAGATGTGCGCGGTGTGGCGGGTACGTGGAAAGACCTCACCGACAGCGTGAACTTCATGGCGGGTAGTTTGACGGCCCAGGTACGGAACATCGCCGCTGTGACAACGGCGGTGGCAAATGGCGACCTTTCTAAGAAAATTTCTGTGGATGTCAAAGGTGAAATTTTGGAGTTAAAAAACACCGTCAATACGATGGTGGATCAACTCAACTCCTTCGCCTCAGAAGTAACGCGGGTGGCACGAGAGGTGGGAACTGAAGGAAAATTAGGCGTACAAGCCGAGGTGAAGGGAGTCGCGGGTACGTGGAAAGACCTCACCGACAGCGTGAACTTCATGGCGGGAAGCTTGACGGCACAGGTGCGGAACATCGCGGAAGTGACAACGGCGGTGGCGAACGGCGACCTTTCCAAGAAAATCACTGTGGATGTGAAAGGCGAAATTCTGGAGTTGAAAAACACGATCAACACAATGGTGGATCAACTTAACTCCTTTGCCTCAGAAGTAACCAGGGTTGCCCGGGAGGTGGGAACCGAAGGTAAACTGGGCGTGCAAGCCTACGTCCGCGGGGTCGCGGGTACGTGGAAAGATTTGACCGACAATGTAAACTCAATGGCGGGGAACCTGACAGCCCAGGTGCGGAACATTGCGGAAGTGACGAAGGCGGTGGCGAACGGCGACCTCTCGAAAAAAATCACCGTGGATGTGCGGGGTGAAATTTTGGAGTTGAAAGACACCATCAATACAATGGTGGATCAGCTAAGTTCCTTTGCCTCAGAAGTAACGCGGGTGGCGCGGGAGGTGGGAACGGAAGGAAAATTAGGCGGTCAAGCGCAAGTGCAAGGCGTAGCGGGAACGTGGAAAGATTTGACCGACAATGTGAACTCGATGGCGGGTAACTTAACAGCCCAGGTGCGAGGTATCGCCAGAGTTGTAACGGCGGTGGCGAATGGGGACTTGAAACGCAAATTAATGCTGGATGCTAAGGGAGAAATTGAAACTTTAGCAGAGACCATCAACGAAATGATTGACACCCTTGCCACCTTTGCCAATCAGGTAACTACAGTGGCGCGGGAAGTGGGAATTGAAGGAAAGCTAGGCGGTCAAGCTAAGGTACCTGGTGCGGCGGGAACCTGGAAAGATTTGACAGACAACGTGAACGAACTGGCTGCAACTCTCACCACCCAGCTAAGAGCGATCGCAGAAGTGGCAACAGCGGTAACAAAAGGCGATCTAACTCGTTCGATTGCGGTGGAAGCTTTAGGGGAAGTAGCGATCCTTAAAGACAACATCAACCAGATGATCGCTAACCTGCGAGAGACAACGCAGAAAAATACCGAACAAGACTGGTTAAAAACTAACCTCGCCAAGTTTACCCGAATGCTGCAAGGTCAGCGCGATTTGGAAACTGTATCCAAATTAATTCTCTCCGAACTTGCACCCCTGGTAGGAGCGCAACATGGCGTATTCTACATGATGGAAAGCCCAGAGAATCAAGCCTATCTCAAACTACTGAGTAGCTATGCTTACCGCGAACGTAAACATTTAGCTAACCGCTTCCACATGGGTGAAGGTTTGGTAGGACAATGCGCTTTAGAAAAAGAGCGAATTCTGCTCACAGATGTACCGGGTGATTATGTCAAAATTAGCTCTGGTTTAGGAGAATCCGCGCCACTCAATGCGGTTGTTTTACCTGTATTGTTTGAAGGGCAAGTAACGGCGGTGATTGAATTAGCTTCCTTCCGCCGCTTTAGCGAGATTCATTTAACCTTCTTCGACCAACTCACTGAAAGTATTGCGATCGTCTTAAATACGATCGCGGCTTCGATGCGGACTGAAGAATTGCTCAAGCAGTCGCAATCTTTGGCAGAAGAACTGCAAACCCAGCAAAACGAACTGAGAGAAACCAACAAGCGTCTAGAACAGCAAGCCCAATCACTCAAAGCTTCCGAAGATTTACTCAGAGGACAGCAAGAAGAACTGCAACAAACCAACGCGGAATTAGAAGAAAAAGCCGAGTTGCTGGCACTGCAAAAGAAAGAAGTCGAGCGTAAAAATCTAGAAATTGAACAAGCAAGAAAGTCTTTGGAAGAGAAAGCAGAACAACTAGCCCTCTCATCTAAATATAAGTCTGAGTTTCTGGCGAATATGTCCCACGAACTGCGGACACCGCTAAATAGCTTGTTAATTTTGGCTCGGCTATTAGCAGATAACATTGAAGGCAATCTCACCAGTAAGCAAATTGAATATAGCCAGACAATTTACTCAGCAGGTACTGACTTGTTGACGTTGATTAATGACATTTTGGATCTGGCGAAAATCGAATCTGGAACTATGTCAATTGATCTGCACCAGATGTTATTTTCCGAGTTGGGCGATCAACTCGAGCGCACCTTTGGGCAAATCGCCCAGAATAAAGGACTCAACTTTACAATTGACTTGGCTCCCGAATTACCCAAAACCCTATACACCGATAGCAAACGCTTACAACAAGTACTGAAGAATTTACTTTCCAATGCCTTTAAATTTACAGAACGTGGAGAGGTAAGCTTGCGGGTTGAGGTGGCTAAAGAAGGTTGGAGCGTCTCTCAAGAAAGCTTGAATCGCGCCCAAACTGTGATTGCTTTCTCGGTTAGCGATACAGGTATTGGGATTGCGCCAGAAAAACAAAAAGTAATTTTTGAAGCTTTCCAACAAGCTGATGGTAGTACGAGTAGAAAATACGGCGGTACAGGATTAGGCTTATCAATTAGCCGCGAAATTGCCCGCTTGTTTGGTGGCGAAATCAAACTTGTTAGTCACCCCAGTCAAGGAAGTACTTTTACTTTCTACTTACCGCAAACGAGTCCAGAGTTACGTGGGTTAAGTCCTGAGACTTTAACACCAAGACCAATTTCCCTCTCCAACTCTAATTCTCTCAAGCCTCAGTTGCCATTAACTAGTCTCAACTCCTCACCCCTGAATGACGATCGCGCTATTCTCGCAGACGACGATCGCGTGCTGCTAATTGTGGAAGATGACATCAACTTCGCCCGTATCCTCCTAGATATGGCGCGACAGCAGGGTTTTAAGGTAATCACCGCCCAAAACGGCAGTATCGGCCTCACCCTAGCACAGCAATTCCAGCCTTCCGCAATTTTATTAGATATCCGCTTGCCAGAGATGGATGGCTGGACGGTGCTAGATCGGCTGAAACATAACCCCCATACCCGTCACATCCCTGTACATATTATGACGGTTGAGGAAGGGCGACAACGCGGACTGCAACTCGGAGCGATCGCCTATCTGCAAAAGCCCTTAACTAGCGAGACAATTTCCGATGCCTTAACTAAAATTAAAGGCTTTATCGAACGGCGAGTGAAAAGCCTGCTGGTAGTGGAAGATGATGATACCCAACGCAACAGCATTATCGAATTAATTGGTAACAGTGACGTAACCACCACGGCGGTAGGTACAGGTGCAGAAGCCTTGGAAGCAATTCGCAATCAGTATTTTGATTGCCTTGTCCTCGATTTAGGACTACCAGATATGAGTGGTTTTGAATTGATCGAGCAGATTAAGCAGCTACCCAATGGTGAATCTTTACCTGTAATTGTTTATACTGGGCAAGAACTTAACAGAACACAAGAAACCGAACTGCGGCGGTTAGCGGATACGATTATCGTCAAAGATGTGCGATCGCCCGAACGTCTTTTAGATGAAACCGCATTATTTTTACACCGAGTCCAAGCAAATTTACCTGCACCCAAACGAGAAATCCTCGAACAGCTACACGCTAGAGACTACTTACTCACAGGTAAGAAAGTGCTAATTGTAGACGACGATGTGCGTAATATCTTTGCCTTAACAAGTATGCTAGAGCGTTATCAAATGCAGGTGGTATACGCAGAGAATGGGAGAGAAGGTATTGCCGTTTTAGAAAAGACACCCGATATTGATATTGTTTTGATGGACGTAATGATGCCCGAAATGGACGGTTACGAAACAACACGTTTAATCCGCCAGAACAATAAATTACGAGCCTTGCCGATCGTGGCACTCACAGCTAAAGCCATGCAAGGCGATCGCGAAAAATGCATTGAAGCCGGCGCATCCGACTACATCACCAAACCTGTAGATACAGAACAATTGCTTTCTTTATTGCGCGTTTGGCTATATAGATAGTCGTATCAGGAAGCAGGGGAGCAGGGGGAGCAGAGGAAAAAAGTAATAACCAATGCCTATTGCTCAATGCCCCATGCCCCATGCCCAATGCCCCATTCCCAATGAACCTAGATCTAGAAGACATCGAAATTCAACTTTTGCTAGAAGGCATATACCGTTACTATGGTTTAGATTTTCGCAATTATGCCCTAGCTTCTCTTAAACGTCGCATTTGGAATACTGTTCAATCAGAAAATTTAACTACTATATCTGGCTTACAGGAAAAAGTCTTGCACGATCGCGAATGCATGGAACGGTTTTTGCTGAATCTTTCAGTCCACGTAACCGCTATGTTTCGCGATTCTAGCTTTTATCTGGCCTTTAGAAATAAAGTCATACCTTTATTAAAAACTTATCCTTTTATTCGGATTTGGCACGCAGGTTGTTCAACTGGCGAAGAAGTTTATTCTATGGCAATCTTGCTGCAAGAAGAAGGGCTTTACCATCGTTCTAGACTCTATGCCACAGATATGAATGAAATGGTGTTACGCAAAGCCAGAGACGGGATTTTTCCCTTAGAACTCATGCAGCAGTATACTCACAATTATTTACAATCTGGGGGTAAAACTTATTTTTCAGAATATTACACTGCTGCTTATGATGGCGCTATATTTCGCTCATCCCTGAGAGAAAATATTGTCTTCTCACCACATAATTTGGTAACGGATAGTTCTTTTAATGAATTTCATGTAATATTGTGTCGCAACGTTCTGATTTACTTTGATAAATCCCTGCAAGCAAGGGTGCATAATTTATTGTATGAAAGCCTGATTAGGTTTGGCATTTTGGGTTTGGGACGCCAAGAGTCACTGCGGTTTACACCTTATGAGAAACAGTATGAGGTATTAGATGGCCGTGAGAAGCTTTACAGGAGAGTCGGTTAGCAACCAAAAAATTCTTTCTCGCCCTTACTTTGAACTTGTTGCGATCGGTGCATCATTAGGAGGGTTAAACGCCCTCACAGTTTTATTAGGCAGTCTACCAAAAAACTTTTCCGTACCTATAGCTGTGGCACAACACCGTCAGCCCCATAGTGATGATAACTTAAGCACTTTATTACAGAATTACACCAATTTAATTGTCAAAGATGCCGAAGATAAAGAAGAAATCTTACCTGGGACGGTTTACTTAGCTCCAGCTGATTATCATTTATTAGTGGAATGTAGAAATTCTGGGGAATCTCCCCACTTTGCCCTTTCGACAGAAGCCGCCGTGACTTATACGCGGCCATCAATTGATGTTTTATTTGAGTCAGCTGCTGATGCCTATGCCCAAAAAGTCATCGGTGTAGTTTTGACTGGAGCTAACCATGATGGTACAAGAGGACTGGCGAGAATTAAAGCCAGAGGCGGTAAAGCCATAGTTCAGGAACCGCAAACAGCTGAATGCCAAATCATGCCAGCATCCGCGATCGCATCTGTAATTGTCGATAAAATAATGCCACTGACAGATATTGCCAGCTTCTTAACTCAAATTTGTTGTCCGATGCTTTTGTAAAAATGGGCATTGGGCCTTGGGCAATAGTTATTAGTTATTAATTATTTCCTCTTGTCCCCCTTGTCTCCCTTGTCCCCCTGCCTCTTCCCCCTCCGCCTAGACAATATTGCTAACGCGCAACGCAGGGTATGTTATCTTTATTTCCGCCACGATACACTAGTTGAGATTACCTGTGTAAAGAATCATTAACAAAATTCAGCCTCAAGGAAACCTAACCTCTAGAAAAGCTGAAATTTGTAACCAGAGATAGTTGTAAAACTCCTCTAGAAAGTCGAAAGTCTATAAAAAAGCGTAGAAATTAATTTTAAGTCTACCTAGGAGTCTATACCCATAATGCCGTCCGAACTACCAGTAAATATTCTCCTGGTTGATGACCATGCGGAAAACTTGTTGGCTTTAGAAGCCATACTACATAGCCTAGGTCAGAATCTGGTAAGGGCGACATCGGGTGCCCAAGCGTTAAGATGTTTGCTAAATCAAGACTTTGCGGTAATTTTGCTGGATGTGCAAATGCCAGAAATGGATGGATTTGACACAGCAACCTTAATTCGGCAACGAGAGAGGTCACGCCATACCCCAATCATTTTTTTGACTGCCTTTAGCACTAACGAGTCAATGGTGTTTAAAGGATATTCTCTGGGAGCAGTAGACTATTTATTTAAACCCATCGAGCCAGAAATCTTAAAATCGAAAGTGGCGGCCTTTGTCGATTTGTTCCAAAAAACAGCAGAGGTGGAACGCCAAGCTGCCCAACTAGCAGAATTGAATGCTAATCTCAGAAAAAGCGAAGAACAATTCCGCTCCTTGTCTGCTAGCTCTCCTGTAGGCATTTTTTTAACTGATATTTCCGGGAATTGTACGTACACAAATCCCCGCTACCAAAATATTTTGGGCATCTCTGACGAAGAATGTTTGGGAAAAGGCTGGTTGCGATCGCTTGCGCCCCAAGATAGAGAAAAAATATTTGCAGAATGGTTAACCTGTGCTGAGGAAGGAAAAGAATACTATAACGAGTTTAGTATCCAGACACCTAGAGGATTGATCAGATGGTTAACCCTGCGTTCCTCACCAATGCTTTCCGATCGCGGCGAAGTCATTGGTTATGTGGGCACAATAGAAGATATTAGCGATCGCAAGCAAGCAGAAGAAGAACGTGCCAAATTGATCCGCGAACAAGCAGCACTCAAAGAAGCGGAAGCAGCAAACCGCATGAAAGATGAGTTTTTAGCCACCTTGTCCCACGAACTCCGCACACCTCTTAATTCCATCCTTGGTTGGTCTAAACTACTGCGCAATCGCAAACTAGATGAGAAAGCTACTACACGTGCTTTAGAAACCATAGAACGCAATGCCCTTTTACAAGAGCAGCTAATAGAAGATATTTTAGATGTCTCTCGGATTATTCGTGGCAAGCTATTTTTAAATATCTGCCCTGTCAATTTAGTATCGGTGATAGATACAGCAGTAGATACTGTACGTCTGCAAGCTGAAGCCAAAGATATTTTATTTGAGTTTGTGATTGCACCCACTGACTTGGGGAATCTGGAGAAAAAGAAAAAAGCCCAAAGCAAAAGCCAGAATAATGGTTATGTCTCCGTGGCTAATCATTTAGCTTCACCTTTTATGGTTTCTGGCGACCCCGATCGCTTACAACAAGTTGTCTGGAATCTCCTAACTAATGCAATCAAGTTCACACCGCAAAACGGTCGGGTAGAAATTAGACTATCAACAATTAAAGGTAAACAAACAAAAGACAGCTACGCTCAAATTCAGGTGAATGATACAGGGATTGGCATCAAACCAGACTTCTTGCAATATGTTTTCGATCGCTTTCGTCAGGCTGATGGTAGTACAACCAGAAGTCACACTGGGCTAGGACTGGGACTGGCGATCGCCCGTCACTTAGTAGAACTGCACGGCGGAACTATCCATGCTGAAAGCCCTGGTGAAGGCAAGGGTGCAACCTTTACTGTCAAATTGCCTCTGTTACAAGCAAAAGCGCAGAAAAGTCAGGAAACCGCAGAAAACACTGAGGAAACTGCTGCTGCATCTCTACCACCATTACCTTTAAATCAGGTACGCTTACTAGTTGTCGATGACGATACTGATACACGCCATTTTCTCACTGTAGCCCTACAGCAAGCTGGCGCTGAAGTTACGGCAGTGGATTCTGTACATGAAGCACTCTTAGCAATTCAACAAGAACTACCAGATATCTTAATTAGCGATATTGGTATGCCAGAAGAAGATGGCTATACACTCATCCGCAAAGTTAGACTTCTCGAACCCGAAAAAGGAGGGCGAATTCCCGCGATCGCCTTAACAGCCTATGCTAGAGAAGAAGACACTGCACAAGCCCTAGAAGCCGGCTTTCACATGTATGCTGCCAAGCCAGTTGAACCCGCTAAATTAATTAATTTAATCGTCAAATTATCAGAACTTAATAGTCAAGACTAAAAGGATATGGGGCATTGGGCATTGGGCATGGGGCATTGGGCATCACTCAATTGCCCCTTGTCCCCACACTTCCCACACTCCCCACACTCCCCACACTCCCCACACTCCCCACACTCCCCACACTCCCCTCAATTTGCCATCAATTGCTGAAGCCGCTGTGGTTCCTCTCCTAGCCAATCGGGATTTTGCGCAGTGCCATCAAAGATTGATGAGGTTTTGAATGGCTCAAACTCACCGCGTGATGCTGCTTGTGCTGTTTTGGCTAAAAGCGATCGCACTTGTTGCTCGTCCATTGGCTGAAATGTCCGTACTGCTTCACAAGCTTGGTCGAGAATCTCCATGCTGTCAATTCCCGTAATCACAACCGATGTCGGCAAATTCAACGCATAGTGTAAACACTCAATGGGCGTGACAGTATTTGACTTGAGCAGAATACCGTTTGCCATACTTTTCATACCCAAAATGCCGATATTTTGTTTGACAAGTTCTGGTACAACCAGCTTGGCAAAGCTACGATAATGTGCATCCATCACATTCAACGGCATTTGCACTGTATCAAACTTAAACCCACAATTAGCTGCAACTTCCAGCATATGTAAGTGAACATGGGGGTCTTTGTGCCCGGTAAAGCCAATGTAGCGCAGCTTACCAGCTGACCGTGCTTCTATTAAAGCAGCATTCGCCCCTTCTGCATCAAATACTCGATGAGGATCTTCGTACCTGATGATTTCGTGATGCTGAACGAGATCGATGCAATCAACTTGCAGACGTTGCAGTGATTCGTCTATTTGTTTTGCAGCTGCTTTTTTGGATCTACCATCGATTTTTGTCATCAGAAAAACTTTGTCTCGGTAGCCATCGCGCAGTGCTTTTCCCATGCGAATCTCACTTTCTCCACCGTTGTAATCCCAACAGTTATCCATAAAGGTGATGCCGCGATCGATCGCTGTCCGCACAATCCGGATACCCAATTCTTCATCAACGTGCTTTAAAGCTATGTGCCAACCACCTAGTCCAATCGCGGAAACTCTCTCTTTTGTACTGCCAAGAACTCGGTATTGCATCTTTTCTCCTTCTATGCCAGCGATGGCTTAAGTACATATAGCTGTGAGCCAATTCAAACATAGAAGAAAAGTTGACTATCACTTCCTAAAGACACAGTTTGCGAGGCAATTAAGAAAGATAAAAGCAGCCGAAATAGCGATGGCAATTTGGGGATGTGTCAGGTACAAGTTGAGCAATGTGAAAAAGTCAACCTTAAAGTTTAGGCTGACAACACATGATAAATTGTGTTTCAAACTCGCCAATGTCTTTTGATCGCGAGTAACGGCTTGGCTTAAAAAGGTTCTGTGTCTGCCATGAGTACTAGTTTAAATTGGTTCTTAAGTGTTGCGATCGCAAGCGTCACTACTTTTTCTGTAAATAGTGCTTTCGCTCAAATTACCCCAGATGGAACGCTACCCAGTAATTCCATAGTTACACCTCAAGGCAACACCAACCTGATTGAAGGCGGAACTCAAGCAGGGGGTAATTTGTTTCATAGCTTTCAAGAATTTTCTGTTGCGACTGGTAGCACTGCCTTCTTTAATAATGGTGCAGATATTCAAAATATTATTAGTCGGGTGACAGGTAGCTCAGTTTCTAGCATTGATGGGTTAATTAAAGCTAATGGTAACGCTAACTTGTTTTTAATTAATCCTCAAGGAATTATTTTTGGTCAAAATGCACGGTTAGATATTGGCGGATCGTTTATTGGCAGTACGGCAAGTAGTTTAAAATTTGCTGATAATTTGGAATTCAACGCGACTAATCCCCAATCCACAACTTTGTTGACTATCAGCGCACCTATCGGGTTGCAATATGAAACCAATCCCGGGAAAATTCAGGTACAAGGTGATAGTAAAGGCAGAAGAATCGCAAGTTCTCCTGTTATCGATACCACAAATGCTCTGCGAGTCCAACCCAACCAAACTTTAGCATTGGTTGGTGGCGATATCAGTTTAGAAGGAGCATCACTCAAGACTGCTGGCGGACGGATAGAATTGGGCAGTGTGTCAGGTGCAGGTTTTGTTAGCCTGAGTCCGATTAACAAAGGTTTTTCTTTGGGTTATGACGCTGTACAAAACTTTGGCAACATTCAACTGTTTCAAAAGGCGATCGTTGATGCTAGTGGTAAAGGTAGCGGCGATATCCAAGTTACAGGTAAGCGGATTACCCTCACTCAAGGTTCCCAAATAGAGTCAAGTACTTTGGGTGCAGAAGCCGGGGGTGAAATGGTTGTAAATGCACTTGAATCAATAGATATAGTTGCTAGTAGCGATAGCGGACAAGACACTGGCTTTTTTGTCATCGCTTACCCAGGCGCAACTGGGAAAGGGGGAAATTTAACGATTAATACTCGCGATTTATTCGTTCGCAATGGCGCACTGATCAGTTCTGGCACATCAGGCCCGGGTAAAGGTGGAGATTTACTTGTCAATGCTAGTAACTCTGTGCAACTTGTTGGCAGCTTACCCAATTTTCGTTTCTATGGCTTGTTTGCTTCTAGCGCCCAAGGTGCAACAGGTGCAGCCGGAGACGTAACAATTAACACTAATAATTTGCTGGTAAAAGATGGGGCAAGAATTAGCGCCAGTACCTTTGGTGTGGGAAAGGGGGGAAATGTGACTGTAAATGCTAATTCTGTGGAAGTTATGGGTACTACCTTTGATGGTCAATCTAGTAGTGGTTTATTTACACGGTCTTTGCCAAACGTCACAGGCGATGCGGGAGACTTAACAATTAACACTAATAAGTTGCTGGTGCGAGATCGAGGTATAGTGACGGTGCGCAGTGAAGGCAAAGGCAAAGCAGGCAACCTCAATATTAATGCTAGCTCTGTGCGTTTGGATAACAAAGCTACCTTGAGCGCTGATACCCAAAGTATCAGTACCGATCCAAATAAAGAACAGGCAACTATTACTCTAACTTCTCACGATTTGATATTACTTCGGGACAGCAGAATCACCACTAACGCTTTTGGCCCCGATGTCGTCGGCGGTAACATCAAAATTGACACAGATGTGTTAGCGGCATTTGCTAATAGCGATATTAGTGCTAATTCCGCAAACTTTCGGGGAGGTCGAGTTGAAATCAATACTCAAGGGATCTTTGGCACACAGTTACAAAATGTGGCATCTGAGCAAACAAGTGATATCACAGCCACAGGGGTAAATTCTCAACTGAATGGGACAGTGCAAATCAACGGTATCAACGTTGACCCAAAGCGGGGATTAGTAGAATTGCCCAGCAATGTAGTTGATGCTGCCAAACAAATTGATGCAAGCTGCTCCCCTGGTAGCAGACAAAGCCTCAGTTCTTTTGCCATTACCGGACGCGGCGGTTTACCACCAAATCCTTATGAAATGTTAACTTCTGAGGGGATGTTAGTAGATGTAATTACTCTCAATCGCGATCGCGCTCATCTACCTGTGAGTGTTAAATCAACTACAGTGACACCAGAACGCATTGTAGAAGTTACTGGTTGGAAGCTCAACAAACAAGGTGAGGTACAACTGACAGCTAATGCTACACCTCATAGTTCTTGGCAAAGTCCTGTATCTTGCCATGCTTCGTAATTTAGCGAGGTCAAAGTGTTGATGTATTGGCATTGCAGTCAATATTTAACTTAATACAGTTTAGTTAAGCTGGGTTGCATTATATGGTAGGGGCACGGCACCCAAAATATTTTTCACAACTAGACAATCTTACTAGCGCCGTGCCCCTACAAAGAATTTACTTGGAAGTGCCGTAACGCAATGGCATAACAGACCGATGCAATAGTATAACAAGTCGATGTAATGGCATAACAAGTCGATGCAATGGCATAAATGCTCTTTTTGATCAGGACTAACAACGCGCTTCAAAATCTAAGCCGAGAAACAAGAAGTACGCTCGGCCTAATAGAACTAGGTTCTTTGCTAAAGCAGTGAATATAAGGATTAAAATTTCTAACATTTCAAAACTGAAGTATCACTAATAGGCATACGATGACAAAATCATCCAGTTTTTTGATACGAGGCTGTACCGCAAAATAGCAGAGGTTAGAACAATGGATGAGCGTCATCGTTACTTACAAATCGCTCTGATTATTGCTGGAATTGCCTTTCTACTTGTTTATCCGCTGACGAAGATTTGGCCATCAGGCTGGTTATGGCAACCCGGTCAGTACGAATATGAACAAATGATCGTTGGTGTTTATGCAACGCTTGGTGTGTTTTTGCTGTTGGCTTCTCGAAAACCAGAAACTCACCTTAGTTTAATTTGGTTTACTGTTTGGTCAAGTTTAGTCCACGGGCTAATTATGGCGGTACACGCAGTAATTGATCCTGTTGAGCGTGGACACCTCTTTGGTGATGTTCCAGCATTGTTATTGGTAGCAATTGTCCTTGCCTTACTAACACCGCGAAAAGCGGAACCCGCAGGGTAGCAAGTGGCGTCATGCCCAATGACGGCACTTGCTACAACGGGGGAAACCCCCGCAAAGCACTGCCTCCCCAATGCCCTAAACGACGGGGCGACTATCCCTCTCCACCCACGAGAGAATGGAGTTTCCCGTCGCTTTCAATGAAAGTTACTCACAAGCGCACCCTAAGCAGTACAATGTCCGGTTGTTGGATTCACAATGGCATGACCTGCGCAAATGAGAAGATCCAGGAAAGTTTGGTTGCACAAGGCACTGAAAAATCTTGTCATTGTCATACTAGTGTTGGGTCTATCACTAGTGGGATTTGCCACCCATACTGTACGTCAATCTTTTCCTAGAGAAAATGGAGCGATCGCTCTTTCTGGAGTCAAGGCTGAGGTAACTGTCCAGCGAGATCAATGGGGAGTTCCCCACATTTACGCCGCCAACTCTCACGATCTCTTCATGGCGCAAGGCTATATCCACGCCCAAGATCGCTTTTGGCAAATGGATTTTTGGCGACACATTGGTTCTGGGCGACTTGCAGAAATGTTTGGTGATTCCCAACTAGCAACTGACAAGTATTTGCGGACAATGGGTTGGGCTAGGGTAGCGCAGCAAGAAATTGCACAAATGAATGCAGAGATGAAGGCATATCTAGAAGCATACTCTGAAGGGGTAAATGCTTATCTAGCCGAGCATCAAGGTAGTGCCCTGAGTCTAGAATATGCTGTATTAAAATTGCTGAATCCTGAGTATAAACCAGAACCTTGGCAAATGCTGCACTCCCTAACTTGGGGTAAAGTGATGGCTTACGATTTGGGCAGAAACTTTGAGCGCGAAATTGAACGTACCATTCTGCTCCAAACTCTAAACCTGGCTCAGGTGGAGCAACTTTTCCCACCATATCCCCAAGACTTACCAGTGATTTTACCAGACCAGCAAAAAAGGAAAACAGGAGAACAGAACAATTTTGATGAGACACAATTAATTGCCTCTAGGATTCAGGAAGAAACAGCAGCAATTACCCCAGCTTTGGAATCAATCGCCAAACCAATGCTGGCTTTAGAGGAATTAATCGGTTCTAGGGGTATCGGTATTGGCTCAAATAACTGGGTCATCTCTGGGAACCGCACAACTACAGGTAAGCCGATACTAGCAAACGATCCGCACCTGGCAGCACAAATGCCTTCTATTTGGTATGAGGTTGGCTTGCACTGTACGCCCAAGAGTGAGGAATGTCCTTATAACGTGACGGGCTTTTCTTTTGCAGGGATGTTAGGAGTAATTATCGGTCATAGCGATCGCATTGCTTGGGGTGTGACCAATGTTGAACCAGATGTTATGGATTTATACATTGAGAAAATCAACCCCAATAACCCCAACCAGTACGAGGTGAACGGGAAATGGGTAGATATGCAACTCGTGCAAGAGACGATTCAAGTTGCGGGGAGTCAACCAATTGTCCAAACAGTGCGCTACACCAGACACGGCCCCATTCTCTCTGATGTCTCACCTAAGCTACAGCAGTTACCAGTAAATCGCGGGGTAGAAATTCCGGCAAAATACGCTGTGGCCTTGCGCTGGACAGCTTTAGAACCTGCAACCTTAGGATATGCTATTCCCTTACTCAATCGTGCCCAAAACTGGCAAGAGTTCCGCACCGCAGCGAAAAACTTTGATGTCCCTGCCCAAAATCTAGTCTACGCTGACATTGATGGCAACATTGGCTACCAAATGCCTGGGAGATTACCGATCAGGTCCAAGGGGAATGGGCGCTATCCTGTTCCTGGTTGGACTGATGACTATGAGTGGCTAGGCTACATTGACTTTGAGCAATTACCTAAAAGTTTTAATCCACCCCAAGGTTACATTGCTACCGCCAACAATTTAGTACAAAATCAATATCCTTATTTAATTACCACAGACTGGGTTTATGGCTACCGCGCACAGCGCATTGTCGAGATGATTTCACAGTCAAATCAACCTCTATCTCTGCTGGATGTGGAGTCGATACAGGGAGATAACCGGAATTTGAATGCTCAAACCCTGTCACCACTACTTGAAACTATCTCTCTAAATACCCCACGTCTGCAAGCAGCCAGAAAATTACTCCTAAATTGGAATTTGCAGCTAGAAATCCCCTCATCTGCGGCGGCTCTATTTGAAGTATTCTGGAAACATTTGCTAGCAGATACCTTCCACGATCAGTTACCGAGTGAGTACTTTCCCGATGGAGGCGATCGCTGGTATGAAGTAGTAAAAAATCTTGCCAAACAGCCAAATAGTAGCTGGTGGGATAATCTCAAAACCCCTAAAGTTGAGAACCGCGACCAAATCCTGCAACAGGCTTTTACAGAAGCCGTGGATGAACTCGAACGAATTCAAGGCAAAAATCCAAAATCGTGGAACTGGGGTAAGTTACATACCATTACATTTCGCAATGCTACCTTAGGTAAATCAGGAGTGGCAGCAATTGAAGCTTTATTTAATCGTGGTGCTTTTGCTACTGCTGGCAATGGGGAAACCGTGAACGCTAATCGCTGGAAAGCAAACAAATCCTTCGAGGTTAGTGATATTCCTTCCCTACGAATGATTGTAGATTTAAAAAATCTTGATAATTCGGTAGCAATTCATACGCCTGGACAGTCAGGCCACGCCTTCCATACTCACTACACAGATATGGTTGATTCTTGGCGCCAAATTGAATATCATCCCATGCTTTGGGAAAAGTCGACTGTCAATACTAACACTGCTGCTTCACTAAAATTAATTCCCCAATGAGGGAGTTGATGCAATACGGTTGGGATAAGCATTTTGAACTAAAAATTGGTTTGGGGAAAAGGTTAAACATTAAGGGTTAAAGGTTTTTTCTTCACCTTTCTCCCTTCGCCTTTCCCCTTTAACCGAACAGTATTGGGAGTTGATGGATGCTTCAGAAGATCATCGGCAAGGTTTTTTTATTAGTATAACTACGCACCCAAAGCCTCAAATTGCTGCCAGCAAAGATATAAGGCACGTGGTACATGAAAACAACCTTTCCATTTACCGCCTTTGAGGTTCAACAAAACTTCTCCACGCCGATTGAGGTAGCCAAACCACTCACCATACTGGGCATCCGCAAAGTGTGACCAAGCATAATCGTGCATTTTTTGATACCATTCCCAACAAGCGTTATTCCCCGTCAGGCGATAGCCCATTGCCAATGCTACTAAAGACTCTAGATGAACCCACCACAACTTTTGATCCCATTCCAATTGTTGTGGGGGATGTCCCTCTGCATCCACAAAGTAATACAATCCACCATATTCACTATCCCAAGCAAAATTTAAGATATTAATTACCACATCCACAGCTTGGTTAATGGTTTTTGTATCGTTGCGGCGATGGGCGATATCCATGATGAACCACATCGCTTCGATACCGTGACCGGGGTTAATTAATCTGCCTTCAAAACAATCAATATGGGAACCATCGGGTGCAACGTTTTCATACATCAGCCCCCGTTCTTGGTCGAGAAAATCGCTCATCACTTCCTGTACAGTCAAATCCAAAACTTTCTCCAAAGTTTCGCTGGGAAGCAACCATGCCATTTCTAGAGTGAGGTTGGCTAAAATCATCGGTACAGCCAACGATTTCATCGGGCGTGTACCTGGATATGTCTTGGTATATTTGCCTTTTGGATTATCTTTGCGGCGCAAAACATTGTTGTAAGCTTGCATCGCCACATCCCTAGCCCAATCTTCACCACAGGCCAAAGCGTATTGACTGAAAGCCATCGCCGCAAAGCAATCAGAAAAGATATTGTAGGGCTGTACTAAAGGCTGACCTTCACGGGTAAGAGCAAAATACCAGTTACCATCGGCATCTCTGCCATGTTGGGAGAGGAAATTAGCGCCATTAGTGGCGATTTTCAACCAGTTTTCGCGTTTTTCTAGCTGGTTGTAAAGCATGGAAAATGTCCATACTTGGCGGTTTTGCAACCAAATAAATTTATCTGTGTCATACACTTTACCTGTGCGATCGAGGCAAGTGAAATAGCCACCTTGTTCCCAATCAATCGAGTGTTTTTCCCAAAAGGGGAGTACATCGTTAAGCAGCGCATTTTTGTACAGTTCAGCTAGTTCTGGAAAATCGTGCTTCATTATGTCCTCCACCTTGGCGCTAAAACAAAAAGCATTGTACCCCACCAGTGTTTTGTAGAAGACAAAACATTGGTAGGGTTTACATATATTCAGTTTGGAGGAAAAACCTTAATCTCTCCTCCATCTGTATAGGAGACAGCTTTAGAAGTTGAAAGTGGTTCTCAATGTCCCAATGATGGCATTATCGCTATCAACTTGACCGGGATTGGTTAGCCAAATCACACCTGGGGTAATAGAGATGTTGTCACTGACGCGATATCTATAGAAGCCTTCAATATGATAAGGGCGATCGCCTCCTACACTACCTAAGTACGGTTGGGCACCTGCAAACACTCCCAAAAGGTTGCCTTTTTTACCTAAATCTGGTAAAGCTACCCCAAGGCCGTAGCTCCAAACTTGCCCATCATTATTAGCAACTAAGTCTGTAATATCGCTGTAAAGCACAAAGCCACTAACCGATAATTTATCGCTAGGTTTGAAAGCGGCTTCAATACCGTAGGAGTTACTCTGATAGGGATTACCACCACCGACAAAGTTAGCTTGGGCAGTACCTACCACCGCACTACTTACCGAACCGGCATCGAATAAAGAACTTCCTGCACCATGATACCCATGAACGTAGGTTGCAGCTAAGTTTATGCGATCGCCAACGTTCAGGTTTAATTGTGCAAGAGCTGCATAATTACCTTCAACTAAACCCGAACTTGGTGCGGGATTATTCGCTTCAGATGCCAAGTAACCTAAGGTGATTGAAGGTTTGAAAGTACTGTTAGCACTACCAAAAACTAAGTTAACGCCTGCACCTGCACCACCACCAATTCGGTAGATGGGACTTTCAGAGGCAAAGGTAGACAAAGCACCGTTACCGCCGTCAAAATCTTCAAAGTATGGGTTGACGGTAGGAACGTAATCGCTGTGAATCCCGCCTGTAGCTGCTATGTATACTTGGGAGTTGCCAAGGGGGAAGTAATAGGATAACCAGTCTATGATGGCGTTGTTGTTCCCAGTATTACCTAGGTTAAAGGTTTGAGTACTCTCAAAACTGTTACCGGGCAAGCTTAACCCATTGGCGTTACCAGCCGCAATCCGGGTGTGTAAGGTATCTTTACCTGTGAAACTGGTTTGTAAGTCTAAACGTACCCTATCTTGAAAGACAGTGTTGTTATTGTCGTTGCTACCAAAGTTATCAGTAACAGCAAAAATTGCCTCACCAACTAGCTTAGTTGTAGTAGAAAATTGATGAGCTTCTAGTTGCGCTGTCCGTGCTTCTAAAGAATCTACGCGACCACGTAATGTTGCTAGTTCTGCTGAGAATTCTTCTTGCAAACGCTGGAGGGTGGCTAAATCTTGTTTTGTCACCAAGTCGGCGGTTGCTGTCGCAATCAGTTCATTGACTCGATCTAGACAAGCATTTAAACCTGCGGCAAACTCATAACGAGTTAAGGCACGGTTCCCACGGTAAGTACCGTTGGGGTACCCGGCAATACAACCATAGCGCTCAACTAGAGACTGCAATGCTTGAAATGCCCAATCAGTTGGCTGTACATCAGAAAACTGCGAAACTGATGTCACCTGAGACATTGAATTTTGGTTATCAGCTTCACTGATTTGGGCAATTAACTGCCGATCAACTTTTGGTTGCTCTGTAGCAATGGCAGTTGCACTAGCATTTGTTGGTGCTTCTGTTTCAGAACTATCTAACTTTTCAGCCGCCATAACATTGGCGGAAAGCAACACATTTGCACCCAAAATAACTGGAAATAGCGCCAGATTTGTCCAAAATATACGAGACATATTTTCCCTTTTTTCCTCCAAGAAATACCCGAAGTTAATAGCTGCAAACAACAAATAAACCGGGTAGTTTCTGCACACCTTTAAAGTTAAATAGGTTACATTGTTTAGCGGTATCAAGTCAAGTAGTTACTTATAAAGTTAAAACGAAGAACTGAATCTAAGATTTTTTGGAATTTTATTTTTCCCTAATTTCAAATTAATTTAGCCAAATACAACCTTTAACAACGCTGTCAATCGTAGTTTTCGCTTAGACAACGAGCAGTAGAGTTTTGTGATTCCTACCTAATGCATAAAAAACATCTTTCTCATGTCGAGATTGGTCTTTACTATGCACAATTTTCATCTTTTTTATGCAAAAAAATCACAAATTTTATGTTTCAAAATTATGTTTTTTATGCAAAGAACTCAAAATAATATTTCCGTAACAAAAAGTACAAAAAATGGCTAAAAACAAATAAATATATGAAAATTTAAAAAGTCATTTGTAAAAAATCAAAAGTCAAAGTAACTAAATATAGCGATTCCTGCATTAGTGAGGTATGTAGCAATAAAGAATTAACCACCGATAGAAGAAGATGGACGCAGCGAAAAGTTGAGCCAGTGCGTTGGGGAGACAGCGCTGTGGGCGGCTTTGCCGACTTGAAGCGACTGTCGTCGGGTTCCCCGACTTAAAGCAACTGGCGTTGCGCGTCCGGGTTTCCCGGCGCAAAACTTTTCAAGACAGATTAACGCAGATAAATTTATTTCATATCTGGCTGATTAGCGCTCTTTAATCACTCTCTCCAAAAAATATTCTGGAACCTTTACGGCAAAAGGCTTTACGCAATAATCAATGTCTTAGGCGTTGTATGAGAATTTAAAGCCCAAACCCCTAACGGTATCTTTGTTTCAGATTTTGCGTTTTATTTTTTTCTCACCAAAGTGATAGAAGAGCGTTAGTTATGATTAGGTGCATTAGGCAAGAAGGCAATTGTCATGTGTCATTGCTCAAGAGTCAATGCTCAATGGTCATTTCTTCCCATGCTTCCCCTGCTCCCTTATCTCCCTTATCCTCATTATCGCCCTGCTCTCTCATCCACCTGAATAGTTACCACAAAGTTCCAGGGCACGATGGGAATAGATCGTTACAGTAAACGAGGTGCCAATGCCGACTTGACTTTCAACGGTAATCTTTCCGCCATGAGCATCCACACACTTTTTGACAATAGATAATCCCAATCCTGTGCCGGGAATGTTGCTGACATTGATTCCTCGATGGAAGGGCGTAAATAGCTTTGCTAGATCTTGATCTGTTAGCCCAATTCCTTGGTCTTTAATCTGGAATTGAACATAATCTAGCTCAGATAGTAACTCAAATGTCACTTTGCTATTTTCTGGAGAATATTTCATGGCATTCTCCAGCAAGTTGGTCAGGATGTGTTGCAATAACTTGGGATCGAGATCGTAGAAAAGATTTGCGGTTTCGTCACATCCCGAAACAGTCAACTCCAATCTATCTCTAGTTTGAGAACGAGATTGTAGATCTTCTACCAGGCAAGAGCAGAATTGGTAGATATTGATGAGTGTTGGTTGACATTGAAACTGTTCTTGTTCTACTTGGCCTAGAACCAAAACATCTGTAATTAGTTGCGCCATGTGCTTAATGGCTACTTTACCCCGTTCGATATGAGCTTGTCGCTTTGCGGGAGAAAGTATGTTTGGCTGTTCAAACAGTTCCAGTGTCACGAGTAGGGAACTTAACGGATTGCGAAATTCATGAGAAACAATGGAAACGAATTGAGATCTAAGTTCGTTAAGCTGTTTTTCTTTCTCCAGTGCTTGTCTTACAGCTTGTTCGGCTAGATGGTTAGCCAAAGCTACCTGAATACCAATAATGAGATCCTGTTCCTCAAAGGGTTTAACGATGTAGCCGTAGGGATGGGTTGCGATCGCTTCTGTTAATGTTGCTTCATCAGCATGGGCAGTGAGAAACACAACGGGTAGATGGAATTGTTGCCGAATTTGATCTGCTGCCTCAATGCCGCTTTTATTGCCTTGTAGGTAAATATCCATCAACACCAGATCGGGTTTATTTGCTGCCACAAGATCCAACGCTTTTTCGGCAGAATTAGCAGTTCCAGACACGCTGTAGCCTAACTTGTTGAGATGTTGCTTGATATCTAAAGCAATTACCCATTCATCTTCAACAATTAGGATTGTAGGCTTTGGGGAATATTGCGGCATGGCACATTACAACCTTTTTCTTAGGAGAATCTTAAACTGACTGCCTGCTTGCCTATCTAGTTGCAGCGTACCTCCAAGTTGTTCTGTTAACCCGTGTATAAGTTGCATTCCCAGTGAAATAGTACACTGAGGATCAATATGGGCAGGTATTCCAATTCCGTTATCTTTGACAATTAGACAATAATACTCAGGATCGTATAACCAGAATTGCAGCATAATTTCGCCTTGTTGGTTGGGAAATGCATACTTTAAGGCATTAGAAACTAGCTCATTAATGATTAAGCCGCAGGGAACCGCCGTATCTAGGTCTAGTTCTAGCTCTTCTACTTCAATAAAAGCACGTATAGAAGATTTATTGGAAGTATAGGAACGCACTAAATCATTCACAAGGTGTTGAACATAGGTAGCAAAGTTAATCCGGGCAAGATTTTCAGAACGATAGAGGCGTTCGTGGACGAGTGCCATTGTTTTGACTCGCCGCTGGCTTTCGCTGAGTAACTTCAGTACAGCAGGGTCGTCAATGCTGCTAGCTTGCAGATTTAACAGGCTAGAAACCATTTGCATATTGTTCTTGACCCGGTGATAGACCTCGCGCAATAAAACTTCTTTTTCCTTGAGAGAGGCGCGGATTTGTTCTTCAATTTGTTGGCGTTCTTGCAGTTCAATTTGCAGTTGCTTGTAGAGTTCAGACTGCTGGATAGCGATCGCCAATTGGTTGGCTATCTGTTGCAATAGTTCCACCTCCCAAGACTGCCAATGGCGAGGAGCCGAGTTTTGATAAATTGCTAACAAGCCCCAAAGATGATCTCCAGAGAAAATCGGGGCGATCGCATAAGCTCTAGCTTGAAACTGTTCTAAAAGCGCAATATGACAATGCTGATGTCCAACGGTGTAAATATCCGTTACGGCAAAGTTTTCGTGATTTTTGTAGCGTCCTCCTTGAGTTTCTTGCAAATAAGTATCTTCCCAAACTTTTTTGATGTTAGGTTTCACCAGTTTCACCCAACCTGAGGCGACTGACTCCACGATAAACTTTCCACTCCAATCGGAATTAAAACGATAAACCGCAACCCGATCGGCTTGCAATGTTTGCCTAACTTCAGTTACAGCAGTTGTGAGAATGGCATCTAAATCTAGAGACTGACGAATTTCTTGGGTAACAAGCCGAAGCACCTGCTCAAGTCTTGCTTGCTGTTGTAAAACTGCTTCTGCTTGTTTGCGATTAGTGATATCCATTGCAATTCCCGCTAGCCGTACAGGTTGTCCCTGCTTGTCCAGCACACAAGCACCGCGTGCGTACACCCAATGAATACTGCCATCTCTGCGTATCTGCCGATACTCTACTTCATAAGAAGAAGCTTGTTCGATCACTTGCCGTGTTTGTTGCACAACATAGTCGCGATCGTCAGGATGAATGCAACTCAAGAACAACTCGAAGGTGGGGTAAGGACTCACTACTTCTCCATCTCGATCGAGAACACGTCCTTGAGCATCTGTTTGAAAGCCAAATAGGGCATATTCTTCAGGCGACCACTGAACGATTTTTGTCTGTAGATTCAAGTCCCAAGTTCCCATCTTGGCAGCAGAGAGTGCCATGTTGAGTTGGGCAGTACGTTCCTGAACTCGCTGTTCTAGTTCCTGGTTGAATTGTTGCAAAGCCGCTTCGGCGCGCTCGCGATCGCTTAGTTCTTGCTGCATCTGTTGATAGAGTTGTGCTTGCTGAATGGCGATCGCTAATTGATCTGCCACTTGACGAGCAATTTCTAACTCTTCCTGCTTCCAAGGAGCTTCTTGGATTGGCTTTACCAGCGTCAAACAGCCCCAAATTGTACCGTTAACGACGATAGGTGTTAATAACCAAGCACCAGGAACCATCTCGGCAATTTTTTGGTTAATCGGATCGTTAATGCTATCCATCCCATCTATTTGCACCACTTGGAATTGCTTCAACTGTGCCGCCAAGGGATTGCCCTCATCGGGAATTTCTAAACCTGTTGGATTTTTGAGCAATTCATTTTGGTGATTAACCACTAGAATCTTCCAATATTGGCGCTCTGAGAAATACTGGACGATAGAAGTCTGATGCAAGTCTAACAATTGAGTGACTTCATCCATCGCCGTGGAGAAGATTGTTGATAAATCCAGAGAACTGCGAATGCTTTGAAATACCCGATTTAAGGTTTGCTCTTGCTGTGCTTGACGTTGTAAGGCGATTTGGGCGGCTTTGCGATCGGTCACATCTCGCGAAATACATAGAATTGACTGTATCGCATTTTCACGAGTCAACTCAGGGGCGATCGCCATTTCAAAGAAACGTGTTCCGTTGAGTGTCAGTGTTTCAAATTCAATGATCTGTTTTTGCCCTGTTGTTAACAGTACTTGGGCCGCAGCTTCCCAGGCTTCGACCATTGGCTCTGGCATTCCCAGTTCGCGACAGGTTTTGCCTACAAACATCTCCGGCGGAATGCCTGTAATTTGTGTCAGTGCTGGACTGGTATAAATATGTCGCAATTGGGTATCGAAGCGTTCGATAATATCAGGAGAATTTTCCACCAGAGTTTGGTATAATCGTCGCGACTCTTGCAGAGCAGTTTCGGCAGCTTTGCGAGCAGAAATATCTATGACGAAGCCTTCTAAACACAAGAGTTCGCCACTGTCCGAAAATATACCCTGTCCGCGTTCCCAAAGCCATTTCTGAATTCCCGACTTCGTAATAATCCGAAACTCAAACTCAAAGGGTTGCCGGAGTTTCACGGCTCTCTGAACCGTTTCCCAAACTAGATCGCAGTCATCGGGATGAATTTCCTTTCCACAAGAAATCGTGCGCTCAATGAGATACTCTTCTTGTCGATAGCCTGTAATGCTAAAAACTCCCTCACTGATAAATTCAGGGGTGTAGTCGCGATCGTTAGCAACTCGGTACACATAACCAGGTAGGTTGCTAATCAAGGTAGATAAGCGGCGTTCACTTGTTTGTAAAGCTCGATCTGCTTGATAACGGGTTTGGGTACTTTGCCAAACATTCCGAACTACTTGCACCAATCGAGTTAGATTTTCGGGTGACTTGATGACATAATCATCAAACCCCGCTTTCATGGCTGCAACAGCAATTTCTTCGCTACCGGAATTTGTGAACATGATGACAGGACAATCGCTAATCTGCGTTTTGATAGTTCGCAAAACATCCAGTCCGTTTGTCCACGGCAATTTATAATCAGCGATCGCCAGATCAAAGTTACGGGCTGTAATCGCCTGCGCTAACTCATCAGCATGAACAATTTCCTCAATCTGAAGCCCTGGGAAGTTGTGAGTCAGTACTTCGATGGTAAAAGCGCGATCGACTGGGTTAGCATCGATTAGCAGAATTCGTTGCAATAACTGCTCTCGGCTCATAGGTTTTAACAGCTTTAAAAAATAAATATATTATTGATGTCGATCTTAAGCTGTTGCTGCTTCTGTTGTCGTCAAGGTTAGTACAAATTCCAAATCTAGTCGATGCAATGGCATAACAAGTCGATGCAATCGCATAACAAGTCGATGCAATCGCATAACAGGGCGATGCAATGGCATAACAAGCCGATGCAATGGCATAACAAGCCCATGTAATGGCATAACAAGTCGATGCAATCGCATAACAAGCCCATGTAATGGCATAACAGGACGATGCAATCGCATTTTTAATAGAATAACAAACGGAAGTGTTCCTTCTGCCTCTCCGAAGTTCCCATGCCTTCGGCAACCCCTTCGGGGAACGGAGGAAGCCTCCGCTCGGACTTCTCTCAATACGGTTCGGTTAAGGGCACAAACCATGTAAATTGAGAATTGTCATCAGGGTGCAAATGGCAAAAATGCAACTGAAAGAATTCTCCTTATTTGTGCCGAATGTAGAATCAGGTACGGTGTTGAAAGCGTTAGAAACTGCTATTCCATCGTCAGCGATAGAACAAGCGCTCGGTGACGCAAAAGCGACCGAAGAACGTAAACGAGCTTTGCCCTCGCATTTGGTGGTCTGTTTAATCATCGCCATGAGCTTGTGGTCAAAGGCTTCAATGAGAACAGTGCTGAAAAATCTGGTTGATGGTTTAAGCGAAACTTGGATAAAAGTAGGTTTGTACTGGCAAGTACCTTGTAAATCATCAATTACCGAAGCACGACAAAGGATAGGTTCTGGGGTGATAACTCGTCTGTTCCATCTAGTAGTGCGTCCTCTAGCAACAGTTGAGACTCCGGAAGCTTTTCTGGGAGGACTACGAATAATGGCAGTAGATGGAACATTATTCGATGTACCGGATACGGAGGCAAACGCAAGGGTGTTTGGATATCCAGGTAGTCGTCCCGGAACTCAAGCATCTTTTCCCAAAGTCCGTTTAGTTCTACTGATTGAAGCTGGAACACATTTAATAGTTGATGCATTAATGTGTCCTTACCGTATTGGTGAGCGAGTCAGGGTCAAGAAGTTGCTTCGTTCTGTGACCCAAGGAATGTTACTAATGTGGGATAGAGGGTTACATTCCTATGCAATGGTACGAGCCACTATTGGGCAAAAATGCGATTACTTGGGAAGAGTACCCAAAAATGTGAAGTTCCAAGTAGATCAAGTCTTGGAAGACGGTTCTTATTTATCGTGGATTGCCCCTGATGGTAAATCAAAGAAAGAAGGTGGAACAAAAATCATGGTGCGAGTTATTGAATACACCATAGATACCGAGGGAGAGCCGGAAATTTATCGTCTGATTACCAGTTTGACTGATATTGCTTTGTTAAGAGCTTTATTATTAGCGATGGAATATCACAAACGTTGGGAAGTGGAAAATACTATTGATGAACTTAAAGTTCATCTGTTAGGTCGCAAAACACCTATTCGTTCCTTAAATCCCCGTGAAGTTGTTCAAGAAGTTTATGGTTGGCTTCTTGGTCATTGGACTGTGCGTTCGCTGATGTTTCAAGTTGCCACTCATGCTCAAATCTCCCCTTTGCGACTCAGTTTTACCGGAACACTTAACGTTGTCCGCCGTGCTATTCCCAAATTTCAACGTCTTGAGCCAGAAGAAGTACCTTTTTTTTAACCTGGCTTGTGGTAGAAATTCTAGATGAACAGATACCAGAGCGTGAAGGTAGAAGTAACCCGCGAGTTGTAAAAAAAACTAGAGCTAAATTTCCTTCCAAGAAACCCATACATAAGGGATCTGGGGCTAAAATTGAAACACTCAAATTCTCTGTACATAACACTGCTTAGAGCTTAACCGAACCGTATTGGGACTTCTCTCTGCCCCATGCCCCATGCCCAATGCCCAATGCCCAATGCCCAATAAATTACAATTTCAGCAACGGTAGTATGACAGTAAAGGTTGTACCTAATCCAACTTTGCTATCGACTAAAATCTCACCCCCATGTGCATCGACACACTTTTTGACAATGGCTAAACCTAAACCAGTACCAGGAATAGAACCGACATTGTCTGCACGTTGAAAAGGCTGAAATAATCGTTTTTGGTCTTCTTCGGGAATGCCAATTCCCCAATCTTGAATTCGGAAAGCGATCGCTTGCTCTTGACCAATTAGTTCAAAATTTACTTTACCGCCTGGTAGTGAATACTTAATCGCATTAGTCAGCAAATTTCCCAAAATGTGCCGCAGGAGGCTTTCATCCCAGAGAGTATCTTGAAATTCCCCCACACTTGTAAACACTAGATTTATCTGCTTGTCCCCAATAATTAGTTGCGCCTCTTCAATTAGTTGACGGCAGAATTGTTGTAAATCGAGGGAGACGAGTTCGCAGTGAAGTCTACCTGAATCTGCTTGCCCAATTAACGACACTTCATCTAATAGCTGCGCCATGTTTTTGATGGCCGCGCGAATCAATTGAAAGTGAGAACTTTTTTTCTCTTTGGTTAATTTTTCTTCGTTATTTTGGAGCAATCCAGCAGCTAGGAGAATAGTATTGAGGGGATTGCGGATGTCATGGGAGAGCATGGAGACAAATTCAGATTTGAACTGGTTGATTTCTTGCGCTTTTACCAGTTCGGCTGTGCGTTCTTCAACACGAGTTTCTAATGTTTTATTAGTTGTCCGTAATGATTCCAAAACCTGTTTGCGCTCGATCGCATAATGTATGGAGCGAACTAAGACATCTACATTTACCTGTCGCTTAACTAGATAATCTTGTGCGCCTTTTCGCACTGCTTCAATTGCTAAGGCTTCGTCATTGGTATTTGTAAGGACAACAATTGGTAATCTAGGGGCATAGTCAATCAGCCTTGGTAAGGATGACAACCCTTCGCTATCAGGCAGGGTCAGATCCAACAAAATGACATCATAGGAACATAATGCCCTGTCTTGAGTTAATTCCTGGAGGGCATTCTGCAAGCGCTGAACATGAACTACACTAAAGTCTTTGGATTGGGCTTGCTTCAGAAACTCCTGTAACAATCTCGCTTCTGCTAAGTTGTCCTCAATCAACAAGATTTTTACTGAGCCTGTAGCCATCATTTCCTGGTTCTACCTCCTCTATCTTGAAAGTGCTGAGTGCTGAGTCAAAAGTCAATAGTTAAGATTGCTCAGTTATTTGTCCCCCTTGTCCCCCTCATCTCCCTCATCCCCCTTGTCTCCCCACACTCCCCACACTCCCCACACTCCCTTCTCATCCCTACTCCGATGGCAATGTAGCAGTAGAGAGCCAAAACTCTTCAATACCCTTGACGATTTGAAAGAGCTGGCTCAGGTTGCGAGATTTAGTGATGTAGCAATTCACGTGTAAATCGTAACTGTGAAAAATATCATCCTCGTTTCTGGAGGTTGTGAGTACCACTACCGGAATGCGTTTGAGTGTGGGGTCGCTTTTAATTTCCGCCAGCACCTCACGACCGTCCTTTTTAGGCAGGTTCAAATCTAAGAGAATGAGGTCAGGGCGTGGAGCATCGGCATATTCACCTTCTTGGCGTAAATAAGCCATAGCGTCCATGCCATCCCTGACCGTGATCACTTGGTGTGGCACTGTGCTGTTTTTTAGCGCTTCTTGGATCAGGCGGATATCAGCTTTATTATCCTCGACCAAAAAGATCGTTTTGTGTTTTTCTTCCGTTTCTGCGCTCACGCTCGCGGCCTCCAACTGGAATCGTAAAGTAGAAGGTTGCACCATCACCCAGTTGTGACTCTACCCAAATTCGTCCTCGATGGCATTCTATAATTTTCTTACAGATTGCCAGTCCCATACCAGTACCGGGATATTCTTCTCTGGTGTGTAGACGCTGAAAGATGACGAAAATGCGATCGCTAAATCGTGGATCGAGTCCAATACCATTATCCCTCACGGAGAACAACCACTCTTCTTCTAATCTTTCGGCTCCGATATGGATTTGTGGCGATTTGTCGCTGCGGAATTTGATGGCGTTGGCAATTAGGTTCTGAAATAGCTGCATTAATTGTGTACTGTCAGCCATCACAGTAGGTAAGGGGTCATGGGTAATTATTGCCCCAGTTTCATGGATGCGTCCGCGCAAATTGCTGAGAGCACGATTTAAAGGTGTTTCTACCTCAGTTAGCCCAAAGGCGATCGCTTGCATATCTACTTTCGAGTACGCTAGTACATCATCAATCAGCGTTTGCATGAGACTAACTCCCTCAACGGCAAAGTTAATAAATTCCTTTGCGTCTTCGTCAAGTTCAGCTTCGTAGCGCATCTCTAATAGCTGCACGTAGTTTGCTACTTGATTTAGCGGTTCTTGCAAATCATGAGAAGCGACATAAGCAAACTTTTTCAGTTCAGCGTTAGAACGTTCTAAATCTTGCGCTAACTGAGCCAGTTCATCGGCTTGGCGCAAGACAATATTGATGATGGCTTTACGCAGTTCTAAGGCTGCTTTGATTTCAACAAATTGCCAAGGTAAAGAAGTTAAACGAACAGTTTCTTTCCACAGTTCAAATGACTTTCGGGGAACGAGGCGCAAATTTCCTTCTGATTGATTAACTTCAAATGCCTCATTGGGATTTCCTCCCCAATTTACTGTTTGAATTACTTCTGGTCTAAACCACAATACATAATTGCGCTTAGAAATCGGAATAGCTAACAAACCGCTGGCGACATTTTTAAATTTTTCCGCATCTGGATACATCTGCGGTAGCGAATCTGTATAGAATACTTCTTCATCGACATGGTTCTTTAGCCATTGGAGTAAAAAACTCAAGTCTTCTTCTTTGGGAGTCTCACCAATAACTGTGCAATTGTCACCAAAACACACAGCTGCTCCTTGCGCACTTGTTAAATCTAGAAGATTCGGCTGGTGTTTAACTAACCCATCAATAAAGTTATCCTCTCGCGACATATACTCTATCAAAACTGATTGAATATATGCCAAGTTCATGCGGTAGTCGTAATCTTCAGTTTCTTCTCTGGCCGAGATTTCTGTAAATATCACTCTTCCCAAAAATTCGCACGCTTTACGCAATTCGTAGGAAACATATTTAGGCGTCTGATGATGACAAGCAATTAAACCCCAGAGTTGCCCATCTTTAATCAAAGAGATAGTTAAAGAAGCACCTACACCCATGTTGTGCAAGTACTCTAAATGACAAGCGGCTGCACTTCGCAGAATCGAATTGGTTAAATCAATCGGACGCTGGCTTCCCGGATTATTCACCGGAATCATTTGTACAGGCTCAGAATATGAATCGGGGATTAATCTAATGAAGTTGGAAGCGAATAATTTTCTGGCTGGTTTGGGAATATCTGACTCTGGGTAATGTAACCCTAAGTACGGTTCCATGCTTTCTAACTTTTCTTCAGCAATGACCGAGCCATGCCCGTCTTCATCAAATTTATATAGCATAACTCTGTCAAATCCAGTTACTTTGCGGACTTCCTGGACGATTATTTGACAGAAATCGCGGAGATTAGTTGTTTTTTCTAGCTGGTTAATAGAAGCTCTAGCTAGATGATAGAAACTTAAAAATGGGATATTTTCTTGAGAAATAGCTGGCTCTAATTCTAAAATCAAAATTCCTTCGGGATTGCGATGAAAAATTGCATCAAATACTACGTAATCATCGCCTTTTCTTCTCACCCAGACTTTAACTGGATTAATATAATCAAGATTGCCAGATATTATGCCTGCTTTAATTCTTTCTATTTGGAAAGGATCGAGTAAGTCTTCTAGTTTTTTTTGCAATACATTTTCGGGCGATATTCCGAAAACATTCCATGTATTATTGCTAACTTGTAATATTTTTAGCTCTGGCTCCTCCAATACCAACAGGACGCCATGAGCTTGAATTCGACTAGAAATATGAATTGGTGCTTCTTTCAAGCTACTGACATTAATACCTTGCACTTCTAATTCTGTCGTCATTACGATTCTCCTCTATTGGATGGGAGCATCAAAAGTAATGTATCAATAAGCTTTGATAGATTATTGAAGTTTGCCTACTACTTTAGATGTTTCAAGTTTATTTACAAATAGTGAGATAAATGCCTAGGCTGGAATCACTTTTTTGAGCGATATAGGGTGAAAAATGTCCCAATTGCCAAAGGCAGGGAATTAACAATCAAATCCGAAAAAATTTATAAATCACTATTATATATCATTATTTCCTATATACTTAATTCCCCATTTACTGCGCTATCTTAATTATTTTTATGCTGAGAATTTTTAAATTTTCAGTAGCATCACGCAGTATCCCCCTTGTCTGCAATTCACAGTTTAACAGCCAGTAAACTTATGTAGGGATAAGAAATATAAATAATTAGTGATTAGCTAAACCGCAAACTGTGTAGTTGTATGAAGTTAAGTTTGCGGTTAGCAATTCAAACAGAATTTAACAGAAAAAATCTCCCAATATCAATGATTATAACTGCTGAGTATGCTGGAATTAAATGCTTAACAGATGATTCTCAGGACAAAATATAAAATACATAATTATTAATGCTTTGTCTTTTTCCTCAACCAATGCACATTTAACTTATACAAAAAAGCGATCGCAAAACCTTGAGATTTTTTATTCCCAGCAGAAAAGATTACCTATCAAGATAAAGAAAGGCAGAGGGACGACGAGGGCAGAAGGTTCGGAGTATCAATAAGAACTTTAGTTGTGGAGATAAAGCCTACTAAAAAATAAGATGTATTTCGAGATGTGCAGCGCAAGAAATACTACGTCCTTGTTTTAATCCCACTATTTGCGCGTGGGTTCCTTCTGCCTTCTGAAAAAAATTTAACCGCCATCAATGATTCGGTGGCGGCTTTGTACTCTATATCAATTACTTAATTTACAACTACGAAGAATGCCAATTCTGAAGAATAAGCATACTTAATGTTCGCTTTATCTGAGCAATCTTGTTACTCTAACATCGTATTCAGTGCCTTGTGGATGCTCGCTTCTAGCTTTTTGGAATGCCATACCATCAGCCTTTTCTTTTGAAGGAGCGTCGATTTCGTACCTTGTTGTGCCGCGTTGAAAGTTATTGTTCGCTAGGTCAGCAAATTCCTTAATATCAACTAATACTTCGTATGTGTGAACCATTTTGGCACCTCCAAATGTGCAGTATGCACGTGAATGGGGAACACCATCAGTATATGAGCAGACAGAGGTGTCAGTTCTCAGACTAATATAATTCTTTATTGAAAACGTATATCTTACTAACAATTTTGTTAAGAAAAGTAAAGCAATCGTTGCTACCACTAGCTCCTTATAGATAAGGATTTTTGACGCTTGGGTAATTCATGCGATCGCAGTGAAAAATCTCCCAAGCTTATTATGACAGATTTCAAATTTATTGATCTATTTGTTGAGAATTTACATATTTTTGTTGTAATTCATGAGGAATTGGTACAGGGCGACCATTTTGAAAACTTACAAATGCACCTTTTTGTGTAGCTACTGCTGCTATAACATTGTTAGCTAATATTTCTGCTTGTACAGTCCACTTTAAACGCCCCAAATTACCTACCCATAAACGACCTATAACTCGATCAATTAATTTGACAGGCCGTTTATATTCAATTTCAGTACCTGCAATCACAGGGATATATCCTTGGTCGATTTGTGTCTCAATAGGTAAATGTTCTTTTAAGAATTTTAATCGTAAATCTTCTAGCCATCTGATATAAACTATGTTGCTGACAATGCCAGCAAAATCAATATCATAAGTTCTCACAGGTATGGCAAGCTCTACTTCTAGTGGTCTGTGCAGGTTTTCAGGTAATGACATAATTAGCTCTAAATTTGGTAAATAAAACCGAACGGTCTTTTATTTGTCAAAAAAAATCAAAGATGATTGCCTATGTATTGATTTAGGTGATTAATTGCTCTTTGAATATGCAGTGAATCTCCATATAACTTACTCATTACAATTGCTCCTTCTAAAGTTGCAATTATGATAGTGGCGACTTCATCTGCATCAACTCCAGAGCGAATTTCACCTCTAGATATTCCCTTCTCAATAATTAGACAGATAAGTTGACGCCAAGAATCCATCCCCTGTTGCGCACGTTTTCGTAATGCTGGATGAGCATCATCACTCTCAATAGCAGTATTCAATATTGGACAGCCTCCTTTAATCGGTGGGTTATCTACAAAACTGCTAAATACCCCAATGATTGCTTGTAGACGATCTATCGCATGATGTTTGCTGCGTAATGCCGCTCTGGTATGCTGGCTAACGCAAGCGATCGCAAAGTCAAAAGCCTGTAATGCTAGATCATCTTTACTTTGGAAGTGATTGTAAATTCCTCCTTTCTGCAAACCAGTAACACGCATAATGTCGGAAATTGACGAGCCAGCATACCCCTGTTGATTAAACAGTTCGGCTGCTTGCTGAAGAATTTTTGCTTTTGTTTCTTCGCCTTTAGACATGAAAACTTTTCCGACCGATCGGTTTGAGTTTAGCACGATGGTTATTGGGCAATCAAGGGCTTTGTCATAGATATATGAGAATATCTGCATATTGAGGTAAGCGATTCAGGCAAATGGTAACTCTTGAATGACATATAATTTGCCGATGCGATCAATTAATTTTTCGCTCTACACATACTGTAAATTTTAAATCTACACTCATCAGTCTTTAGGATAATTGGATACAGCCCTTAGGAAGATGAAATAGACAAAAGTGAATCCTAAAGTAATCTGGGATGTCTGTTTAAGCACCAGGATATGAGAAGGCTTAACTTAATGTTGAGCCTTTTTCTTATCGTTTGTAAATGCGATCGCATCCCAAAAATTTGCGCTATTAATTAACAGTTGGTTGCGAGAACAACTTCTCCCAGTCAATTACAGGTGGTCTTGTTCCTTTGTTCACCAAATCAAAAATTTGCCTTTCAGTGGCTGGGTGGAAAAGACATTCCACACAAGCTGCGGCCACGTCAATTCGGCTAGCATCACCTAAGAGTTTATCGCCCTTACCAATTACCACACCCAACTTGCTGTCTGTTTTTGCTTGAAAAAGAGTGTTGAGGTCGTATGAGGTATAAGGCCCATCAATCAAACGTCCGGGACGGATAATGGTGTAGGGTAATCCCGAATTAATGATGGCTTCTTCACCTTTTTGTTTGGCATCAAGTACACCAAAGCTATTGAGAATACTAAAAGGCAGTTGATCCTTACGCAGAACACCGGAAGAAGAAACAAAAACAAATCTTTGGAGATTGGGAGGTGCTGCTGCTACCAAATTACTAACACCTTCGGCATCAACCTTAGTTGGACTGTTCTTGGCCCTGGAATCCCGAAGTTTTTGGTCAACAAGCAACTGCACCCATTCAATCCAACTAGGGCTGGGGTCAAACTCCCATCTGCTAGAAGGAAAAGCAGTAGTGCCAGTACAACAGATAATATGAGTGACATTCTGCATTGCAGCTGGAAGTGTAGCCCGGTCGCGGATATCACCGACAGCAACTTCCACTTTGTTATTAAACATTTTTTGGGCTTTTGCCGTATTACGTGTCAGGATGCGAACCCCTAAGCCTTTATCTAGCAGTTCACTCACCACAAGTTGCCCTACTCCACCAGTAGCACCAACCACCAGTACCAAATCCTTAACTGAAGAAGTCATAATTGCCCCTAAGATCGTCTATTGCTAATCTAATCAAAAATGCCGTTCCAGCCATCACTCTCAGGGTGCGGGAATTTTAGATGTGAAATTCTGCATTGGAATATTTGCTAATTTAAAATTCAAAATTGATTGACAATCAAAAGCCCAGTCAAAACGACCAGGCTTTTGTAAGGGGCTATATTACCCAAACAGTTAAATATAGTAAGTTAGCTATAAATCAATATCCATTTATCATAGAAATTACTACCACAGTCAGATTGTTAATTCCCCAAAATTTAGACACAAATTTTTAGGATATTTCACAAACCTAATTGCTTGAGCAATTCATTGATGCTGACTCTAGTAACTATGACTAAGAGAGCAAAATCGTTGAGCGAACTGTTGAGTAAGTTGACAAAATATAATGATAAGATTCCGTAATTCAATGTTGGGAATGGACAAGGAGTCTTTTTTACTAATCCTGAGGGAATTGAAAACATCTTCAGTCGAGTGACTGGAACTAACCCTTCAGCGATTGTTGGGACTGTTGGTGTCAACGGTGGAAGCAAAGCAGTAGGAGTTGAAACATGAAGCTGCTGGTTCGGTTAATGGCGATCGCATAAATACACGAGCCATTGAATTATTAACCCTGAGTGCTTGTGAAACCGCAACTGGCGACAAACGAGCCACATTAGGTTTAGCGGGAATTGCAGTCCGAGCCGGAGCGCGCAGCACATCAACGACACTTTGGCAAGTAAAAGATGAATCTACGGCTGCATTTGCTATTCAATTTTATAAAGTTTTAAAAGATAACAAGTTGACAAAAGCTCAAGCACTGCGACAAGCGCAACTGTATCTGATGGAGAAGCATCCTAATACTAATTATCGGCTACCTTATTATTGGGCACCCTTCGTTTTAGTGGGCAATTGGTTGTAGTAGTTCATCACAAAAGTTTTGATTGGTAAACTCATTCTTAATTTTTCTTCTCTTATTTTCTTCGTGTACTTCGCGTCCTAGCCTGCGGCAACGGCTTTGCCGAACGCGGTTCGTTCCTCAACCCCATCATATTTAACGCGATGAACCAGTCGCTTATATTTTGCGCCATTGTAAGCAAGAAAGTTTACACTCAAATAAAGCCCATTGTTGAGTAGCAATGGCTTTTTTATCTAGGATGCTCTACCTGTGACAAACATTTTTTGAAATAGCATTAGAAAATTTTTACACAACAACCCCCAGCATGAAACGAACTAGAAAGTCTCTGCTATTAGCCTTGAACTGGGTGTTACTCTCATTTAGCACATCAATTTTAATTATCCTCACCCAGCCTACAGCACCCGTTCCTGCACAAGAACCTGTTACATCTGCACAAAAGACCAGAGAAGAACAGTTACAAGAAGTACTGCAACGTTCATCAACTCCTAATCCAACTGAGACTCCAAAGCCAGTTTTCATACCACAAACTATTCCTACACCCAAACCTGAAGTTATAGATCTGAAAAAGCCTGATGCGGCCGAAGAACCAGCACCTACGCCTGAAGAAATCGCCCGTCAGCAAAAATTTATCGAAGCAGACAAGCTTTACCTGGCGGGACAATTTGCAGAAGCGGAAAAAATCTATCGCGAGGTGAAAGAACCTTTTGCTAAAACAACTCAACCTCAAGAACGGAAAGCAGCAATCATCGATCCAACGCAACTATCCCCGGGAGGAAAGGTATATTGGCGAGAATCGGAGGCGGGGATAGCCAAAAAGTTGCAATCAAGAACTTTAGTACCACTGCAACTATTGGTTGAGCAATATCCAGAATTTATCCCCGGACATATTAGATTTGCAGAAGTCCTCAAACAATACGATAGCTCTCAACAAGCATTAGATATATTAGAACGGGCAGCTTCTCTTTATCCAGACCAACCAGAATTAACTAAAGTTAGAGTCGCAGCACTCGCTGAAGCCAAAAAATGGATGGAAGCTTCCTTAGCGGCGCGTCAATTTGCTATTCTCAACCCCAAAGATCCACAAGCACCTGAGTTTACCAAATTAGCCGAAGACAATCTCAAACGTTATAAAAGCCATATTCAAGCAGAAATTCGAGGTAATGCGATCGCTAATATTCTCACAGGTGCATTAGGCTACGCTGTCACAGGTAGTTTATTTGGCCCCTTTTCTGCCCTTGACTCTACCATCTTGCTACTACGGGGTGAAGAATCGATTGGGGAATCAGTCGCCAAGCAAGCAAAACAACAACTCAAACTCATTACCGATGAAACAGTTGTTGGCTACGTTAATGAAATCGGACAAAAACTAGCAAAGGTAGCCGGACGGAATGAGTTTAAATACGAATTTTTTGTAGTTCCCCAAGAAGACCTCAACGCCTTTGCACTTCCTGGAGGGAAAATCTTTATTAATGCAGGTGCGATCGCCAAAACAAATTCCGAAGCAGAATTAGCTGGGTTAATCGGCCATGAATTATCTCATGTAGTTTTATCTCATGGTTTTCAACTAGTCACCCAAGGCAACTTTGTCTCTAACATTACTCAGTATATTCCCTTAGGAGGGATCATCGGTCAACTTTCGTCACTTAGTTATAGCCGCGATATGGAACGTCAAGCAGATACCCTCGGTACACGCCTAATTGTCGCCAGTGGTTATGCTGCTGATGGCTTGCGTAACTTAATGCTGACACTAGAAAAACAACAAAAAAATACTCCTCCGAGTTGGTTATCTTCTCACCCTGGCGGTAGTGAGCGAGTCAGTTATCTAGAAGATATGATTACCAATAGCAGCTACAACCGCTACACCTACGAAGGAGTAGAACATCACGCGCAAATTAGAACTAAGGTAAAACAGCTACTCAAAGAGAAAAAAGAACAAGAAGAAAAAAAACGGCGTTCTTAATGAACTAAAAACAAATTTTTTCGTCACTTAAGCTATCAATACCCCTACCTATTTCCCATTGAGGATGATTTATGTCATCGCAAGCCCTGAAGTTTATTTTGTTGAGTAGTTTAGGTTTATCTTGTTTCCTTGGCAATTCTGTAGCATTTGCCCAAGTTGATAGTTCTGGTGGCGTTGTCGTACCAACAGAACCAACAGGCTCATCAACACCAACAGGTACACCAATACCAACAGGTACACAAACCAGCACAACATCTTCACCCACCGCTGATGGTATAACGCGGTTTAGTTGTCAGTTGTATAACGGTCAATATACCGTGATGTATCAGCCACAAAGCCAACCAGGTCAATTCTTTGCTTGGGCTGCACCTGCGGCTTTGGGTGGTGGCTGGGACCCACAAAAGCGCTGTGCAACCATTGCCCAACGCTTAGAAATGTATCGTCCAGATGGCTTACAAGAACTCCAAATAGCCAGAGAGAATAACGAGAATATTGTCTGCGTTACAACTGAAGCTAATTCAACCTGCCGAATTGTACTCACAGTACCCCGTGACAAAGACCCTTATACTATTCGCAATAGCATCTTCCAAAACTTAACCACTGCTGACAGCGGACAGCAAACTATCGCCGTTAACACCTATCGCAACAATCAAAGTGGAGTAGGTGATTTATATAATATAGGTCGCACGCTTCTGGGTGGTAATCGGGTTTCTTCATCTAAAAATGATATCAATCTCAAACCTTTCCTAGATCGCAAAGATGGCGGTACTGGTAGCGGATTGAAAAATGGTGTAGCACTGCGTAATCGTTCCAATAGCCAGCAACCTAATAGCGTTCGCCTCGACCCCAAGAAATTCCGCCGTTAACTTATTGGCCATATTTTTCTATTAAAACGCGCTGACAGATCCTTTGCAGCGCGTTTTTGTATTTTTTTATACTTTTGGCGAAATGCTACGTATAGCAACAGTATTTAGGCGATCGTGTCTAGTTAAACTACTACTACTTTTAACAGATTGAATCATTTTTAGTATTGTGCTTTTGGGCAGACTACCCTAGAAAGAGCAAACAATATTAATAGATATTCTACTAAAATATACCTCTTCCTAAAGTTAATGCTTGGTATATCAAACCACAGATAACTATAGATTCACATAGATAAATCTCAGTAGTTATTGTTAAGCTAGATGCGGATATTTGCAAGCAGTCTGTAGCTTTGCACATACGCTGATAGATTATCCCAGTAAAAACCACTGTATATTTTTAATTGTGGTTTGAGAATTTTGCCTAGCAAAAATAGCTTGCTTTTGACTGAATATATGTCTTTGCTGCAAGAAAATCTGTTTTATAATCTGCAAAGGTTTAAAAAATTATTTATTTTATTTCCCTGTAGCGGTTAACAGTCATCTCGATCAGATGCTCTAGCTAGGCTGTCATGCAGTCACGTTGAGGAATGCACAATGTCAAATAGCTCAGGCCTGTATATTCTACTAGTCAGCGTTCATGGATTAATTCGGGGGCACAATTTAGAACTAGGACGAGATGCGGATACAGGCGGACAAACAAAATATGTGCTAGAACTCGCTCAAGCCTTAGCCGCAAACCCACAAGTAGAACGTGTAGACCTAGTTACTCGTTTAGTCAACGATCCAAAAGTTAGTCCTGACTATGCCCAACCTGTAGAAGTTCTGTCAGACAAAGCTCAAATTATTCGCCTCAACTGCGGTCCCCGTCGTTATCTGCGTAAAGAAGTTCTCTGGCCGCATTTGGATAACTTTGCTGATGAGTTACTCAGACACCTGCGACAAATTGGTAAATTACCTCATGTGATTCATACCCATTACGCCGATGCTGGATATGTGGGTTGTCGGGTTGCGGCTTGGTTAGGTATCCCCCTTGTGCATACAGGTCACTCCCTCGGACGTGTGAAACAACAACGATTGTTAGAACAAGGAACCAAACCGGAAGTTATTGATAACTATTTTCATATCACTAGCAGAATTGAAGCAGAAGAAACCACACTAGCTAGTGCAGCGTTAATTATTGCCAGTACTAATCAAGAAGTAACACAGCAGTATGGCATTTACGACCACTATCAGCCACAACGGATGGTTGTAATTCCGCCAGGCGTAGTATTAGAACGCTTCTATCCAGTTCCTAAAAATTGGCAGGAACCGCCTATATATCAAGATTTGCAGCGATTTCTTAAAGACCCACAAAAGCCCATGATTATGGCGCTTTCCCGACCAGCAATTCGTAAAAATGTTGGGACTCTGGTCAAAGCTTATGGCGAAGATCCACAGTTGCGACATTTAGCAAACCTAGTCCTGGTGCTAGGAAACCGAGACGATATCACGACGATGGAATCAGGGCCGCGTCAGGTACTCACAGAAATCTTCCAATTAATAGACCGCTATGACCTCTACGGTCACATCGCTTATCCTAAACACCACAGTGCTGACGAAGTACCTGAACTCTATCGATTGCTGGCAAAAACACGAGGGGTATTTATCAATCCGGCATTAACTGAGCCATTTGGTTTAACTTTAATCGAAGCTACAGCCTGCGGTGTGCCCATTATTGCCACATCAGATGGTGGGCCGCGAGATATCCTAGCGGCTTGCGACAATGGTATGTTAATCGATCCCCTCGATATTCAACAGATTCAGGATGCTTTGCGAACAGCCCTGACCGATACCGCACAATGGCAACGTTGGTCTAGTAATGGTTTAAGTAGAGTCCGAGAAAATTTCTCTTGGGAGACTCACGTAGAAAAATATCTCGAACAAGTGCGTCAACTACCACAACGACGAGTTCAATCTATGCTCAGTCCTTTGCGACAAGGGCCAGCAAGTAACATAACTGATTGGAACATACCGGAAAAAAACCGCTTACCAACAGCAGATCGTTTCCTCGTTTGTGAAATAGATAATACTCTCTTAGGTGATGCGGATGCACTACAACAATTAATTGAGCGGCTGCATAATGAAGGTCACACAACTGGAGTAGGAATTGCTACCGGACGCAACCTAGAAAGCTCTTTAGAGATGTTGGAAGAATATCGCTTCCCCATGCCAGATTTGCTGATTGTCTCAACAGGTAGCGAAATCTACTATGGCCCTCAGGTAATTCCGGATATGAACTGGCAAAGACACATCAGCTATCGTTGGCAACCAGACGCAGTGCGACAAGTAATGGAGGAACTACCAGGAGTGAAGTTACAACCTCCAGAAGGGCAAAGTAAGTTCAAGATTAGCTATTTTATTGATGAAGAAAAATCCGTGAGTTATCGGGAAATCATGCGTCACTTGCGACGGCATAAGCTCCATGTTAAAGGTATCTATAGTCACAATATGTATCTTGACTTGGTACCAATTCGGGCTTCTAAAGGAGATGCTATTCGTTATTGCGCTTTGAAGTGGGGATTACCAATTAAACGGTTTTTAGTCGCAGGTGCATCAGGCAATGATGAAACGATGCTAGCTGGGAATACTCTAGCTGTGGTTGTAGGTAACTACAGCCAAGAAATTGAAAAGTTATGTACCTATCCACAGGTTTATTTTGCTCAAGGTAATTATGCTTGGGGCATTTTGGAAGCACTAGATCATTACGACTTTTTTGGGAGTTTATATCAGACAGAATTTGAAATGAATGGACACGGGGAGACGGTAACACAAAAACGCTCAGAAGCAATGATAGAAGAAGCCTTACCTTCTTGAATCGTGGCTCTAATTCAGAGTTCATTATTTAACACTGGAACAATGTCTTCGTTCTTTTAGCTATATTCCAATACAGTTCAGTTAAGGAGAAGCGTAGTGCTGTGACAAGGCTAAAGTTGTGTATTAGATTTCTAATTGATAGGGCGCTAAAGCGCAACTACAAACCTTTTTTATCGCATCATTTTAGTCTAGACACGCCAGTAGGGTGCGTTAGGCTACGGCATAACACACCTACAAAATTCAATTTGGAATGATTAGATCATTAGTGTATACACGGTAAGCTTTTACGCACTAAAGTACTTCGCTAGTGGATGATAAGCAATAATCGCCGTTGTAGACTGTTCTGGATAAAGCTGCTCACTTTCATCCATATACAGGTTAATCCTATCAGTCCCCAACAAATCCAGTTGCTTGTACTGATCCTGAATATTCGGACAAGCCGGATAGCCAAAACTATACCGCGAACCCTGATAACGTTGTGCCAAGATATCGCGGATATTGTCTGGTTCCTCCGCAACAAACCCTAACTCTTGACGAATTCGGGCGTGTGTCCATTCAGCCAAGGCTTCCGCTACCTGCACTGCAAGCCCGTGGAAATACAGGTAATCAGTGTATTGATTATCTGCAAATAACTTCTGCGCGTACTCTGTTGCAATCTCACCTACAGTGACCGCCTGCATCGGAAACACATCAATTAACCCCGACTCCTTCGGTGCAAAGAAATCTGCAATACACAACCTCCTCAAAGACTTCTGTCTGGGAAACTCAAACTTCGCAATTTCCCTCGCATCTAGGCTGTTCGTTTCATAAATATACAGAGTATTCCCCTCAGCCTGGCAAGGGAAATACCCGTAAATCACCTGGGGATGCAACAGATTCTCCTCAACAATCCGCTGTTTCCACTCTTTCAAAATCGGATACACCTTTTCATCTAAGAAAGCTTGATATTCTTCCTTAGTTTGCTCTTTTGGTTTACGGAATTGCCATTGTCCAGCAATTAAAGCTTGTAAATCCAAATACCCAAATATTTCCTCTAGAGAAATATCACTAGGTTGCAACAACTTCGTTCCCCAAAAAGGTGGTGTGGGACGGTCAATATCTATCGCCACAGCTTCGGAACGTTTAGTATCTACTTGAGTGCTTACTTCTGATTTCTGAGTCTTGAGTGCTGAGTCTTGAGGACTGAGCCTTGAGTCTTGAATGATGGTTTCATCAGTTTCGAGTTCATCTAAAAATCCTTGCAAATCATCCCATTTAGCAGCAGCTTTCGCTGGCATTAATTTATCCATGAAATGCAAATCTGAGAAGGCATCTTTGCCATAAACGACTTTACCTTTATAGGCATTTTGGCAATCTTGATAGACAAATTTGGGAGTCAATGCTGCACCACCTAAAATTACAGGTACAGTAATTCCCTTTTCGTTAAATACCTCCAAGTTTTCTTTCATAAAGGCAGTAGATTTCACTAACAATCCACTCATAGCGATACAATCAGGTTTGTGCTGTTCGTAAGCCTGAATGATGTTTTCTACTGACTGTTTAATTCCCAAATTAATAACTTTGTAGCCATTATTAGAAAGAATGATATCCACTAGGTTTTTACCTATGTCGTGGACATCACCTTTGACAGTGGCAATAATCACAGTTCCTTTAGCATTATTGCCAGCTTCTGACTTTTCCATGAACGGTTCTAGATAAGCTACCGCTGCTTTCATGGTTTCCGCAGACTGCAATACAAAGGGTAGCTGCATTTGTCCAGAACCGAACAACTCACCCACAACTTTCATTCCATCCAGCAGAAAAGTGTTGATAATTTCCAAAGGGGGATATTGTTCTAAAGCTTTTGTTAGTTGTGCTTCTAAACCAATGCGTTCGCCATCAATAATATGGCGCTTGAGGCGTTCTTCAATGGGGAGACTTTCATCAACACCTTTGTTGCGTTTTGTCGTTACTCCTGCAAAAACTGTGGTAAGTTCCCCTAAGGGATCGTAAACGCAGACATCGCCCTCAAATCGACGTTCATCATAAATTAACTGGCGACAAATTTCTTGATGCTGTGGTTCAATCTTAGAAATTGGTAAAATCTTGCTAGCACTGACAATGGCTGCATCCATTCCCACGCTCATCGCCTCGTGTAAAAACATCGAATTCAGAACAATCCGGGCTGCGGGGCTAAGACCAAAGGATATATTGGAAACACCCAAAATTACATGACATCCTGGCAATTCTTGCCGAATTCTGCAGATAGCTTCAATAGTGGCTTTGCCGTTGGCTCTATCTTCTTCAATACCTGTAGAGATGGGTAAAGCTAAGGTGTCAAAGAAGATTTCTGTGGAAGGTATGCCATATTCTACGGCTTGGCGATAGGCACGTTGAGCGATCGCAAATTTTTTCTCAGCTGTCCGCGCCATCCCTTCTTCATCTATCGTACCAATTACTACCCCAGCACCGTATCTCTTCGCTAACTCCAGTACCTTCAAGAAACGCGGTTCGCCGTCTTCGTAGTTGGTAGAGTTGAGTAAACATTTACCTCCAGCGACTTTTAAACCCGCCTCCATCTTTTCCCATTCGGTGGAGTCGAGCATCAAGGGTAATGTCACATTATTAACGATGCGCGAAACGAGTTCGTGCATATCTCGCACCCCATCACGCCCCACATAATCGACGTTAACATCAAGAATATGGGCACCTTCTTTTACTTGGGATCTCGCCATTGAAACGAGTCCATCCCAATCTTCCGCATTCAGCAATTCGCGGCACTTTTTGGAACCACTAGCGTTGAGGCGTTCGCCCACAATTAAGAAAGAGTTATCTTGATCGTAGGGCTGAGTAGTGTAAATTGATGCTGCTGCTGGTTCTAAACTTGGCTGTCTAACTTTTGGCTTTAGGTCTTTGGTAATTTCTGCTAATTGTTGAATGTGTTCTGGACGTGTCCCACAGCAACCCCCAATCACTTGGACACCCAAATCTTCAACAAAATGCATCAAAGACATCCGTAATTCCATCGGTGTCAAACGGTAGTGTGCTTGACCGCCGACATTCTCTGGTAAACCCGCATTCGGAATACAGGAAACGATAAAAGGTGAATGTTCTGCCAGATATTTAATATGTGGCTTCATCAAATCTGGGCCTGTAGCACAGTTGAGACCGAGAATATCTATTGGGTAAGGTTCCAAAATTGTCAGTACGGCACTGATTTCGGTTCCTACCAGCATCGTGCCCATACTTTCCATTGTCACCGATACCATCAACGGACGGCGATCGCCTTTTTTAGCAAAAACTTCTTCAATCCCATTCAGCGCTGCTTTAATTTGCAGCACATCTTGGCAAGTCTCGACAATAAATATATCAACCCCACCATCCCATAAAGCGTCTGCTTGTTCTGCAAAAGCAGCTTTCATGGTGTCAAAGTCGATATGTCCCAAGGTAGGAAGTTTGGTTGTGGGACCAATAGAACCCGCCACAAACCGGGGTTTTTCTGGTGTAGAAAATTCCGCCGCCACACGCTTTGCTAGTTCGGCTGCTTTCTTGTTCAGGTAATATGTCTTGTCCGCCAAGTCATATTCTGCCAACACAATCGAAGTAGCACCAAAAGTATCCGTTTCAATCACATCTGCACCAGCAGCGAGAAAGTCACGGTGAACTTTAGCAACAGCTTCCGGGTTGGTATGGATTAGGTATTCGTTACAACCTTCATATTGCGGGCCTCCGAAATCCTCAGCGGTGAGGTTTTGTGTTTGCAAGTTAGTACCCATCGCCCCATCAAAGACAATAACCGGGCGTTCTGGACTACGTAAGCGTTCAAGAAAAGGATGAGTCATATTTTCCACAAGGAAATTAAGTTAGTCGTGCTAGATGAGACTTAACTTATTATTTTCTATAATTTGCAAATTTTCGGCAGGCTTGAATAAAATCAGACATCGCCAAAGATGATATGCCTAAAAATGAATGGTTTTCATCGGCACGCCAGTTGCTACCCTACGGGAACGCTTACCCTTCGGGTTCTGCTTTGCAGTACAGCGAACAAGTCGGCAAAGCCGACGCCACTTGCTTGAAGCCGGGAAACCCGTCCAACGCAGTGGCTCCCCAACGCACTGGCTCGTTTATCGGCGTTTATCGGCGGTCAATTATTTTTTGTTCGCTCCCAAATCCAGTCTTGTAAAATCGGATTGACTAATTCCGGCGCTTCATCCTGAGGACAATGTCCCACCCCTTCCAAGGGAATAAACTTCAATACTTGAGGATAATTAGCTAACTCTCTACCTAAATCCACTGGTTCCCAAGGATCGGCTGTTCCCCATAAAATAATTGCCGGACAAGGTAGCGCAGGTAAAAGGTCTTCTGGTAAGGGGCCCGTGGAATAATTTGTAAAAGCTAAGAAAACTGCTACCGCACCAGGATCGCTAGCTGGTGCAGTCAGAATATCTACCAACTCATCTGTTACAGCCTCAGAATTAGCGTAGGCTTGCAGCAAAATCTTCCTGACTGTTTTCGGTTTAGCAACTTGATTGAAAAAGAACGCGCCAATTGATTTGATCGATAATAGGCGTTGGAGTAAGGGTGCGCCAAAACGACGAGACCAAGGTAAAGTTGCCCGTTTGCGATCGTGTAATAATCTTAAAGAACAATTGAGTAATGCCACTCCTAAAGCAATCTCTGAGTGACTCACCGCAGCTTGCATGGCGACTATACAACCAATAGAATTTCCTACCAAAAATGCTGGTTCACCTACCACTTCACGGCAGAAATCAGCTACTTGCTGTCCCCAAGTTTCAAGTGTGTAATCAATTTGTTCGCCTGGCTTGGGTTTAGCCGAATTGCCAAAGCCTATCAAATCAATGGCATAAACGCGGCAGTGGTCTGCTAGCACAGGGATATTTTGCCGCCAGTGCCACCACGAAGCCCCAAAGCCATGCACCAGAACAACTGCTGGACCAACGCTTCCTTGAGCTTGATAGCAAATGGGGAAACCTTGCCAAATCCAAGTTTTTGTGGAGGTAAATAGGGTTGTAGAAGTCGTCATGGGAGTTGCTGAAACAGGAATTTATTAAATTTAGACTATGAATACCAAAATTGAGAGGTAGATGTTTTGCCGCAGTCATCATTATTTTAATTTTTATTAATTTTTTTAAAGTTTGAAATAATCTAGATTACTTAAGTCGTGTCTGAACAAGACATAGACAAAACCTTGGCATTTGCGATGTTATGCTTGAGCTTTGATGCTGCTGCTACTGATAATACTTCATCGTTCTTAATCTTTGAGATTCTTGACTAGCCAAATATTATCTGTCTTCAGATGTATGACAAATATGTACTTTTAATATACTTATGATTTCTGGCAAAATCGTATTTATACCCAACAAATATGTAATACTTATTACCAAATAATAGGATTTGAGTAGTTGTGTATGCTGTAAGCAAAGAAATCTTAAACAAACTGAATTAATGATGTCAAATTGGAAATTTTTGCAATTATTACACACAGTATTTTTACTACATAGTTTAGCAATATATATTGAAGATTTTACAAATACTATTTATAGTAATGTAGTCCATTAATCTTAATTTTAAATCTATAATTATGTTCGTTTAATATAGCAAATTGCCTATATGACATTACATACAGTAAAAACTAAAATTTAGATTTTGTGTAAAGTAAAAATAAAGCTAATTTAAGAAACCAATTGGATAATTTAGTGAATATTTATACACAGCGTTATCACTAGTTTTAACCAATAAACAATTAATATAGCAGTCCGCTTTGATTTCTGAATTGATTTGATAGGCAGGTAGGCAATACTGTTAGGGGCGGCTTCACCGAGATTACCATTAGTAATTGATAATATTTTTAAACCTGCCCCTACTGAGTCTTGTTCAAAAATCCAGATGGAATTAGGATCAGTAGTAGATTCAGTAGTTTCACAATTTACGATAGCTAAATTAGTCTATAAAATTGTCGTGTATCAAGCATCTGCCAAGGAGTGGTTTGCAACTAGGAAAGTGACTCTGGGTTTGACGAATTTTTTGTTGCTAGTTCCTCCAAACCGAAAAATATGACTACACTAGAAACTATAGATACTCCTATTGGGAGCTATGCACCAGACTTTGAACTGCCGGGAATTGACAATCAAGTACACCATCTTAGCCGTTATCTAAACAAGTTTCGTGCAGTTGGTGTCATCTCAATGTCCAACCGCTGCCCTTATGTAGCTTTATATTTAGACAGACTAAAAAATATTCAAGCAGAATTTGCCAAATTTGGTTTTACACTGATTGGGATGAATGGTAGTGCAGCCATTGGGCATCCAACAGAAAGCTTTGAAAGTATGAAAGTTTTTGCTGAGTGTCACCGATTGAACTTCCCTTACTTATGGGACCCAACCCAAGATGTGACTCAAAGCATTGGTGCTTGTAAAACACCAATGGCTTTCTTAATAGATAATATCGGTATACTACGTTACAAAGGACAAATTGACGATCATCCCCATAACCCCCTAGGTGGAGGAGAAGATTATTTGAAAAAGGCGATCGCTTCTCTACTAAAAGGTCATAAAATATATCCACCAGAAACTGAGGCCATAGGTACTTCATTAATCTGGCGTAACTAGACACAGATAGGCACTGTACTGCTATCTTAAATTGGAGGCAATTGCAACTTTTTCGATAAAGCGTAACTTCATGGGAACGAATTACCGACGGGTTTTACTTAAACTGAGCGGTGAAGCTTTGATGGGCAACATGGGCTATGGTATTGATCCAGAAGTGGTCAAAGAAATAGCTCAAGAAGTGGGAGAGGTGGTAGCCACTGGCGTTCAGATCGCTATCGTCGTTGGCGGCGGCAATATTTTTCGTGGTGTCAAAGCGGCGTCGGCGGGGATGGACAGGGCAACCGCTGACTACATTGGGATGATTGCCACGGTAATGAATGCCATGACGCTGCAAGATTCGTTAGAACGAATAGGGGTACAGACGCGAGTGCAAACTGCGATCGCTATGCAAGAATTAGCGGAACCGTATATTCGTCGTCGTGCCATCCGTCATCTAGAGAAAGGGCGGGTGGTAATTTTTGGCGCTGGTTCTGGAAATCCCTTCTTTACAACCGACACTACTGCTGCCTTAAGAGCCGCAGAAATCGATGCTGAAGTGATTTTTAAAGCCACCAAAGTAGACGGAGTATACGATGCTGACCCTCATGTCTATCCTGATGCCAAACGTTACACCAGCCTCACTTACGCCCATGTTTTGGCTAAAGATTTGCGGGTAATGGATACTACCGCGATTGCCTTGTGTAAAGAAAATAATATTCCAATTCTTGTCTTTGACTTGACGGTGCGAGGTAATATCCACCGAGCAGTCATGGGAGAAGCCATCGGCACCCTTGTGGGAGGTTCTTGTGAAATTAGCTGAAGCTGAGAGTAAAATGCAACATACCGTTGAGGCAACTCAACGCGCTTTTAACACGATTCGTACTGGTCGCGCCAATGCGAGTCTACTAGATAAGGTATTGGTAGAGTATTACGGTACACCTACCGCCTTGAAATCACTGGCAAATATCAGTACACCTGATGCCACAACCATCTTGATTCAACCTTACGATCGCAGTAGCTTGAATATAGTTGAAAAAGCAATTTCCTTGTCAGATGTAGGTTTAACCCCTAGCAACGATGGTTCGGTAATTCGGCTGAATATTCCGCCTTTGACAAGCGATCGCCGTAAAGAACTAGTCAAAATCGCTGCCAAATACGCAGAAGAAGGTCGTGTTGGGATTCGTAACATCCGCCGCGATGCCGTAGACTCTATTCGCAAACAGGAAAAAAGCGCGGAAATTTCTGAAGATGAATCGCGAGATCTACAAGACAAACTCCAAAAATTAACGAATAAACATACTGCCAGAATTGACGAATTATTGGCAGAAAAAGAAAAAGACATTACCACTGTCTAAGTTAATTTGGTTTGGGAAATGGGGTATGGGGCAAGGAGGATAAATGCCTATTGCCTTCTTGACTCTAGTCAAATTTTTAAATCTGAAACCACAGATATTCATCCCTAGACATCGGTGTTTATCTGTGGTTTCACGTAATGAGCTAGAATTTTGTATGCGCCCTAAACAGAGACTAGTGTGGAATGAGCAGTGCCCACCAAAAACTTGTTGGTTGGGCTAATTGAGGAGCAAAAATTTAGCCATTATGTACGACTGCATTATCGTCGGAGCCGGTCCATCTGGTGGAACAGCTGCATATCATTTAGCCAAGCAAGGTCGCTCAGTATTAGTTTTAGAAAAAGAATCTCTGCCAAGATATAAACCCTGTGGTGGTGGAGTATCACCAGCGATCGCTCAATGGTTTGATTTTGATTTTAGCCCAGCAATTTCCGTGAAGGTAGACTCTCTGCGCTTTACCTGGAATATGGAAGACCCAGTAGAAGCGAAAATCGGAGTTAAAGAACCAATTTGGATGGTGCGGCGAGAAGTTTTTGACCATTTCCTAGTTCAACAAGCCCAGCAGCAAGGAGCTAAACTCCAAGACAATACAGAAGTCACTGGTATTGAGTTTCAAGCTGATTCTTGGCAAGTGAACACAACCAACGGCTCATTTACAGGTCGCTACTTAATCGCGGCTGATGGCGCTAAAGGGCCGATGGCAAAATGGCTAGGCTTCAAAGACCGTAAACGCCACTTGGCAGGAGCTTTAGAGGCAGAAGTTCCCGCCAATGTTGACAACCCATCTATGGCTCATTTTGAATTCGGTCTAGTCAAAAATGGCTATATTTGGAACTTCCCTAAAGCTGAAGGCTATTCCCTTGGTGTTGGTACATTTATTGGTGGCGCACCTCAAGACTTCAAAAAGATTTTAGATGAGTACGCCCAATCTTTTAATGTAGATGTCAAAACCTGCAAGCAATACGGTCATCCTATTACCTTGTGGAATGGAAATCAAAAGCTACATACCCAAAATGCTGTTTTGGCTGGTGAAGCGGCTTGTGTAGTTGACCCAATGACAGCAGAAGGTATTCGTCCTTCTATTTTTAGCGGTTTGCTGGCTGCTAGTGCCATTAATGATGCGCTTTCAGGCAATATCAACGCTTTAGAAGAGTATACCAACGCCATTAACGAACAATGGGGCACTGATATGGCTTGGGCGCAAAAATTAGCTAACGCATTTTATCGCTTTCCGAAAATTGGCTACAACGTAGGTGTAAAGCGCCCCTCTGGTGCCCAGGTTATGGGTAAGATTCTCTGTGGTGAAATGCGCTATGGCGATGTTGTCGGTCGCGCCCTGAAGCGTTTAATCCCTGGTTTTGGCGGATAAGGGAGCAGGGGGACAAGGAGGACAGGGAGGATGGGGGGAGTGTGGGGAGAGAGGGGAGAAACGAACCACACTTTCTTTATTAGCTCCCCCCCGTCTCCCAAACTTCCCACACTCCTTGTTTGCCCCATGCCCCATGCCCAATGCCCCATGACAAATAACAACAGATAAGAAATCGCCTTCAAGGGACTTGTAGTTACAACAAGTGATTCTTTCTACCAAAGTTTCCTTGAAAGTAGACAATTATGCCAGCTAATAAGCCTCAAGACAAACTGACTGCTCCTATATGCTTATTTTTATTAGGAGTTGCCATCTCTCAAAGTTTGAGATCCACGGCTTTTAATTTTAATAGTTACAGTAATGATTCAGTAGTAGTCGCCCAAACTTCGCCCAAGCCTACACCCCAAGAAATTGTACAGGCGGGGGAAGTACGTGCTTTACCTGGCAAGCTTGATACTATTCCTGTATTTAATAGCAATAGCCCAGAATGGGTCAAAAAGGAGGGAATTTTACTTTCTACATTTCCCCCAAATGGAAAAAAAGTCTCAGCAGCACATCTTAATTTTCCCTTTGAGGGACGCTTTGACTTATTTGCTCACCACTATACCCACACCCCTAAGGATTTACAGACCCTATACTTGGGCGTAATTTTGCAGAACCCAACTAAGAAAGCAGTAACAGTGGATGTTTTGCAAGCAGCGAGTTATTTGATGCAGGATGCGCCTTTTGTTTCCTTAGCACCCTACATCGAAAATAATGATGGTAAAACCTATTCAGGGCCTGGTGCTCGTGCTGTTAGCGATGTCTTACGAGGAGTTCGCCAAGCTGATTTTCCGGCAAAGCTGGTAATTCCAGCAGGACAAAGCCGATTGTTATTAAATCATCCCATTCCGGTAAAAAATCTGGAAAAGCCTGTTAATGGTAGGTCTAGCTTTATGCGGTTGCGTAGTAGCGGCAAAGTTTATGCAGCCAGTTTAGCAATGTTTGCTAAGAAAAATACTGATGGTAGCGATCGCGCCCCTACTTTAGCAGAATGGCAAGCTTTGCTCAATACTGGCAACTTTGCCGGGCCACGAGATAAAACTCCTACTCCTCCAAATGCTACAGGCGGTGCCCTGATTTATGGGCGTGTAGCTGGTGTATCTCAAGGTTCTCAGTGGCAAGCTTTACTTACAGATAACTCCAAAGACCAAACTCTTACAATTCCTCAGCGTGGCAAAGCGATTTCTTATCCTTTAGTTACCTTACGTGGTGGTCAATTGGGTACCGGACAAATCCAAACTGCAAAAATGTTAGTACGCTATCCAGATACAGCGTATGAAGCACACGGTAATTATGGGGTGGAGTATAATCTCCGCTTACCCTTAAGTAATAGTACCAAGCAAGCTCAAAAAGTTAGTGTCACATTAGAAACACCTTTAAAAGAAGATAAATTATCCCAAGGTGGTCTCCGTTTTCGCAAACCATCCTTAGATTTTCCCTTTTTCCGTGGTACAGTGCGGCTGCGATATACTGATGATCAAGGGAAACAACAAACACGTTACGTACATTTGTGGCACAGAACAGGGCAAGTTTTAGAACCATTAGTACAGCTGACGCTACCACCTGCAACTAAACGAATGGTACAGGTAGATGTAATCTATCCACCAGATTCAACACCACCTCAAGTGTTGAGTGTGAGGACGCTTTGAGTTTTCTCTGGAAATAACTGAATTAAGCAAATTTCTTCAGCGATATCTTACATAGCAGGCATTTTAGGAAACTTAGGTAACTGCGGATCTATATAATCCCATGCTGCACCACTGGAGGCGTAAACCACCATACTAGGCTGAAATATGGATACGTCATCTAGACTGTTGGCAGAGACTGCCCCTATTTCATCAAAACCCGAAGATTCAGCATAAATATGCGATCCGCAAATTGGACAAAAACCTCGGCGTACAGTATTGCCACTTTCGCCTGGAGTTTCATAAAACTTCAATTCGCCAGAGATATTCAATGCCGCTTTTGGGATTGCCAATTTTGAGCTATGCCCTGTAGTACTAGTTTTGCGACAATTCTCACATTGACAATGCATTGCTACTAAAGGTTCTGCCTGACATTCGTAACGTACTGCACCGCACAAACAGCCACCAGAAAAAGTCATAAACAGCCTCACTATCCTGCTCAATTGGAATATTAACTTAGTACTGGTATCTAGGGGAAGCAGATCCAAGCATAAACGGAATTTTTACTCTTGATTAACGCCAAAACTTTTCTTACTAAGAATTCGGAATCTAGTGGCGTGACAAGGCTAAAGTTGTGCATTAGATTTCTAATTGATAGGGCGCTAAAGCGCAACTACGAACATTCTTTATTGCAACATTTTAGTCTGGTCACGCCAGTAGGGTGTGTTGTCGCGTAGTGCAATGCACCAAGGTCTAGAATGCGGTGCGTTACACTTCGTGATAACGCACCCTACACATACTACACTTCTTGCAAAAATCCGATTAGGAATAAATAGATGAACACCAATATTTATCTATGTTTATCTATGGTTTGATAGCCAAAATATCGACTTATGCAAGAGGTCTAATTTATAAATTACTCAAAAAAATTTAATTTGAGTTGGCCATACAGGAGGTTTAGGCTGGATAGAAATACCACCTGTTTCACTTCCTGGACATGGAGTAGAGATACATGCTATATCACTACCACCTTCTTCACCTAAAGCCTTAGTACTGACACGATCGTCACCACCTTCTTCACCTAAAGCCAAAGTAGTGAAAGTATCACTTCCGCCTTGAACTTGAGCAGCTTCTTCATCTGTTAGCGGTTCGGGAAAATCTAAGTCTATTGCTGCTAAGTCAGAAAGATTTAGCCCAAAAGGATGATTCATAAATTTCTCCTATAATTTTAGACAATTCATCTATAAACTACTAATAATTTTAGCTGCCAGTAATTAAAAATTTCTACTTCTAGCTGTATTTAATTAGTATTATTATATAATACTTAAAATTATTTTTTGTTAGAGCTATTTTGACTGATTTTTAGAAAAAAATTCTTAAACCTTTACAAATTGATCGTATAGCAGTCTGAGATATTTAAAAATCTTTTTTAAATTATATTTTCAATTAACTTAATTCATCAATAAATTAATTAATGCCTCTGTAATAGGAAAACCAGTTTGTTTTTCAAAATACAAAAACATGGGGCTGGGATTTGCTTCGAGGAATATGTATTCACCTGTTGGTTTTAAGCGCCAATCAATTGCTGTCCACTCTAGCTTCAAAGCTTTAGTAATGGCTAGACACTGCTGTTTTACAGACTCAGGTAGTTCTAGGGGAATTAACTCAGCTTCTGTGTCTTCGCGAAAATCTAAAGCAGCACTACGGATTTCGGCAGAGTAAACTGCATCAGCTATGACATAGCTACGAATGTTTGTGCCAAGAATGTATTCTTGGAGAGTAACAGGCGAAATTTTTAGGGACAAATTCAATCGTTTAGATTCTAAATGAGACTCTGTAACTAACTGGGTATGAGCGCCACCATACACAGGTTTAAAAATCGTTTTCTCCTGAGATTTAGCAAACTCTGTAATTTCTTTTGTATCGTTACTAATCAGAGTGGCTGGAATGTTGACTCCAATTTGTTTAACTGCTCTCAGTTGTAAGGGTTTCTCTTTATGAAATTCGTAAGCTTGCCAAGAATTTACCCAGCGGCATGGACAAGCTTGCATGAGCGATCGCAATGTACTCATTGAATCATTCATAGCGATTCTTTGTTGTTCGGCATCCTGTAAATCAGGAATATAAACCCCAGTCAACTGACGCCAAAATACACTTTTAATATCTGTGAAATTTAAACGATGCTCTCCTGGTAAAAAGAATGTTCCCATTTCCGTATCGGGTCGCCAAGACATTTGCAACTGAGAGGGAAATAGAGCAGTATCTAAATAATCTACTGTTGCGCCTGCTTGTGTTAGAGCTTGTTTGATATGTGCAGCATGTGCATCTTCCGCATTACCCAAAATTAAAATATTCATCTGTTTTGAAATAGTGACGAGAAGCTAGGTAATATATAACCAAGAATTAATCCTAATTCTTAACAAGATAACCAATTATCTATAGTAAATAAGATTTGAGGTTATACATTAAATTTTTCTTTAATTTAAAATCTAACTGTTTTGCTCACAATTTTGTGGTCATTGTGGCGTAAAAATGCTGACTAATTGTAAGTTTATATGGTAAATGCCGCTTAAATCTACATGGAAGGCAAAACAAAATCTGTTTCTCAGCGTTTATGGAAGAATCAAAAGTTTGGATAAGTTTGTAGTGAGTTAGCGCGGTGAGTCCAGCACTGCGGGAAGCTGCTTCGCGTCTACAGTGCTGGAAAATACAGGAATAAAGTCCTGACTCCAAACTTATTTCAATCCTCAGAGCTAATGAATTCCGATTCGGCTATAGTAGCTTAAAGACACATCTCCCCGATCTCCTCAGCCTATTGGCCGGAGATTATGCCATCTTGTCTTCAATTGGATACTATTGATGCTAGATAATGGGAAAGCTTTGACATTTACTTGCCCATCTAGAGCGGAAGAACAGAATTAACTACTATGCGAACTCACTATTGCGGCGCACTCCGAAAAGAAGATATTGGAGAAACTGTTACCTTGTACGGATGGGTAGACCGTCGCCGCGATCATGGGGGCGTGATATTTTTAGATTTGCGCGATCGCTCTGGCATTGTCCAAATTGTTAGCGATCCGCAACGCACCCCAGATTCCTATGCGCAGGCGAATGCTCTGCGGAATGAATACGTTGTCGAAATTACTGGTAGGGTGACGCAACGTCCCGACGAATCCCTAAATCCTCGCTTACCCACAGGCGAAGTAGAAATCTACGCGGATAAGATTGAATTGCTCAACGGTGTCCGCAAACAATTACCTTTCCAAGTTTCCACAGCTGACACTGAGACGGTGCGGGAAGACTTGCGGCTGAAGTATCGGTACTTAGATTTGCGCCGCGAACGGATGGCGCGCAACATGCAATTGCGTCATCAAGTTGTTAAATCCATGCGCCGCTACTTGGAAGACGTAGAAGGTTTTATTGAAATTGAAACCCCTATACTTACCCGTTCTACCCCAGAAGGAGCGCGGGATTACATCCTCCCCAGTCGCGTCAACCCTGGTGAGTGGTTTGCTTTACCGCAATCACCGCAGCTATTTAAACAATTGCTGATGGTATCTGGTATGGACAGATACTATCAGATTGCTCGTTGCTTCCGCGATGAAGACTTACGCGCCGACAGACAGCCAGAATTTACTCAGTTGGACATGGAAATGAGTTTCATGTCTCAAGAAGAAATTATCGAACTCAATGAGAAGTTAGTTTCTTATATTTTCAAAAGCGTCAAAGGAATTGAGTTACATCATCCTTTCCCCCGTCTTACCTACGCCGAAGCGATGGAACGCTATGGTAGTGATAAACCAGATACCCGCTACGGTTTGGAACTAGTTAATGTCTCTGATGTCTTAAAAGATTCTGGCTTCAAAGTCTTTCGCGATGCTGTAGCCAACGGTGGTATAGTTAAAATTCTGCCTATTCCCAATGGTAACGATGCAATTTCCAATGTCCGCATCAAACCAGGCGGCGACATCTTTAAAGAAGCCAGTGAAGCAGGGGCTAAGGGTTTAGCTTACATCCGCGTCAGGGAAGATGGTGAAATTGACACCATTGGCGCAATTAAAGACAACCTCAGCGCCGAACAAAAAGCAGAAATTTTACGCCGTACAGGTGCAAAAGCTGGTCATTTGTTGCTATTTGGGGCTGGCGATGCGCCTACAGTTAATAAAACTCTAGATAGATTGCGCCAATTTGTTGCTAAGGAGTTTGGGTTAATCGATCCTGAAAAAATCAACTTGCTCTGGATTACCGATTTCCCCATGTTCGAGTGGAATGCTGATGAAAAACGCTTAGAAGCATTGCATCACCCATTTACTGCACCCCATCCAGATGATTTGCATGACTTAAAAACAGCCCGCGCCCAAGCTTACGATTTAGTATTCAATGGCTTTGAAGTTGGCGGTGGTAGTCGGCGGATTTATCAGCGAGATATTCAAGAACAAGTGTTTGAAGCTATAGGTTTATCTCCCGAAGAAGCACAAAATAAATTTGGCTTTCTCTTGGAAGCATTTGAATATGGTACACCCCCTCATGGTGGCATCGCCTATGGTTTAGATCGGTTGGTGATGTTATTCGCTGGGGAAGAATCTATTCGGGATGTCATCGCTTTTCCGAAGACACAGCAAGCCCGTTGTCTGTTGACGGATGCGCCTTCTGGAGTAGATGCGAAGCAGTTGAAAGAATTGCACGTTGCTTCCACTCACAAGCCAAAAACTTAGGCAATAATTCGTAATTCGTAGTTGCAATCAGTGCTTGCTCTGTCCTTGCACGTAGAAGCGCCAGGTTCATTAAAAATTTAGTGGTTGTTCTGTTCCACTTAATTACGAATTACGAATTAAACCTCATTAAGAACAAGGAACAGGGAAGAGCATAGGATTGGGGAGTAAAACCCGATCGAGAAAAAACTATGGGTTTCAAAATAGACGCAGTTTACTAAGTATTTGCTGCTATTGCCCAATGACTATTGACAAATAAAAACCCGCTACGGCGGGTTTACACACAACAAAACTATAACTCTGAAGATTTGATTTAAGCGTAGTACCGCATTTCATCTTCCAATTGGCGAACTAGTTTGTCGTCGCCCTTGGCTCTGGCTACTTGCAAACGACGTTCTATATCTCTTTGAATATTTTGTCTGTGAGCTTCTTTAGCTTTATTAGCAGCTTGTAGTCTAGTTGTATTCATAATGATTACCTGGTTATCTGTCATCATCTTTGTCTTGTCTTCTTAATATAGCACAAATTTCGTAGTCTTTGTTACAGAAAAATCTGCTTTATTATATATTTATAGATACACATCGTGTATACCAATGGATTCACTACAAATCCTTGATGCCAAAGCAAGTATCCTCACCTTAATGAGCGATTTTGGCGATCGCGATGTGTATGTGGGTGTAATGAAAGGAGCGATCGCCCAAATCAACCCCAAGCTTACGGTGATAGACTTGACTCACCAGATTCCGCCACAAAGTATTGCCGCCGCTAGGTTTTGCTTAATGAATGCTTATGCTTATTTCCCTATGGGGACAGTGCATATAGCTGTGGTAGATCCGGGAGTGGGAAGCAAGCGACGCGCGATCGCAGTAGAATTTGCCCAAGGATTTCTAGTAGGGCCAGATAATGGCATCTTCAGTGGAATACTCAGTCAAAATCCCGCGATCGCAGCGGTTGAGTTAACAAATCGTAACTATTGGCGAACCTCCCAACCCAGCAGTACATTCCACGGTAGAGATATCTTTGCACCAGTGGGAGCTAATCTTGCTAGTGGTGTACCCATCCAAGAGCTAGGACAAGAAATAGATGCGGCAACTTTGGTACAGCTAAATTTAGGTGAATGCCAAAAAACAACAACTGGTGTAGTAGGTTGTATTCAATATATTGACCACTTCGGCAACTTAGTCAGCAACATTCCTGGAGATTATGTCCAAGGTAAAACCTGGTGCGTACAAGTTCGTAGTTTGACTATACCAGGGTGTGCGACTTACAGCGATGTCGAGGTTGGAGAGGCGATCGCTTTAGTTGGAAGTCACGGTTGGGTAGAAATTGCCATCAATAGCGGTAATGCCAATTCACAATTACAGATCGAGTTGCAAGATAGTCTAGAAGTCACGTCGCTTCACTCCGAATTCAAAATTAATGACGCCTATAAATAAATTGCGCTGTGGTTGAAGCTGCGATCGCCTAATGCACAGGACAAGTGATAATGCATCCTTGCGGCCATATCGATAACAGGTCTTCTCTCACCCAACCAGTAACATTATTTGGGAACTTAATGCGATACCAACGATATTGACCTGCTTGTTGATAGGAATCTTCAACAGTTACCAAATCACCTGACAGCGCATTATGTAGAACTTTGCTTTTTAAGTTGGGAGACGAACGTACATTAATTTTATATCCGCGCTCCCCAGCAATGGTTGCATAACGCTTCTTGCTCGACTTAAAGCTGACTAAATCGCTCCGTATCCAACCGCTTGCTGTCCCTTCCACCTTTGGTTGGACAAAGTACCAGTAATCGCCATCATCTCCAACTGTAATATTCAAAACTTCAACATTACTGTCCAATGGTAAAATTTCCTCTACGCTTGCTGTCAAAGATGCACTTGTTCGCAGATTACTTCTACTTGTCAAGGTCGCCGGACGAGCCATTGCAGGTAATATTCCAGCCATCAATGTTGCAAAAGTCAACAATCCCGCTGTCAACTTTGTCATTAAACTCATATATTCTCCAAAAGCCAGGTGATTAAAAAGTATAAAATTGAACTTTTAGCAACTTGAACTAAATACAAATACATAACCAATCAAAGATTTTCCGAAAAAGTTGAGTTTTCTTTGAAGATGCGTTTGATATCATGTCCGCTGAATTAATTGCGTTATGTCCGTCGCAAGTGCAACGTAGACGTGGAGCGGCTTCCCATTCGCCGTTAGGCGTTCTTGTAGGGTAGGGAAGCAATCCCAAGACAAACAGCGCGAGTAGCAAAGGCAGCCTTTCCCAAAAGCAACGTCTACATGAAGATGTATGAGCATAGCCACTTCCGAGATGAGCATAGTGGCTTCCGAAGTTAGAGTTGTGGCGAACGCTTATATATTAGTAACTAATGCTTAAACAAAACTTATGAATAATGCGTAATTAGAAAAATTCTCAAGACCTGCTTTAAATGGCTATAAACTCAGCGATCGCATACTCTACTTGTCAAAGAATTTTAGCAGCGTGCGTAGACATCGCTCTTTTTTCAAAATTGCGATCGCCTTTTAATTCAGCTATGAGGTTTGCGATCGCTTTTTTGACGCAGTTACACTCAGAACTGACTAAACCCGTATATTTTTTGATGTAGACGGCAAAAAACGATATCTTCAGAAATTGGATGCTGGATTTTCCTTGCCCAATGCCCAATGCCCCATGCCCCATCCCTATGACCAACTATTTCCGTTCTAATATTGATGCAATGGCTAGCTATGTCCCTGGCGAACAGCCGCCACGGGGGACACCAGTTATCAAACTCAACAGCAACGAAAACGCTTATCCTCCCTCACCTGCGGCATTAGAAGTCCTGCGCAGTATTGATGGCGAATGGTTGCGACGCTATCCAGAACCCTTTGGCGGAGAATTTCGGCAAGCTGCAAGTAAAGTTTTAGGGGTTCCTAGCGATTGGATTGTTGTAGGTAATGGCAGTGACGAAATTTTAAGTATCGTCATACGTGCTTGTACTGAAGCAGGACGTAAGGTAGTCTATCCTATGCCTACTTATGTGCTATATCGCACGTTAACAGAAATGCAGGCAGCAGATATTTTAGAAATTCCCTACCCAGAAGATTATAGTTTACCCTTGCAAGAACTAATTGCTGCTGATGGAGCAGTAACATTTATTGCCTCACCTAATAGTCCATCAGGTCATGTAGTCCCAACTGAGGATCTGCGAAAATTAGCCAGTCAGTTATCTGGGGTTTTAGTAATTGATGAAGCCTACGTAGACTTTGCCGCAGAAAATGCTTTAGATTTAGTGCAGGAATACGAAAACGTCATCATTATTCGCACGCTTTCCAAAGGTTACTCCTTAGCTGGGTTGAGGTTAGGGTTTGGCGTAGCAAATCCCCAGTTATTGGATGGGTTGTTTAAGGTAAAAGATAGCTATAACATAGATGCGATCGCCTGTGCAGTTGCAACTGCTGCCATCACCGATCAAGCTTATAAAAACGCTTGCGTAGCCAAGATTAAAGCCTCCAGAACTCAGCTAGCATCCGACTTAAAACAATTAGGTTTCCGTGTTTGGGACTCTCAAACTAATTTTTTATTAGCCCAACCTCCTCAAGGAAATGCAGAATACCTCTATCAAAAACTCAAAGAACAGAAAATTTTAATTCGCTACTTCAAACAGCCAGGATTGGAAGATAAATTACGCATCACTGTTGGCACTGATGAACAGAATCACACTTTGGTGCAGGCGTTGAATAATTTGCTGGAAACTAGCAGATATTAAGTTAAAAGACAGAAATTTTTCATTTAGACTTCTGGCAAGCGCAAATTGCCTTAATTTACGTGAATTTAAGTATTTTTGAGGTAGCGAAACTAGTTTATTCGGTTTAAGACAGTTAAGGGCATCTATGGTAAACGAGTCCATGTTTTCAGATATTCAAAACCATTGGGCAAAAACATCGATTCTTGCTGCCGCCCAGCGCAATATATTAAAAGGTTATCCAGATGGTACTTTTCGCCCTGCTGCACCTGTGACTCGTGCTGAATTTGCGGCGATTATTTCGATTGGCTTACCAAAACAGCCGTCATCTCGTCCTGAAATTAGCTTTAGCGATGTACCAGCTACTCACTGGGCGGTTAAGGCAATAGCCGAAGCATATCAGGCAAATTATCTGTCTGGATATCCCAATCGGATGTTCAAACCTAATGAATTAATTCCGCGCGTGCAAGCTTTAACGGCTTTAGCTTCAGGTTTGAATTATGGCGTAACAGCAGACCCGATAAATACTGTGAAAAAATATTATGATGATTTCGGGCAAATTCCCGGTTATGCTACACGTGCGATCGCAGCTGCAACAGAAAAGGGCATTGTTGTTAACTATCCAAACGTTAAACGCTTGCAGCCTAATCAAAATATTACAAGAGGCGAAATAGCCGCCTTGATTTGTCGAGTTCTGGAAATTCCTACTGTACCTCACAAGTATATTCTTGGTATAGAATTATTCGTGATTCCACCACAATTTGACACTGCCGATGCTTTTGTAGAAGGTATGGCACGAGTGCAAATTAATAATAAGTGGGGATATATCGACAAAACCGGAAAATTTGTGATTCCGCCACAATTTGAGGAAGTTCATCCTTTTTCCGAAGGATTAGCATTAGTCCGAGAAAATCTCAATAAATCAAGCGCAACCTAATTCATGGAAATTCGTGGTATTTGGCTGACTACAACAGCTAGCAAAGTCTTTAACTCCAAACAAAATATTGCCGAAGCGATGAACTTTCTCGCTGAAACTGGATTTAATGTAGTGTTTCCTGTTGTTTGGAATAACGGCCTCACCACTTATCCTAGTCGAGTGATGCGAGAGAACTTTGGCATGGAAATAAATCCGCAATTTAAAGGTAGAGATCCTTTAGCCGAATTAGTTGTTGAAGCCAAACGAGTTAATCTTGCTGTCATCCCTTGGTTTGAATATGGCTTTGCTAGTTCTTATCAAAAAAATGGTGGTACAATTATCGCCAAAAAACCAGAATGGGCAGCGCGAGACTATGCTGGTAATTTACTGACTAAAAATGGTTTTGAGTGGCTTAATGCTTTTGATAGCGAAGTGCAAAACTTTTTATTAAGTTTATTTTTAGAAGTCGTTAAAAACTATCAAGTTGATGGTATTCAAGGAGACGATCGCTTTCCTGCTTTACCAAGTGAAGGTGGTTACGATCAAAAAACTGTGGAACGCTATCGCCAAGAATTTAATCAACTACCACCACAAAATTCCAAAGATCCACAATGGTTAAGGTGGCGGGCAGATATTCTTTCCAATTTTTTAACCCGCGTCTACCGTGAAGTTATTAATATCAATCCTGAATTAATTATCTCAATGGCTCCAAGTGCTTATCCTTGGAGTTATGAAAACTACCTCCAAGATTCTCAAGCTTGGGTTAACCTTGGGTTAGTCGATTTAATTCATCCCCAGTTATATTGGCGAGAATTTGAACTTTACCAGAGAGATATAAATCGGCTTATCGCTAATCAATTTACGCAACAACAATTACCACAACTAATTCCTGGTGTGCTGTTAAAGCAAAATACATATCGGATAGATCCAGCACATTTAACCCAAGCACTAAACTATAACCGTTCTGTTGGTATTCAAGGGGAAGTTTTCTTTTTCTATGAAGCCTTGCTAGAAGAAGATAAGCTTTTAGCTAAATTGCTCAAATCTGAATTCTATTCTAAAACTCCGAGAAACCTTGACATCAAAGCAATTAAAAATAATAGCTTTACCCATCGACGCATCAATAGTAACTATGCTTACATCCATACATCGCAGCCAATTAACTTAAAGATACAATTTGATTGGGTTGAGCCATTCTCTGAAGGTATGGCAGTCGTCAAGATGGGTTACAAATACGGTTACATTGATAAAACAGGTCAACTTGTCAGCCGCCTTCAGTTTGATACTGCCGAACCTTTTACCGAAGGACTAGCCTTGGTAAGATTTAATAATAAATATGGCTATATCGATAAAACTGCTAACTGGATAATTAAGCCACAATTTGATTATGCTAAATCATTCTCTCAAGGACTGGCAGCCATAAAATTAGCTAGTACATGGGGATATATAGATAAAACAGGTCAAATTATTATTGCTGCCAAATATGATGATGTCAAATCATTCTCTGAAGACTTAGCAGCCGTAAAATTAGCTAATAAATGGGGATATATAGATAAAACGGACAACATTATCATTCAAATTCAGTTAGATGATGCTACCAGCTTTTCTGAAGGTTTAGCCTTAGTTAAAATTGCTAATAAATTAGGTTATATAAATAAAACTGGAGAATTTGTTATCGAGCCGCAATTTTACGAAGCCGATATTTTTTCAGAAGGATTAGCCCCTGCCAAAATGGGAGGTAAATGGGGATATATTAATCAGTTTGGTGAGTTTATCATTCCCCGAGATTACGATTTTGCTAAACCTTTTGCAGAAGGCGTAGCATTAGTTAACGTTGGTGGAGAGTTAAAACAAGATCCGGCACAAGGAACAGCCTACTTTACAGGTGGTAAATGGGGATATATTCGCAAGCCCTAAAAACATCTTGATTTGCTGGCTGGAAAAGAAGGCAAAAGAAAGGGTGTGTTATGCCGCAGGCTAACGCACCGAAAATCTCGGACGGTGCGTTATGGACGTTAGTCCTAACGCAACCTACTGGCGTGGCAAGGCTAAAATAGTGCAATAAAAAATGTTCGTAGTTGCGCTTTAGCGCCCTAGAAATTAGAAATCTAATACACAAATTTAGCCTAGACACGCCACTACGCAGACTAATTATGAGCAAGCTTGTACTAACTACCTCACCGAAGTCTTCAACGAACAACAATCACCAGAAGATAGCCGCGAAAAAGCCTAAGAATTTAATGCTTGTTTTGGAGCGTTGCGGGTGTTATGTCAACAACAACGGCAAATATCACTGCTAATTGCTGATGTGCATCCCGATTGCAACCGCATTAATGCTTGGACACAATCAGGAGTTGCGACAAATCCGGTGTTTAGCTTCTTCAAAGAAATCTTTTTACCGCCTTTCTCGCAGGGAGAAACCCAAGAAATGCTGGTGAATCTGGGTAAATTGATGGGGTTAGAGTTTGATGCAGCCACACCGCAACAAATCCATTACCAAACTGGCGGACATCCGTTTGTATCTCGCCAATTAGCGCACTTTTTAACAGAAAAGGTAAAAGATAATCGTGGCAATCAGCAGATTGTATGGTCAATGGTAGAGCCATATTTAGCCAGAACAATAACTCAAAGTGGCGAGTTAAAAAATTACCTAGAAAGAAGCATTTGGGAAGATTTAACAAAACGCGACTTTCAAGTTGCAATCTCTATTCTGCGCGTCATGGACTGTAACGAACAATTCCGCAACAAAATACCACAAACAACCTTACTCAACCACTTGAAAAGCCAGTTCACAACCAACCAATGCTTAGACGCTTGTAATTGGCTCACAAATGTTGGATTGTTGGATCAGGAGGAAGTGGAGCATCAGGATTTCTACCATATCCGAATTCCTCTCTTATCACGGTGGATTCAAATGCAGATGACAGCAGAGGAAAGCGAACAATGCCGGATTTTGATGGAGAACGACCCTTTGATAACTACCGCGTCGCCATTACAGACCCCTCCCACTTCTTCGGACGCAGCGACTTAATTAATACTATGCTCAAGTCGCCTTTTCAGGTGCGGATACTTTTAGGAGGAAGGCGTTTAGGTAAAACCAGCGCTTTACGTGCTGTCGAGTGGAATTTACTAAATCCCCAGAGCAAATATCCCCGCCGCGCTTTCCCCGTATTAATTGACCTCCAGTTAGAACAACCCAAAGACCTAGATAACCTGCGTTACCTCCTTATCGCTAGACTCCGGGAAGCCATAGAACGCTGGCGACAAGTTCCTTTAGCCGAAATTCGCCAAATGTACCGCGACTTTCTCAAGAAAATTACAGGTGGTGAAGTTACCCTCAAATTCCTCAGCCAAGCAGATATTAAATTAAATTTAACTAATTCCGATACTGAAAAGCGGTTAAATAACGATAACTTTCGGTCAGCTTTCTTAAAAACTACAGAAGAACTGCGAAAGATAAACTTTCAAGGCGTTTGCTTCCTCATCGATGGCGCTGAGTTTATTGTCCACAAATCTTGGGCGAATGACGCTTGGGCTTACCTGCGCGGCTTAAAAGATACAGACACCGCGATTAAATCTTGCTTAGGTTTGTTATTCTCCGGCTATCGAGACTTAAAAGAATATCAGCAGCGCGTCGGTTCGCCATTATTAAACATTGCCGAAATCGAAGGGTTAGCGGCTTTAAATGAAGAAGATAGCAAAAAACTGATAAGCGATCGCGCCGAACAAGAAAACATATCCTTAACTGAAGATAGCATCATCTCAATTCTCGAATGGTCAGGATGTTATCCCTACTTGACGCAACAATCACTCAACATGATTTTTGACTCCAACCAGCAAGACTCCCGCGATAATCTCATAGATAAATTACTCCAGCATCACGACAGAGACTTCTCCGCCTGGTGGAACTCCAAAAAATCCTCTGGTTGCTTTAGCGAAGACGAACGCACAGTTTATTTTTCCCTAACCCAGAACTCCAAAGCCACCCTCCAAGATTTAGCCAAAGATACAGGCTTCAGCCGAGCCAAAGTGTCCGAAGCTTTAGAAGTTATAGCTGGTACAGGTGTAATCAGCCCCTTGGATGATGATTTTTATACCGTAGGCTCTCGCCTGTTTGCAGAATGGGTGAAGCAGCAGTGAGGAGAGGGTGGGGAGTGTGGGGAGTGTGGGAAGTGTGGGAGGTGTAGGAAGAAATGCACGATGCCCAATGCACAATGACCAATGACCAATGACAAACAAAGTTTTTATCACTCGCCATCTACCTACTGATTTAGCACAACTAAATGCGATCGCATCTGTGGAAGTTTGGCCGGAACGTCAGCCGCCGCCTTACGAGGTGTTGCTGGCTAAGGTAAAGGAGGTAGATGGATTATTGTGTCTGTTAACTGACAGAATTGACCAACAACTAATCGCAAGTTCTTCGCTGAAAGTCATTAGCCAGATGGCTGTGGGTTACGATAACATCGATGTCACGGCGGCTACAGCAAAGAAAATTCCTGTAGGGAATACTCCTGGTGTATTAACAGATGCTACCGCAGATTTAACTTGGGCGTTACTCATGGCTGCTGCGCGGCGAGTTGTGGAAGCAGATAGATTTACTCGCGCTGGTTTGTGGCAAACTTGGGAACCGGATTTATTACTAGGGCCGAATGTTGCAGGCGCTACTTTAGGAATTATCGGCTTCGGGCGCATTGGACAAGCTGTTGCGCGTCGTGCCCAAAGTTTTGATATGAAAATACTGTATACAAGCAGACATCGCTCAGAGCCGGAAATTGAGAAATCCCTGAGTGCGGAGTTTGTACCCTTAGAAACTTTACTGCAAGCATCCGACTTCATCAGCATTCATACACCCGGCGCTGATGACACCTATCATTTATTGAGCGATCGCCAATTTGCTTTAATGAAACCATCAGCCATCTTAATTAACACCGCACGGGGAACCATCATCGACCAAGAGGCATTGTATCGCGCACTTGACCAACAGCAAATCGCCGCCGCCGCCATAGATGTCACAGAAGTAGAACCAATCCCAATGGATAGCCCCTTACTAACGCTAGAGAACATAATTATTACACCCCACATCGGTAGCGCCAGCCGCCAAACACGGGCAAAAATGGCAGACATTGCGATCGCTAATTTAATTGCTGGATTAAAAGGCGATCGTCTTCTTCATTGCGTCAACCCAGAGGTTTATGGTTAACACAAAATAGAAAATAGTCTATTTTATTCCCCTGCTCCCCACACTCCCCACACTCCCCACACTCCCCACACTCCCCACACTCCCCACACTCCCTTCTCTCCGCGTCATATTGTCGGGTCTTCGCTGACCTTAACAATCAGCTTGCCAAAGTTTTCTCCTTGCAACAAACCAATAAAAGCCTTGGGAGCATTTTCCAGACCTTCTACAACGTCTTCTTTATACTTCAACTTCCCAGCGCGCAACCACTGAGAAACATCATTTAAGAACTCTGGCTGACGGTGTAGATAATCACCGACAAGAAAACCTTTGATTAACGCACGTTTAACCAAAATTGGTAACAAATTAGGGCCGGGAGGCGCACTTTCGGCGTTGTACTGCGAAATTAAACCGACTAAGGGAATTCTCGCTGCAAGATTGATTTGCTGTAACACTGCTTCTAAAATTGGGCCAGCAGTATTGTCATAGTAAACATCGATACCATTAGGGCAAGCTGCTTTGAGTGCGCCATCAAGGTCTTGAGTCTTGCGGTTGATACAAGCATCAAAACCCAACTCTTTGACTACGTAATCGCATTTTGCATCACTCCCGGCAACTCCCACCACTCGACAGCCTTTAATTTTGGCAATTTGACCAGCTACAGAACCGACTGCACCCGAAGCAGCAGAGACAACAACTGTTTCGCCTGCTTGCGGTTGACCAATATCAAGCAAAGCGCAATATGCAGTCATTCCCGGCATACCTAGGACACCCAAAGCATAGGAAATAGGTGCTTGATTGGGGTCAAGTTTACGCAAAGTCTCGCCTTTAGCTACAGCGTAGCTTTGCCAACTGTCATAACCAAGCACAAAATCACCCACCGAAAAATTAGGATGGTTAGATTTAATCACTTGGCTAACAGTGTGACCAACCATTACAGACCCCAACTCCGCAGGCGCAGCATAGGACTCGCGATCGCTCATGCGACCACGCATATAAGGGTCAAGAGACAGATAAATAGTCCGGTTGCAAACTTCCCCTTCTCCTGGTTCTGGAATTGGAGTTTCCACAACAGCGAAATCACTTTCTTTTGGTTCCCCTGCTGGGCGGCTTTTTAGTAAGATTTGTTTATTTGTCATTGGTCATTTGTTATTTGTTATTGGGCATAGGACATGGGGCATGGGGCATTGGGCATTTCTTCCTCTCCTTCCTTGTCCCCCTTATCCCCTTCTGCTCCCCACCCTCCCCACACTCCTGTTCAGCGCGTTACTGATACTTGTTGTTGCTCGGGTGCAGAAGCCTGATTGGCAATTTGTTTAATTTGTACCTTAAGACCGTATTCTGGGCGAAGGGTAATTGAGGGTTGCGGTACAATCGGGAATCCTGGTATCAATTCTATGTGGAAGCGTTGGGCGATGGTAGCCAGTAATAAAGCTGCTTCCATTTGCGCAAAGCCTTTACCGATACAAATGCGCGGGCCATCGCCAAAAGGAAAATATACACCTTTGGGTAGTTGTTTCTCAAAATCGGCTGTCCAGCGTTCTGGTTGGAAGGTTTCGGGATCGGTGAAATATTTGGGATGGCGATGCATTACCCACTGACTGATCATTATCGTTGTGCCTTGGGAAATTTCATAGTCGCCAATGGTGGTATCTTGCGCTGCTTCTCGCCCTAAGAGTGATACGGGAGGATACAACCGCATTGATTCTTTAATTACTTGCTGAGTATAAGGTAAGCGGGGAAGGTCTTGGATTGTAGGTAATTTTCCTTGCAAAACTTGGTTTAACTCGGTAGAGAGTTTATCTTGAACTTCGGGATGTTGCGATAACAGCATCCATGTCCAAGATAAAGTATTGGCGGTGGTTTCATGACCTGCCAGCATTAAGGTTGCTACTTCATCTCGCAGTAGCTTATCGTCCATTTGTTGCTGAGTTTCTTCGTCCCGTGCTTCCATGAGCATCGACAGCAAATCGTTGGTTTTCTCGCCACTTTTACGGCGATCGCTTATTAGTTTATAAATAGCTGCATCCATTTCCGCCACGGCTTGACGATACCGAACGTTTTCTTCCCTTGGGAACCACTCCCACACCAAAAAATTCTGTCGTCGCTTGCTTTCAAACCAATGCATTGTCACATCTAAAGCATTAGCAACCACTTTCGCTTCACCTGCATCCACATCGGCGTTAAAAATGCACTTCATTACAATCGCCAAGGTGAGGTGCATCATATCTGCGTGAATATCATGAATTTCACCATCATGCCAAGTTTGCAACATTCGGCTGGTGTACTCTACCATTGTTTCACCGTATTCATTAATCCGCCTTTGGTGAAATACAGGTTGAGCTAGGCGACGTTGCCATAACCAAGATTCTCCTTCTGCGGTTAACAATCCTTCACCTAGTAGAGTTTTTAAAACACGGAAGCCTCGGCTTTTGATAAAACTCTCGCGATTTTTGAGAACTTCTTCAATATATTCAGGATTAGTCAGCAAACAAGAAGGTGTTAATCCTAAGCGTAACGGGACAATATCACCATAGTCACGACAACGAGTGAGAAAGCCTAACGGATCGTCTCCTAATTCAACCAAATGCCCGACGATAGAGTTAATTGGTGGTGCTGGTAACTCGAATATATGTTGAGCCATAGCAGAAATTCTCCACGCTGATTGCCTTTTTGCAGGTTAATTTACTGTGACCAAAAATTCCTCATCAAAAAGAAAGATTTTAGGGCTGAAGCAAGTGCCATATTTTTTTCGTGGAGGTTGTCCAGTGCCATTCGGCGTTGCACAATAGTGGAATTAATTGAGGCAAGCAGGGGAAGTAGAGAGAGAATTTGATAAGTTATTAAATCATCCTTTGATTTTACCTTCTGCCTCCTGCCTTCTGCCTTCTTCATGAGAAAAGCAAACACAGCAGTATTTATACACAACAAGTTGTAAAAAAATCCCTGTAAATTTATCACATTGCTGAATAATCGATCTAATCAGCGATCGCTTTGCTTTGAAAGCTCAAAAGCGATCGCCAATTTAAAACAGTTTAAATTCTAAGAACATAAATATGAAACAGTTACAGATAAATTTGTCGTTGGTGCCAATTTTTGTGGTGCTTACAGCAAACTCTGCGTTGGCTGGTGGATTTGCTCTCAACGAACAAAGTGTCAAAGCTCTAGGAAATGGCTTTGCTGGTAGTGCTGCTAGTGCGGAGGATGCTAGTACAATTTTCTATAATCCTGCGGGATTAACTCGATTAGAAGGTAATTCTTTAGTTGGGGCTACCTTTGTGATTTTCCCAACAATTAGGTTTCAAAACCAAGGTTCTCGCGTAGTAACAGGTGCGCCATTAACGGGTGGTAACAGTGGCGATGCTGGTGTAGATGTTGTAGTGCCAAACCTTTATGCTGCTTGGAGCCTATCCGATCGCGTTAAGCTAGGACTGGGAATTAATGTTCCTTTTGGGCTAATTACTAAATATGACAATAACTGGGTTGGGCGTTACCAAGCAGTTGAATCTAAATTTACCACCTATAATATCAATCCCACTATTGCCGCTAAGGTGACAGATAATTTTTCTGTAGGCGCAGGTCTGAATATTCAGTATGCTGAAGCCACACTCTCAAATGCCATCGACTTTGGTTTAGTGGGGCGGAGTGTTGGTTTACCTACCTTACCCCAACAAGCAGACGGCTTTGTGAAAGTCACTGGTTCCGATTGGAGTGTCGGCTATAACCTGGGGATGATGTACGAACCAAGTAAAAGCACGCGCATTGGTTTAAGTTACCGTTCTCCGATTACTCAAGACATCCGGGGTAATGCAGATTTTACCGTCCCAGACAATCTGAGAATATTGACTGCTAGGGGACAGTTCACAGACACAGGAGCCAGCGCTGTGGTAAAACTACCTGATACATTGTCGCTTGCTGTTTACCAAGAACTTAGCCCCCAAGTATCAGTTGTTGGCGATGTTACCTGGACACATTGGAGCCGCTTCCAAGAACTGCGCGTGAAGTTTGACAACCCTGCTCAAGCCGATAGCGTACAACCAGAGAACTGGGACGATACTTACCGTATAGGAGTTGGGTTAAACTACGCAGTTAACGATCAATTAACTCTGCGAACTGGTGTTACCTACGATCCTAGTCCAATTAGCGATCACTATAATACCCCACGGCTACCAGGAGGCGATCGCACTTTGCTAGGATTTGGTGCTACCTACAAGCCTTCCAAATCCTTTAATGTAGATATTGGTTATTCTCATGTGTTCTCTGACGATAGCTCAATTAACCAATCAAGCACCACAGCAGGTACACTTGCTGGGAAATTTGAAAGTGAAGTGGATGTTTTGGGTTTACAACTAAACTGGCAGTTTTAGGTAAATTCCAATAATTACACCTCAGTGGGGGCACAACATTGTTGTGCCCTTGGTAATTTAAAGATATATTCCATGCACAGCAAATGACATGAGTGATGTCGTAGTTGGCTTAGATTTGGGTACAGGAGGAGTAAGAGCGATCGCGGTTGACCTACAAGGGCAAATTATCGCTCAGACTACGAGAAGCTATCCCCTGTTAACTCCACACCCCGGTTGGACAGAACAAAATTCATCGGATTGGGTGGAAGCAAGCTTAGCTGCACTATCTGATGTTGCTCAACAAATAAATGGACACCAAGCCATCGCCTTGGGTTTATCAGGACAAATGCATGGTATGGTTCCTCTCGATGCTGAGGGAAAAGCAATTAGACCAGCAATTTTGTGGAATGACCAACGTACAGGTAAAGCAGTTGCGGAAATTGAAGCTGTTATCTCCTGCCAGGAGTTGATTCGGCGCACCGGAAATCCGGCAATCACTGGATTTCAACTGCCGAAGCTGGTATGGTTGCGGAATGAAGAACCAGATGCTTATGCTCAGTTATGGCAGATTCTTTTACCAAAAGATTATCTAGGATATGTGCTAACTGGCGAATCATTCACAGAACCTTCTGATGCGTCTGGTATCGGCTGTTTGAACTTGGCAAATCGCCAATGGGATAAAGATATTCTTGACGCTCTCAATATTAATTCAGGATTGTTTCCCCCCGTAATCGAGTCTACTGCGATCACTGGACGGTTGAAATCAGAAATTGCCACTCGTGTAGGACTACCCACCGGATTACCTGTAGTCGCAGGCGGAGGCGATAATGCAGCCGCAGCAATTGGTTTGGGCATTTCCTCCAGCAACCTCAACCGGGGTAGTTTGAGTATTGGCACATCAGGAGTAATCTTTGCACCATGCGATCGCCCAATTCCCGATCCTCAAGGAAGGGTGCATTTATTCTGCCATGTCGATGGTGGTTATCATCTTTTGGGAGTAACGCTGGCGGCTGGTGGATCTCTGCGTTGGTATCGAGATACCTTTGCACCACAGATATCCTACACCGAGTTAATGGATATGGCAGAGCGATCGCTTCCGGGTGCGCGTGGCGTTCTCTTTCTCCCCCACCTTGCAGGCGAACGCAGTCCCCACCTCGATCCAGATACGCGCGGGGCTTTAGTTAATCTGTCATTAGCTCATACACAAGCAGATATAACTCGTGCAGTGCTAGAAGGCGTTGCATTTAGCTTGCGGGAAGCCTTGGAAGTAAGTAATGCGATCGCTCCTGTGCATCAACTGCTGGCAACAGGCGGAGGCGCACGCTCTAAAATCTGGTTAGGAATTTTGGCAGATATTTTGCAAACAGACCTGATTGCACCCAAAGCCGAAGAAGGAGCCGCTTACGGAGCAGCGATTTTAGCAATGGTGGGGGTTGGTGCATATCCGAATTTAGAGGCTGCATTTAAGATACTGCCACAGGATAGCCAGGTGGTACAGCCGCAAGTAAATCCCTTGTATGAAGCAGGGTTTGAGCGATATAAGTTATTGTATGAAGCGCTTAAAAAAATTCGTAATTACGCCTAATGTAAATACGTAACCAGTGAGGGCACGGCAATTCCATACGTGTTAACTTAAACTTAGATGCATACAGCGTCAGTCTTTGGGGTTCTCTTTCTTTGCACCGTAAACTTTCGATCCCCCCTAACCCCCCTTAAAAAAGGGGGGAAAAGAATCAAAGTCCCCCTTATTAAGGGGAGCCACTGCGTTGGGCGGGTTTCCCGACTTGTAGCAAGTGGCGTGGATTTAGGGGGATCGAATATCTTGAGCAACAAAGCCTTTCACGTTAAGTTGACACCAATGGGCAATGCCATATCCCTACTGTTGTCTGATTAGGTTACTGTTGTGAGATCGCTCCTATGTTGCCAAGCTGCTACCCAATATTCAGCAATACCCAAATCTTCATAGAGACTTCGCTTTCTACAACTAAGGAAACACAAGTGTAGCCGCAACCCCAGCGTGATCGGACGGCCAAAGGCCCGATGGTGTTCGGTCAGCCGAGTTGTCTCCGACGACATCCGCACTCAGTGCTTTGATAGTGCCACGAAACAGAACGAAATCGATGCGGCTGTTGAGAGCCGAAACAGAATTTAGGAGATCTGCGTTCTGACAACAGGTTGGGATGCTTCCAACTCCCGCCTTGAATGCAGCATCAGCAAACCCCGCCGCAAACAAGTCGTTGTACGCCTCACCGCTGCCGTCGCCTGGTGAGTTGAAATCGCCAAGGAGGACAACTGGCAACTGGGTAGCTGCCGGACCATTCAGCAACTCGACCACCTGTTTTTGCTGGATATCGGGTGAAGGCAGGCAAGCAGCGTCCAAGTGCGTACTAATTAGACGCAAGGACTTGCCCCGAATTTTCGCATCGACCGCCACCCACCCTCGCTGGAGTGTTATCGGCCCAGTAATGGGGCTGGGAATTATGCAATTGGTGACGAAGTTCCCGCCTTGAGCATTGGACAGCTTGAGATCCGCAGTCTTCAAGTCTGCACGGGCAAGGATCACCTCGCGATCGGTGTGGCGGACATCAATGCCGAGATCGCTGGGGAGTTCGACATCTAAGTTAATTGATTGCACCACAACCTTGTACTTTAGCCCGCGCTTGGCTAAGGCATCTAGAAGGATCTGGACGTAATCGAGCGCCACAGTAGTGGCCGGAGTTTTTGGACCATCCGGCGGGGTTTGCGTCCGAACCAGGATAGCTTCCTGTAGACCGATAAAGTCAGGCCGCTTTGCCTCGATTTCAGCGGCGAGAGCTGCTGCCCGTTCGGGAAACTTTCTGTCAAAATAGCCTTTGTAAACCGTAGCTACTTTATTGAGCAGATCGGAGAAACTCTTAGCGGTAGGGAGAGCGGAAAGTTCAGCATCCACTCCGTTATAGACGTTTTGGGTCATGACCGTGACGTTGCGATCGCCAGCAAATGGAATCGCCTGTTGTGCCATAACCGACGCGGACGATAACATCACTAATACCGGGATAGTGAAAACAGGTGCTTTCATGGTTCGCCTCTTCTATTCATGGTTCGGGTCGGAGGCATATTTTCTTTGACCTCCTCGGTTACTTTCTGCCTAACGATTAAGCTGAACCGCAACGCCGTTTTGCACCGCTGTACAGTTAGTAACAAATTCTACAGTGCTGAAATTTTACCATATTCCTCTTTTTACTCGGTCATTCGAGTTCAGAACTCGGAGTTTCGACCTTTTTGCTCGGATGTTGCTGTTCTGAAGTTGGATGATGGTGTTCGGAAGGCGATCGCTCCTACTCCCCTCCCACAATTGCAAATCCCTCAAAGCATGGGCTAGAGAGGGATTTTGGTTATTAGGTATTGGGTTTTTGACTACTAGATCAAATTACTTGCTTTCTTAACTACTTCCTTTAACTGTTCAAAGGTGATACTACCGTCTTTATCTCCATGCATAGCTAGCAATTCCTGGGGGCTACTGATACCTGTTTCAGCCGAGATGATTGCACTTAAACCAGGGCTTAAAAAAAGCTCATTAATGGAGATTTTGCCATCTTGATCGGTATCTAAGGTATTAAAAAGAGATTGAAGCTCTTGTTCGGTTGCCATAAGTTTCTATCTGAATTAATTTTTCAATTTAATATGTCAAAATTAAACAAACTTATATCAAAAGACGTAAAAATGGGTATCGCTGGGGCTTAGATTGGCAGTACCGCCGTAACTAGCAGTGAAGACCTCATTGCTGCCAAAATTTAACCCCATCGCCTCACAAATGGGGTTATGGGTGTAGAAGGATGAAAGTTGAGGGGAAGGGCAGAGGGGCGATCGCGCAAACGCTTCACTACCAACTGCCAAGGTAGTATCATCTATCAAATCTTGCAATTGGTTGAGCGATCGCAATCAGGGATACAAGGCCTCGAATATTTCTACTATCAAACGATCGCCTGATTGAATGCGATATCTACGACAAATTGATCCAGCATCTACGTAAAATTAACTTTCCTTACCAAAATCATCTCATCCATAGAGAACCTCAACCCATTCACAACCAACGAGATCGGGTTGTCTATCAACGAGTACTCATCCATAGAGAACGCGATCGCATTCACAACCAACGAGATCGGGTTGTCTATCAACGAGTACTCATCCATAGAGAACGCGATCGCATTCACAACCAACGAGATCGAGTTGTCTATCAACGAGTACTCATTCACACACAACCAGATCTCATTCGTAACCAACGAGTTGATTTTCTGTGCAGAGAGGTTACACCAGGCGATGCAAAGTTGCGCTAATTCAAGCAGGGAAACCTCAAAGGTAGCATTGCCTACTATACCCTGGTTGTGGTGGGCATTGCCCACCCTACTTAAGTTGACTTTCAATGTACGAGTGAGAATCGGGCTAGTGTTTCTTTTGCGCCAAACTCATACAATCGGCGTAAATGGTTGCTAACTGCATCAACAAAAGGCGGTGACTGCGATAAATCGCCAAAAATCTCAGTCAGGTTGAGCAATGGTTTGGCATCAGAACTACTGGTACGAGCAAGTTGCGTGAGAGTTCCAGCTATTGGATCGTCAATGGGAATGGGGTTCCCTTTGTCATCGTTGGCGTTGAGGTAACGGAACCAAGCTGCAACTGTTAAGCTCATGTATTCAATTGCTCCTTTTTGCCGCAGTGCGTCACGGACTGAGCCTAAAACAAATTTTGGCATTTTGGCGGAGCTATTGAGGCAAAGCCGCGGGAGTTGATCGCGGATCTTGGGATTGGCAAAGCGTTCTATTAAGGTCTGTTTGTAATTATCTAAGTCAATTCCTGGTACGGGTTGGAGTGTTGGCGTAACTTCTGCCATCAAATTCTCGACGGCTTGTCTAATCATGGGATCGCCCATGACTTCATGGACGTAAGTGTAACCTGCTAACGTTCCCAGATAGCCAATTAACAGGTGACTGGCGTTGAGTAGCCGGATTTTCATCATTTCATAGGGATGAACATCGTTGGTCATCTGCACGCCAACGTCTTCCCAATCTGGTCTACCCGCACAGAATTCGTCTTCGACTACCCACTGAAGAAATGGTTCGGCCACAACAGGAAAGGCATCATCGATTTTAAACTGTTCTGCCACCATTTTGATATCGTCTGGAGTTGTGGCGGGAGTAATGCGATCGACCATGCAGTTGGGGAAGGTAACATGGTCAGCAATCCAACGTCTCAATTCTGGATCGCGCATCTCTGCATAAGCAGTTAACATTTCGTGGGCAATGTTGCCATTGCCTTGCAAGTTGTCGCAGGATAATACGGTAAACGGTGCTAGTCCTTGTTGACGGCGGCGATCGAGGGCTGCTGTCAAAAAGCCATATACGCCAATTGGCTGGTCGGGATTTTGTAAATCGTACTGAATTGTGGGGTGATTGGCATCGAATTCACCGCTACCTTCAATATAGTAGTAGCCACCTTCGGTAATGGTGAGGGTGACGATGCGACATTTAGGATCTGCTAAAGCGTCAATCACTGCTTGGCGGTTATCTGGAGCAAAGAGATATTTTGTAATTGCACCAATGACACGCGCGCGATCGCCTTTTGGGGATCTCTCAACTAAAGTATACAAACAATCTTGAGAATTCAGTGCATCCCGCATTCGTTTGTCGAATTCCAGTAGCCCTACCCCGGTGATTCCCCAATCGCTGCCGGGATGCTGATGAAAGTAGTTGTCGAGATATAATGCCTGGTGTGCCCGATGAAACCCACCCACACCGATATGGACAATGCCGTTAGTAATTTGGTGGCGATTGTACTGAGGTACGCGAACGTTACTGGCTAAACGAGACAAAGATGTCTCATTCAGCTTGATTACTGATTCTGCGCTGATATTGCTGTTCATGGGATTTATTCAGGGTTAGGTGATGACGATGAGCTTTGGGAATAGCTTCACCAGTTTGATCGAACAAATGGCAAAGCTCGCCGTTAATGGAAATAGGGACAAAATCGTGCAATTGGACGGGATCATCTCCGTGTGTTTGCACAATCATGGTTTCACCACCGACAATTCTGATGTAGAGATAGGTTTCACCACCCAGTCGTTCTACAACTAACACTTCGCCATTGATGCTGGGGTTATTAGCATCCAGCCGCAGATGTTCGGGACGAATTCCTAATGTTGCGCGATCGCCAACCGACAGGGCTTTGGGCTGCACGGGAATCATCACAGTTGCGTCACCTGGTAGCCTAACTGTTGTCCCAGAGTCATTGACGGCTGACACCGTAACGGGGATAAAGTTCATTTTGGGCGAACCAATAAATCCGGCGACGAAGAGATTGCGAGGATGGTGGTAAAGTTCTAGGGGAGAACCCATTTGTTCAATGATACCGCCCTGCAACACCACAATTTTATCGGCAAGGGTCATTGCTTCAACTTGGTCATGGGTGACGTAAATCATCGTGGCTTGCAGGCTGTCGTGTAAACTAGCAAGTTCAATCCGCATCTGCACCCGCAAAGAAGCATCCAGGTTAGACAGCGGCTCATCAAACAAAAATACTTTGGGATTCCGCACCAAAGCGCGACCAATCGCCACCCGTTGGCGTTGTCCTCCCGATAGGTCTTTGGGCTTGCGGTTCAAGAGTGGCTCTAATTGCAGGATGCGAGCAACTTCCCGCGCCCTTTCCAAGCGTTGAGCTTTCTGCATCCCCGCAAGCCGGAGGCTAAAAGCCATATTTTCCGCTACAGTCATGTGAGGATATAAGGCGTAGGTTTGAAACACCATTGCCAATCCGCGTTTGTCGGGGGGTACATCGTTGACTTTCTGCCCATCAATGAGCAAATCGCCAGCGGAAATTTCTTCGAGTCCAGCTATCATGCGGAGTAGGGTGGATTTACCGCAACCGGAGGGGCCGACGAAGACAACAAACTCGCGATCGTTAATATCGAGATCTATGCCTTTGATGATCTCTGTGTCGGCGTAGGTTTTATGGATATCTCTTAAAGCAACTGTTGACATAAAATGTTTCTCTTAAGGGGTTGAAGAAAATGAATTTTCACGCAGAGTCGCAGAGTCGCAGAGAGGAGTGCAAGAGTTTTTTCTCATTCCTTCTGCCCTTCGGGTTCGCCACTTGCTTTATGCCGGGGAACCCGTCCACCGCAGTGGCTCACCATCTGCCTCCTGCCTCCTGCCTTCTACTTCACTGCACCAAAGGTTAAACCTCTGACTAGTTGTCGTTGACTTAGCCATCCGAAGATGAGGATGGGTGCGATCGCAAGTGTTGATGCTGCTGAAAGTTTTGCCCAAAATAATCCTTGGGGGCTGGAAAATGAAGCAATAAAGGCTGTAAGCGGGGCGGCATCTGCTGTTGTTAAGTTGAGGCTCCAAAATGCTTCGTTCCAGGACAAGATAATTGAGAGTAAAGCGGTGGAGGCAATTCCAGGTAATGCGAGTGGGAGCAAGACGTGAAGGAGTTCTTGCTGTGTGGTTGCGCCATCCATGCGATCGGCTTCAAGAATATCTTTTGGCACTTCTTTGAAGAAGCTGTAGATCATCCAGACGACAATCGGCAAGTTAATTAAGGTATAAATAATAATCAAACCGATGCGGGTATCTAATAACCCGGCGTTGCGGCACAAAATGTAAATGGGAACGAGTACGCCAACGGGTGGCAGCATTTTGGTAGAAAGCATCCACAGCAGAGTTCCCTTGGTGCGTTTGGTGGGGAAGAACGCCATTGCATAAGCAGCAGGTACAGCAAGCAGTAATGCAAGTATGGTGGCTCCAAGGGAAACTGCTACGCTATTAAACGCATAATTGAAATAATTTGCCCGGTCTTGGATGGTGACATAGTTTTCTAATGTCGGGTGGAAAAATAACTGTGGGGGTGTGGAAACTGCCGCGACTTCGGTTTTAAAACTGGTGATAAACATCCAGAAGATGGGGAAAAATAACAAGACAGCGGTGAGCCAACCCAGTAAAGTCCATAGCCAAAGCTTCGAGTTTTTACGTGCCATGTTAGGTATCCAAATTACGAGCAACACTACGCATCAAGAAGATTGCCACGACGTTGGCAAGGATGACGGCAATTAATCCACCGGCTGAGGCACCACCAACATCAAATTCCAGCAAGGCTTTGAGGAAGATGTAATAGGCGAGGTTAGTAGTTGCAAGTCCTGGCCCGCCGCCTGTGGTGACGAAGATTTCTGCAAAGATGGTGAGGAAGAAAATCGTCTCAATCATGGCGACCACGGAAATGGCGCGGCTCAGATGCGGTAGCATGACGAAACGAAATAGAGCGATCGCATTTGCCCCATCCATTCGCGCTGCTTCTAATTGATCGCGATCGAGTGACTGAATGGCTGTTAATAAAATCAGCAATGCAAAAGGCAGCCATTCCCAGGAAACAATGATGATAATCGCCAGCAACGGAACGCTAGCAAACCAATCAATTGCCCCCAAACCCAAACCCCTGGTAATTTGCGCGAACAGCCCATTCACCGGATGCATCAGCATATTTTTCCAGATGAGGGCGCTAACTGTAGGCATCACAAAAAACGGCGAGATTGCCAGCACCCGCGCCACTCCGCGCCCATAAAAATCTTGGTCAAATAGTACTGCTAGTAATGTACCCAGCCCAATTGTGATTACCAGAACCGAAACAACCAAAATAATTGTGATTGCGATCGAAGTCCATAAAGCTGAGTCAGTCAGGATGAAAGTAAAATTTTCAATCCCGATAAATTTGCGTGCCTGTGGATTCAGCAAGTTATACCGCTGAAAAGAAAACCATAGCGTCATTACCAGAGGCACAATCATCCACAGCAACAGGACAACGACCGAAGGTGCAACCAGAGGTAAGGTTGAAGCTTGCCGCTTAGTTCGTTGCCTCGCGGGTGGTGGCGTTTCCTGTTGAGGTTTTACCGCTAATGAAGAAGACATAATATCAATTCAAAATTCAAAATTCAAAATGACAGCACTTGCAAAAAATCTCTCTAAAACTCTCTTCTCTTCGTGTCCTTTGCGTCCTTTGCGGTTCGTTGTAATTCTCTTCCCATGCCCAATGCCCATTTCACTCGATATAACCCGTATGTTTCATAAAGCGTTCAGTCGATCTCTGCGATCGCACCAACGCCTGATCTACTGAAGTACGATTAGTTAATGCTGCTGCTAAAGTCTGGCCTACTGAAGTTCCAATCGCCTGAAATTCTGGAATATCTACATATTGAACTCCCTTATACGGAGTTGGTTCTGCGGATGGACGGGTAACATCGGCAGATTGAATTGCCCTCAACACGATTGGAGCAAAAGGAGCAGCTTTTTGATAGTTAGGATTTTGATATGTGGAAGTCCGAGTTCCTGGTGGAACAGCAACCCAGCTATTTTCCTTCGCAACTAGTTGGATATATTCTTTTGATGTTGCCCAAGCTACAAACTTTTGCGCTGCTTCCGGTGATTTTGATGTTTTTGGAACTGCTAACGCCCAAGCCCAAAGCCAATTTGAGCCGTTAGGATATTTTTCAATTGGCGCACGGGCAAAGCCAACTTTGTCATAAACTCGGGATTCTTTCGGATTAGATAATAACCCCGCAGCAACGGTTGCATCTACCCACATCCCGCATTTACCTGTGGAGAATAAGGCTAGATTCTCATTAAATCCATTGGAACTGGCTCCTGGCGGCCCATATTTTTGCAGCAAATCAACATAAAAGGCGATCGCTTCTTTCCAAGCTGGAGTATTAATTGTTGGTTGCCACTTCATGTCAAACCACCGTCCGCCATAAGTGTTAACCAGTGTGGAAACAAATGCCATGTTTTCACCCCAACCAGGTTTTCCCCGCAAGCAAACTCCGTAAACCCCTTTTGCTGGATTATGAATTTTGCTTGCCCATTCTCTCATTTGGGGATAAGTTGGCTGTTCGGGAACTGTAATTCCGGCTTTGTCAAACAAGTCTTTGCGGTAGTACAGCATAGAACTTTCTCCATAAAATGGTACGGCATACAGTTTGCCGTTATGAGAAAGCCCTTCCCGTATAGGTTTGAGCAAATCGTTTACATCGTAGTCTGCGCCAAGATCCAACGGTCTCAACCAATCCCGCCTAGCCCAAATTGGTGTTTCATAGGAACCAATCGTCAGCACATCGAATTGCCCACCTTGACTGGCAACATCTGTGGTTGTGCGTTGGCGCAAGACATTTTCTTCAAGCACCACCCACCGGAGTTGAATATCACGGTTGGCTTCCTCGAACTTGCGGGAAAGCCCCTGCATAACTACCATGTCGCCGTTATTCACAGTAGCGATCGTCAGCGTAGTTTTCTCTGCGGCTTGAGAGCGAGGTGCACAAGCGTGTAGCAGTTGCGTCAGCATCACTCCTGCGAGAAATGCCGCCAGTACTTTAGCGAAGCGGGGAATACGCATCGCATTACTCCTTTGATGTGAAATATCGAACGGAGAAAAGTTTTGATTTTATGCTCTAACTTTGAGTAAAAGCTCAATAATAGAATCATACCAACCACACTTCACTGACGGGCATTTGCAACAATTCTTCAATTAATCAATCTCCAATCCAAAATTTTTGAAGAGGTGGAAATTATGACTGCAACAGCAACCTATGAATTTGCAGGTAAAACTATCCTAATTACAGGCGGTGCGGGCGATATTGGCAAGGGAACTGCACACCGTTTTGCCGCCAATGGTGCAGGTGTAGCCTTGCTAGATTTAAATGAACCGAAAATGGCAGAAGTGGCTGAGGAATTGAAAAGTTACAATGTTCCTGTCGGCACATTTGTCTGTGATGTTACAGATGCTGATGATGTTGCCAAAGCTTTTACTAGTGCAGTGAAACAGCTGGAGCGGATTGACTATATATTTAATAACGCTGGTTATCAAGGTGCGTTTGCCAAAACAGACCAATATCCTAAAGATGACTTTGAAAAGGTGATTAATATTAACGTTGTCGGCGTTTTCCACGTTCTTAAAGCGGCTGCACAATATTTGATTGATGCGGGTGGAGGTGCGATCGTGAATATGGCAAGTTATGCAGGGGTAGTGGGGCCGCCAAATATGTTGGCTTATGGTGCTTCCAAGTTTGCGGTGATTGGCATGACTCAGACAGCAGCGAAAGATTTAGCACCTTACAATATCCGGGTAAATGCGCTTTCGCCTGCGCTGATTGGCCCTGGTTTTATGTGGACTCGGCAAACAGAATTGCAAGCCGCAGTAGGTTCTCAGTACTTTGATTCTAACCCCAAGGTAGTGGAGCGACAGATGATTAATTCAGTGCCGATGCGGCGTTTAGGAACTTTAGAAGAAGTGGCGAATGGGGTAGCATTTCTGATGAGTGATGAGGCAAGCTACATAACTGGGTTTAACTTGGAGGTGACTGGTGGTGAATAGAGATTTCTAGTTATTGAGCAAAAGTTATAACTTTGGGCATATACTCAAAATGATGCGATCGCTCTTTTGATAGGGACATAGTTTTTAAAGGTGGGATATGGGAGAAGCTTTCTTGGATCGAAGAGATCGCAAGTTGGATTTAGCTGCTCATGCTGCTTGGCTGTATTACATCGCCGGTAATACACAAGAGGAGATTGCAGCCAAGCTTAATGTATCCCGGCAAGCGGCACAACGTTTAGTTGCACTGGCGGTTAGTGAAAAATTAATCAAATTTCGGCTCGATCATCCCCTAAGTGAATGTATTGCGCTGGCTGAGTCGTTACGCGACAAGTTTGAGCTATCGCTTTGTGAAGTGGTGCCAACTGACGCAGGCAGCGGTGATACACTCAATGGTATTGGTGTATGTGCTGCCACCCACCTAGAAGCTTACTTGATGGCGAAAACTCCCACCATACTCGCTTTATCCTCCGGTCGCACATTACGAGCAATGGTGGAGCAAATCCCCTCAATGAACCAACCCCAGCATAAAATTGTTTCCATAATTGGGAATATGTCCCACTATGGGCGTGCTGGTCGCCACGAAGTTGTCATGCATTTATCCGATCGCGTCGGTTCTCAAGCTTACCCAGTACCGACTCCGGTTGTGGCGACTAGCATTGAAGAACGAGAACTTTTGCAGACACAGCGATCGTTTATCGTTGTCAAGACTCTTGCAGAGCAAGCCAAAGCAACGTTTGTGGGAATTAGCCATATTGCCTGGAATGCTCCATTACATCAAGATGGCTTTATCAATGACGATGAAGTAGCGGAATTGATTGAACTAGGGGCAGTAGGAGAAATTGCGGGTTGGGCTTACGATGCTCAGGGAGTGTTACTTCAAAAAGGAACGAACAACCGAGTTGCTAGCGTACCCCTTGAACAACCTGTGCACCGACTAATGATTGGTGTAGCAGGTGGCGAGAAAAAGGCGGAGGCGATTCTGGCTGCGCTGCGTGGCAAGTTAATTAACGCACTGATTACTGATGAAGCCGCTGCCCAAGGGATTCTTGCTAAAATCGCTTTAAGCTAGAGAAAATTTTAAAATATCAATATAAATAAGTATTAAGCTGTGCTTTCTGCAAACATATAAAAGTTTACCAAGCTCTGCTTTTATTTCCGAGGAGAGGTTTATAAAATCAGTATGCAAACAAATACTGATTTTTAAGTTTGGCTTATAAAGATGTCAACACAGCCTTTCGATCCCACAAAATATTACCCATCTTATATCAATCCCAATCCTCAATTGACACCTGAGCAGTTTCACCAGATCCAGAATTCTTGGCAGCTGGTTAAAAATGGTCAATTTGATGCTTTTAAACAACAACAGTTGATTTCCGACTCATTAGGTTTTTGGGGGCTAGAGTTTTACGAAACACTTTTTGAACTCGATCCAGCCCTAAAACCGATGTTCAAAAACAAGTTTAATCAAAGTCGAATGCTGACGCAGATGGTTGATGCTGCCTTGGGTTTGTTACCCGGTACCATAGATCCAGTTTTGGGTGAAGAGAAAACAGAAATAGACCCTAAACTTATACCTATACTAGTAGACTTGGCATCAAAGCACGTTTCTTATAACGTCAAAGCAGGTCATTATCATATTGTAGGTTTGGCACTTGTAACTACTTTACAAAAAACATTAGGAAACAATTTTGATGAGGAAACTAAGGCTGCGTGGGTAGAGCTTTGGTCTTTGATGTGTACGGTGATGATTCCCGAACATATAAAGAAAGCTCAGGAATTAGAGGTAGAAGTGTAAGTTTTGGCTTTGAAGAATTTCCACGGTTCAAGGATTTAAAATTTACTGCGATCGCGTTAGTGAATCAAGCAATTGTCAGGACTCAAAATTTCTTTGACAATATACAAGATTACTTTGAGAAGCTCGTGGTAGCAAATAACAAGTCTGCTGCTCTAGAACGGATCTATGCTATGGTTGAAATGCGAAAGTTGCTTGTGTCTGATAGGCGAGAATTTTACTAGGTAAAAACATCAATTTGGCTGATTGTCCCCGATGTCCGCAAGAGATACGTTTCATGCACTTGTTAGGAATGCCCTTGAAAATGAAGGGTGGGTAATTACTCACGATCCGTATCACATTGATTTAGGGTTTGTTGATTTTTACATCGACTTAGGTGCAGAGCATCTGCTAGCAGCAACAAAAGATAATCAAAAGATTGCAGTTGAAATCAAAACATTCTTGGCAGCTTCAACAATTTCTGAGTTCCATACGGCAATTGGACAATTTATTAACTACCGCATTGCTTTGGAAGATGACGATCCAGAACGGCGGTTGTATTTGGCAGTTCCTCTCGACGTTTACAAGCGATTTTTTCGATATCCATTTATTCAAACAGTTATTCGCCGTAACCAAATTCCGCTTTTGGTGTACGACACAGAAAAACAGGAGATTGCAGAATGGATAAGCTAAATTTCTATCGAGAATTAATTCAAAGATTACTGACAGCACGGGCAAAGTTTCGCTCCGCAACCGATCCAGTAGAAAGTCAAACCATTTTTGATAAGACACAAGATCGCTATCAGCTTGTGCATGTAGGATGGAAAGATAACAATACGCGAATTTACGGCTGTGTGCTGCATTTAGACATCAAAGATGGGAAAATTTGGGTGCAGCATGATGGAACCGAGGATGCGATTGCGGATCAACTTGTAAGAGAGGGAGTAACTCCGCAGGACATTGTGATCGCATACCATGCACCTCATGTACGAAAGTATACAGAATTTGCTGTAGGGTAACTCACAAGCATAAAATTAATTCACAAATGAAAGTATGAACAATCTTGTGACACCACCCGAAAGACAGGCAACAATGCAACTGCAAGATGGTCGTGTCCTTGCTTGGTCGGAATGGGGGCCTGTTGATGGAGTTCCAGTTTTGTTTTGCACTGGAGCAGGAATGAGTGGATGGCTTGGTTTTGGCGAGAAAGACCTCCCCGATTTAGGCTTGAAACTCATTGCTATTGACCGCCCTGGCTTGGGTTTATCTCATGCTCATCCTCACAAAACTTTGTCTTCTTGGGTGGATGACACACAGGAGTTTATTCAGGCTAACAATTTCCATAATGTTCTTGCCGTTGGTTTCTCTCAAGGCGCACCATTTGCTTTCTCTCTCGCAGGATGTAACCTGGTGAAGGCTATAGCAATTGTGTCGGGACAGGATGAACTTACCCACCCGCGTCTGAAACCGCTGTTGCATCCCGATGTAGCGGGTATGATTGCTGCTGTTCAACAAGATGCTGTGGAGTTTGAGCAGCATTTTGCGCAGATGGCTACATGGGAAGGGCTGTGGGGGTTAATTATTGGTATGAGTGGGGAATGCGATCGCATATTGTATGAGAGTGACACTTTCGGCAAAGCATATCAACGGGCGTTACAGGAAGGTTTTTCCCAAGGCGCACAGGGATACGCGCGAGACCTTGTGAATACATTCAGTTCATGGCCTGTAGAGTTGGAGAACATCAGCGTTCCTGTGGATCTCTGGTATGGTGGTGCAGATACTAGCACAGTTCACTCCCCCGATTTTGGCGCAACTCTGGCTTCACGCTTGCCGAACGCTTCCCATACAGTTGATCCAGAAGCAGGAGGCTCGATTCTCTGGACGAGAACTAGGGATATTTTGGCAAAACTGAAATCTCATCTCTCCTTGAAGAAAGGCAGAAGGAGTAATTAGTAGGGAATTCAGACCTGCAACGAATTGAAAACTATCAAATCTTCGATAGAGTGTTTCAGTAAATCTGCCATAGCTTTTGCTACAAGCGCAATCGCTGTCATAATTGCGTGAATTACTCAAAAGACAAATCATTGAAGCCAAATTAGAAAGCAAACTCCGGTTTGCTTGCCGAATCTACTGAAATGAGAAAGTATTGTTCTATGCTGCGATCGCCATAACCGATCGCCAAAATCTAAAATTAAAACTGGGTGCGATCGCTGTTTGCTTAGTGGAACTTAAACAAAAAACATCAATAAAATAACCTCAAACGCATATCCACAAGACTTTGACATCATTTTGCTTGTTTTGTTGATATATCTGAGTTTCAGGCATTTTTGGGTATTTAGTGTATTTCCCTTTCCCTGCAAAGGTTTGAGGCTTGTTTTGACCTTAAAAATGTTGAAGTCCCGTTAAAACCAGGCGTAAGCGTCGATCTTTCGATGACGCTTACACTCAACAAATTTGGGCTTTATCTTCTTAAGTTGACACCAATCACCCCTACAGATAGATTGCCAACAAGCTTAGTCAGTAACTTTTTCACAATCCAAGATGGTATTAGGTTGATTAGGCAAACCGCCAGCGACCAACTGAACCATTATCTAAATCAACGAAGTATAAGTTACCGTCTGACCCCATATTCATCTGCACCACGTATTGTGCATTCATAGTAAAAGTTTCCACTGATGTAACGTTCCCAAGTGAATCGAAGCTGAGATTGCGGACAATACCTTGACCCAAGTCATTGAAGAACAAATCGCCCCAATACTGTTCTGGATATGCACTACCAGTGTAAAGATCGCCCATGATAATAGCGTTAATTCCAGTAGTACCATGATTAAGGGCATAAATAGCTGGTGTTGTTGTTTGCCCACTGGCATAAAAGGTTTGGGATTGAGATAAATCTTTGTAGCCACTAGTCATCAAGTTAACGCCACTACCTCCTTCATAGTAGGGCCAACCAAAGTTAGTCCCAGGGCCGCCTGCATTGATTTCTTCCCACTGAGTCCAACCCACTTCCCCGATATAGACCTTTCCGGTTTGAGGATCGATGGTAAAACGGAAGGCATTTCGCAATCCATATTGGTAGACTTTAGAACGGTTACTGTTGGGATCGCCGTTGTAGAAGGGATTATCTGGTAAACCCTGACCCGTGATTGGGTCGATACGCAAAATCTTACCAGAAAGGTTATCAATATCTTGGACGCGATACGTCCGAGGGTCAACTTGGTTGTAGGAAGTTGCATCCCCATTGCTAAGATAAAGTGCGCCGTCTGGTCCAAACCTCACTGTACCAACACTGTGGGTTGTACTGTCGCCAGCGAGGAAATCTTGGATATTTTCGCCATTGGGCAAAATACCCGCTGGAGGTTGGTTAAAGTCCACTGTGCTGTTGACAAACCCATTGAAATTGTTCCAAGTACTATTTTTCCCAACTAGGATAACTTCACTACCAGGTATAGCAGTGGTGTAGCCTTTGCTAGCATCAGCAGTGACTCGAATCAGTCGACCGGCTCGATTACCTTCTTGATCTGGGCCTGCTAAACCAGTGTTTTGGTAAACTTCTGGAGGATCGTAGGTAAAAGCCAAGTAAACATAGGGATTGTTAACAAAATCGGGATGAACAGCAATATCAAGTAGGCCGCGATCGCTAACATTGTTTACCTGTCGAGAAATATCAATAAAAGGAGTTGGTAGTAAAGAACCATTTTTGAAGACTTTTACTACTCCACTCTTTTCGGCAATAAACATTAGCTGTCCATCAGGTAGCTGTCCAGCAGGTGTCCAGTCCATAGCCGTTGGTTGTATTAAGCCAGATATCACCGTATCTGTGAATAATTGCCGCTGATCTGGCATAGGTTGAGCTTGATACATCTGCTGGATTTCTGCTGCGCTTAAAGCAGTGTTATAAATGCGCACATCATCAATTTGCCCTGAGAATCCGTTATCAACTCGCCCAATACTGAGTTGTTGAGTTGCATAGGGTTTGCGTCCAGCAAAGTCATTGGTGGAGTAAACTTCCTGTCCATTCACATAAGCCTTGTATGTAGTCCCGTCAAATGATGTGACCACTTGGTTCCAGGTATTGAGCCTCAAGACATTTCCTGTGGTAAACGAGTTCCAGTTAGTCCCATCCCCAAAGCCCGCATGAATTTGTGTTTGGTTATACAGCCAAATTCCTGGGTAGCGTTGCGCATTGCCACCAGCTGGCTGATAACCAAGAATGCCATAATAGCCATTATTTGTAGTGTTGGAATAGATCCATACTGATTGAGTAAATGTACCGTTACTCAAATTCAAGGTAGGGCTGCTAGGTATATTAACGTAATCATTTATGCCATCAAATGTCAAACTGTGAGTGTCAACAAAGTTTAACAGAGGGACTTTCGTTGTCGGGCCGCTTGGTGGAGCAATATTAACATGGTTGCCATTATTGTTAAACCCGGACGAATCAACCACAGTAGCACCAATACTACTCTCATCTAACTTCCAATACCCCACCAAACCGGAAACATTTTCGTTATCTACAATCGTAATTTGAGCAGTCCGGGGTGCTAATAGAGTCGCGCCACCAGTAATGTTATCAATGGCAAAGCCAAAAGTTTCATTTCCTTCGGTGAGTGTATCATCCAGAATCGGAATTATCACAGACTTACGAGTTTCACCAGGAGCAAATGTCAGTGTCCCCGATTGTCTGATATAGTCTGCACCAGGAGTAGCAGTACCATCAACTGTTTGATAGTCAACTGTCACCGTACCATCACTTCCCTGTTGTCGCAGTACGGTGACTGTGGCAGTACCGTTGGCTTCATTGACAGCGATCGTGCTACTTTCTAACCCAATTACACCAGGGCCAGAAGTTGGAGAAGGTGGAGGCGGTGTTTGAATCTGTGCCAAGGTGGCAATATCAGCAGCAGTGAGGGCGCGATTATAGATGCGCACATCGTCAATTTGCCCAGAGAAGTTGTTATCAACTCGCCCAATATTGAGTTGTTGAGTTGCATAGGGTTTGCGTCCAGCAAAATCAGTGGTGGAGTACACTTCTTGCCCATTGACATAAGCCTTGTATGTAGTGCCATCAAACGATGTGGCTACATGATTCCAAGCATTGGTTTTGAGGACATTTCCAGTAGTAAACGCATTCCAGTTGCTACCATCTCCAAAACCCGCATGAATTTGTGTTTGGTTATAAATCCAAATGCCTGGGTAGCGCTGATTAACTGCGCCTCCTGGTTGATAGCCGAGAACGCCATAATAGCCATTATTTGTAATTTTGGAGTAGATCCAGGCTGATTGGGTGAAATTCCCACTACTGAGATTCAAGCTAGGATTACTAGATATACTCACATAGTCATCTACCCCGTCAAATGTCAAACTGTTGGGGTCAGTAAAATTTAATAGAGGGACATTTGTTGACGGGCCGCTAGGTGAAGTAATATTCACATGGCTGCCATTATTGCTAAAACCTGATGAATCAACGACAGTAGCACCAATACTTGTCTCATCCAGCTTCCAATACCCTACCAAACCAGTGCTAGTGCTATTCTCGTTGTCTACAATTGTGATTTCAGCAGTTTGAGGTGCTGATAAGGTTGCTCCACCAGTAATGTTATCAATGGCAAAGCCAAAAGTTTCATTTCCCTCTGTGAGAGTATCATCCAAAATCGGAATTGTTACAGACTTGCTGGTTTCGCCAGGGGCAAATGTCAGCGTCCCCGATCGCCTGGTATAGTCTGCATCAGCAATAGCAGAATTATCAACTGTGCGATAGTCAACAGTTACTGTACCATCACTTCCCTGTTGCCGAAGCACAGTCACAGTAGCTGTGCCATTGCCTTCATTGACAGCGATCGCATTGGTTTCTAAGCTAATTACGCCAGGATTGGGTGTGCCAAGTTGCGCCAAAGAGGCAATATCAGCAGCACTGAGAGCGCGGTTATAGATGCGTACATCGTCAATTTGCCCAGAGAAGTTGTTATCAACTCGTCCAATATTTAGTTGTTGAGTTGCATAGGGTTTGCGTCCGGCAAAGTCAGTGGTGGAGTACACTTCCTGCCCATTCACATAAGCCTTGTATGTAGTGCCGTCAAAGGATGTAGCTACATGATTCCAGGCATTGGTTTTGAGGACATTTCCAGTAGTAAACGCATTCCAGTTGCTACCATCTCCAAAACCCGCATGAATTTGTGTTTGGTTATAAATCCAAATGCCTGGGTAGCGTTGATTGTTTCCAGCGACTGGTTGATAACCGAGAACGCCATGATAAGCGTTATCTGTAATGTTGGAATAAATCCATAGTGATTGAGTGAATGTCCCACCGCTCAGATTCAAGCTAGGATTACTAGATATACTTACATAGTCATCTACCCCGTCAAATCGTAAAGAGCCGTTAACCTTCCCAGTAGTAGACCACTGGGGATTATTTAAAAGGGTGCCATTATTGCTGCCAATGGTATCTGTTGCTGTTAAACCGCTACCTTCATCAAATTGCCAACGAGCAATTAAACCATCGTCAATGCTTGCAAGATTAGCACCGTCATAATCTGCAATGACAGATTTATCTAGTAAATCAATGCTCTCAATGCTGCCAGTCGCTACTTCTAAATTCCAGTCTCCCCCGAACTGGGAACTACCTGTAAGGTTATTGGAGGCCGCAATATCTGCACCAGTTAATTGACTCAGCTTTTGGATAAATGACTGTCCTTCAGTGCCTGCTCCTACATTACAGCCGTAGAACAACACATCAGTATCTTCAGTAAAAGCATGGCTCCAACTTTTGAGATTACTGCTGTATAAACTGAGGTTCTGTAAATTTAAATGAGTGTTGCCTAATGTCACATCCCCAACATTACCGTGAGAGACGATATGTACACTCGCAACGTTTTGGTAATGCGCCAAAATATCCGATATTTGTACTACACCATCAAGATTAGGATCGAGTGTAAACACCTTTGCATGACTAAAGCTTTTAGTTAGATTGGAGCTGTTAGCAATAGCACCATCAATAAAAACCAAATTATGGCTACTTGCAGCCCCAAGCTCTGTCCCTGGTAATATGAGGTCACTACCTAAAATAGTCTTTTCGCCTACACCTGAGGCATCATTTAAATAATTATATGTTCCGAATTCAAAAGAATTAGTTTCTAGACTTGGAGAATTTAACATTTTATTTTTAGTCAACCCAACATCAATAAGTCCAAAAATTAGTTTTTTTTTGGACTCATTGCCGTTGATAACTACTGCCGCAAAATGGTATAAAAATTTTGCACTAATTAAATCAATGATTGTCATAGCGCAAAATTAATATTAAATTTTTAAGTTTTCAATTGTGTAGTTTTGAACTAATAAACGATCGCAACACTATTGGCAAAATATAGACTCTCACTCGCTGTAGATACAGTACTAAAATATCTAAGTTTTTTTAGAGATATGTTATTTCATCCTTTACCAGCAGGGAGTAACTATTATTGGACAGCAAATTTATATGGGATGTCAATTCTACTGAGACTATTTCTTAAAAAATTTATATTTACCACTATTTTTTAGCTAAATATCAAGTATTTTTAAAGTTAAAAAGCTAAATACAGGTAAAATACATAGTTTTATATCGGAGATTAGATATAAGTTTTTGATATTACAAAATTATATTTTTTATTGATATGGCATAGTTATCAAAATCATAATTTAAATTATGTAATTCTAAATTAGAAGATTCTATGTAGTACAATTATTTTTTTTATAAATATAAAGATAATTTAATGATATCGTGTCTTAGAGAAGAGTGTTTTTTCGCTTTCTCTAGTCGTAGTATGCCGATACAAAGTCAGTTTTACTCATCACATAATTACTAAAATGGGTTGATAGCTACTATCTAACTAAGCATCTCTAGTAAGAGAACAAGCAATTTAATTCGGTAAAATCATGAAGTTAGATGTTTCACATTGCCACTTTCCCTTAGACTAAGGGCAGCAACCTTGTTAAAACTGCCTGAGGAAGGTGGAATTTGTGACAGAGACGAACAACTTAACCTCTACCCTCCAGGATATGTCGCGTAGAGAATTGCGAGATTTAGTGCGAACTCAGCTACAAATGCTGCTGGAAGAGGGAGATTTACGAGGCGCAAAAGCTATTCTAGTACCTGTACAACCTGCGGATATTGCCGAGGCCATTGAAGGTTTGCCAGAAGCAATGCACGCTTTAGCTTTTCGCTTGCTTTCTAAGGATGAAGCGATCGCAGTTTATGAATATCTCGATTACAGTATTCAAGAACGGCTAATTGAGGAACTTAGAAGTCAAGATGTCCGCGATCTTGTGGATAAAATGTCCCCAGACGATCGAGCTAGGTTATTTGACGAACTCCCAGCAAAAGTCGTCAATCGCCTACTAGAACAACTGAGTCCGGCGGAACGTACAGCTACAGCTCAACTGTTGGGTTATGAAGCGGGCACTGCGGGGCGAATCATGACACCAGAATTAATCTCACTCAAAGAAAATTTTACTGTAGCTCAAGCTATAGAGAAGATTCGCCGTTTAGCTAAAGCCAGTGAGATGATTTATTACCTTTACGTCACTGATGCAGCAAGGCGATTGACGGGGATTGTATCACTGCGGGAGTTGGTAACATCTCAAGCTGAGGAATTGATTGACGAAATTATGACCCGTGACGTGGTATTTGTCCACACCGATACAGATCAAGAAGAAGTCGCCAGATTGATTCAACGATATGACTTTCTCGCTGTGCCTGTAGTGGATCGAGAACAGCGTTTAGTAGGTATTATCACGGTGGATGATGTGATTGATATCCTCCAACAGGAAACGACTGAGGATATCTACGCCTTGGGTGGTGGTGTGCAGTCGGGGGGTGACAATTATTTCCAGATGAATTTAATGGAAGTTGCTCGCAAACGTGTTGTGTGGTTGTTTGTCTTATTGATTACAAATACCGTTACCGGAACGATTATTAAGTCGCAGGAAGATATTTTGACAAAAGTCGTGACACTAACAGCTTTTATCCCCTTACTGACTGGTACTGGTGGGAATGTGGGGGCGCAATCTTCTACGGTAGTGATTCGCGGGATGAACACGGAAGAAATAAGATTGTTGGGACCACTACAGGTGATTGGAAGAGAAGCGATCGCTGGTGGATTATTAGGAGTAATGTTAGGTACGATCGCCACTGTATGGGCTTACTTTCTCCAAGGGAGATTAGAAGTAGCGATCGCTGTAGGCAGTAGTTTGGTAGCTATTTCTCTGTTAGCTTCGATTTCTGGTTCCGCACTGCCGTTTTTATTCCGCTTACTCCGTCTAGATCCCGCATTGATGTCTGCACCGTTTATTACCACCGCCGTTGATGTACTTGGTGTCTTGATTTACTTCAACCTGGCGCGGGTTATTTTACAATTATAAAATCAATTGCTAGCAGTTAGCCTAATTGCAAAATGCACCCAGAGAAATATGATTAATTTCTTCTATTAGATGTATGCGAGTTTGTGACTTGTCAAGTTAAGTTAACAGTAGTAGCTATTCAAGGTGAAAGAAATGAGTAGGGTACTGATAGCGATTTTGTTATTTGGATTTTTAGTATTGTTCATTTTCTCTCCCTTTGCTGCACTTGCTGGTTTAATGCTCGTATTGTTAGTTGCAAGTTTTTTCTCATTACTAGGCAATATATTTCAAGCAATTCTTGGTACAGACAGCGATTCTTAATATTTATATAAAGTACAGATCGTTGTAGAGGCAAAACATATTGTGCCCCTACCTGTGTACTTCATTTACCTGAAAACGGATTGCCTTGGAAACCCACACAACGCAATGCCTCCCCCTGCGGTCTTAACGATCCGTCTTTAACCAAACACGATGTTATTTCTCCGAACTGTATTGGACAAGATACGTATATAAAGTAAATAATTATACTTTTATTGCATATTAACTACACATCAATAATATTCCCTATTCTTATGCCAATTGAGTTTTCGCCAATTACTTAATATTCACATTGCAAATTGGCTCTAAAGTTTTAATTTTCAGTAAAGTTGTAGTAAAAATAATTACGATTTTTAGAAAATAAGCCAGAATGAAATAACTAAATTTCAGGCTAAGTGACAATTAATACAACCCTTGTAAAATTCCACGATTATTTAGAAATTTAGCATTTAAATTCATTTTTTTTAGAACACAATTTTTTAGCCCTAGTAATCACAGCATTAACTTGTTAATTGCTGAAATTTAAGTTATGGGCATAAGTAAATACCACATATTTTCTAGGAAAATATATTTTTTGAAAAATTTTAACATGGAATTGATAACTAATTCATTAGCTTCAACTGAAAACGAATTATTTATAAACACTAATGCAGAACAAGATAGCTTCAGAGTAACTAGCTTGAAAGAATCCGAACAATGGCAATTACTAGACAAGTGGAATCATACTCAAACTGATTACCCTAGACAAGCGTGTATTCATCAGCTGTTTGAAGCACAGGTAGAGAAAACACCTGATTCTATAGCGCTAGTATTTGAAAACCAGCAGATTACGTATCGAGATTTGAATAGTCGTGCTAATCAACTAGCACAATATCTACAAACACTAGGAGTAGGTGCAGAAGTTCTCGTAGGAATCTGCGTAGAACGCTCAGTAGAGATGGTTGTAGGACTTCTAGCCATTCTCAAAGCAGGTGGAGCTTATGTACCATTAGATCCAGGGTATCCGCAAGAACGTTTAGCTTTTATGCTGTCAGATACCAATGTATCGGTACTATTAACTCAAAAAGAACTAGTTGCTAAATTACCTATTCATACTGCATCTGTAATTTGTCTAGATACAGATTGGAATGCTATTGCTCAAAATAATCAAGAGAACCTAAACACTCACATCACCGCCGACAACTTAGCTTACGTGATGTACACCTCAGGTTCTACAGGTAAACCCAAGGGTGTTTGTGTAATTCATCGCGGTGTAGTGAGGTTAGTCAAAGAAACTAACTATGCTCAACTAACGGCTGAAGAAGTAATTCTGCAACTGGCCCCTATTTCATTTGACGCTTCAACTTTAGAAATTTGGGGTTGCTTACTTAATGGTGGAAAATTAGTAATTTGTCCTCCCCATACACCATCTTTAGAAGAATTAGGGCAGATTATTCAGCAAAACCAAGTGACAACTCTGTGGCTGACGGCTGGTTTATTTCACTTGATTGTAGATGAAAAAATTGATGCTTTAAAATCCTTGCGTCAACTTTTAGCGGGTGGTGATGTTTTATCAGTTCCTCATGTGCAGAAGTTTCTGCAAACAGTAAAGAACTGTCAACTAATTAATGGTTACGGCCCTACTGAAAATACAACTTTTACCTGTTGCTACAGCATAACAGCACCATTGCAGCCAGGTGTATCCATTCCCATTGGTCGCCCAATTGCCAATACCCAAGTCTATATATTAGATGAGAACCTCCAACAAGTCGCGATCGCAGAAGTTGGCGAGTTGTATATTGGCGGTGATGGGCTTGCTAGAGGCTATCTGAACCGTCCTGATTTGACAGCTGAAAAATTTATTTCTCACTCATTTAATAACAATTTCCAAACGCCCCTTTACAAGACAGGAGATTTAGCTCGTTTTCTTCCAAATGGCAATATCGAATTTTTAGGTCGAATTGATAATCAAGTAAAAATTCGTGGCTTCCGAATTGAACTTGGGGAAATCGAAAGAGAAATTGCCCAACATCCTGACGTTCGCGAAGTTGTTGTTTTAGCACGTCAGCAAGAAACAGGCGAAAAGCAGTTAGTTGCTTATATTGTTCCTCATCAGAACAGTAGTTACACCCATAATCAATTGCGTAGCTTTTTACAACAGCGACTACCCAATTACATGGTGCCATCAGCATTTGTGTTGTTAGAAGCAATGCCTTTAACTGCTAATGGCAAAGTTGATAGACATAAATTACCTGCACCCAGTAGAGAACGTCCGCAACTCGAACAAGCGTACATTTCTCCCCAAACCGATTTAGAGCGTCAGCTTGCAGATATTTTGTGCGAGTTACTGAAAATCGATCGTGTAGGTATTGATGATAATTTCTTTGATTTGGGAGCAACTTCCATGTCAATTTTGCAAGTTGCTGCTCGGGTGCAACAGGAAATTAGTATCGAGCTATCTGCTGTCAAGCTCTTTCAATATTCCACGATTGGCGCATTAGCAAAATATTTGCAATTAAAACACAACAGCCAACCTTCTTATGACAAGCTGCAAAGTCGTGCCCAACGCCAGCAAGCAGCTCGTACTCGTCGCCGTAATCATCAACAAGGTGTTTAAGCAATGGTGAATATACAAGCATCGGATAGTCAAGATCCTATTGATGGTATTGCCATTATTGGCATGGTAGGGAGATTCCCTGGCGCTAGAAATGTCGATGAATTATGGCGCAATCTCTGTGAGGGAGTAGAGTCAACAACTTTTTTTGCAGAAGAAGAGTTAGATCCAAGTATTGACCCGAATCTTTGCAAAGATGCTAGCTACGTCAAAGCCAGAGGAACTATCCCTGGAGGTGAAACCTTTGATGCAGCCTTCTTTGGCATTAATCCCTCAGAAGCTGTGGTTATGGACCCCCAAGCGAGAGTCTTCCTAGAGTTGGTGTATGAAGCTTTAGAAAATGCTGGTTATGAATCAGAGTCTTTCGACGGTTTGATAGGTTTGTACGCTGGTTGTGGTCAAAATACTTATTTTGCCAACCACATTTGTGGCCGGATGGAAATTGTCGATCGCATCGGTGAATTTCAGACGATGCTAGCTAATGAAAAAGACTTTTTAACCACCCGTGCTGCTTACAAGCTTAATCTGAAAGGCCCGGCTGTCAGTGTAAATACTGCTTGTTCTACTTCTTTAGTAGCAATTATCCAGGCTTGTCAAGCTCTAAGCAACTATCAATGCGATATGGCTTTAGCTGGTGGTGTATCTATGACTACACCCCAAAATAGCGGTTATATAGCTCAAGAAGGCAGTATGCTTTCTGGTGATGGGCATTGTCGCCCCTTCGATGTCAACGCTCAAGGCACAATGTTCAATAACGGTGCAGGAATAGTTGCCCTGAAACGTTTAGAAGATGCATTACAAGATGGCGATCGCATTTATGCCGTAATTCGGGGGCTGGGTATTAATAATGACGGTGGTGACAAAGTGAGCTTTACGGCTCCCAGTGTAGACGGACAAGCAGAAGCCATTGCAATGGCGCAAGCTTATGCCAACATTCACCCCGAAACCATCTCTTATATTGAAGCCCACGGTACAGCTACACCCTTAGGCGACCCAATTGAAATTGAGGCGTTAACGCAAGCATTCCGAGTGCATACAGATGCTAAACAATTTTGTGCGATTGGCTCAGTTAAAAGCAATGTCGGACATTTAGTAGCGGCGGCTGGAGTAACAGGGTTAATTAAAACTGCGCTCTCGCTCTATCAAAAAAAGCTACCCCCAAGCCTGAATTTTACAGCACCAAACCCCAAAATTGACTTTGCCAACAGCCCCTTCTATGTTAATACCAAATTAGTCGAATGGCCAGAAGGTGAAACTCCGCGCCGCGCTGGTGTGAGTTCTTTTGGTGTGGGTGGGACGAATGCTCATGTAGTTCTGGAAGAAGCACCACAAATTCAACATTCAGGTGCTTCTCGCCCACAGCAGCTATTGTTGCTCTCAGCAAAAACGAGTCAAGCCTTAGATGCTGCAACAGCCAATTTGCAGCAACATCTCCAATACAACGCCGAAATTAACTTAGCCGATGTCGCTTATACCTTACAGCGCGGACGTAAAGCCTTCAACTATCGGCGCTATGTAGTTTGTCACGATATTACAAATGCGATCGCCTCTCTTCAATCTTTAGACCCCAATCAAGTAAGTACCCGTTATACAGAAATCCGCAATCCCCCTGTTGCTTTCATGTTTCCTGGGCAAGGGTCGCAATATGTGAACATGGGATTGAATCTCTACAATCGCGAACCTGTATTTCGTGAGGTAGTAGATCGATGTGCTGAAATCCTCAAACCTTTGCTGGGTAGAGATTTACGAGAAATCATGTATCCCGCACTAGGCGATCGCGAAACTGCGGCTATTTCTTTAAAACAAACCTTCTTTACCCAGCCAGCATTATTCGTGATTGAATACGCCCTAGCGCAACTATGGCAAAGTTGGGGAGTTAAACCCCAAGCCATGATTGGGCACAGTATTGGTGAATTTGTCGCCGCCTGTATTGCGGGTGTATTTAGCTTAGAAGATGCGTTACTGTTGGTTGCAACTCGCGGTCGCTTAATGTGGGAATTACCGGGAGGAGCTATGCTTTCAGTCCGCCTCCCAGCCAAAGAAGTAGAGCCGCGATTGAGTGCAGAATTAGCGATCGCCGCGATTAACGGCCCTTCCCTATGTGTAGTTGCAGGCCCCACAGATGCGATCGCATCGCTGCAACAACAACTAGAAAGTGAAGAGATTGTCTGTCGCCATCTCCATACCTCTCATGCTTTCCACTCTCCAATGATGGATAGTATTGTGGCTCCCTTTGCAGAGGTAGTTGGACAAGTTAAATTATCAGCACCTCAAATTCCCTTTGTTTCCACTGTCACCGCCAACTGGATTACAGATGAGCAAGCCACCAATCCAATGTATTGGGCAAATCATCTCCGCCAAACAGTGCGATTTGCGGAAGGCGTACAAACTCTCTGGCAACAGCCAGAACGAGTATTACTGGAGGTGGGGCCACGCGCCACAACTGCAACCCTAGCGCGCCAACAAGCTAAAGATATCAAACAACAAATTGCGATCGCTTCTCTAAGTGATAACGCTGAGAACAATGCGGAATGGAATGCATTACTCAAAGCAGTAGGACAACTGTGGTTAGCAGGAGTGACTATTGACTGGAGCAATTTCTATCAAGATGAAACACGCCAGCGAATTCCACTTCCGACTTATCCCTTTGAACGCCAACGTTTTTGGATCGATCCGCTACCCCATCCAAACCGCACCAAAACTGCTCAACTTCCTAATCCCCAAAGTGTAGAGAAACCTGCAACTATGTCATCGCCCAAGCAAAAACTTATTCCCCTGCTCAAAGAAGTTCTCGAAGAAACCTCTGGATTGGAAATCGCTGGTTTTGACGAATCGACAACGTTTTTAGAAATGGGGTTAGATTCCCTATCTCTAACTCAAGTTGGGCTAGCGTTAAAGAAAAAATTTAAAGTCAAGGTCACACTCAGGCAGTTATTAGAAGTTTGCCCGAATTTAGGAACTTTGGCTGACTTAGTTAATGAAGGTTTATCTCCAGAAACTGTATGCGCGCTTGGTTTGACAGAAACCATTGCAGAACCTATTCCCGAAGCACCATTACCAACACCTGCAACCATAGTTCCCACGACTGTATCTGCACCGCAACAAATTGCTGCTCAACCTGTTGTTGCATCCAGTTTCTTGGAAACTGTGATTAATCAGCAGCTACAAATCATGACTCAACAATTGGCGTTACTGGGTAACAACAATTTATCCCTAACAACGCCAGTTGTTCCGACAGTATCCACTCCGCAAAATACTATATCTGTAACCCCCACCCAAACTCCCAAAGAAGCAAAACCAACAGTAGAAGCTGAATCCAACGGCGCTAAAAAGGCATTTGGTGCAGCAGCGCGAATTGAAAAAACCCAGAAAACTCTGACAACAGCACAACGCGCTTATCTAGATAAATTTATCCAACGATATACAAAACGGACGCAACAATCCAAAGAATATACCCAATCTCATCGCCGTTACTTGGCAGATCCCAGAAGTGTTTCTGGCTTCAACCCCACGATGAAAGAGATGGTTTACCCGATTGTGGTATCTCGTTCATCAGGTTCTAAACTTTGGGATATTGACGGTAACGAATATGTTGATTTAAGTAATGGTTTTGGTTTGAATTTATTTGGTTGGTCACCAGCTTTCATTACTGAAGCAATTGAAGCCCAACTGAAACTGGGTATGGAAATCGGCCCCCAAACTCCTTTGGTGGGAGAAGTCGCAAAGTTAATGTGTGAATTAACCAACTTTGACCGCGCCGCTTTTTGCAACACAGGCTCAGAAGCTGTTTTAGGGGCGATGCGGTTGGCGCGAACAATCACAGGTCGTAACTTAATCGCCATCTTTTCAGGAGCCTATCACGGCATTTTAGATGAAGTCATTGTTCGCGGTAGCAAGCAACTGCGGTCAATTCCCGCCGCGCCTGGTATTCCTCCAGAAAAAGTAGAGAATATTTTGGTACTAGATTATGATTCACCCGAATCCTTAGAAATCCTCAAAAGTCGGGCTGATGAATTAGCTGGGGTGATGGTGGAATCTGTACAAAGCCGCCGCCCAGAATACCAACCCAAAGAATTCTTGCAGCAATTGCGTCAGTTCACTGAAGAGGCTGATATTGCTCTAATTTTTGATGAAATCGTTACTGGATTTAGAATTCATCCCGGTGGCGCGCAAGCTCACTTCGGTATTAAAGCTGACATTGCTACCTACGGTAAGATAGTCGGCGGTGGGCTACCGATTGGGGTCATTGCTGGGACATCAAAATATATGGATGCTCTAGATGGTGGCTTTTGGCAGTATGGTGATGATTCAGTTCCAGAAGTAGGTGTCACTTACTTTGCTGGTACTTTCGTCCGCCATCCCCTAGCACTAGCAGCCGCAAAAGCAGTACTACAACATTTAAAGCAGAGTGGCCCTAGTTTACAGCAAAACCTCAATGCGAGAACCGATAAGTTTGTAGCAGAAATTATGGCTTGTTTCCAACAAGTAAAAGCACCCTTCACAGCCTATAATTTCGGTTCCCTATTCATGGTGAAACCTGCGCCAGAGTTCATCTATGGAGATTTGTTCTTTTACTTGATGCGGGAAAAGGGAGTGCATATTTGGGATCACCGTCCTTGCTTCCTCACCACAGCCCATTCCGAAGCTGATTTGGCTTTTGTGATGACGGTCTTTAAAGAGAGTCTTGCTGAAATGCAAGCTGCTGGCTTCTTTGCTACACCTGCTGAAGAAGTCACAAGCCGCAGCCAAAATGCAGTTGTCGTTACCAATAACAGCCTCCGCAATTGTCCTCCCCAACCTGGTGCAAAATTAGGACGCGATCCGCAAGGTAACCCCTCTTGGTATATCCCCGATCCTGAGCGTCCTGGGAAATATTTACAAGTCGCCGGTGTTTCCTAGCGTGTTTTAAAACTTTGGCGTTGCATATTGTTGGGATGATTTGTTTAATCTACTTCAGCAACGCCAAACATCAATCCCACAGAAAAATATTGAGAGTCAGTCATTTTTGCAAATACTTACCAATCAAGATTTTTTATGCCAGTTGATAATTTACTTGAAAGTATTTCTATTCAGTCCGATTCAAAACTTCCTGAACAAATCATTCAAGCTGAACCTTTAAGCTTTAAAGAAAATTTCAACTCTTCTCACTTCATGTTTTCTCATAACCTGGCGGGACATCCTTTGTTTGAAATTCCCCGCTTGGTTGAGTTGGCTGATACTATCCTCAGTCAGGGGAGAACGAACAAAATTCAGACTTATACCAGCAGAGTCCCTGTTGAGCAAAAGTGGAATCATCGACCCAGAATCAAGCAAATTTCCGAAGTTAAGGAAGCGATCGCAGAAATTGCGGAATCAGATTCCTGGGTGATGCTGGAAGATGTGCAAGTAGACCCACAATACGCCGCTTTGCTTGACCAAATCTTCACTGAACTCGAAATTCTTACAGGTAGACCGCTTCGCCAAGAAATGACTTGGTTCGGTGCTTACATCTTTATTGCTTCTCCCCATTCTGTTACGCCTTACCATATCGATAGCGAGTTGAACTTCCTCTTTCAGATTCATGGCGAAAAACAGATGAGTCTCTTCGATCAAAACGATCGTTCTGTACTCAGCGAGGAAGCAATCGAAAAATTTTACATGGGCGAGCTAAATGTAGCTAATTATCAAGAAGAGAATCAAATTAAAGCCAGCGTTTACGATTTACAACCAGGTAAAGGATTGCATCATCCAATACTGGCACCTCATTGGGCTAAAAATGGTAGTCAGGTTTCTGTGGCTTTAAGTATCCTCTTTTATCTGCGACCTTATGATTTGAAAGCCAGAGTCTATCAAGTCAACAACTACCTGCGCCAACTCGGATTAGAACCTACCCCACCAGGAAAATCTGCACTGCTTGACCAAATCAAAATCTCTGCTTTAGGTCTTTTGTGCGATCGCCAGCCAAAAAGTAAATTTGCAATCCCACGTTCTGGAGCATTAAGACTCAAATCAATTGAGAAAAGGCTCAAACAATTTACTAACAAAATCGTGAATAAAATTAAAAATTTATCAAAATAGTATAAGCATAAATTTGTATCTGAAGATAAATTAGATAGCAAAATATCAATGTACAAACATATTAATTCGCTCACCTCTCTACGAGGTATTGCATCTGTAGTTGTTGTTATCCATCATTTCTCTTACTACACATTACCTAAAACTGGTTCAACTTTATCAACATATAGCAATTTTTTTCATAATGGATATTTGTGGGTAGACTTCTTTTTTATGTTGAGTGGTTTTATCATGACCCACGTTTATGCTAGAGATTTTTCTACAAAAGTGACTTCAGATAATTATCGCTCATACTTACTCTCACGTTTTGCAAGAATTTATCCTCTACATATATTTATCTTGTCTTTATTCGTTGGATTAGAGATTTTTAAAACATTTTTACTGCATCATTTTGTATTCACGGGTAAGTTTAACTTAACAGCATTATTTGCCAATATTTTTCTTCTCCAAGCCTTTGACCTCAACTGTCCACCTTTATTTTGGTGTAATACCTACTGGAATGAACCTGCGTGGTCAATTAGTGTAGAGTTTTTTATTTACTGTATATTTCCTTTTTTATTGTTTTTTCTATTAAAGAATAGTTATAAAAATGATTTGATGATTTATCTTTCTAGCCTCATAGGTATATTATTATTAGTTACTTTTACTCGTGGGAATTTAGATAGTATTATCGGTGTACCTGCGATAGCTAGATGCGGACTAGAATGTGTACTTGGCATTATCACTTACAAAGTCTATCGTCGAGGTAATTATCAAAAGTATTTCAATCTGAATTTACTGGCAATCATAGCTATAACTTGGATAATGCTAATTATGCATAATTACTGGCATCATTGGCGTAGTCTTCATGACTGCCTGATTTTACCTGCTTTTTCTTTACTAATTTTAGCTGTAGCAGTCAATAATAAGGGTGTGATATCAAAATTTTTAAATTCACAGCTAATGCTATATCTCGGAACAATATCTTACTCAGTTTATCTAGTTCATTGGTTTATTCAAGAAGTAATTAAATTTTCCTGGGTTTATGAATTTAACGAAATTTTTGGACAAAGTTTTACTGGATTGGAAAACTTTCTAGCTCTAGGAGTATTTCTAACCATCACCTTATTACTTGCATCACTAACATATAGATTTGTAGAGGTTCCTATGCGTAAATATTTAAAGTCAAAACTCTTAGCTAACCAGTATTGATTATCAGCAGTTGCTCGCAACGGAAATCCGTCCAAACCCATTAAATAACTTGAGAAAATAAGAAATTTTTATGACTTTATCACCTGTAAATTTCCAGTCTGAATTAACTGCTGTTGAGTTTGACCCATTTGCAGAGGGAGAATTACTATTAACTGCTCCTGCTACTGAATCTCAAAAAGAAATTTGGGCTTCTGTGCAAATGGGAGATGCTGCCAATTGTGCTTATAACGAATCCCAATCTCTGCGATTCAAAGGCGAACTAGATACCACAGTTTTTCAGTCTGCACTGCAAGAGTTAGTGCTACGTCATGAAGCGCTCAGGACAACTTTTAGCACAGATGGTAATACACTCTGCATTGTTGGTTCTTTGCAAATTGAAATCCCGATTATTGATATTTCTAGCCTTGAACCACAAGAGCAAAAAGAAAAATTAGCTAGTATCAGACGACAAGAAGTAGAAAAGCCTTTTGATTTGGAACATGGTCCTCTATTCCGGGCGCAAATTATCAAATTGCAGCCGCAAGAACATATAACTATTTTGACTGCTCATCATATTATTTGTGATGGTTGGTCTTGGGCTGTGCTGATGCCAGATTTGGGTAAACTGTATTCTGGCTTGCTAGAGGGTATTGTTCCAGAGTTAGAAGAAAGCGATCGCCTCAGTGATTATGCTGTTTTACAAGAAGAAGAGGTGGATAGCCCAGAAGCGATCGCCACTGAACAATATTGGCTAGAACAATTCGCTGACTCTGTACCTGTACTAGATTTCCCCTGCGATCGCCCTCGCCCACATATCAGAACTTTTAACGCCGCGCGAGAAGATTCGCAATTAAATCCGCAACTAGTTGCAGATCTCAAACAGCTAGGCACAAAATTTGGTTGTAGTTTTATGACTACTATCCTGGCAGGATTTGAGGCTTGGCTACACCGTATCACCGGACAAAATGACTTGGTTGTCGGTATTCCCGCCGCCGGACAAGCTGCTTTAGGGCAATATAATCTCGTAGGACACTGTGTAAATTTATTACCACTGCGTAGCCAAATTAATGGCGCAAAATCTTTCAGCGAATATTTGCAAAGCCGTCGTTCTAATGTTTTAGATGCCTACGATCATCAACAATTTACCTTTGGTAGTCTAGTTAAAAAATTAAGTATTCCACGGGATTCTAGCCGGATTCCCTTGGTTCCCATTACATTTAATATCGATCAAGGTTTAGATAGCGATAAGCTCCCCTTTGCAGGGTTAGAGGTAGAGTTTTTCTCTAATCCTCGTTCCTTTGAGAACTTTGAACTATTTATTAATGCTACAGAATTACGCGGTCAACTAACTCTGGAATGTCAGTACAACACTAATTTATTTGATGCTGACACTATCCGCCGCCGGATGGCAGAGTTTGAAACTTTGTTGCATGGTATAGTTGCAAACCCCAATCAAACTATTGCGAAATTGCCGATTTTGCCAGCAGTTGAGCAACAGCTATTAGCAGCATGGAACCAAACTCAAACCAACTATCCTCAAGATAAATCCATCCATCAATTATTTGAGGAACAGGTAGCGCGTACTCCTGATGCTGTAGCTTTGGTATTTCAAGGACAGCAACTTACTTACCGAGAGTTAAATACTCGCGCTAATCAATTAGCACAATACCTACAAACATTAGGAGTAGGCGCAGATGTGCTGGTGGGAATCTGCGTGGAACGCTCATTAGAAATGATAGTAGGTCTATTAGGTATCCTCAAAGCAGGTGGGGCTTATGTACCTTTAGATCCGGGTTATCCTCAAGAACGTTTGGCGTTCATGCTTGCGGATACCCAAATTAAATTATTAGTCACCCAAAAACGACTAGTTGAAAAACTACCTACTCATACTGCAAATATCATTTGCTTGGATGCAGATTGGCATACTATCAGCCAACAAGCAACAGAGAATTTAATTACTAATGTCAAGCCTCATAACTTGGCTTATGTAATGTATACCTCTGGTTCTACAGGTACACCCAAAGGTGTTAGTGTTATTCATCAAGGTGTAGTCAGGTTAGTTAAAGAAACTAACTATGTCAGCCTCACTGAAAAAGAAGTATTTCTGCAAATTAGTCCTGTTTCTTTTGACGCTTCCACTTTTGAAATTTGGGGTTGTTTACTTAACGGTGGCAAATTAGTTATCTTCCCTCCTCATACTCCATCTTTAGATGAATTAGGGGGAATTATTCAGCAATACCAAGTAACAACTCTCTGGCTGACAGCGGGTTTATTCCACTTGATAGTTGATGAAAAAATTGAGGCTTTAAAACCCTTGCGTCAACTGTTAGCTGGTGGTGATGTTTTATCTGTTCCTCACGTTCAGAAATTTCTCAATACAGTAGAAAACTGTAAATTAATTAATGGTTACGGGCCGACAGAAAGTACAACTTTTACTTCCTGTTATGAAATCACAGCGCCATTAAAGCCAGGGGCTTCTATTCCTATCGGTCGTCCAATTGCTAATACCCAAGTTTATATTTTGGACTCCTATTTACAACAAGTCCCCATTGGCATTACAGGTGAGTTGTATATTGGTGGTGATGGTTTAGCACGAGAATATTTCAATCGCCCAGATTTAACTGCTGAGAGATTTATTGCTAACCCCTTGAGCGCAGATTCTCAATCACGCTTATATAAGAGTGGTGACTTGGCGCGCTATTTGCCTAATGGCGAGATTGAATACCTCGGTCGAATTGACAATCAGGTAAAAGTTAGTGGTTTCCGCATTGAATTGGGTGAAATTGAAATCGCACTTTTACAATCTCCGCTAGTGAAAGAAGCTGTAGTAATTGTGCGTGAAGATTCTCCTGGTGAGAAAGTGCTAGTTGGGTATTTTGTAGCTGAAACTAATGAAGATAGTCCGCAAATCATCTCAGAATTACGGCGATTCTTAAAACAACAATTGCCTGAGTATATGGTGCCAAAGATTTTTGTGGCACTAGAAGCTTTACCTTTGAATGCAAATGGCAAAGTAGATCGCCGCGCCTTGCCAAAGCCTGATGCTTATAGTCCAGAACTAGAAGCAAATTATGTTGCACCTCGTACTCCCATTGAGCAGCAAATTGCAGATATCTGGACACAGGTTTTAAATGTCAAGCAGGTGGGAATTTATGACAACTTTTTTGAATTGGGCGGATATTCTCTCCTCGGAATTCAAGTAATTTCTCGTCTGAGACAGGCTTTGCAAGTAGAAATTTTGATGTCCAATTTATTTGAATTACCCACGGTAGCAGATTTGGCTGAACGAGTGGAAACTCTGCGTTGGGCTGCCCAAGGTATTCAAGCTGCTGAGAGTGATTCAGCAGATGATTACGAAGAAGGTGAGCTTTGATCCTTCTATAGCTAATCAGGTTTGGTGAGGGAAGGGGAGAAATCCCTATTCCCATTACCAATTACCCACACAGCCACATTTTCCACGAGGTTTTATGAAAACATTGGATGAACTACTATCTGAGCTACGCCAGCGCGATGTCAAACTTTGGTTAGAGGGCGATCGCCTGCGTTATCGCGCAGCAAAAGACAGCCTAACGCCAGAATTGCTGAACGAGTTAAAAACGCAAAAAGCCGAAATTATCAACTTTCTGCGTCAAGTTACCACAGTCACTACTGCCAAAATTCCGCCAATTGTCGTTTGTGAAAGAACTGGTAATTTGCCCGTTTCTTTTGGACAGCAACGCTTGTGGTTTCTGCATCAGTTTGAACCCAATAGTTCCTCAAATAATATGCCCGTGGTGGTGCGGTTTACGGGGAATCTCAATGTTGCTGTGTTGGAGGAAAGTTTGCGAGAAGTTGTCCGTCGTCATGAAGTATTGCGGACAACTTTTCCGGCTGTGAATGGTAAGCCGACTCAAGTCATCGCCACGGATGTTTCCTTGAAGCTACCAGTTATTGACTTACAGCAAGTACCAGAAGAACAAAGAGAGACAGAAGCTCACATCTTAGCAACTAAAGAAGCTCATCAACCTTTTGATTTAGCTAATGGGCCAGTTTTGCGAGTGCTGCTGCTGCGGTTGAGCGATCGCGAACATCTGCTGATTTGGAATATGCACAGTATAGTTTGCGATGGTGCTTCTTCTGATGTGTTCTATCAAGACTTTACTACCATCTACAAAGCACTTTCAGCCGGTCAGCTTTCGCCTTTACCGCCCTTACCAGTACAGTATGCTGATTTTACTCATTGGCAACATCAATGGCTGCAAGGTGAAGTTTTAGAGTCACAGGTAAACTACTGGAAGCAAAAGCTAGAAGGCCATTTACCGATTATAGACTTACCTTACGATCATCCTCGTCCTCAAGGAGCGCAAACATACCGAGGCGATCGCGCGGCGCTGTTACTACCCAAGGCGCTCAACCATGCGTTGACAGACTTGAGTCAAAAATGGGGAGCCACCCTGTTTATGACTTTATTAACAGTGTTTGAGTTATTGCTTTACCGCTATTCTGGGCAAGAAGATTTACTAGTTAGCTTTGCCAGTGCTGGACGCGGACAAGTTGAAACCGAAAGACTGGTTGGATTTTTCTCGAATACTTTGGTACTGCGGAGTAACTTAGCTGGTAATCCCACTTTCCGAGAATTATTAGACCGAGTACGTAAGGATTGTTTAGAAGCTTATAGCCATCAAGATTTACCTTTTGAAAGACTTATTGAAGAACTTAAACCAGAACAACAAAGCCGTAATACTTCCTCACTATTTCAAGTAAAATTCTCCCTCAATCCGCCTTGGTCAAATGGTCGTGGTATGGCAGCGGTAGAACTGCCCGATTTGACGATCGCTTCTCTATTTGGCTACATATATCATGGTAAGACCAAATACGATCTGACATTGGTATTACGGGAACAGGATAATGGTCTGGGCATGGTATTCGATTACAATGCCGATATGTTTGATACCAGTACCGTAGAGCGGATGCTGGGACATTACAAAACTTTACTGGAAGGTATTGTTGCCAACCCAGATCGGCCGATTTCGGAGTTACCGCTGTTAACAGCTGGGGAACAGCAATTATTAGTTGATTGGCATGGCAAACAAGCTGATTATCCCCAAGATATTTGCATACATCAGTATTTTGAGAATCAAGTTAAACTCACTCCCAATAATATTGCAGTCAGTTTTGCAAATCAGCAGTTCACCTATCTAGAACTCAATCACCGCGCAAACCAGCTAGCTCACTATTTGCAAACTTTAGGCGTAGGAGCCGGAGTAAATGTCGGTTTGTATTTAGAGCCTTCCCTAGACACGATTGTGGGGCTATTGGGTATTTTAAAAGCCGGGGGAACCTATGTAGCGATCGCACCGACATCTGGGGCTGAGATTTTAGCAGATGCTCAAGTATCTTTTCTCTTAACTCAAAGTTCCTTAGTTAAGAGAGTTCCTGAGCATCAGGTGCAAGTTATCTGTATAGATACTGAATTAAAAAGTATCACTATTTACTCAACTGAAAATCCAGTTTGTCAGGCTACAGGGGAGAATCTCGCCTGTGTAATGTATGTTTCTGGCGTAAATGGTGTAGTGATTACACACAGCAATCTTGTTACCCACAGCCTTGCAATCAGCGAAACTTGGGAATTGGCAAAGAGCGATCGCGTCTTACTTCAACCTAGTCTCAGAGGCGATACGTTTATTGAATCACTCTTTCCTACTTGGGTTACAGGTGCTACTGCAATTCTGCAATCTCAAGAAGTACAAAACTCAGCGGCGCAGTTTTTCTCATTCGTTGCTCAACAACAAATTACCGTTGTTAATTTAGCTACTGCTTTTTGGTATGAGTTAGTCAAAGAATTATCTGCATCTCCTCAAACCTTACCAGCTAGTTTGCGTTTAGTGATGGTTGGTGGCGAAAAAGTCTCCCGCAATGCTTATTTAACTTGGGTAGAAAAGGTTGGTAAGCAAGTACGCTGGCTGAATGCTTATGGAACGCTAGAAACGACTTTAACCGCCACGGTTTACGATCCGGAGACTGCGACGGAAGCTAGTGAAACACGCTCAGAAATTCCTCTAGGAAAAGCGATCGCTAATACCCAAGTTTACATCCTCGATAAGCGATCGCAACCTATACCCATCGGCGTGACTGGTGAAATATACATCAGTGGTATTGGTGTTGCTCAAGGCTATTTCAACCGTCCGGAGTTAACATCTGAGAAATTTATCCCTAATCCCTTTAGCAGCGAATCTGGAGCATATCTTTACAGAACTGGCGATTTAGGACGCTACTTAAGTGATGGCAATATTGAGTTTGTGGGAAGTTTAGATAATCAAGCCAAAATTTGCCTGAATACAACTAATACTCAAATAGAAAAAATATTTGTTCCAGCAGAAGACCAATTGCAAATTCAGTTAACAGAAATTTGGGAGAATTTCTTAGGCATTCATCCTATTGGCATCACAGACAACTTTTTTGACTTAGGTGGACACTCACTAATTGCAGTACGCCTATTTGCTGAGATTGAAAAAGCTTTTGGCAAAACTCTGCCTCTATCTATTCTTTTACAAGCACCAACTATTGAGCAATTAGCTCATTTCCTCCGCGACAAATCACCCGAAAGCCAACCGAATAGCGAGCAACCGCTGCATTTAGTTAAAGACTTTTTTGGGAAAGCGATCGCCAAAGTTTTCAAAGGCAATAAGTCGCAACAAATTGTAGATGAAAATCCAACTAATCTAGAGACAGGAGAATGGCTACCTTGGTCATCACTAGTACCGCTTCAACCCAACGGTGATAAGCCACCTCTATTTTGTGTTCATGGTGCTGGTGAAAGTGTTCTTTACTATCGTAATTTCGCTAATTATCTCGGTGCAGACCAGCCATTTTATGCACTCCAAGCTAGAGGTGTAGATGGAAGAAAAGCCCCTCTAACTCGGGTTGAGAAAATGGCGGCTCACTATATTAAGGAGATCCAAACTATTCAACCTCAAGGGCCTTATTTTCTAGGAGGCTATTCTTTTGGTGGTTTAGTTGTTTGGGAAATGGCTCGACAGCTAGTAGCACAAGGTCACAAAGTTGCTTTGTTAGCTTTATTTGATACTAGTAATACAACTCGTCGGCAAACTACTATTAAACCCATACCTGCACAAAAGCGTATTTCTCGCCATTTAAATAACCTTTTAGAAGTCGGCCCTAACTACATTCTTCAGCAAATAGAAGGAAAGAGCAGTTGGGTTGAGTATATGGTTAAACAAATGTTCAGAAAATTTACTTTTAAAGCTTACCTGAACATCTCCCGCATCTTACCTTACACCTACCGCAAACAAGTAAAAATTAAGGATTTTAACAAGCAAGCTGCCAAGGTATATATTCCAAAAGCTTATCCAGGCCGAGTCACTGTATTTCGAGCAGAAGAACGTCCTGTAAACAATGCAGGTGAGGTAGATCCAAACATGGGTTGGAGTGAATTGGCTTTAGGTGGTCTCGATATCCAACATGTTCCAGGAAACCACTTCTCGATTTTTAGCGAACCCTATGTCAAATCTATGTCAGAAAAAATGAAGGCTTGTATAGAACAAGCTATTGCAGAAACTTGAATTTTTCTAGGCTGAAAGTAAATATAATACAGATAAAAAATGGTAGAAAGTCAATTTGACTTTCTACCATTTCCGTCCGCACATAGTAGCTCTTTTTGACAAACTTATCGCTCTTTCATCACTCTCATGAGAATGATGAAAGAGCGATTAACTAGAAAATGAGCAATTTAAATGTGCATTATCATGTTTACCAGCTTGGAGTATTTTGTCAATTAAATTTTCTTATCAAGAATAAGAAAGTTCCCAATCTTGCAACATCGAAATCGCTTGTTTATACACAGATAAATCTACTTGATGAACTTCTATTCCTTGTCCAATTCCCTGAAGAAGAGTAATTGTCAATTTGCCACCTAAGTGTTCGCGGAACTCAGTTAGACCCCTAAATAAATGATGGGGATGGTCTGGTTGATGTAATTGCTCTGTTAGTGCAGCTACGTATAAAGTGAAGCCTAATCTCTTAAGTGTATCTAAAATCCTTTGCCACTCTAATTGCGATAGTAGCCCAGTTAAATAAGAATAGGTACTATCCAGAGCAATACCGATCGCAACGGCTTCGCCATGACGTAACTTATAATCTGTGACATGTTCTAATTTATGAGCTGCCCAATGTCCAAAGTCTAAAGGGCGTGATGAACCTTTTTCAAAGGGGTCGCCACTTTTGGCAATATGTTGTAGGTGCAATTGGGCACAACGATAAATTAGCTTTTCCATTGCCTTCATGTCGCGGTTAGCTAATTTATCGGCATAAGTCAGAATGAACTGGAAGAAATCTGCATCTTTGATCAGTGCTACTTTCACAGCCTCTGCAATACCCGATCGCCAATCGCGATCGTCAAGGCTAGTGAGAAAATCAAAGTCATTCAATACTGCATAAGGTGGCATAAATGTGCCGAGAAAGTTTTTCTTGCCAAAAGCATTGATTCCGTTCTTTACTCCTACACCCGAATCGTTTTGCGCTAATACTGTAGTTGGCACTCGTAGCAATCGAATTCCTCGGTGAGCAGTTGTTGCGGCATATCCTACCATATCCAACAAGGCTCCACCGCCAATCGCTAACACGTAAGAGTGGCGACATAAGCCATTGGCATCAATTATCTGATGAATTTGATCTACAAATCTTGCTTCGTTCTTAACTATTTCTCCGCCTGGAATGATGATTGGCTCATCAGCTAAAGTGATGACATCTCCATAAAATTGAGTATAAACAGATAATTTTTTGAGCAACCCTTGATGTTGTTTTAAAAATCCTCCGTCTACTACCGCTAAAACTTTCTTTGGTGTCATTTCTGCATCTGAGGCAATCACTTTTGCTAGCAAAGGATTGTCCAACTCAAACAAACCATGAGTGAAATGAACATCATAGTTAAAGTTGACGCAGACAGATTGCTTAATTGGTTGCAGTCCAAGCAGAGTCTTATGTGTAATTAACATTTTTACTTGAATACGTCTTAAGAAAAACTTTTGTGATAGAAATTTTCAACCAATATGAATAAAGATATTATTACCATTCATATTGGCTACAAAATCATTAGTAAGAGGAAATCATACTAATTGAATACTAAATCTAGATAGCTTCAATTCACTAACTCAGTAATTTTAGCTGCCTTTATTTCATATAGCATGATAGCCATAAAATACATTATTTATTTTTGAAGTTTATTTGAAAGGTCATTATTTAATCAAGGGTGGTAAAAGTATTCTATATAAGATAGCTTTATAATTTGATGCCCTTTAACCGCATCTTTACATTATCTTATTTAAAGCTGAGAGATTTTTATAGATTCAGTAAAGTTGTTCGCATAATTTTTTTTATAAATTCAGGGAAGTTACTATACTTAGTTAGTTATGATATTCTCGAAATGACTTAATAATAAATTTCCATATTTAGCGCCAAATTTTATCTTTTAGTTTGTCATATCAAGAATTAAAGGATCTATTGAATTAATTATGAGTAGTGGAAACCAGTTGTTGCATGATTGGCTAGCCAAGTCTGTTTCTAGGGACGGATTAGCCTGGCTGGAACAAAAGCAAGCACAGATTGCAAATGGCGCTCTTGAGCGAGTATTTTTCACAGCTTTTAGTGCTGTACCACGTTATCTAGGTAAAGATAATTTTCAGCTAACACCCCAAGACTTAGCCGCAGCTTCTAACCTGCTTCCAGGTTGTTTTCCTGGTAATTGGACGGTAGATCAAGCTGGTAGAACATTATTGGTACTGGCTTTACCCAACAATAATACTGAGAATTATGTGCGATCGCTCGATAAAGTCTTCAGTACTGCGGATATGGGCGAGTTGATTGCACTGTATCAAAGTTTACCGTTATTACCTCGTCCAGAGCTACATCGCCAACGCGCTGCTGAAGGTATTCGCAGCAATATGACTAATGTTTTCCAAGCCATAGCTCTAAACAATCCTTATCCGGCTAATTACTTAGATAATATTGCATGGAATCAAATGGTGCTGAAGGCTTTGTTTGTTGGGAGTCCTTTGCATCAGATTTGGGGTCTAGATCGGCGTGCTAACCCAGAATTGGCAAGGATGTTAGCAAACTATGCCCATGAGCGTTGGGCAGCAAAACGCTCAGTATCACCAGAACTGTGGCGAGCAGTAGGAGCTTTTGCAGATACGGCAATTATTGCAGATTTGGCAAAAGTACTAGCAGACGGAGATATGGCTGAACAACGAGCCGCCGCCTTAGCCTGCGCTCAATCTCCTTTACCCGAAGCCCAAGCATTACTCTCTCGTTACCCAAAGTTGCACTCAGCTATTCAACAAGGCGAACTGACTTGGAGTAATTTTAACTGCGATCGCCTGCTAGTTTGCAAATAATGTCTAGAGTCCATAGTCAAAGAACTATTGACAGTCTCTATTTCTCTGTGACTTTGTGTCTCTGTGGTTAATTTATTTCTTAAAAATCCCTACTTATTATGATGTTTATCGACCCTCACATCCACATGTGTTCCCGTACCACCTACGATTACCTAATCATGCGGGAATACGGTATTGTCGCCGTTATTGAACCATCTTTTTGGTTAGGACAGCCAAGAACCACAGCTGGCTCTTTTAAAGACTACTTCAGCAGTCTTGTAGGATGGGAGAGGTTTCGTGCAAGCCAATTTGGCATTCAACATTACTGCACCATCGGACTCAACCCTAAAGAAGCTAACAACGAAGCCTTAGCAGCAGAAGTTATGGAACTGTTACCGCTTTATGCTTGCAAAGAGGGAGTTGTTGCCATTGGGGAAATTGGCTATGACGATATGACAGAAGCAGAAGATAAATACTTTTGTCAACAACTAGCATTAGCCAAAGAACTCGATATGCTGGTCTTGATTCATACTCCCCATCGCAATAAAAAAGAGGGTGCTAGCCGTAGTATGGATCGTTGCATTGAATATGGACTAGATCCCTCACAAGTAATTATTGACCACAACAACGAAGAAACCGTTGAAGAAGTTTTGAAACGCGACTTTTGGGCAGCTTTCACAATTTACCCGAAAACCAAGATGGGTAACGCCAGAATGGTAGAAATTGTCCGTCAGTATGGATGCGATCGCATCATTGTCGATAGTAGCGCCGATTGGGGTGTGAGCGATCCATTAGCAGTCCCAAAAACAGCAAAATTAATGTTAGAAACAGGCATTCCTGAAGAATATGTACGCGCAGTTTGTTACGAAAATGCTCTATTTGCTTACGGTCAAACAGGGCAAATGAAAGCATCTGATTGGCTAAATGCTGAATCTACCGACCAGCGTCAAATGTTCAATGGTAATTCTGTATTACGGGGACAGGAACCAGGGATTAAATCAGTTGCAGATTATGTGCTGATTGAGTAGCAGGAAGGTGCAGGGAGCAGGGGGAAGAAATGCTCGATCCTTGACTCTTGACCAACGACAAAGCGCAAAGTCGAGCCAGTCGTGTGGTGAGGCAGTCCAGTCTTGGGGGTTCCCCCCAGGAGGAACTGCCGAAAGGGTCTCCCGACTTGAACGAACTGGCGTTGAGCGGAAGAAACCTCCGCTCAGAACTTTGTAAGAATAACAACTGACAAAGGACAAATGTAGTGAATGTTGCAAGTTTGAATTTTCAAAGCTGGCGTGGGTATTTGGAGTTGATGCGTCCGGCTAATATTGTAACTGCGTGGGCTGATATTTTAGTTGGCTTTGCAGCCTCAGGTTCGGGAATTATTTTTGCTCAATTAATTAACGGTGAAGCAACTGCTACCAGTTTAATTCCCTTAGCTTGGTTGTTATTGGCTACAACTGGTTTATACGGCGGCGGTATAGTTTTTAATGATGTTTTTGATGCCGAATTAGATCGAAAAGAACGGCCATCTAGACCAATTCCTAGCGGTCGCGTGTCTCGTGAGAATGCTGCTTTGTTGGGAAGTATATTATTTGCGATCGCTCTTTTTTCAGCGTCTCAAGTTTCTTGGTTGAGTGCCATTTTAGCTCTAGTTATTACCTCTGCATCACTGTTGTATGACTCACTAGCCAAGCATCATCCCTTGTTTGGCCCTTTAAACATGGGTTTATGTCGTGGCAGTAACTTGTTATTGGGTGTAAGTGTTGTACCAGGAATATTATCAGAACGCTGGTATTTAGCTCTGATTCCGGTGCTTTACATTGCTGCAATCACTGCAATTAGCCAAGGAGAAGTTCATGGCGGTAAAAGAATTACGGGAGTAATAGCAGTCTTGTTGATTGCAATAGTCCTGACGGCAGTTGTAGCTCTAGGATTTTTCGCAGAATATAGAGCAATTTCAGCCTTACCATTCGCTGTTTTATTAGCTGTGCGAGTCTTGCCTAATTTTATTCAAGCTGCTCGTGAACCAATACCAGATAAAATCCGCAATGCAGTCAAAGTCGGTGTGTTATCTCTGATTATCTTAGATGCCACAGTTGCAGCTGGTTTCGCTGGTTTCGCTTACGGTTTGTTAGTGCTAATTTTGCTGCCCATTTCAATGTCATTTGCCAAAATGTTTGCTGTTACTTGAAGTAAGGCATAGGGCAGAAACGAAAATACTGTTTTCATTGAGATAGCCTGCTGATTGCACTAAAATTAGTTGCAAATCGCAAATAGGGTATGTATATCTAAGATGAAGATTGCCACAAACAGCCAATTTCACCTAACTTACTGCACAAATATTCATCCTGGTGAAAGTTGGGGAGAGGTTTTTGCTAATTTAGAAAAATATATTCCTGAACTCAAATCGCGTTTATCACCTCAAGCACCTTTTGGAATTGGCTTGCGATTAGCAGATATAGCCGCAAAGCAACTTTTAGAAAGTGATAACTTGGCTCAGTTTCAAGCTTGGCTAAATCAAGAAGATTTATATGTTTTCACTTTAAATGGATTTCCCTATGGGGGATTTCATCACCAAATTGTTAAAGACCAAGTTTATGTACCAGATTGGTCAACTCAGGAACGACTGAAGTATACATTAAACTTGACAAAAATTTTAGCTGCGCTGTTACCAGAAGAACTGGATGGTGGTATTTCTACCTTGCCTTTATCTTATAAACCTTGGTGGGGAGACGACCAAGCCACTTGGGATATAGTTCTGAAGAATAGCTGTTTTCATATAGCCTCAGTTGTTGCAGAAATGGTTCGTATCCAGAACTATACAGGTAAGTTGCTGCACATTGATTTAGAACCTGAACCTGATGGTTTAATTGAGAATACTGCTGAAGTAATTGATTTTTATGAGAATTGGTTGTTACCAATTGCTGGTAGTTATTTAGCCCAAAAACTAAATATTGAACAGAGTTTAGCGGAGAGTAAATTACTCGATCATGTACGCATTTGCTATGACACCTGCCACTTCTCAGTTGAATATGAGCAGCCTGATACTGTATTTACACGTTTGCAAGCAGCAGGTATTAAAATTGGTAAAATCCAAATCAGCGCAGCAATTCAAGTAAAAATTCCGGCTGATGTTGAGCAACGGCGTTTAATAGTTGAACGCTTACAACCTTTTGCTGAATCTACCTATTTGCACCAAGTTATAGAACGTCGGGGTGACGGTATGCTGTATCACTATCCGGATTTAATCGCAGCATTACCATATTTAGAACAATCGCTGGCTGAAGAATGGCGTACTCATTTTCATGTACCAATTTTCATCCGCGATTATCAAATTTTGCAGTCTACACAAGATGATATTGTGACGATTTTGGATTTACTGCAAAAAAATAATGCTTGTCATCATCTAGAAATTGAAACTTACACTTGGGATGTATTGCCATCCGAAATGAAAATAGATGTGCTGACTTCTATTCAGCGGGAATATGAATGGGTATTAAAAAATTTTGTTAGTAAGTAAAAGGAGATTAAATTAATGCAAAAAACGGTTGTTCTAAATGTCGTCGGCTTAACACCCAGTTTACTGGGAGAAAACACACCGTTTTTATCTGCATGGGCAGCAAAAGGGCGAGTAGTGCCAATTACATCAGTATTACCTGCGGTGACTTGTTCTGTTCAAGCTACTTATGTAACAGGAAAAATGCCTGATGAACATGGCATTGTTGCTAATGGTTGGTACTTCCGAGATGATTGTGAAGTGAAGTTTTGGCGACAGTCTAATAAATTAGTACAGTCTCCCAAAATTTGGGAAATTGCTAAATCAATTGACCCCAACTTTACTTGTGCCAATCTTTTTTGGTGGTACAATATGTATTCTTCAGTAGACTATGCCATTACACCTCGCCCGATGTACCCTGCAGATGGCAGAAAACTACCAGATATTTATACATATCCTGCTAATATCCGTGAGGAAATTCAATCAGATTTAGGTCAATTTCCACTGTTTAATTTTTGGGGGCCAAATACCTCAATTATTTCTAGCCAGTGGATTGCTAATTCTGCAAAATGGATTGAGGAACGCTACAGCCCTACTTTAACATTAGTTTATTTACCGCATTTAGATTACTGCTTACAAAAATTTGGTCAAGATGAGAAACTAATCCAAAAAGATTTAAAAGAAATTGATACAGTTTGTGGAGAGTTAATTAATTATTATCAAGCACGTAATACTCAGGTAATTATACTTTCAGAGTATGGCATTACTCCTGTTTCTCAAGCAGTGGATTTGAACCGTGTACTGCGAAAAAATGGTTTAATTACTGTGAGAGAAGAGCTAGGACGCGAACTACTCGATCCTGGTGCTAGTATTGCTTTTGCTGTAGCCGATCATCAAGTTGCTCATGTTTATGTGAACGATCCGGCGTATATTCCGAAAGTGCGCGATTTGTTAGAAGCAACTGAAGGTGTAGCGCAAGTATTAGATGAACAAGGGAAACAAGCCTATCATCTCAATCATCCTCGATCTGGTGAGTTAGTGGCGATCGCTCAATCTGATGCTTGGTTTACCTATTACTACTGGCTTGATGATGCCAAAGCGCCTGATTTCGCGAGAACCGTAGATATCCACCGCAAACCTGGTTACGATCCTGTAGAACTTTTCCTCGATCCGCAACTGAAATTTCCCAAACTCAAAATTGCTACCAAGCTGTTGCAGAAACAACTAGGTTTTCGCTACCTCATGGATGTGATTCCTCTGGATGCTTCCTTAGTGCGTGGTTCTCATGGTTGTATTGCGACTTCTCCAGAAGAAGGCCCGATGTTGATTAGCCATCAGACTGATTTAGTCGATAGAAATTTAATTGCGGCAACAGATGTTTGTTCATTGCTTCTCAAGCATTTAACAATGTAGATGAACTTTGAACTCAATTGGCTTTTGTGGTGATTAAAACGTTTGTCACAAATGCTTTAACGTTAGCGATCAATGCTGTCATTTCACAGAGATTTCAACTAAATGCTATTGATAGCATTTAATAATTCTTCGAGTGTATAAGGCTTCAACAAAAATGTCTTAATATTAGCCGGGAGAGCTTTTTGAGCGCTAGCAGGAAGTCCACTGGTAGGAATTACTTTTACCTGGGGATTTATTAATTGCATAGCGCGGATAGCTGTCAATCCATCCAAATTTGGCATCATCAGATCGATTAAAACAATGCTGATTTCCTCTTTATGTTTGGCATAGGTGGCGATCGCTTCAATTCCATCACTGGCGAGAAGAGTTCTATAATTGTAGTTTTCCAAAGAGGTTTTTGTGATCTCTTGAATTGATTGTTCATCGTCCACAATCAGAATCAATTCGTCGTTGCCTGTTGGGAGTTCATTTTCTGAGTTTGGTTGGCTAACTGCTCCTTCGACAGCAGGCAAAAAAACCTCGAATTGCGTTCCCTTTCCTACCTCGCTATCAACTTTCACAAAACCGCCATGATTTTTTACAATCCCTAGTACAGTTGCTAGTCCAAGTCCCGTCCCTTTACCGACTTCTTTGGTAGTAAAAAAGGGATCGAAAATTCGCTCCATCAGTTCTGAGGGAATGCCAGTTCCCGTATCAGAAATCTTAATCACAATATATGAACCTACATGAGCTTCCAAATTTATGCGGGCATAATTTTCATCCAAGTAGCGATTTTCCGCCGAGATAGTTAAATTCCCGCCATTGGGCATGGCATCGCGGGCATTAACCAAAATATTCATGAATACTTGGTGAATTTGGGTACTATCAGCTGAAATTAGCCAGAGTTCCCGCGTTGGTATCTCCCTGGAGATATCGATCGATTTAGGAAAGGTACTTTGAGCCACAGTGACTAATTCCGAGAGCAAGTGTCCCAATTGGATAATAAGTCGCTTGCCTTGTGTTCCCCGGCTAAAAGAAAGCAGTTGTTTAACCAAATTAGTTCCGCGTTTAGCACTTTCTTCCAGCATCGTTAAAAAATGTCGCGTCTGGTCGTCAAGATCGCGGAATTTGAGAGGCAGCAATTGAGAAACAGCGAGAATGGGGGTCAGGAGGTTGTTAAAATCATGGGCAATGCCACTGGCTAAAGTTCCTATGCTTTCTAAGCGCTGGGCGCGGTAGAACTGTTCTTCAAGGTTTTTCTTTTCGGTGATGTCGCTGTTCACGACGAGAATGGATTTGGGCTGACTAGATTCATCCCGCACCAGCGTCCAGCGACTTGCAACTATAATTTTTTTACCAGATTTAGTGAATTGTTCGAGTTCGCCTTGCCAGAAACCTTGCGCTACAACCGTCTTTAGACCTTCAGCTAGTTGGGATCGCGGTTCTGTGTTAAACAACTCGTGGACGATTTTCCCCAATGTTTCTGCCGCTGTCCAGCCGTATAAGCATTCGGCTCCTTTGCTGCAAAATAAGATGCGGTTGTCTAAATCTTGAACAAGAAATGCGTCGGTAGCGATATCGATTAAAGCTGCCTGTTCGGCAATTTTCTGTTCGGCTAGCTTGCGATCGCTAATATCGTGGTTAACCGTGGTGACGATCCAACAGTCTTCTGCAATCTGCTGAGATGTGTAGGAACTAGAAAACCAGCGAATCGAGCCATCTTTTCTCCGAAACCGATACTCAATAGTGGCATCCCGTTCTGCAAAAAAATCATCGAATAGGGGCATCATACAATGCTCTCGATCCTCTGGGAGAACCTGGGACATCCAAAAATATTTATCTGCATATTCTGCCAATGAATAACCGAATAGCCTTTCGCATCCGGCAGACCAATATTCATATTGCCAGTCTCGATTAGCATAAACTCGAAGGCTGGAAATTGCCGCAAACGCGCTATCCAAAATTCGGCTAAGTTTTGCTTGTGAGGCTTGCAAAGATAGCTCAAGTTGCTTGCGATCGCTAATGTCCATTGTGATGCCAACCATCCGCACTGGCTGACCAGTGGCATCATAAATGCCCCGACCTCTGCTGAGAACCCAATGGATACTGCCATCGGGATAAACGACTCGGTATTCTTCGTTATATAACGTCCGGTTTTGCAAATGGTTTGCAACCGCGCTTTCCAGGCGATCGATATCTTCTGGATGAACGCAGTTACGCCAAGCGCTATAGCTTGGCTCTACTGCACCTGGTGTCAGCCCAAATAGCGAGAACATATAGTCGCTCCAGAGGACTTTCCCAATGGCGATATCCAAGTCCCAACTGGCAGTGTTGGTTAAGTCTAGAGCAAGTCGGCGTTGCGCTTCGCTCAATCGCATGGCGGCTTCGGCTTGCTGGCGCTCTGCTTCGATCCGCGCCTTTTCACTGATGTCTTGAATAATAGCGAAGGCGCGGAGTGGTTGCCCTTGGGCATCGCGGATGAGATTGCCAGTCGCTAGTACCCATACACTGCTACCATCTTTACGCAGATAGCGTTTTTCCGACTGGTAGCTATCCCCATTTAGTAGATTGATATAAAGTTGCCGATCGCGATCGCGATCGTCGGGATGGTTAATGTCATCAACTGTAAGGGCAAGTAATTCGGCTTCGGTGTATCCGGTAATCTTGCCAAAGGCAGCATTCACCCGCCGAAAGCGACGAGTTTGAATATCCACCTGTGCCATACCTACGCTACTCACGTTGAACATGGCACGAAATTCTGCTTCACTTTCGCGCAATGCCGCTTCTGCTTGTTTGCGATCGGTAATCTCGATCGCGGTACCTACAAGGCGATAAATCCTGCCCTCCTGATTTCGTAACGGAGCTAGGGTTGTGAGTGTCCAGGCTGGGCGATCGTCAAATATGAAATGATCTTCATAGGTAATGCTGCTATCCGCTTGTACACAGCGTTGATAATTTTGTCGAAAGATTTTACCTGTCTGTGTTCCAAACACCTCTTCTGGTGTTTTATCTTGAATATCTTGAAGACTAACTCCTACAGACTGCTGGGCTGAACGGTTAAAGCTAACATAACGAAAGTCGTTCGCTTCAGTGACATCGACTACAAACATGGACTGCTCTGCACCATCGTAGATACTGCTCAGAAATGCTTCGCGCTGTTGCAGTTCGACTTCCAGTCGTTTACGCTCGCTGATTTCTTCCAGCTGTTCTAAGGGTGCGATCGCCTGATAAATTTGCTCTTGGGTGACTAAACCGATTAATTGCCGCCGATTGTCTACCAGAGGCAGGTGACGAATTTGATGCTGACGCATTACAGATAAAGCTGTCAGGACATTTTGCTTGTCATCAAGAGTCAGGCTAATTAAAGGTTGCGCTATCACCTGAGCTATTTCTGTGCTGGATAAATCTACTCCAGATGCAGTTATTTTAACTACATCTCGCTCAGTGAAGATGCCTAATAACAGCGCCCCATCTACCACTAAAACACAACCTTTCGCTTGCTCCTGGCTCATCAAGACAGCCGCTTCAAGCACCGACGTATCTGGTTTAACTTGTAAAATAGCGCGATCGACAATCTCCTCCAAAGTTGGACACTTTTTGAAAGAGTTGGTTTCCATAGCTTTTCCAGCCTCTATTTCTGTTTTCGCCGGAATCTCAGATCAATGCCCGCAGAAATTTTCAGTTATTTTTGATACTAACTTGAAAAATGAGTACGACAGCTATATTTACAAAACCTAGACACGGAAAGTGATTCCCAAGCCGAAATGGTACGATACATCATGAACAATAAATATTGTAGATGTGTTAGCGAATTTTTATCAGCTGATTTTAATCACTAGTTTTATTAAATACTTCTAAAATTTGTCGACAAATTAGTTTTAATTTATCGCCAACTTGAGGGGAAGGTATAGAAGCACCAACTATACTCCAGTTATCTATGGTAGAAAGTCGCCAAGCTTCGCCGCGATGATCGAATGCAGCGACTTCTACACCGATCGCTCGACGTGAATTGCTTACTGGGTCTTGATAAAATCGGATTTGAATTAAGACGCTACGACTGCGCCAAGATTTGCTGATACCAGGAAAGTGAAAGCCGATATCTATTGAATCGGGATCGACTAACTCTCTGGTTTCGGGATCGTTCTTCCAAGGTTTTAGATCCGATTTGGCATCAGGAAACTCAAATTTAAACAAATTAACTACTGTAGCAATCTTGCTGGCGAGTTCAAGGTTAGTTGCTTGTTCAGATGCGTTCACGAAAAAACACTCCTAATATTGCATCGGCCTAGAGGAAATATGAAGATAAAAAACCGCCAGAAAGTTTAGGGTATTGGTATTTCAGCTTATCAAGGTATTTTTTGGTTCGCAACTCTAAATTATGCTTTCCTAACAATCATTATTAACAAAAACTGCTTGTAGAAGTTGTAGAAAATGCCAGTTATATTGAGTAATTATACTTAAAAATTTTCAAAATTACGCAGATGATTGGCTATTTTTAGCAAATAAGCAGCTAGTATGAAAAATTTTGCCGAAAATCCTTTCCTGGTAAGAACGATAAATTACCTCAGCGATCTAAAATTACACTGTTAGTCGGCAAACAAACAGCAAATTAGTTCAATATATGTCGCGTCAACGCTCTCTTTTGTCATTGGTTTTAGTATTCTTGGCAACATTCCTGATCGGTTGTGGTGGTCCTACTGTTGCAGTAGCACCTCCTACTTATACAACAGCACAACTGACGAAAATTCAGGTATATGTTCCAGATATTCAGGCTGTGCGCGATCGCTCAGAAGAACTTACAAGCCTGATCCAAAAGAAAGATTGGATAAATGTGGGTAATTTTATACATGGCCCAATAACAGAAGCTAGGATGGACATAACTTATGTGATTCCTAACCTCTTACCTAAGGAACAACCCGTAGCACGTCAAATAGCGCGTGATTTGTTTAACCATTTGGTTAAAGTCGATCAAGCCGCTACCTCTGGTAATTCTCAACTGGCTTTGAGTAACTCTCAAGCAGCTTTTGCAGACATTGATAAATTCCTCGATTTGGTTCCTGATACAAGCACTCAAGCCGAGTCATAAGCGCTGAGTTATGAGTTATGAGTTAGGAGTTAGGAATCATAAATTTCTAACTCTTAACTTCTGGATAAAGTCAATGAATGTAGTAATTATCGGCTGTGGCGTAGTTGGGGCTGCGATCGCCTATGAACTAAGTTTAGTTAAAGGTCTAAATATCACGGTTTGCGATCGCCAACCACCCGCACAAGCTTCCACTGGCGCTGCACTTGGCGTACTGATGGGCGTAATTAGCCACAAAATCAAGGGTAAAGCTTGGCGACTCCGACAAAGTAGCATCCAACGCTATGAAACCTTAATTCCTGAATTAGAAGCCATCACAGGTCGTAAAATCCCGTTTAATCGTCAAGGAATACTCAGTCTTTGCTCACAAGAGGAAAATCTTGCAGACTGGGAAAAGCTGCAAGCAATTCGCCACTCTCAAGGCTGGCAGTTAGAAATCTGGGATAAGAATAAACTGAAAAACATCTGCCCACAGGTAAATAACGAAAAAATTACAGGCGCTGTCTATTCTCCTCAAGACCGCCAACTTGACCCTACAGCCCTAACATTAGCTTTAGTTGAGGCAGCCCAGCACAACGGCGTTAACTTCAAATTTGGTGTAACTGTGACAGATGCCCAAACTTCACCGCAATTTTGCTCTCAAATAGAAACAACCGCCGGAACAATTGCCGCTGACTGGTTTGTAGTCGCCGCCGGGTTAGGTTCAACTCCTTTGACAGCACAATTACACCATACAGTTGATATTCGCCCTGTATTGGGGCAAGCATTACAACTACACTTAGGACATCCATTAGGAAACCCAGACTTCCAGCCAGCAATTACTGGTAATGATGTCCACATCGTCCCTGTGGGAAATGGCGACTATTGGGTAGGTGCAACGGTAGAATTTCCTAGCGATGGGGATGAAATCTCGCCGAATCAAGAATTACTGGAATCTGTTAGACAACAAGCGATCGCATTCTGTCCAGAATTAGCGCAGGCAAATATCATCCGTACTTGGTCTGGTTTACGTCCCCGCCCCGAAGGACGCCCAGCGCCAGTTATTGGTAAATTGCCAGGATTTAATAATGTCCTTTTAGCCACAGGACACTATCGCAACGGCGTTTTACTAGCACCTGCAACAGCTTATGCGATTCGTGAGATGATTATTCCTATTGATTCTCTTTAAAACAAGGCAGGAGGCAGGAGGCAGGAGGCAGAAGGCAATCAAGAAAATCAGAATCATTCTTGCTTGATTCAAACAGTTCATATCCAAGAATTGAAATGAGACTGTAACTTAAATAGTCACTAATGCAGAAACCTACCTTAAATACACCCTTCTGCCCTCTGCCTTCTGCCTTCTAGCTAATAGGAACGTAGCGTGTCATTAACAGAACATAAAATAACCGTAAATTCATTAGAGTGGTTCTATCGAGAAGCTTCACCAATTGGGAGAACTGACTTACTACCTGTAGTATTGCTACATGGCATAGTCTCACAAAGTTACAGCTGGCGTAACATTATGCCTGCTTTAGCCAGTCAGGGAACAAGAGCGATCGCACCTGATTGGATTGGTTATGGCTTTTCAGCAACGCCAGAAAAACGAGATTTTGCTTACACTCCTGAGGCGTTTATTACAGCTTTAGAAGGATTTATCAAAGCCTTAGAACTAGAAAGATTTTCTTTAGTTGTGCAAGGTTTTTTAGGTTCTGTAGGACTACAATATGCCTTGCGTCATCCCGAACAAATTGCCAATTTAGCTATTTTAAATGCACCGATTTCCACGGCTGCGAAATTACCTTGGAAAATCAAACAAATGGGTTTACCTTTAGCAGGTGAAATGATGACCCAAGACCCCCTTTTAGTTGATAGGACATTAGAAGGTGGTAGCCGTTACCGCATAGAAGATAAAGATTTAGATGTTTATCGTAGACCATATTTGAAAAGTTCTGCTCCTGGTCGCGGTCTTCTCGCAACTATTCGCAATTTGCAACTCGATTCAGCCATGACAGAAATTTCATCTGGCTTTCAACAATGGCAACAACCAATTTTAATTCAATGGGGCGTGATTGACCCTTGGTTATCTGTAGAGATGGCAGAAAATTTTGCCAAATCAGTTCCAAATGGCGAATTAGTAAAACTGAATAATGTTGGTCACTATCCTCAAGAACACTACCACGAGACAATTTTAGAGGACCTTTTACCCTTTGTTCGTCGTGCTGAATCGCGTTGACATGGGGAATGGGGCATAGGGCATTAGTAACTTCTTCCCCATGCCCAAAAACTACATCCCCTTGTGGGTCAAGTTTTTTATAATTTTTCTTTTACAGCTAAATGCACACCTCCAGGTGGTGCAAATACTATGCCGCGACGGACAGGTTGCAAGGGAACTTTATCGAGCAATTCTAGTGAGTAGCGCGATAGGATAGTTGCCAATACCAATTTCATTTCAAACAGGGCAAATGCTGCGCCAAGACAGCGACGATTAGCACCGCCAAAGGGTAAAAATTCATAAGGTGAAAATTGCCGTTCGAGGAAACGTTCTGGTCTAAAACGCTTAGGCTCAGGATAGATATCTGGGCGCTGGTGAGTCAAATAAATGCAGATTGACAAGTACATTCCTTTTGGTAAATCGTAGCCCATGAATTGCATATCAGTTTGCAGAATTCGTGGGAAACAAAAGAAAGCGACAGGATAAATCCGCAGTGTTTCTGAACAAACAGCATTCAAATATGGCAATTGCGCGATCGCCATCGGATCTGCATTGGCGATATCAATAGAATTGAGTTCTTGCAGCAGTTTTTCGCGGACTTCCGGGACATAGTGAATCCAATATAAAGCCCAAGCGAGAGCGATCGCTGTAGTTTCATGACCCGCAAATAGCATCGTCATCAACTCATCGCGTAATTCTACATTACTCATCGGTTGCCCTGCTTCATCACGCGCAGACATTAATAAGCTGAGGATATCTTCACCGTCAGTTTTACCTTGCTCTCGACGCTCATTAATTTCTTGGTAAAGCAGTTGATCGAGTTCCTGTCTTCGCCGTGCAAATTTTCCCCAAGGACTCCAAGCGCCTAAGTCTCGTTGCAGTGATTTGAAAAAAAGTAAAGTTGCACTTAAAGGATGATTAAAAGTATTCAACATCGCAACTAAAAGCTGCTTGATTTGTTGATAACGCTCTCCTTCCTCCAACCCAAAAACAGAACGCAAAATCACTTGCAAGGAAATATCCTGCATACTAGAACGAGCTACAAAAGGTTGCCCAATTGCCCACTGGCTAATTACTTGCTCTGTAATCTCACGGATTATTTGACCGTAAGCCCGCATCCGTTCACCGTGAAAGGGAGGCATTAAAAGCTTACGCTGTTGCCAGTGGCGATCGCCATCTAATAAAATTAGTGAGTTTGCTCCTACCAAGGGTTGAATAATTTGGTTTCCTGAACCTGATTTAAATAGCTTGGGATCGGCAGTAAAAATTTCCTGAATCGCTTGGGGATTACTAATTATTAATTGCGGTGGGAAACTACCGAATTTACTATAAAAAATATCTCCATAGCGCTGTTGCAACCTTTCAAGATTTTGTAGTGGTTGTAAAATGATTTTTATTGTCTGCAACCATTGTGATTCTTGGAAGCCGTTCGGCAATTTAGCAACAGTTGGTCTGGGAGATTTTTCTTGAAGTTTAATCATTAGCTATCTCCTAATATTTATTAACAAGCTTTGACTTAAGTTTTAACGTAATCTTGATGTGAAATAAGAGAAATTTGGGGTAAACCTAAATGCTTTCTGACATCGTTAATTGGTTCTTGCCAATGGTCTTCAAAGCGGTAGCCTAGGAGAAACTCAGCTTTATTACCTAATTCACATCCTTTTTGCAGGTTAGCAAAAATTGCTTTGATTTGTCGGGGAGCCAGAAGCGGATAGAGAAATTTGGCTAGCAACAAACTGATTTTGAATGAATTGCTGTAATTTTGGGCTGTAGCAAAAGCCAAAACGCCGATTTCTCCAGCATAGCTAGTGTCAAAGCCGAGTAAGACATGGAAAATGTCGTGGGTAACTACATAGCGCAGAGCAAAGACATTACGTTTAGCAATCTCATCAAGTTCAGGACTAATAGTTAATGGCTTCAGGTTGTTGACCTTCATGTGCTCGGCATATTCTCTACCAAAAGAGCCTAGAGCATATTGACTTAATTTCTCCAAATCAATTAGGGGATAATATCCTTCTAGCGATCGCAATTTATCTGCTACCTCTGGAGCAACTTTTGCACCCAGAAAATCAGACTTGAGAATCGCAAAATCGCCCAAATTTCCGGAGTTTTTGGCAGCCAACATCGCTTGAAGTTGTTGCCATTTTTTTACCATGATAAATCCCCCGTGTGTGGGTGATGCATAGGCGCAGCCCGTCGTAGAATACCCAAAAATAGCGATGCCTACGGCGGTAAACTACGCTTATTTTGACTTAAACTCGCGCTTCTAACCAGCCATCACCTGATAAAGCCTCATCTTCTGAAATTTTCAATTGTTAGGTTTAAATTACTTTTTTGGAGCGCTTGCTCGACAGTGAAATTAATCTCTTGACCATAGGAAACCTCAAGGGTGTGACCATCAGGATCTCGAAAAAAAGCCCAGTAACCGACGGGAAAACCCCAGTCATGTGGCCCATCTATCAATACACCTTCTGAGCGTGCTTCATCGCAAAGATGGTCTACTTCCTCACGAGTTTTACAAGCTACCCCAAGATGAGATGAAGGTGCAAGTGTGCTTTTTAATTCAGCAACTTGAATTAACACAATCACGAATGGTCGAGTTAAATCGCTAATCCAAGCAACGTCTACGTGCTTCGTTTTATCGGTGCGGCGATGCACTACTTGCATTGCCGCATACTTTGCATAAAACGATATGCTTTGATCGATGTCGATTACCCCAAGTGCAATATGAGTAAAACCAAGATCCGACATCAACAGCTTCCTTTAAAAAAATGAACAATATCTTTCAGATTAAGATATAACCGATAAGCACAAGGGTAGGATAGCGTAGTGCCAGCGCAATTCTTCTACAGGTACATCTATTACTTCCCAGAAATTCTAACGATCTCAAAGGTCTACTTTAGATGTTACTCCTCTTTGTAAAGCGTGCATAACTATCTGAACTCGGAGTTTCGTGTTCCGAACTCGGAGTTTGGTGTTCTGAACTCGGAGTTTCGTGTTCCAAGCTCGGAGTTTCGTGTTCTAAGCTCGGAGTTTTGTGTTCCAAACTCGGAGTTTCGGGTTTTGAACTCGGAGTTTTGTGTTCCAAGCTCAAACAATCTCACTTTAAACTCAAGACGAATCACCACCTTATTAAATCAGGTCGATTACAAAGTGATAAGCTCTAATTTCTAAACGCTGTTTGAAGTAAAAACGATGAGCCGCGAAACGATGAACGCCGGAGTCGAGGTGAAATTGTTCGCAAGCATTAGCTCTGGCATAGTTTAAGAGCCAATTTAATAGATTAGTGCCATAACCTTGAGAGCGATCGCTTTCTTGAGTTACTAAATCATCCACATAGAGAAACTTACCCCAAGATAAAGATTCAGCTATTCTAAATCCTGCTACAGCCTTGATGCTTCCCCCATCTTCAAGATATGCCAGTTGATAACCTTGCTGCTCTTGTCTTTTAATCCGACTGACAAACTCGCTGGCGATGAGATGGGGACGAAGCATTTGCATAATTGGAAAACAACGCTCAATTTCTGCATCCGACTTTGCAAGGGTAATATGAGTCATTTAGTCTGGGTGAAGTTCTGAATTTTGAGTTTCTGGCAATGCTAAGGGTAATTCTAACCCTGGAGCCATAGCAAGTTCTGCGGGTGGAACTTCTCTGGTTGAACTTCTGAGATATTGCCCATCATTGACAGGAGCTACAGGCTTCATGCGGTGAGTAATACTGTAATAGCGGTGATTTTGTTGGGTTTGGTATCGTTCTTGAATGCTTTCATTCGCAATTTTCTTCCGCAATTTGATAATTGCATCAATTACCGCTTCCGGTCTGGGCGGGCATCCTGGTATATAAACATCAACAGGGATTAATTTATCTACACCTCGCACTGCGCTAGGAGAATCAACACTAAACATTCCCCCGGTAATGGTGCAAGCTCCCATTGCGATGACATACTTAGGTTCTGGCATTTGCTCGTAGAGTCGCACTAAGTTAGGTGCATACTTCATAGTTATCGTCCCGGCAGTGATTAATAGATCTGCTTGTCGAGGAGTTGCACGGGGAATCATCCCATATCGCTCTAAGTCAAAGCGAGAAGCATAAGCCGCCATAAACTCCATGAAGCAGCAGGCTGTACCAAACATCAACGGATACAGACTGGACATTTTCACCCAGTTGTAAATATCGTCTACTATGGTGAGAATAATGTTTTCAGATAATTGTTGCGTAATTTCAGGACGCTCAATGGGATTAATAATTGAACTTGTCATGAGTTGAGTTCTCCCATAATTTTTGGCATAATTGCAGCGTTTGGCGAGCTAGCGATCGCTACTAACTAAAGTTTCTGATAACTCTCCAAACTGCACCACTAAAGATAAAGGTGTTAAGGTGCTAACTTAAGCTCTAAGTTAACAAGCAAGAGTTATTTTTTATTTCTCCCCACCCTCTCCCATACTCCTCCTGCCTTCTCTTTTCGGTGTAATTGCAGTTCTCTATCATCCGATCCCCGTGAAAAGCTGGGAGCGGGAGCGATCGCACAATTATTTTCTCAGGCGTGCAACTATTAATAGGTGAATTAATCGATGTCTTCATCTGAAAAACTACCGTCAGGATACTCATTCCGTCGAGGCACTTTTGCAGAGCTACAAGCACGCAACTCTAAAATCTTTGGTTGGATATTTATTGTTATATCTGTATTAGCGATCGTTATTAGTATTCGCTCAATTTTAGAAACATACCCTGCTCATTCTCGGGAAGTGGAAGTAATTGCCCTCAGCACAAATGGCAAATTGCTGGTAACTGGCGGTCAGGATCGTAATGAAAGCAACGAGATTTGGACGGTCAAAGTTTGGGATGCTCAAACTTTAAAACTCCTCAATACATTGCCAGGATATTCTACTTTTCTAACTTCATTAACTATTAGTCCTGATGGCCAAACGATCGTGTTTAATGATTGTTGTTCAACAAAGTTGTGGAATTGGAGGAATAACAAATATATCTCAGATGTTGATGGCATCAAACATGACACTGTACTAAGTCCTAACAGTGCAAATCTCATTGGTGTAGGCTCCGATCGCAAAACGATCGCGATCGCCAATTTACACAACCTCTTGCAATCCAGTGCCAATAAATGAAAGGAAAAATCAGCGAGCGCGATCGCATCACTTAATCTGAGTCAAGGTAGGGATTGAACAATGCTCATTTCTATAAACTACCTAGCATCGCCAACAACCCATCTGTTATTTTGAGCATCCCATAATAAAAGAAAATTTACAGAACTAGGGGTAACTTTTCCATTCTTCAATGAGTATTGCAAACGAGCATTCACGGTTGCTGTTTCCGCGTTTGCTTGCACTAAATTCACTTGTTGAACATATACACTTTGCACCCTATTTCCCCACCAATCTATATAGGAAAGATAACCATTAGGGTGAAGCTTGCGATTATTTTGTAAGCTAGGGGATAACTGATTCCAAGCTGTTTGAAATTGACCTTGATTGATACTTGCATAATAATTTTGTACAGCTTGTTCAGGTGATGGTCGATCGACTGGTGTTGGTGTTGAGGGAGAAGCTTGCACAAATGGAGTTGGGCTAGGAGTTGGTGTAGGAGAATAATCCGTAACTCTAGGGCTGGGAATGAAGGTTGTTATCGGTGTTGCCGTCTCCTGCGGTTCATTGCGGATTGTTGCAGATTGATTTGATGACTGTGTTGACTCTGCTATTGGTTGAGTTTGTTTGTTGTTGAGGGCAAAACCAATAACGATCGCACTACCAATCAAGCCACCTGCAACTAAACTGGCAATAAAGATTCCTTTTTGTCCATTATCTGCTGGATTAGGAGGTTGATGAGATGGGCCGGGGCTGACAGGAATTGTGTTTTGTTGATGAGCTAGGCCTGGGCTAACGGGAACTGTATATTGAGTTGGTGGTACTGGGGTATTAACTACTGGTGGATGTTGATAAGGTACTGTAGGCGGAAAAGTATTTGCCCCAATTTGCAAGGCTTGTAGCATTTCTCTAGCGCTGGCGAAGCGATCGCGGGGATGATAGGCAATAGCACGATCTATTACGCCTGCAAATGTCGGACTCACACTTAAAGCGTGTTTAGACCAGATAATTTCTCCACTACGCGGATCTGTTTCTAATTCTGGCGGTTGTTTTCCAGTCAGCAAATAAATTGCTGTCATTCCTAAACTATATAAATCGCTGGAAAAAACTGGTCTACCCATTGCTTGCTCGCTGGGCATATATCCAGGCGTACCAATCACAATCGAACTGGTAGGTAAGCCTTGGGAATTCACCACCGTTCCCATTGTTTCCCGCACTGCACCAAAATCAATCAGTACTGGTTTGTTATCTCGATAACGCAAGATAATATTATCCGGCTTGATATCGCGGTGAATAATCCGTTTTGTGTGAATGTACTCTAGAACAGGTAACAAATTTACTAAAATGTCCCGGACTGCACTTTCACTCAACAATCCCTGCTGTTGTAGTTTTACTGTGAGAGTTTGTCCTTCAACCCACTCTTGAACTACATAAAATTGCCCCTCAGACTGAAAATAAGCATACAACGAGGGAATCTGGTCAGTAGAGCCGCCCAAGTCTTCTAAAATTGCTGCTTCTCTTTGAAACCGTTCTTGTACCAGTTGGTAAATCTGAGGGTTATTGTGAATCGGTTTGAGTTGTTTAATCACACAGCGACGCTTGGAGGGCATTTGGGTATCTTCTGCTAAAAAAGTTTCACCAAATCCACCGCCCCCCAAAGTTTGAATAACTTGATAGCGATTGTTCAGCAGCGTTTGCATAAATTGGCGTTAGCCAGTAACAGGGTGTTTGTTGTATACTTTATAGCATTTTGGATTTCAGATTTTGGATTCAAGGCAGCATTTTAAGTCTTTGTCGTGAGTACTATTGTGATTTAGAATATCAATTAATGAAGAAGCTTTTATTTTTATGTAGTCAAAATAAACTGCGAAGCCCTACCGCTGAGGTTGTGTTTTCTGAATATGAAGGGTTGGAAACAGATTCAGCAGGTTTGGATCGCTATGCAGAAGTACCAGTTTCCACAGAAGCAATCGTATGGGCTGATATAATTTTTGTGATGGAAAAGTCCCATAAACAAAAGCTAGCCAAAAATTTTCAGCCATTTCTCAAAGATAAGCGAGTTATCTGCTTGAATATTCCCGATGAATACGAATATATGGAACCAGCCTTAATTAAATTGTTAAAGCAGAAAGTGCTACCACTCTTACAAATTAAAGATTAAAAAATGGATATTCAAGAAGCTTTTAATACTGCTGCGGCAGATTAAAAACGCTCATGCCGCTTGAGTTTTGCAGTATTCGGTGAACGATGAGCAATTATTTAACAATCATTTACCAGAACAGTAACCATTAATTTCACTGACTAGTTTACTTTCTTCGCTACTATTCTTTTTCAGAGATGTTAAAGCAGTATTTGCGGCTTTTAAATTCTTTTTATCTATAGCTGTTGCTGTATCTTTCAAGCCTTTGCTAGTACTTTGATAGAGGCCGAGAAAGCGTCCTTGATAGCCCTGTAATTTTTCATCTTTGATTTCTAGGCCTTTCATCTCGGTTGTAATTGTGTCTATCTTCGCCGCTACTTCAGTTAAGGCTTTAGAACCTTTCTTCGGATCGGGATTTTTACCAAAGTCTTGACCTACAGTAACTGCCTGATTTGCTACTTTAATTATTTTGTTACATTGAGCAACCTTACTCTCTCCACAACCTGTAAATAGTAATGCGATCGCAGCAGATCCGGAGAGTATAATACTTTTTTTAATCATTATGTTCTCGACTAGATTTTGCAAAATCCAGATTTAGGTATTGGTCAAGATACTTTATACTCCATACTCTCACTAAAAAGTATTAAGTTATACTAATTTATTACAGTTGAATGACAGATGTTAAATATAACACGAGGTAGCATTCAGAGTATGTGATGGCAGGGGTAACGCATATCGAGATCCAAGGAAGTGTTGAGGTACTAGAACAGTTAGTTAAAAATCACAAGGAAGCTCGCCTAAAAGAACGCATACAAGCGCTATATCGGATAAAAGCGCAAGGGATGAGTGTTTGTGCGAAGCCTTCTCCTATCAGAGACGCTCCGCGTAGCTTGCTTCTCCGTAGGAGTACGGCAAGCCGCTAAGAGCGTCTACGCTAAAACATTGGGTAAGCATATCTGATTAAAGCTTTTTGGTTATATGGGGCAGTTGAGCCACTTTTATTGAATGAGAATTATTGCCTCTTGAACTTTGGTAGAAAGCGCTTTTTCTAGCCCTTGCTCAACTTTGGCTATCAGTTCGTCAAAAGCTTCTTGATTCGCTGTTAGTTGTTCTTGAAGCACTTTCTCTAACTCAGGCTTGATTTTCTCACACATATCGTCAATTTTTTTCTCGCTCAAAAAACTGGAACGCAGCCAACCTGGAACATCAATGTTTGTCTTGATTGCTTCTTGGACACCCTTGCGATTTAATTCCATTCCTGCTGCCATTACCGAAGCACCATATACTAATGCGATCGGCCAGGTAAGATGTCCAGTTAGTATTAAAGTAATGATACTAGCGAGAGTACCTCCACCAATTATTACGTTAATAATAAATGCTACTGTGTCGGCAAGAATTGCATCGCCAATTCGTAGTTCTGGATTAACAAAAGCTGGGTCAATACTATCTTCAAACCTTAAACTACTTCTAGGTATTTGAAATTTTCGGCAGATTGGATCGGTTTGGGTGGCTAAATCTGGTTGGATTTTATTGTTAAACCAATTAATGCATTGATTGTTAATTATCTGCTGTGCGACATTGCCTTGCAGCCACTTTTCTGCCTGATTCTTCATAGATATTTCCAAATCTGCTAAAGTCTTGATTTTGTTTTTCTGCCAGTCTTTTACTCCTGGTCTGACTGCATTTTCAATTAAACTATTTGCTAGTGGCTGAGTTAACAATTCAATTAAATCTGGAATATGTCTCGCAATCAACTCTTTAAGCCTGTTTGATTCCACAAGTTTGTTAACTTCTTGTTGGAAGGCAGTAGCACGCAAATCCCATCTACCTACACGCGCTAAACCTAAGGCAATACAACGTTCTGGTTCTGGATCGGGACGTAGAAGTGTTTCTGGTTCTGGAAAGATTTCTTGACAGATTTGGTGGGTAAATTTCATCCGAGATGCACCACCAGTCATCAGTAGGATTTTCGGCACGATTCCTTGTTTGTCTAGCTTTGATTTCGCCTCTTTGACTGCTGCACGAAATGCTTGCATCCAACTTTTTTGACCTAGTGCAAGCAAAGATTGATGCAATATTTCATCCATGATTAATTTGTTAACTTGAGGAATAAAATAAATTTGTTCGTTGATAGATTCAAAGCCACGAGCAAAGGATTGAGTATCGCTATATAGCTGTTCGTTAGAAAAGTAATCTTCTTTAGTTTTACGACAAGCAAGTTCACAACGAGCTTGGTGATGGGGATATTCTGCAAATACTTTTTCTAATAATGATTTTTGCTCGTGTTGGGCAAGAGTGCGTTCAAAAATAGCTCGATCAATTAAGGATGCGCCCAAAGTATTACTGCCAAAATCTATGGGTATTTCTTGTAAGCTTTTTACTAGTGTAAAATCTGTGGTTGAAGAGCCAATATCGACAATTAACACCGATGAAAGCAGTTTTTCATATTCGAGTTTCCCGGCTTCTTTGGCTTGCATGAAAGCAGCGCGCGATTCGGGGACAACATTTAGCAAATCAATGCCTGCTGATTGTAGTAGCTTTTGGTATTCTGTGCGATCGCTCGCTGACCATCCAGAAGGACAGCCAACATAAAAATAAGTATTGTCGCTACCTTCAATTTGTTTGCTTTCTTTTAACAGGCGGTAGTAGGTGGCTACAAATGTGCTAATCGTCTCTTGATACTTGGGATCGTTGTTTGGTTTTTGCTTGAATGAAATTGCTAGTTGGGTAACGCCAGCTTGAATTAATGCTTGTTCTCCTACAAGATAACCCAGCCTAGGATGCCAACCAAGAGCAGTAATTTGATTTTTTCGATTATTAATCTCTAGCATTTGGGGAGGTTCAATACTCTCGACTATCGCTTTAGCTACAGCTGTTTCACCGTGTCCCAAATCAAAACCAATTGTTTCTAAAATTTCCATAGTCTTAATTATTTGTTATTCTTTAACCTGGGAATAAGCTGGCTCAATGACTCGACCACGCCGCAGTAAGCGATCGCCTTTTAACAACGCAGGTGTTAAAGTGACGTAATCCTTGGTGTCAGAATCGATACTTGGCTCAAAGTCAAAATAATTGCGATCGCTTTCGGGGTCGTTGGCTCGGTAAATTTGCGCGCGAATTCCCTGTTCCATTAAAATTTGAGGTAGAAGTTGCGCTAGTGCGATCGCCATTTGGGGTTTATCCAGAAAGGATGCACCCATGAGCTTTTGCAGAAAACCCAATAACTCTGGCTGTTCTTCGATCCCAAGGTCATCTTCTTGTTTGCTTCCTACTTCCAATCTAGCCACTGCTTGGTCGATGGTGTGGAGTGCATCAGCAAGGTTATCTAAAAGAACTTGACTATCAACCCACAGGACAGGTTGAGGTAATTTCAGTAAATCTTGTGACGTTGAATTATTTTCTTGATTATTTTTGTCGAATTGCAGCACAACTTCCAACCCCAGCAGCACAGAAGCTAGTAATATTCCCATCCACGCACCTGGTGTAGTTTTAGTTAAATAAAACAACCAACCTAAAATACCCATATAGAGCAGTGCTTTTAATAGTTTCAGGATTACTCTGTTGGGGGAAACGTTAGAAATTAGGTGATTAATTTGCTGTGTGGGAACGATTTGAGAAAAGTTAGCTGCTGCAAGAGTTGCAATCGACTGACGTAGCATATCCAGAAAAAAAGCAGCCATACGTACTTGAGTCAAATTTAGCTCGCTAATGTAAATTCTTTCAAGATTATCAAGTCGATTCTGAACCAGCTTAACTACCTGCTCAATGCTGCTTGTATTCTCAATATCTGTCTGGAGTTGGTTGCGTTCTTCCCTAAAAAGCGTAGTAATTTTTTTCATAAACTAAACCTAGATTTTAACATTACTAATAAGTAGATTAGCTCTAAAAAATGTAAAAGCTTTCGTTTTCAGGTGAGATAACTTGCAGGATAGCAACTAGCGGGAGAATTATATTTGCTCTCCCTATACAGAAATATAGGAAAAGGTTTTGGGGTTTACCGAACCAATAATTTACAGGTTTCTACACCTAACATTATATCTATATTTAGGTTCGGCAATCATCATTAAAACGGGTGATATTAGCCGAACTAACACTAGGTTTGCTAAACAATACTATAAGAATCAAAGCAAGGCAAACAAAGACCATAGTTAACAAGGAAATCAATATGTTAGTTCGTTACAATCCCTGGCAAGAATTAAACGCTATCCAACGTCAACTCAATAGCTTATTTGACGAAACTAGAGTACCATCTACAGTGTTTGAAAAAGGTTTTGTAAGAGTTCCGGCTGCTGAATTGCAAGAAACTGAAGATGCTCTTCATCTCAAGCTAGAACTGCCTGGACTAGAAGCTAAAGACCTAGACATTCAAGTCACTGAAAAGGCTGTTTATGTGAAAGGTGAGCGTAAGTCAGAAACTAAAACTGAAGAAAAAGGCGTTACCAAAAGTGAATTTCACTACGGTACATTCCAACGTGTAATTCCTTTACCTATGCCAATTCAAAATACCAACGTCACCGCAGATTACAAAGATGGCATCTTGAATTTGACATTGCCTAAAACTGAGCAAGCAAAGAACAAAGTTGTCAAGGTAAATCTGGAGCAACCTGCTGCTTAATAAGTCTTAATGAGACTACATTCTTCGTTAAATAAATTGAGATAGCTAAAAGCCCGGTTTCAGAATGACCGGGCTTTTTTTAATATAATTCATGGTTTAAGGTGTAACGCTTGCTAGATATACAGGGTGCATTCACAGAGGGCTTTTTCTACACGCAACAGATATTAAAGTTGAAACTTGTTTGGCGATCGCCTACTTTCTAGAGTTTAACTCGGCTATAACAGTAGCGATGTCTTCTCTTCGAGACGCTGCGTGGAACGACAACCTCTTCGGGGAAGGCACTGGGAATAATGAACATAGCCTGTGAAAAGGAGTTACTATTTGGGATGGACGCAGCATATTGTTTGTATCAGACGCGCAAAAAATTTAAGGAACAATGCCAAGGATTTTCCTTTAAGCAGTTCTTATATAATTCCCTAATTCCTCCTTGGTGGATGATTTTAGAACGCGATCGCAGATTTTGCGTGTTATACCGCGATCAAAAAATTCTCTTGCAAAAAGGTATGGTCGTTTGGGGACGAATAGTTCAAGCTAACAATTTGCTTTTTCAGCCAGGAAAATGGGATCATCCAGCAGTTATCGTCTGTAGTCCGGCTCCGGTATTTGATAGTAACCTCAAGGAATTGACAAGAATCGCTCAAGACCTTTATGAACTAAAAGATAAAAAGCTTGAGCATCCAGAGATGGCAGATTTCGTAACTTTTGGTGAAGTTATTACGAATGAAATGGATTGTCTGTTTAACATCGAGATTCCCGACGCTTTAACATTAAATCAACTCGTATATTTCACATCGATTATGGTATATAGAAAACATCTACCTGGAGGTTATTTAAAATCTGCTTGGTTCCCTATTTTAATTGCTCCAGAGAAAACTCCTGCTGCGATGATTTTGCCATCGAAATATTGGTTCCCCGGACTACAGCAGATGTGGGGTGCTGATTAAAAAGGCTATTGGTGTACAGCAACTCTTAAATAAACAGACTAGGCGACACTTTAAAATACTCACTCAGTGCTTTCGCCTGTGCCTTACTAATCGAACGTCTACCATTCACCACCTCAGACACCACACCACTCGAACCGATAATTCCTACTAAATCTGCTTGACGGGTTCCGCTAGCTTCCATAATATGTTGCAGAATTTCATAAGGCGCAGATTTATCCATAGGATAATTCTCTGTCTCATAGGATTCAATTAATATTACTAACAACTTGTATAAAGCTTGCTCTTCCTTTGTGCGATTTTGCTTGAAGGTTAGCTCTTCTACTTTATTCAAGTTATGCTCATACTCTTCCTCTGTCTCAATCACCTTAGGAGCAAATTCAGTTAACAAATTGCGATAGGCATTTTGGTCAAAAATGAGGGCCATTTTTCCAGTTATCTTTGTTGTATTGAGCGTGTGTTAAAAAATATTTATAGTAAACGACCTGGTTTTCATAGTCGATACCGACAATTAAGCGATAATCATTACCTTTAATATTAAAAACAGTAAAATTCCCAACTGCTTCAGCATCGCGGTAAATTCTCCGAACATCTTCTAAACTCTGCCAGTCTGCTTTTTTTTACGGTTGCATACCAGTTTTCTATTTGCTGTTTGACGTTGGGAAATCGAGCAATATCAGTACGAAGTTTGCGAATTGCAATAAGATGCATTGATTTGTGTAGCAATCATAGTTATTAACCTATTACATTATTATTTTTATGCTCTCATTTTGAGAGATAAAAGTCAACGTGATTGTGTAGTGTATTTGTAAGGTGTAGCTTAACAACAGACTTTGTGCGATCGCTCATCTGATAGGGTGTATTAATTAGTCCTGCTGAATGACCACAGAACTAACAGCAGCTTTCATACCTTAGTTTCAGGCGAGAGATGTTTTTTATTGAGTTTGTTTTATCAAGCCTATTACCAGTCTTGCCATTCACGATTATTGGCTTAATTTTAACGCTGATATCTGCGCGATCGCTTTGGAGGTCGCATCGAGCGAAACAATGGGCAGAAAGTATCGGTAAAATTATCGATGTAAAGGTTGAAGAACGCTCTGTAAAAGGTCGAAATCGCAATTTGTACCAAATTGTTGTGAGTTATGAGTATGTCGTCAATGGCAAACAACATCAATCTCAACAGTTGTTTGCTGGTGATAGTGGGGTTGCTAATTCACAGGCGTTAACTGAGCAAAGACTGCGAAAATATCGACCTAAAGCCGATGTAAATGTTTACTATAATCCCCACAAGCCCAAAGAATCTTTAATTGAAAGAGAAATCGACAGCACCACTTACTCGTTACTGGCAATTGGTAGTGTATTGGTGTTGGTGGGACTGGTTTTTGGTTTGTTTATTGTGTTTAATGAATTGAAAGATTGCGGTATTACCCTAAACTCTACTCATCCCCGTTCTGGCGCAAGACCTTGGTGTTACCGATGAGGCGGAATAATTATGTATGGTTATGCAGCGTTAACCGATTGTGCGATATTTGATAGTTTTTGCGATCGCAATTTGGGCTGGATAGCCATAACGCCTGTGCAATACCATCCAGCATCAACTATATATTTCTAAATTTTTAATAGCGCATCTTAAAAAAAATGGAGACACCTGATAACTTTTAAGTTCTGGAGAGAATCAAATTGTGCATTTACGCCGATTCAAATACACCTGGTGGAATTGGTACTAGTTTAGGAGTAGATAAACAAGTTCCCTGCCTGTACCATACGCCTTCAACCTCGAAAGCTTCAAATTGAGTCGTCAAGGTTGCCCAAGCGCGCTCATTCAGACCTGCTGAATAAGTCCAGGTAAATTGACAATCGTTGTGTAATCGTTGCTCTAGTTCAGCCAAATCTTCCGGTAGCCAGAATTTGGTCATCACCCGTTGAGTTGCAATCTCTGGAGGAGTTTGCAACATCTCAATCATTGGCTTATTGACAATAATTTGTTTGCGGGTATCTTGTCTAACGATGCTAACAGGACGCTCATTATCGGCAGCAGCAACCATGCGATACAACAACTCATCAGGAAGGTGCAGTTGACTACAAAACACCGAACCCCCAGTCTGCAAAATACGTTCGGCAGTTTCGGAGGCGGTTGGTGGTTGTTGGCTGGCCATCCATCCGAAAAACTCGATTGGTTGCTTACAGCCACGCCATTTTATCCGTACCTTACCGTTAATTTTTGCTGCTGTTTCGCTGAGTGCCTCTCCGTAACTTTGAGCTAACTTTGTAGCATCGCGTTTGGTCGGGGCCAAAATCGACAGTCCTTCATAGGACAATTTATAGTTCCAGCCCGGTAAGTTGAGGATTTTAAGAATACTCACACTCATCTGCTTTTACACCATCTGGGATTCTATATACTTTTACACCCTTAGTATGGTGATACACGGACGGTTCATACGTTCCTTGCCAAATCTTCATCCTTTCTTGTTCTGGGATGGCTAAAGCCGAGGTGATGATCGCAAAATCTCCTGGTGTTGGTAGCACTTCTCCTTCAGCTAGTGCTTGTAAGTTCTTAACTCCACAGTGCTTGAGCTTTGTCATGTTCAATCTGACTAGATCGGCAATTGTTTTCGGTTCTTGTGGAGGTGTGTTTTTCGCACTCGAACCTGTAGTTTTAACCATCCACTCCTGAACCATCTCTTCTATGGCATCGCTTTGAGATATACCTAAGCGAGCACAGATGCTTTTGAACTCTAGGGCTAATTCTCTCGGGATATAACCACTGACTTGCTTGTAGTCATCAGAACGCCTTCTGTCAGACATATGTACGTATGATGTTAGAATATCTTACATTATTCTCATTCTCTCTGAATCTTCCGAAAAAACAAGACATTTTTTTGTGTCTTTTTTAAATGACAAGTAAAGAAACAAAAAAGTTTTACACCACGAAATTCAGAAGTTCAGTTACTTTCTTCGACTTTAATTAAGCTTTTGCTGTGATGCTGATTAAAAGAAGTTTTAACTGATATTTAAGCAATAGATAATACCATAAATTAACCAATCCATAGCTAATTTATCTATTACTATGCCGTAATTACAAGATTATTTATTTTAATAGCCGTGATAAGCAAAAGCTATATTGATTACCTAGCGAATAGTGAAAACAGTAAATTTGCTGGGTTTAAGACATCCTCAACTACAGAGATGTTGCGCGATGCTGCAAAAAAGCAGCCGTTGTAGGCGATCGCAAAAACTGCAACACTTATACACAGACCTAACGGGCAACTTAGGCTACGATATCCCCTAATTCCTTTTGGGCCGTTATGTGGGGAGTTGGGCAGGTTAAATATGAATACGATAGAAGATATCAAAACTCAAAGCACAAACAATCTGATTGCAATTGCTGAACAATTTACACTTCAGGGTAAGGTAAAAGGTATTCAAGCATTTGGTAGTGGTAATATTAATGACACTTTTCTGGTAACGCTGGATGCGGCACAAGAACAGCATTTTGTGCTGCAACGCATCAATACACAAGTATTTCGTCAGCCGCAACTGATCATGCAGAATATGTGTATCTTCACAGATCATGTTCGCAAACGGCTACAACACAACCCCCTTAACCGCCGCTGGGAAATACCTCGTGTACTTTTTACCAAGGACGCACAAGATCACTGGACAAATGCAGATGGTTCCTTTTGGCGAGCAATCAGTTTTATTGAAAATTCCCAGTCATTTGACACAATGAGCGATCGCTCACAAGCTGGCGAAGTCGGCTATGCTTTGGGGATGTTTCATAATCTGATCAGCGATTTACCACCAGAAAAACTCGCTGATACCTTAGAAGGATTCCACATAACGCCACGCTACCTGCAACACTACAACGAAGTTCGGGCGACAACTCGCGTACAGACAACCCCAGAAGTAAATTATTGCTTACAGTTTGTGAGTGATCGCCAAATCTTTGCACATATCTTAGAAGATGCTAAAGCTACAGGTAAGTTACCACTGCGTTTGATGCACGGCGATCCAAAAATTAATAATGTAATGTTCGATACTGTAACTCAGCAGGCTGTCAGTGTTATCGACCTGGATACCGTTAAGCCTGGGTTAGTACATTACGATATTGGCGACTGTTTGCGCTCTGGTTGCAATCCATGTGGGGAAGAAACTGATGATTGGGAAAGCGTGGCTTTTGATACTGAACTTTGCCAAGGCATACTGCAAGGTTATCTCTCTGTAGCCAAAGCGTTTCTCACCGAAAATGACTATGCATATATGTATGATGCGATCCGTTTAATTGCCTTTGAGTTGGGACTGAGATTTTTTGCAGATTATTTAGCTGGGAATGTTTACTTCAAAGTTAAGCATCCAGAACATAATCTTTCTAGAGCATTGGTGCAATTTGCCCTGACAAAAAGCATTGAATCGCAAGAAGCTACAATTCGCGCCATTATTCAAGATGTGAAATAGACCTCTTGCATGAAGTCGATTTATTTGATATCGAACCACAGATGAATATAGATATTTATCTGTGTTTATCTGTGGTTTTTTTATTCTGATTCATATTTTTGCAACAAGTCTAATGAACAATCAGTCATTTTCCCTACAACCGTTCCCTTCTACTGGACAACTACCCGATTTACAAATCATAGGCAAAATCGCCCGACATAATAATCAACTGAGTATTGACTATACTTTCCTTGGTGATATTCCAGAAATTGTAATCGCTCCACCATCAGCAACACCATCACGAAAGCACGAACTGTGGCAAGATACCTGCTTTGAATTCTTCCTGGGTATTAAGAATTCTCCAAAGTATTGGGAATTTAACCTTTCCCCCGCCGGACATTGGAATGTTTACCGCTTTGATGGTTATCGTCAAGGAATGCAAGAAGAAGCAGCTTTGATAACACTCCCATTTATTGTTAAACAGCAAGCGGATAAGTTAGAACTGACTCTAAATTTAGATGTGGATAAAATTATTTTGCAAGAACAAGCCCTAGAAGTTGCGATTACCACTATTATCAAACGCAGAGATGGTGAAGTAACTTATTGGGCATTGACTCATCGAGGTGCTGAGGCTGACTTTCACCGACGGGATAGTTTCATTTTAGAATTATGAGCTGAACTTGAAAAATTTAAAACCCGATCGCACTCAATTACCTCGCTTCAGGCTATGGATTTTCTCGCTCATATTAAACTTGGCCTTTTGGCTGCTGCTGAGATTGTTACCTGCTGAAGCTACCTATACCCTGCGTGGTTTCTGGAGTATATCGGCTCTTCCTTGCTTGGGGCTACTGACATAATCTGTAAGCAAGAGGTTTATCTCAATCGCTTCCTTGTCATGCAGCGGGTGGGTAGCTTTCGTATTGATACAGCTAAGTGTCGCCGCAGTGCTAGTGCGGCAATTAGTTGGAAAGTAGATGAAACTGCAATTGAATGGCAATACAGCGATCGCCAGGGAACCATCTCATTGCCTGACCAATAACATCACATTCCATATATTTTCAGTAACTTTTGTTACTTTTGCCTCAAAACCAGTTGATAACGACAGGCTGCTGCGGTTTCCTGCATCTTGACAAAGTTTTGGTTTTATTCTGTTGGGCGACAACATTCCTTAATCTAGGATTCTACTGATAATTAAAAATTAATCGCGAACAATTATTACAATACAAACTTATTACCGAACCAAGACAGAAGAGAAAATCACCCACTTTAACTTTTACCGATGTGTCTCCCGCCACTGAGTAAAAAAAGTATCACTAAACCCTCATGAAAACTATGATAGAAAATCGGCAGAGGCATGGTAAGTTTTAAATCCATCGTCCTCGATTAGAGCTTTGCCTTATGCATCTGCACTATTTACACCCCCAACACCTTGAGGAATTAGTCAAGAGCAGTGGCATAAATTTACACATTGCGAAGCTCAATTTTATGTCGCTTCAAGGGATCAACGCCTATGAGTACCTGTTGATTTCTGAGTTACTTCCGCGCACCAATACCGGCATGGTGAAAAATGCCTGGTTGCAGCGTTACGCTCATATTACAGAAGGCGGTTGGTGGTGTTCGGGACTAGATCCATTGAATAATTGGCAAACAATGGAATGGGGATGCTTTAAGCCAAACCAACCCCGGATGAATCAAAATGGTAAGGCTATCAAGTATGAACATCCTCCCAGCACACCAACGCGAGTATTTTGTCTGCGGGTTCCCCTATCTGTTTGGCAGCAAGTCGCCCAGCGTTACAATCTCTCCATGCCCAACAGTATCAGTATGGGTTCCAATGGCGAAGCGATAGGCTTTTGGCAATGGGTAACGGAACAGAACATACCGCTGATTGTTTGCGAAGGTGCAAAGAAAGCGGCGACACTGTTAACACAAGGATATCCTGCGATCGCGATTCCCGGAATTACTAGCGGTTATCGAGTAGTTAAAGATGACTTTGGTAAAGTTACTCGTCGCCAGCTAATTCCTGACTTAGGCATTTTTGCGATTAAAAAACGTACCTTTTATATTTGTTTTGATTTTGAAACTAAACCCAAAACCATCGCCGCAGTTAATAACGCTATTTCCCAACTAGGTTTTTTATTTCAAGAAAAAGACTGTCCGGTAAAAGTTATCGAACTTCCGGGAATCGAAAAAGGCGTTGATGAATTTATCGTTGCTAAAGGTGCAGGTAGTTTCGAGAAAGTTTATCGCCAAAGTGTTGATTTAGAAGTTTACCTAGCGCAAACAAAACCCCATACTGAATTAACTATTCCAGCTGCACTCACTGTTAATTCTCCTTATTTAGGTGAAATTCCTTTCCCCACCTCTGGATTAGTGGGAGTGAAATCAGCAAAAGGTACTGGTAAAACTACCGGTTTAAAAGCTGTTGTCAATCAAGCTAAAAGTAGAAATCAAGCAGTTTTATTAATTACCCATAGAATTCAGTTAGGAAGATTTCTATGTGAAAAAATTGGCATCAACTGGGGAATCAGCAATGGAACGCAAGGAAAAAACCCTAACCAATGCCCCATGCCCAATGCCCCATGCCCCATGCCCAATTCCTTCGGCTTATGTGTCGATTCTATTTGGAAGCTAAACCCAGAAGATTGGCAAGGGGCAATAGTAATTTTAGATGAAGTAGAGCAGTCTTTATGGCATCTACTTAATAGTAATACTTGCAAACAAAAGCGCGTTAAAATCTTAAAAATATTCCAACAGCTAATTACTACAGTTTTGACAACTGGCGGATTAGTTATTGCCCAAGATGCTGATTTATCTGATGTATCTTTAGATTATTTACAGGGATTAGCCGGAATTAAAGTAACGCCTTGGATAGTTTTAAATCAATGGCAACCAGACCGAGGTTGGGATGTAACTTTCTTTGATTCCCCCAACCCAACGCCGCTAATTCATCAATTAGAACTAGATTTAATTGCTGGACGTAAATGTTACGTTACCACCGATAGTCGGACTGGGCGTTACAGTTGTGAAACGATTGAACGTTACCTGAAAGAACGTTTAGAAAAATTGCGGCGACAATTTCCGAAAACTCTGGTTGTCAGCAGTCAAACGACAAATACACCAGGACACGCAGCAGTTGATTTTGTTGCAGCCATTAATCGAAAAATTCCTGAATACGACACTGTATTTGTCACTCCTAGTATTGGTACAGGAATTAGTATTGATGTGCAACATTTCGATAGAGTTTATGGTATTTTTCAAGGTGTAATTCCCGATTCTGAAGCGCGACAAGCATTAGCTAGAGTAAGAGATGATGTGCCGCGTGTTGTTTGGTGTGCCAAGCGAGGTATTGGTTTAATTGGTAGTGGTAGCACCAATTACCGCTTGCTTTCCTATTGGTATCAGGAGAACCAAAAAGACAATTTAGCTTTACTGAGTCCCCTACATAAAATCGATGTAGATTTACCATTAGTTTATGACCCTATACATTTAAGAACCTGGGCGAAGTTATCTGCTAGGGTAAATGCTTCGATTCGCCTTTATCGCCAATCTCTACAAGAAGGCTTAATTGCCGATGGGCATCAAATATGGACAAGAAGCAATGCAGTACACAATAATATTATTCGAGATTTACGCCTAGCATTCTTGGCAACAGATCCCCAAGATTTGGCTAACCGTAGAAGATTAATCTTAGAGATTGTTAAAGTTCAAAAAGAATGGTCAGAAAAACGGCTAAAGGCTAAAGAGATTAAACGGAAAATTAAAGAAATTAAACAACAGAATCAATTAGGATCGGCTGCTGCTATAGCTAATGCTAGAGATATTGATTATGTCGAGTATGAACAGCTATTAGCCAAACATTCCCTGACTGAGGATGAACGCAACGCCACTCAGAAATACATTCTCAGACAAAGATACGGCATAACAGTTACACCCATGCTGAAATTGCAAGATGATAAAGGCTATTATGGGCAACTATTAACTCACTATTATTTAACTCATGAAAGCGAGTATTTTCACATTCGCGATCGCCAGGAGTGGAATCAGCAATTATATTGGGGTGATGGTCAAGTTTTTCTCCCCGATTTAAAAACTTACACGCTGAAAGTTGAGGCGATGAGAGCCTTAGGAATGGTAGACTTTCTGGAAGTAGCACGAGAATTTATCGAGAGCGAGCCAGATTTAATCTTACTGAAAAATTTAGCTGTTCAAAATAGTAAACATATCAAAAGAGTGCTGGGTATTAACGTAGGAAGCGAAACCGAAAATATTTCGGCCATTAAAATCCTCAGCCGACTGTTAAGTTTATTGGGATTAAAGCTGAAGCGCTTAGACGAAGCCTATCAAATCGATCCAGAAACCCTTGATGATGGTAGGCAAAAAATCTTTGCAGTTTGGCATCAACGGGATGAGCTAATGTTGACGCATCTGAGAAGTATCGGAGATACAGTGGTTGATACTCCTTCTGATTGGCAGTTATTGGTGCATTCGAGTAGGTAAAAACTCTCATAAAGGCAAATCAAAAAAACTTGTATCGCTAAATTCGACATCATACGGAGACTTACAAGCCAACAACTCGGTAAATCACAGCCGAAAAACAAGGGAACCGAGTGATATCATGTCCGGTTTAACACTTGTCATTGCGACCGTTCGCTGAAAGCGTTCCCGAAGGGTAGGAAAGCAATCACAAGGTCTCTGCGATTGCTTCGTTCCACTACGTTCCTCTCGCAATGACATATCACAAGTAATTTGGCGGACATGATATGACAACAGGTACTATAGAAGTTTTTCTTCGCCTAACTATTCAGAAACTCCACAAAAACTGATAGCGTCAGACAAAGGAAAGATTATTGTGGATGTGACAGCTTGAAAACGCGATCTAATTATTGGCAACTGCTACCTTATATCCGACCCCAGTGGCAAACCATCACTAAGGGATTTATTGGCATTTTAGGATATGTGCTGGCTACATTAACGCTGATTAATCTTGCAGGTAAATTGGCAGTTCCCTTTGGAGACGGTAATGTAGTAGCGATCGCACAACTAGCTGGAATCTGCGCAGTCGTATTTCTGGTACGCGGCTTTTTTCAGTCTGTGCAAGATATCTACATGGCACAAGCTGCTCTGCGACTAGCTTTTAATCTCCGGAAACAAGTCTATGGACACTTGCAAAAACTCAATCTCAGCTATTTTGAAACAGCAAAAGCTGGTGATTTATCTTACCGCCTGACTGAGGATATTGACAGGGTTGGGGAAGTAGTCAATAAAATATTTCACGATTTGATTCCTTGTGTTTTGCAACTGCTGGCAATTCCTATCTACATGATTTGCCTCAATTGGCAGCTGACACTAGCAACGGTAATTGTTGCGCCACTGATGGGGATTTTAATTGGCTGGTTTGGCGAACGGTTACAGAAGTATTCTCGTCGCAGTCAAAATCGTGTTTCCAGTTTATCGGCCATCCTCACAGAAGTTTTCAGTGGGATTCGTTTAGTACAAGCTTTTGCTGCCGAAAACTACGAAATTGCCAAGTTTAGCCGCGAAGCTGAACACAGCCTCAAAGCCAAATACTCAGCAGAAAGACTCAAAGCAATTCAAATCCCCATTGTGGGATTCTTAGAAGCTGTGAGTGCTTTATCACTATTAATGGTGGGAGGATGGCAAATTTCTCAACGCAATTTAACAGTAGGGGAGTTTTTCAGCTATTTGACGGCGGCGGCGTTATTAATTGACCCAATTGGACATACTACGAATAACTACAACGAATTTAAGCAAGGTGAGGCATCCGTTGACCGAGTTTTTGAATTATTGGCAATTAAACCAACAGTATTAGAAAAGCCCAACGCTGAAATCCTTCCCCCTGTGCAAGGTAAGGTGGAATATGACCATGTTGATTTTGCTTATAACCCTGGTGAACCTGTATTAAAAGATATCAGTTTGTTGGTATCACCAGGAGAAGCGATCGCTCTTGTGGGTGCTTCTGGTGCTGGTAAAACCACATTTGTGAATCTCCTACCCCGCTTTTATGACCCTGTTTCTGGTCAAATTTTGATTGATGGTGTGGATATTCGCGATGTCACACTCCACAGTCTGCGGCGACAAATTGGGATTGTTCCTCAAGAAACCATCATGTTTTCTGGGACAATTGCCCAAAATATCGCTTTTGGACAAGACTCCTTTGAAATGTCAGCAGTGGAAGAAGCTGCGAAAATTGCTAACGCCCATCAATTTATTAGCAAGCTACCAGAGGGTTACAATACTTGGGTAGGTGAGCGTGGGGTAAATTTATCAGGGGGACAAAGACAAAGAATTGCGATCGCCCGTGCTGTTCTTCTTAACCCCCAAATCTTGATTTTAGATGAGGCAACATCGGCTTTAGATTCCGAGTCAGAAACGCTGGTACAGGAAGCCTTAGAACGGCTGATGCAAGGTCGTACAGTATTAATTATTGCTCATCGATTAAGTACAGTAAGAAGATGCGATCGCATTTTAGTACTGGAACAGGGACGAATTGTGGAATCAGGAACTCATGAAGAACTGTTAGGGCTTCATGGCCGCTATGCACGGTTTTATGCTCAACAGTTTAGTTAGTCCTTTGCCAGTTGGAGAGTCTGATTGCATTGGGGTATATTTGGGGAGCGATCGCTCTATTAGCCACCAGATAAAAGAGCGATCGCTAGCATCATATAGTTAAACGATTACGGTAAAACAACAGAGCTTTGCTTACCATTGTTGTTTACACCATTCAAAGCTGTAACTGTACCCTCAGATGAAGATTGAGATTTTTTAGAACGGCGTGATGAATTCTTGCGTGGCTTACCTCCCGCCTGGATATATTGCAAACTATCCTTGCCATAATTGGTTACTACACTCATTAACATCTTTTCCGAATAGCGGTTTAATTCTTCTTCAATTTGAGAGATCCGATCTGCCGTTTCATCTAAAGTAGTGAGTAAATTATTGTAGTTTGATAGCTCGTTTTGCAAACTTTGAATACGGCTGTCGTATTCTGTTAAATTTAATCCTTTGCCAAAGTCTAGCGTCGGGCTAATCCAGCGCATTCCAGCAATTCGCTTTACAGCTTTTTCGAGAGTAGGTGAACTGCGTTTTGGTCTTACCATAATATGCACTCCTGAAGAAAATCAGAGGATAACTGCGTATACTCTAGCCAATGCAACAATAAATCCCTATGAGAAATAATTCGTAAAATTAACTGTAAATTGGTATCAATCTAATTGATTATTTTTACTTGTTTATACTGAAATTTTTAAAAGGAGCGTCTTCAATATCGTTTTGAAAGACTCCAATGTCGTTTTGAAAGGCTTCAATGTCGTTTTGATAGTCTTCAATGTCGTTTGAAAGGCTTTAATATCGTTTTGAAAGGCTTCAATGTCGTTTTGAGAGGCTTCAATATCGTTTTGATAGTCTTCAATATCGTTTTGATAGTCTTCAATATCGTTTTGAGAGGCTTCAATATCGTTTTGAGGGATTAAATTATGATTTTCCCTAACTTAACCTGAACTACGGCGAAGGCGATCGCACAGCGCAACGCACCATCAAAGATTAAAGGCGATAACTTCGTTAAGCTACGCTAACGCATTGCCAATCGAGAAATACACTCAGGTGTTACGCGGATTGTTGATCGGCGCTGCTTTCAATGTGGCGACGCAAAACAGCGTTGATGAGTGTTTTATATTCTGAGCCTTGAGCTTGAAACCAAGCTATGACATCTGGGTCTAATTGAATCAAATTTTTAGCTTGAGCCACCGGAATTCGCAATGTTGCTTTTTCAAAAAATTCATCAGTTAATGGTGGAATATCTGAATAATCAATGTCTTCATCTGACATCGACTCTAATGCTTCCCAACTAGTTTGCGAGGTATTGTTCAAATCTTTGTCGCTCATATCGATTCGCCTTTCGTGCTGAGATAATTCGGATAACATCGCCTTGTCTTTCAGTCCAGACAACTACTGCCACTAAGTTTCTTAAAAAACTAATACCAATCCAACGTTCCTCACCATAATCAAAACGGTCATCTAGCTCAATCAACATTGGACTATCAAACATTTCCGGCACATCTGCAAAGTCAATTTGATGTTTTTGTATGTTTTCCAGATTTTTCGCTTCATCCCACTCAAATTGCATTCAGGTCTGAGGAATGTTAATGCTATCAACTATTATCGCCCATCTAAGGCGATGTCTACGACAGGCTACGCCTACGCACTCTTGCTGAAGATGGGAAAAATGCGATCGCACTCTTTCGTAATTACAAATTACAAATTACGAATTACGAATTGAGAATACTTTGATACTATTTGGCTAATAGTTCAGCGATTTCGCTCATGACTGAGGCAGAACTGCTAAAGGTAATTAAACAAGCTGCAATAAAGGGTGTAACAGAATTAGACCTCTCTCTTCAAAATTTGACGGCTTTACCGCCTGAAATTGGACAACTGGTCAACTTGCAAACCCTCGACCTCAGCAGTAATCAACTCAGCAGTCTGCCTGGGGAAATTGGACAACTGGTCAACTTGCAAACCCTCTACCTCTGGGATAATCAACTCAGCAGTCTGCCTGGGGAATTTGGACAACTGGTCAACTTGCAAACC
>JAVRCV020000080.1:0-92379 GCA_034530615.2 Aulosira sp. ZfuVER01
TCCGCGCTTGGATGGCTCCTCAAGATCAGCCCCACGAACAATTTGTATTCCCTGAAGAAGTTCTACCTCGTGGTAACGCTCTGTAATAATGATGAGTTAATTTCCCTTTAGCCTTCATCATTCCCCATTTTTCAAGATCCCTCGCCTTTGGGCGGGGGATTTTTCTATGGTTTTAGTTAATTATTCAAAAGTGTTGTGCTATATTTAATAAAGGTTTTGAACCCAGAGTTAAATGCTCTGCCCTTATTGAGACTAAGACCGCTTAGGCAACAAGGAGGTGATGCCCATGATAGAAAGTAGTAAACGCATGGGTCATCAGGTTGCAGTTAGCCGGCTGTGTGCTGGGGCTGTTCTCTAAAGGTTAGCCTTAGTTATCTTGAAGATACTAAGTTTAACTCAAGTCGCTAGGCTAAGCTAGGAGTTCCTTCCAGCAGTCTGGTTGCAATCTGAAGACCCGACTAGACCGCTCTGACTTAGATCCACCGATCTAAATCAGGGCGGATAGTTTTTTATGGGTGGGTAAATCTGAACTAAGGATGATGTGTCAAAAGTAAAGCATTTATAATCTTTAAAACTAGATACTGTATAAATACATAGTGCCCATCCAAAATAAAATGTAACAAATGCTACAATAATCATTGAAAGGATGTTGGAATATGGCGCAGCTACTAACCAAAGCGGAAATTCAACAGCAGGTAAATATGCTGTCGGGGTGGGCAGTTGAGGGATCTAACTTAAAGACTACTCGTATCTTTAAAAATTTTATTCAAGCAATAGAGTTTGTGAATCAACTGGTGGAACCTGCTGAGTCCGCAGGACATCATCCTGATATAGAGATTTCTTATAACAAAGTCAAAATTCAATTAACCACACACGATGCTGGTGGTTTAACCCAGAAAGACTTTGATCTAGCAGGAGTAATTTCTCAAATTCATTAGGAATTTCTTCGGAAAAGCTGATTAAAAAAATACAGGAGGAAGAAGACAATTAAAAATTTTTATGCATTCTGTCCACGCAGTTCACACTGATTACCTAGGTGAATGAGGATTTAGTGATTTCTCTACCCCTACTCTCATCTGAAATATATTAGGTTAGAGGTGTGACAGTTGTTGAGCCGATCGCTCTTATGTTGCGATGTGTCTGAGATGTTTTATAATGTTATGCTATGAAGTTGTGTTTTTGCATAAGTTAATTACATCAATTTTTAACATCCAGTTAATCAGTTATTAGCTTGGCAAAAACTAAAATTGTAGTAGTGGCAACTATGCCTCATCCAAAAGTCCCAACAAGATGTCGCATATTTGAGAATAGGTGCAAAAAACACAATTATCTATACAAGGTGTGAGGAGAAAAGAAACAATGTCTAATATTTTGTGGAAATCCCTGGTAGTTAGTCCAGCGGTTTTGGGAGCAGCACTGTTAGTTTCGACAACAGCAATGGCAGCACCCAATGCCACAACAGAAGTATCGCCAGCAGATAAGCTAGCTACTGCTGAAGTTGCTCAAAAACCAGCAGAAATTATAGCTCAAGCAGCCCCTGCCAGCGATGACGCTAAAGTTTTAGAACAAGTTACCCGCTACAGCAAAGAGGGTAATAATAACACTCAAGCTCAAGTAACCTCAGTTTCACAATTTTCCGATGTTCAACCAACTGACTGGGCTTTCCAAGCATTACAGTCGTTGGTTGAGCGCTACGGTTGTATCGCAGGTTATCCCAATGGCACCTATCGCGGGAACCGGGCTTTAACCCGTTACGAATTTGCCGCTGGTTTAAACGCTTGTTTAGACCGGGTTAACGAATTGATTGCTACAGCTACCGCTGACTTAGTTACCAAACAAGATTTGGCAACTTTACAGCGCTTGCAAGAAGAATTTTCCGCAGAACTAGCAACCTTACGCGGTCGTGTTGATTCTTTAGAAGCACGTACTGCTGAATTGGAAGCTCATCAGTTCTCTACTACCACCAAACTAGTTGGGGAAGCTGTGTTTGCTGTTAGCGATGCTTTTGGTGGCAACACTGGCGATGCTAACAATACAGTTTTTCAAGACCGAGTACGTTTAGGTTTGGAAACCAGCTTTACTGGTAGAGACAAGTTGACAACTCGTCTGGCTGCTGGTAACGCATCAGCTTTTCAGTTTAGAGACCAAAATAATGCGATAATCCCTACCGCAGAAGGGAAACAAACCTATGAAGTTGGTAGTACTGGTAACAACGGTGTCATCATTGACAGATTGACCTACGAGGCGCCCATTGGACCAGCCCAAGTTTACATCGCAGCCAATGGTGGACGCCATAGTCATTACGCTGCTGTTAACAATCCCTACTTCTTCGACAAAACAGACGGTGGTAACGGCGCTTTAACTACCTTTGCTTCTGAAAGTCCCATCTATCGGATTGGTGGTGGAGCTGGTATAGCGCTTAATATACCTTTTAGCAGCGGTGGCAGCATCTTCAAACCAAGTTCCATCACTTTAGGTTACTTGGCATCTGATGCAAATAGCCCTGGTGAAGATCGCGGCTTGTTCAATGGTAACTATGCTGCCTTAGGACAGTTGAACTTTGCTGTTGGCGATCGCTTGGCTTTGGCTGCTACCTACGTTCATGGTTATCATTCTCCAGGCACTTCTTTATTTGATTCCGGTGCCGGTCTTGATTCTAAGAATGGTTTGCCTGTTGGTGGTGTCGTTGGTACCCGTCAAGCCAACTATCTAGGAGACATAAACGGGAATGGATACAATAGTAACTCCTACGGTATCTCAGCAGCATTCAGACCTAGCGACAAATTGTCGATTAGTGGCTTCGTTACTTACCACGATCTGACAAGCCCAGGTGCTGGTAATGATTTTGAAGCTTGGAGCTATGGTGGTGGTGTAGCCTTACCTGACTTTGGTAAGAAAGGTAACGTATTGGGTATCTTCGCTGGTGCCCAACCCTATTCCAGAAATCGCGCTGGAGTTCCAGGTGTAGTTGGTGTTGGTGGTAATGCGCCAATTCAGGTGGAAGGTTTCTACAAATATCGCGTATCGGATAATATCTCCGTTACCCCCGGTGTTATCTGGTTGAGAGCTCCTGGTCAAAACGACGCTGAAGAAAACGCATTCATCGGTACACTCAGAACCACATTTACCTTCTAGAATCTAGAGCCTTGCTCAAGTTTCGCTAAGTGTACATAAAAATTTGAACTCTAATAAGCCCCGCTTCATGGCGGGGTTTTTATTTTAAGTAGTAGACCATAAACCCTAGTGAGGAACCGGAGTATACTAGAAGAAGTATGAAGTATAAATAATCTTGATCCTTCATGCTTGATCCTTCATTCTTGATTGCTGCCTGTGGAAATATCGTGTAAGTCTGAATATGGAATTTTGGCCTTATTAGAGATGGCAACTAATTATCAAAGCAGTGAACCGATGCAAATTCGGCAAATTGCTGCACAACAAAACATACCCGATCGCTATCTGGAACAGCTACTAGCAACCTTAAGACGTGGGGGTATAATTAAGAGTCAACGAGGGTCTAAAGGTGGCTATCTATTGGCGCGAGAACCCAAGAAAATTACTATCTTCGAGATATTGGAATGCTTGGAAGGGTTAGATGTACAGACTAGTCAAGCAGACATGAATCGCAGAACTGTAGATAGTGGTGTTATAGCAGAAATCTGGCAAGAAGCTTGTCAGGCAGCAAACTCTGTGTTCCAAAATTATTCGCTTCAGGATCTTTGCGACAAAAGAGATTCTCGGCGGCAATTGGATATTATGTACTACATTTAATCAAAAGTCCAAAGTCCATAGTCAAATCCCCAAAGTCAAATGATGAATAACCCTTGACTTTTGGCTATTGACTCTTAACCATTGACTCATAATTAAATAACTAAGGAATAATTATGCGAATTGCTAGTAACATTACAGAACTCGTTGGACGTACACCCTTAGTCAAACTGAACCGCATTCCTCAAACAGAAGGTTGTGTGGCTCAGATTGTGGTGAAATTGGAAAGTATGAACCCATCTGCATCTGTTAAAGATCGCATAGGGGTGAGTATGATTAGTGCTGCCGAGAAAGAAGGGCTGATTACTCCGCAAAAAACAGTATTAGTGGAACCGACTTCAGGTAATACTGGAATTGCGCTAGCAATGGCAGCAGCAGCTAAGGGTTATCGGTTAATTTTAACAATGCCCGAAACTATGAGTGGGGAAAGACGGGCAATGTTGCGGGCCTATGGAGCTGAACTGGAACTCACACCAGGAATTGAAGGCATGAGTGGGGCAATTCGACGGGCACAGGAGATAGTGAACAGGACACCCCATGCCTATATGTTGCAGCAGTTTCGCAATCCCGCAAATGCTAAAATACATCGAGAAACTACCGCCGAAGAAATCTGGGACGATACCGATGGTCAGGTAGATATGATTGTGGCAGGAGTCGGAACTGGTGGTACGATTACTGGTGTAGCAGAAGTAATTAAAGCACGCAAGCCAAGCTTTCAAGCGATCGCGGTTGAACCAAGTAATAGCCCAGTATTATCTGGAGGAAAACCAGGAGCACATAAAATTCAGGGAATTGGTGCTGGTTTTATTCCCCAAGTACTGAAGCTAGACTTGATCGATGAAGTAATTGCTATCACCGATGAAGAAGCGATCGCCTATGGTAGGCGTTTAGCCAGAGAAGAAGGGCTACTATCTGGTATTTCCAGTGGTGCAGCTTTATGTGCCGCAATTCGTGTTGCCCAACGTCCAGAAAACGAAGGGCGTTTAATTGTCGTAATTCAGCCAAGTTTTGGAGAAAGGTATTTAACTACACCCTTATTTCAAGACCTGGAGGACAAAGTAGCAGCTAGCATCAGCTAGCTATAAATTTGGATTAATGGTCGATTACAACCACTACGAAATTCTCAAAGTTAATCCCAATGCCAGCCAGGCGGAGATTAAGCAAGCTTATCGCCGCCAGGTGAAATTATTTCATCCTGACAGTAATCAAGAAACAGCAGATAAAGAGCAAATTATCCGCATTAACGCGGCTTATGAAGTTTTAAGCGACAGCCAAACTCGCTTAAATTACGACCAACAACTTAAGAATACTTCCCAGAAATTAAATAGCCGACAACAGCGTACAGCATCAGCTCAAAGGCATTACCAAGCAACACGCAAAACCGGAAAAGATGCTGACGAACTAGTTGAGGAATGGCTGCGCCTAGTTTATCAACCAGTCAATCGTTTATTGGCGGGTATTCTCAATTCCTTAGAAGAACAAATCGAAATACTAGCCGCAGATCCTTTTGATGATGACTTGTTAGAAGAATTTCAAGATTACCTGCTGGCCTGTAAAGATGATCTAAAACAGGCGCAAATAGCTTTTCGTTCCCTACCAAATCCGCCCAGCCTAGCCAGAACAGCTGCTCATCTCTACTACAGCCTTAATCAAGTAGCCGATGGATTGGAAGAGTTAGCATATTTTCCTTTAAACTACGACGAGCATTATTTACATACAGGTCAAGAACTCTTCCGCATCGCCACAAGATTACACTACGAAGCGCAAGCATCTGTGAAATAGTTATTAGTCCAAAGTCAAGAGTCAAGGTTAATTACTCTTGACTCTTGACTTTGGACTGTTGACTCCGCGAAGCGGCTGAAATTAGTTTATGCTGGAAATAGTGAAAAGTTAAGAAATTTTAAATTTTGCTCCCAGTGTACTCATGCAATGCATTGTAAATCGCCGCGCTCAGTTTTCGGCTAGTCATCGCTATTGGTTGCCAGAACTGAGTGAAGCTGAGAATCTTGAGAAATTTGGTGCTTGCTCAAAATTTCCTGGGCACGGGCATAACTATGTCTTATTTATTTCCTTGATTGGGGAATTAGATGAATATGGCATGGTTTTGAACTTGTCTGATGTGAAACACGTAATCAAGGGAGAAGTTACCAGCCAACTGGACTTTTCTTATCTCAATGATGTGTGGGCAGAATTTCAACAAACTCTGCCCACCACTGAGAACATTGCACGGGTGATTTGGCAGCGGTTAGCACCGCACTTGCCTTTAGTCCGCGTGCAGTTATTTGAACATCCTGAACTTTGGGCAGATTATATGGGAAACTCAATGGAAGCCTACCTCACCATTAGCACTCACTTTAGCGCCGCCCATCGGCTGGCTCACCCGAACCTGAGTCATGAAGAAAATGCGGAGATTTACGGCAAGTGTGCCCGTACCAACGGACACGGACACAACTATCATTTAGAAGTTACCGTCAAAGGGGAAATCGATCAGCGCACGGGCATGATTGTCGATTTAGGCGCGTTGAATCAGGTAATTGAAGATTATGTAGTAGAACCATTCGATCACACATTTTTAAATAAAGATATTCCTTACTTTGCTGAAGTCGTTCCTACCGCTGAGAATATCGCACTTTACATTAGTAATTTACTGCGATCGCCTGTGCAACAATTGGGAGCCAAGCTGCACAAAGTTAAACTTATCGAAAGCCCGAATAACTCTTGCGAAATCTACTGTACTGATTCGGAATCAAATTCAGTCAGTGCAACAGCAAATCAACCCATATTAGCGCGGGTTTAATTAATTGAGGAATTGGTAATTGGTAAGAAATTTTTCCTTTTACCCATTACCAATGACAAAATTTTCCCCAGAAGCTAAAACAATTTACTTACTTACTAAGCAGTGGAACCCTGGTAGCAAATCGTAAGTTATTACCCGGACATAATATAAATGGATCTCTAATGCTGCTTAAAACATTAGGGTAAATAATCAAAAGCGGGGAAGCAGATTAAAAAAACTCCCCCACCATTAAATGAATGATTTTGATGCCGCCTGCTTACTTACGATGCAGTACTGCTAGATTTAGCCTCCAAATTTTCTAAGCGACTTCTCAATTCCTGATTTTGCTGCTTAAGTTGGTCGAGTTCCTCACGCAAATTCCGCAGCGCATTTTCTGTGCCAATATTCTTTTGCACTTTCGTAATCTCTTCATCAGCATAGCGACGTACACGCCCATCTGGAGTTTGATCGGCTAGCGATCGCAAAATTCCAATGGCTTTGGGTGTCTCCATTTGTCCTAATGCGGTCACTACTGCTACTTGGGTTAAGAAGAAAGTTTCTTTGGCTAGTTCTGCTAATCTTTCTAAAATCCGTTCTAAATTGACTGGACTTTGACCTACAGAAATTTTACCTAAAGCGCGGATTGTCGCTAGGCGTAAGGCTTGGGGTACGCCGAGTTTGGTGTATTCCAGCAACAAGTTTAAAGCTGCTTCTGAGGTTTTGAGTTCAGCTAATCCGGCGATCGCACCACTGCGGACTACTTCATTCCAACCAGCCCTTTCTTCTAAAACAGATTTCAGCAGTTTGAGTACTTTTTCTTCTCTGGGTTTTTCGTCCAAATTAGCTGATGCGATCGCGCCTATCGCACGGCAAGCAGCTGATTCTACATAGTAGCTAGAGTCGCCATCTTGCACCAATCCTTTTACAGCCTTATAGCTTTCAGTAGTCTTGATGTTAGCAAGTGCATCGACAACAGCACGACGCACATAAGGACTTTTATCTTGCAAACCAATAACTAACCCATCAAAAGCCTGATCTAATTTTATTTCTGCTAGTTGTTTAGCGACTTCGACACGCACACCCCAAAATGGGTCATTTATTAAGGATGCAGATAAGGCTTTTGTTGCTTCTAAACTACCTTTTTTCGCTAAAGCTTCAGCTGCATAAATTCGGGAGAGAGGATCGGGTTCAAATTCTAACTGTGCTCTTAACTCGGGAATTGGGTATTCCAAAGTTACAGTTTTCAGATAATTATTCCCGATATCAAAACTGATAAATTGCGGCTTAGTTTCTAGGGGAAAATAGAAACTTTGTTCCTGTTGATTTACCCTGACTGTAAAAGTTTTGATTTGGGGAAATGCTCCTGATTGGGCATAACCAAAGCCAATAGGAATTTTTAAATCAAATAACTCTTTATTGTCATTATTCTTGACTTGGGTTTGAGTTACTGTGACTTTAGCTAAATTTGCATCTCCATCCCAAGCGTAAGCGACTTTAAAATTAGGATGACCACCACGATAAACGTACTGGTCGAAAAGGAAGGTAAGATTCCGTCCAGTTGCTTTTTCAATTGCCCTTAATAAATCTACTGTTTCTACAGTCTTGTGGGCATTATCTTGAACAAATGTGTGAATTGCTTGCCAAAACAATTCTTCTCCTAATTCCGCCCGAATCATGTGATAGACACAAGACCCTTTTTCATAAATGTGGCGATCGTAAAGTTCAATTGCTTCTCGGTAAACGTGAGTTACCATCGGACGGCGGTAACGTCCGCTATCTTCACTAAAGTAACTCCGCGCTTCTAATAATCGATAGTATGCTGCTTCTTGGCTACTATATTCATGTTCTGTCCACATGACTTCCGAATAAGAAGCCATACCTTCTTTAATCCAAGCATGAGACCAATGTTTAATCACCACCAAATCGCCAAACCATTGGTGTGCTAATTCGTGAACAACTAAACTTTCGGTGTTGCGATTATCTAGAGCAGCGCGTTCATCTATTAAACAGCGATCGGTTAATAGCGTTGTCGAAGTATTTTCCATCCCACCGAAAATGAAGTCATCAACGCAAACCTGGGCATATTTGGGATAAGCGTATGTATAACCATACTTTTCACTTAAAAACTCGATCATACGGGGAGTTTTACCCATGCTGCGTTTAGCATCTGCTTCTCTACCCTTTTCTACATAATAGGTAACAGGTTTACCTTGCCATTCATCACGAATTTCGGCAAAGTCGCCAATCGCCAAAGTCATTAAGTAGGTAGGATGAATTTCTTGCTGTGACCAATGGTAGATTTTATATTTACCATCTTCCTGGGTATCAATCAGTTCGCCGTTGGAAATCGCCACCAAGGGTTTGGGAACACGGACACGAATCTCGGAAGTAGAGAGTTGTCCGGGATAGTCGAAGCAGGGAAACCAGAAGCGGGAGTCTTCGTCTTCTCCCTGTGTCCAGACTTGGGTAGGCTTGTTGGGATAATGTTTGTCTGGTTGAATAAAGTAGATACCGCGTTGGGGTTTTTCTACAGAGTAGGCGATCGCAATTAATAACCGCTTACCCACCTGAGTGGGACTAGAAAGTTTAATAAATAGCTGCTCGCCATCATAATCAAACTTTTGCTCTACTTCATCCACCTGTACAGATTTAATATTCAGGTTGACAGCATCCAACGTCAAACTGTCAATCCCATTACGAACTGGTAAAAGGCGAATATTGCAATTACCAGAGTAGCTTTGATTAGGAATATCTAAGCCCAGATCTAAAAAAATATGTTCTACCTGTCCGGGGCGATCGGGGTTGTAATGTGGTTTTGCCCCTGGTAGCTCAAAAGATTTGTGACCGTTATTTTCTGTATCAAAATAAAAATGAGACATTGATGCGTACTAACCTTATATCTTGATTAAGTCTGGTTGAATGTAGTGGAGAAAAATCGTGCGATGGGCATCTTGCCCAAATCAAGTCAGTAGTCTAGAAGAATTCCCTGCTGGGGTTTGAAGATTAAAATCAATCTTTCCTCATTGCTCTCCCCGATCTGCTTTCCCTGATGTAAGCTGATAGCTTGCACTCTGATTGGTATCAGAGCGAGAGTCCTTCTCGATAGATGCTAGTTGAGTACAAATACTCTCAAGTATTTTTATAGCTTAGGATAGCCTGCTACTATTTAGCAGCGTATTTTTTTAAGTTAAACAATAAACTATTTACGGATTTGCTTCTCATTCTCTTGTAGTAATTCTAGAAGTAGTTTAAAACTATTGGTGTATAGTAATACTAATTTTATCAGTGAATACCGATAGGTTGGGAAAACTTATAAATAATTCCGAAAACTCTACAATGACGTTTTTACGTACCCCCATAACAATTGGCACAAGAGAGGATAGATAACCATAATGCCTGAAAGTAAATCAAAGTTTTTAATTCCTGTTATTGGTGTGGCTGTAGTTCTGACAGGAGGTATAGCTGCCTATATGTATCTTAAAGGAGGCCCTACTGGAGATAGCGCAGATGCTTTGGGTAGCGCTAAAGTAGTACCTTCTTCAGCATTAATGGCAAGTTACATTAACACTGACCCACAAGTGTGGGCAAAGTTGCAGCAGTTTGGCACTCCAGAGGCACAACAGCTAGTTGCCAAAGGTTTAGAGTCTTTCAATAAAGATATGTTGAAAGATACTAACATTTCTTATGAAAAAGACATACAACCTTGGGCTGGCGGTGTGATGGTTGCTATGCTACCACCAACTGCGGTTAAACCTGTACAATTAAACACACCTACTGCACCGAATAAACCCACCAAGTTACAGTCGGAACCAAATATTTTATTGGTAGTAGGAATTAAAGACAAAATTGCTGCTTTAAATTTTGGTAACAAATTAAAAGCACAAAAAGATATTCAATTCCAAGAATCTGATTACAAAGGTGAAAAAATTACCGAAGCTAAAGGTAAAGGTAAACCTACCTATAGTGTAATTTTAAACAATAGCCAATTAGTATTAGCCCCTGAAAGGCAAGCTGTAGAACAAGCAATTGATACCTTTAAAGGGCAACCTTCCTTTGCTAGTAAAGAAGGTGCAAGCAGTATTCTCAGCAAAAGTGTGGATGTCAAAAATACCCTTGCCCAAATTTATATACCTGATTATGCGGGCATGGTACAACAGTTAGCAGCCGCCAATCCCCAAGGGTCGCAGTTACCCCCCCAAACCCTCAAGCAGTTGCAGCAAGTAAAATCTATGGTAGCGGGTGTGGGAATTGATGATGCAGGTTTGCGACTAAAAGCGATCGCTAATTTAGATCCACAACTAAATAAATTCCAGTATCAAAATACTCCTGCTAAGATAGTTGGGCAATTTCCCACTGATACCTTTGCTTTGGTGAGTGGACAAGGTATTAGTCGTGCTTGGTCAACCGTACTAGAGCAGTCAAAAGATTACCCAGAATTTAACCAAGCAGTGGCACAAGTTCGCCAACAACTAAAATCATTCGCCAATTTAGATTTGGATAAAGAGGTGATTGGTTGGATGGACGGAGAATTTGCTTTGGGCACAATTCCATCTAATCAAGGTATATTAGCCAGTGTTGGGTTCGGGGGAGCTTTGTTATTTGACACCAGCGATCGCAAAACTGCGGAAGCCACTTTGAGCAAACTAGATGACTTAGTGAAAAAGCAATCACTCAACGTTGCGCAAAGAGATATCGGTGATAAAAAAATTACTGAATGGCAAATCCCTCAGCAAGGAGCTTTACTAGCTCATGGGTGGCTAGATCAAGATACTGTATTTGTAGCTCTTGGTGGCCCTGTTGCTGATGCGATCGCATCCAATAAGAGCCAATCTCTGGAAAATAGTGACACCTTTAAAGCAGTGACTAGTTCTTTGCAAAAACCCAATGGCGGCTACTTCTATGTAGATATGGACAAAACAATGACTTTGGTTAATCGTTTTGCCGCAGCTAGACCCGTACCGCCAGAAGCCAACGCTATTCTCAGTTCTATTCGGGGTTTGGGTGTGACTGCTACCAGTCCAGATAAATCCATCAGTCAAGTAGAAATGTTGTTAGCTCTCAAACCGAAAACTGCCAAGTAAGGTAATTGGGGAATTTAACTGATAGTTTATTCCCCATTAATATATCAATGGCATGAGGCGATCGCTCCACCATGACAGCGCTAAAATAAACCCATAAATCGCAATGTCATAGCCATGTCCCTTGCCAAAGAATTAGACACCGATCAAGACATCCAAGAAGATGTTGTTCTTCCTCCAGGTGACTTATACAGCGATGAGCCTCCCTTGGAAACGGAACTGCATCTACGGCAAATAATCCTACTTTTGAAATGTCTGGAATGGTTGTGGCGAGATAAAACGGATTTCTACGCTGCTGGCAATCTTACTATTTACTACAGCCTTAACAAACTCAAAACAGAAAGCTTTCGAGGCCCAGATTTTTTTGTGGTACTAGACACCGAACGCAAGACCAGAAAAAGTTGGGTAGTTTGGGAAGAAGATGGCAAATATCCTAATTTTATTCTGGAAATTCTTTCTGAATCAACAGCGAATACAGACAAAGATTTAAAGAAAAAAATTTATCAAAATACCTTTCGCACCCCCGATTATTTCTGGTTTGATCCCTACACATTAGAATTTGCCAGATTTCACTTAGTTGATGGTCAATATCAACCTCTAGAACCAAATACTCAAGGACATCTCTGGAGTCAACAGCTTGGCTTATATTTAGGAATTCATCAGGGACTTTTACGATTTTTTACAACAGCCAGAAAGTTAGTACCAACCCCAGAAGAAACAGCAGATAAATTAGCAGCTAAACTCCGAGAATTAAATATAGATCCAGATACAATTTAACGATTTAAAAATACAACAAATGTATTTGTAGGGGTGGGTTTTCCCCCATTGGTGTCAACTTAAGCTAAAAGCTATATAGGGCGGGCGTTGTACAAATACCTCGCGCCCTCATCCCCTAACCCCTTCTCCCTCAGGGAGAAGGGGTATTGAATCTCTTGCTCCCCTCTCCCTGAGGGAGAGGGGCTGGGGGAGAGGGCGAAACCTTGCAACCAAAGGGGTTTCACGTTAAGTTGACACCAATGGTTTTCCCCACCCTCGACAATTTTAAAATTGAGGATTACGAGATTCCAAAGTTTGTGTCAGCCTATCTAAGGCCCCAGTTAATCTTTCTTGAGCTAAAAGATTGGCATCTGGTGGTGGAGGTTCAGCTGCTACTTCTTCTTTTTTCTTGAATCTTTGTAAAGCTTGAATCGCTACAAACAAGACCAAGGCAATAATTACAAAATCAACTATTGAGCCAAGAAACTTACCGATCGCAATTCCCGGACCAATAGTGATTGTTCTCCAATCTTTGCCTGCTACAGAAACTAAAGGATTAATCAATGGCATGATTACATCCTCAACAAAAGAGGTGACAATCTTGCCAAAAGCGCCACCGATAATCACAGCGATCGCTAAATCAACTACATTACCTTTAAGCGCAAAGTCTTGGAAATCTTTTAAAAAACCGTTGGCTCTTCTTCTTGCTCTTACCATATTTGTCCTTGATACTATCTAAAAGTTGGTTTTAGTTTTGTATAAAAAATGGCATCAAGTTGTTTGTCAGAGTAGATAAAACAGATTGTTGTAAATAATATTTGGTATCTTACCAGCCTGAGATCCACGTATTTGATAAAGTTATGTTTTGAATTGAAGAGTGGCAGAATGCACTTATACAATGGCATCTGCTGCTAGACTGACCTCCAGCAAATATGTCATAAGTAAAAAAGGCTGTTGAGCACAAATTGATCTATGACTGCTGCTGTAAATAATGCTCCTGGTTTAGCTTCTCGTTTGGTAAATGGCGTACTGGCAATCAAGCCTTTAGCCAACCTAGCCAAGCACCGCGCCAGACAAATGATGATTAAACGTGCCGAAAAAATGGGCGTACCTTGGACGAAAGAAGTAGAAAAACTGCAAGCACGTGATTGGACAAACGAGTTAGCTAGAGTAAAAAATCCTCAGCTTTCCTACCCAGACTACTACCTCACCTCATTCCACGCCTACGAAACTGGAAATATGAGTTGGCAAGCTGCTTTTGAGGTAGAACCTGCGGCTTATGCGGTTCACGCTAAAATTTGGCAGGGTGCTGAGGTGCAAGGTGATGTCCAGTTGCGCCAAAGTTATCACGATATCTTGAAAAACCAAATCCCTCAGGAACCGCAAGATATTTTAGACTTGGGATGCAGTGTCGGTATGAGTACCTTTGCCTTACAAGCACTTTATCCCCAAGCTAAAATCACAGGCTTAGACTTATCTCCCTACTTCTTAGCTGTTGCCGAATATCGCTCACAACAACGTCAGGCGAAAATAAATTGGGTTCATGCACCAGCCGAAACTACTGGATTACCAGATGCATCCTTTGATTTAGTTTCGATTTTTCTGGTTTGTCATGAATTACCCCAGTCGCCAACCAAGCAGATTTTTGCAGAAGCGCGGCGTTTGTTGCGTCCCGGTGGTCATTTGGGGATTATGGATATGAATCCTAAATCAGAAGCGTTTGCGAAAATGCCACCTTATATTTTGACTTTGCTCAAAAGTACTGAACCGTATTTGGATGAATACTTCAACTTAGATATTGCACAAGCCCTAGTTGAGACGGGTTTCCAAACTCCCACAATTACCAGTAATAGCCCCCGTCACCGCACTGTAATTGCTCAGGTGTGTGGCTGATTCCTTGTTGCTGCTGTGGGCAGTCATACCACCACTATTGCTGCTTGTTTACTACTATTACCGCGTTCTGACTGCCCCGTCATTATTTAGGTTACTGTTGTTATTTATCTGTGGGGCAATATCTGGTTTTGTCGCCCTCAGTTTAGAAGTAGCTTTTGAAACTGTAGCCAACTGGTTTGTAAACTGGCAGCAGATCAAGTATTCGCTTCCTGGTATCGCCCTACGGCAACTAGTGGAAATCGGCCCAATTGAAGAAGGTTGTAAATTAGTAACGGTCATCGTCACAACCTACTATTTACAACGCAGGTATCAATTACGCCCCAGTACAGTTTTTCTCTTTACCATAGCTGTTGCTCTAGGATTTACTGCCCAAGAAAACTGGATTTACCTTTACTACAACACAGCATCAATTCTCGACCGTAGTATTGGTACTCTAGTTCATGCCATGTTCTCTGCACCTTGGGGATATGCCCTAGGCATGAGGTTAAATCAAAATCGAAATTTGCTGTTTAGGGCTTGGCTAAATTCTGTCGTCTGCCATGCTTTAGTGAATTTTTTATCTAGCGCATGGCGCTATTCACCACCTTTACACTTCTTCAGCTATGGCTTATTTCCATTTCTGCTGTGGATGTTTTGGCGGATGGAACAATTACTCCGCAGAGTCGAAGGTAAACCCCCAATTACCGTAATATCTGCTTACACACTCCAACACCGTTATTGGCAAAGGGGTTTAGTGGTATTTGCTCTGATGCTAGGTGGTAATGCGATTTTTGGGTTGTTTCTTTTAGCCAGAAATCTCAGTCCTCTAAGTTGGCAGCAGCTTTTTTATCCTAGGGTTTTGTGGTTTATACTGAGCAGGTTTTTATTCAATTTAAATTTTGCAGTTATTGCGTGGCTAATTTATCGCTATTTGCGACGGCAAGGCCAACGACGAGATTTTTAAAATATGATGGGGGTGTCATATAGGAAACCGTGGTTACTGCATATAGTTACAACAAAAATGTTTTCTCTATAATCTGCCCGAAAGCCAGCACACCAGGATAATCGATAACTTTCCCTAAAAAGTGTCGTCCACTCTCTTCTTACTCAATTTCTATAGTGAAGTTCATAGCCTGTGACGGTATTGTAGTAAAAGCTATGCCTGGATAAAACAAACAATTTATTATGACTTCGGTTTCTCCTCATAAAAAAGCCAAAGCCTTAAAACCCACTAGCCGCCGCCCTGCCAAAGAACTTTGTAGCGAGTGCGGACTGTGCGATACATACTACATCCACTACGTCAAAGAAGCCTGCGCCTTCATTAATCAGCAGATAGGTGAACTCGAAGAACAAGCCCACAATCGCACCCGCAATCTCGATAACCCTGATGAACTCTACTTCGGTGTTCATCAAGACATGATGGCGGCGCGGAAGCAGCAGCCCATCGAAGGCGCACAGTGGACGGGTATTGTCAGCACGATCGCCATTGAAATGTTGAATCGGGGCATAGTTGAAGGTGTTGTCTGTGTGCAAAACACCAAAGAAGACCGCTTTCAACCCATGCCAGTTATCGCCCGTACTCCAGAGGAAATACTGGCAGCAAGGGTAAATAAACCAACACTATCGCCCAATCTCTCTGTGTTAGAGCAGATAGAAAAATCTGGAATGAAGCGACTATTAGCGATCGGAGTCGGCTGCCAAATCCAGGCATTAAGAGCCGTAGAAAAACAGCTTGGCTTAGAGAAATTGTATGTCTTAGGTACACCTTGCGTAGATAACGTTTCCCGCGCTGGACTGCAAAAATTCTTAGAAACCACCAGCAGATCGCCTGAAACAGTTGTGCATTACGAGTTCATGCAAGACTTCCGAGTTCACTTCAAACATGAGGATGGATCTACAGAAACCGTACCGTTCTTTGGCTTAAAGACCAATAAACTTAAAGATGTCTTTGCCCCTTCTTGCATGAGTTGCTTTGATTACGTTAATTCTCTAGCAGATTTAGTTGTCGGCTATATGGGCGCACCCTTCGGCTGGCAATGGATTGTAGTCAGAAATGATACAGGTAAAGAAATGCTGGATTTGGTGAAAGACCAGTTAGACACCCAACCTGTAATGTCTAAAGGAAATCGTAAAGAAGCTGTACAACAAAGCATTCCCGCTTATGATAAAGCCGTTACTTTACCGATGTGGGCTGCAAAGTTGATGGGTGTGGTAATTGAGAAAATTGGCCCGAAAGGTTTGGAATATGCGCGGTTTTCGATTGATTCGCACTTTACTAGGAATTACTTGTATGTGAAGCGGAATCACCCGGAGAAGTTGGAGGCGCATGTGCCGGAGTATGCCAAGCGGATCGTTGGGCAGTATAAGTTACCGGAGGAGTAGCTCACGCAGAGGCGCAGAGGCGCAGAGAGAGTTGTTAGAGGTTATTAACTACCCGTGAGATACCGTCTTTAATTAGTGAGACATTAAAGTTGATCAGCAATCCAACTCGCTTATCAGCAAGGCGTAGGTAGGTAAGAAGTTGCTTTTTGTGTACTGGATGTACGGCTTCTACTGATTTGAGTTCAATAATCACCTGATCTTGGACTATTAAATCAGCACGAAAGCCTTCATCTAAAACTACACCCTCATAAACAACCGGAATAATTACCTGTCTTTTTACCTGTAACTTGCGCTTCCGTAACTCAAAGTCCATTACAGTCTCATACACAGATTCCAGTAAACCAGGCCCTAAAGTTTTATGAATCTTGTAAGCAGCATCCACAACTGCACCCGAAATCTCATTCTCAATCATTCTCCTCTGCGCCTCCGCGTCTCTGCGTGACACAATCCTAACTCATGTTACTTTGGTCACAATCATCAAGCACTCCCCACTGCTGAGATCGCTGCCTCTAATGCGATCGCAATATGCGTCCAATGCGTCCCTCCTTGGCAATAAACCACATACGGCTCGCGCAAAGGCCCATCTGCTGAGAATTCCAAGGTACTGCCCTCGATAAATGTCCCTCCAGCCATGACTACTTGGCTCTCATACCCAGGCATTTCATCGGGGATGGGGTCTAGGTAGGAACCAATGGGAGAGTTTTGTTGTACGGCTTTACAGAAGGCAATTAGCTTTTGGGCAGAACCAAGTTTGATTGCCTGAATCACATCTCGCCGGGGCGCAAAGGGTGCGGGATTAACTGGATAACCAAGCTGGTCAAAAACATAACCAGTTAGGTGAGTGCCTTTCATCGCCTCGCCTACCATCTGCGGTGCGAGAAATAAGCCTTGAAATAGCAGCCGATTTTGGTCAAAAGTCGCACCACCATAACTACCAATACCAGGAGCAGTCAGGCGACAGGCAGCTGCTTCTACTAAGTCAGCGCGTCCGGCGACATAACCGCCTGCGGTGACAATTGTACCACCAGGATTTTTAATCAATGAACCCGCCATTAAATCAGCACCGACATCTGTGGGTTCTTTTGTTTCAATAAATTCGCCATAGCAGTTGTCTACAAAGCAAACTGTGTTGGGATTTTGCTGTTTGACCAAGTGGACGATTTTTTCGATGTCAGCAATGGATAAGCTAGGCCGCCAAGAATAGCCACAAGAACGTTGAATTAAAACTAAACGAGTGCGATCGCCCACACTAGTGCTTAAGGCTTGCCAATCTACGGTTCCTTCTGAGGTTAAGTCTAATTGGCGGTAATTTATGCCAAACTCAATAAGGGAGCCTTGACCCTGACCCCTTAGACCAATTACTTCTTCGAGCGTATCGTAGGGAGAACCGACCACTGCTAACATTTCATCTCCAGGACGTAGCACCCCAAACAACGCACAAGCGATCGCGTGAGTCCCGGAAACAAACTGCACCCGCACTGCCGCCGCTTCGGCACCCATTACTTCGGCAAATACTTTATCTAAAGTTTCTCGTCCTAAATCATCATGACCATAGCCACTTACACCTGCAAAGTGGTGTGCGCCTACACGTTGATGACGAAAGGCATTCAGCACTTTTTGAAGATTTTGCTTGACCTGAGCGTCAATTCCAGAAAAAATCTCTAACAGTGCCTGTTCTGCTTGCCGCAGCTGTTCCAAGCTGTTCATTGTTTCCTCGTTCACAAAAAAATTTAAGATGCGGATTTTTAAATCGCGCAGACTAGGCTTAACCTTTCCTATTCAGGTTTCCCATGACAATTGCTACTTCAACCAAACTTAAAATTAACTGGGTTAATACCCTATTCTTCGCTGCATTGCACATCGGAGCTTTGTTTGCCTTGGTTCCTAGTAACTTTAGCTGGAGTGCAGTTGGTGTCGGTTTATTGCTCTACTGGATCACTGGTGGTTTAGGAATTACTTTAGGATTTCACCGCCTGGTTACCCATCGCAGTTTTCAAACTCCCAAGTGGCTGGAATATCTACTGGTGTTGTTCGGAACTCTCGCCTGTCAAGGTGGTCCAATTGAGTGGGTAGGTACGCACCGTATCCATCATTTGCACTCGGATACTGAACAAGATCCCCATGATTCTAATAAGGGTTTTTGGTGGAGTCACATGGGTTGGCTGATTTATCACGCACCCGCTCACGCAGAAGTTCCTCGCTTCACTAAAGACATTGCCGATGACCCAGTTTATCAGTTTTTGCAAAAATATTTTATTCTCGTCCAAGTGGCTCTGGGTTTATTGCTATTAGCTCTAGGCGGTTGGCCGATGGTGGTTTGGGGGATTTTTGTGCGGATTGTTTGGGTTTACCACTGTACTTGGTTGGTAAATAGCGCCACTCATAAATTCGGTTATCGCAGCCATGAATCAGGCGATCGCTCTACTAACTGCTGGTGGGTAGCCTTACTCGTGTTTGGTGAAGGCTGGCACAATAACCACCATGCTTTCCAATACTCAGCTCGTCACGGCTTGGAATGGTGGGAAATTGACATGACTTGGATGACCATTCAACTACTGCAAGCACTTGGTCTCGCTACAAATATCAAGCTTGCAGATAAAAAATCCTAAGCAAGTCTTTAATTCTCAGTCACATCTTGACATTAGATGCTTGACTGTAGAAAGTTACTTGGTGATGAAGTTCTTTCTGCAACTTATAGTAAATTCCGAAAAAAGAGTTAACTCCGAAAAAAGAGTGGCTTAGGTTGCTATAATCCGAGACGCTAATGTTAAGAAACTTTGCGGCAAACCACTTTGTGGTGTGTTGGTGATAGATTGTGTTGTTTTTCAGGTTTTCATGACTACATCAATAATCAAAAATCAAAAACAAGCTTATAACCTTAGTAATTCCGACCTGAGGCTCAAAGATATAATTAAAACCTTGCCAAAGGAGTGCTTTCAGAAGAATAAGCTTAAAGCTTGGACAAAGGTACTGATTGCTGTGGTGATGGTGGCTTTAGGCTACTTCAGCATTGCAATGTCTCCTTGGTTCTTCTTGCCTTTTGCCTGGATTTTTACAGGCACTGCTTTAACAGGTTTTTTTGTTATCGCTCATGATTGTGGTCATCGTTCGTTTGCTAACCGTCGTTGGGTAAACGATTTGGTCGGGCATTTGTTAATGATGCCTCTAATTTACCCATTTCACAGTTGGCGTATTAAGCATAATTATCACCATAAGCATACAAACAAGCTGGATGAGGACAACGCTTGGCATCCAATTAGAACAGAAGTATTTAAAAGTTGGGGCCCATTCCGGCAATCTGTTTTTGAAGGCTTCATGCGTAACCGCCTCTGGTGGGTAGGTTCTATTGGACATTGGGCAGTTGTACATTTTGATTGGCGTAATTTTAAAACTAAAGACCAATCAAGTGTTAAGCTTTCTGTGGCTGTAGTTGTGCTGTTTGCAGCAGTGGCGCTCCCCCTGCTCATCGCTACAACTGGTATCTGGGGATTTGTCAAATTTTGGCTTTTACCCTGGTTGGTTTACCATTTTTGGATGAGTACTTTTACGATTGTTCACCATACTGCTTCAGATGTACCTTTTGTGGCAGCGAACAAGTGGAATGAGGCTCTAGCGCAACTATCGGGAACTATTCACTGTGATTATCCACGCTGGGTAGAATTCCTCTGCCACGACATCAATGTTCACGTACCTCATCATCTTTCCACTGCGATTCCTTCTTATAATCTGCGGCTAGCTTACAGCAGCATCAAAGACAATTGGGGGGATTATCTACATGATGAAAGTAAGTTCTCTTGGGCATTAATGAAGCAAATTACAAACCAATGTCAACTGTACATTACTGATGTTGGTTATCAGACTTTTGACGACTATTACTCAGGGCGATAATTTAAAGATGAAGTATAACTTGGGAACCTGTATAGTCTTCCTGAAACTTGTACCCTAGTCTTTTTTGTGCCTTCGCCCTGTGAACTATCTAAATTCTGGCAGTTTCTCTTGATGAACATTGTTCAGGAAATTGCCAGAACGTATTTTCGTGCTGGTCAGTGAACACAGAGATATCTCCATAACTGTCCATTGCAGAGGTAACATTTCCTTGTTGAAAGCAAGGTTAGAATTTATATTTCATTGAATCCAGTGCCATCAAATAGTATTCCAGCAAATAGCCTTAACGTACTCAATCTCCCTAGCTCACAATCATCTGAAGATTCCAAAAAACTACCTTTTACCCTTCAGGAATTAAAAGCTGCAATCCCCGCTGAATGCTTTCAGCCTAATTTAGGGAAATCATTTTTTTACTTTTTGCGAGACATCCTCATTATTTGTCTACTCTACGCAGTCGCTAATTATCTGGATTCTTGGTTTTTCTGGCCTGTTTTCTGGCTAATGCAAGGAACAATGTTTTGGGCTTTGTTTGTAGTTGGACATGACTGCGGACATCAATCTTTTTCTAAAAAGAAATGGCTCAATGATTTAATTGGGCATCTTGCTCACACACCAATACTCGTCCCTTATCATGGTTGGCGAATTAGTCACAGAACCCACCACCTCAATACGGGTAATCTTGATAATGACGAAAGTTGGTATCCTGTGAACGAATCACAGTACAAAGAAATGCCGTGGTCACAAAAGATAGGCCGATATTATGTGTTTTTCTTAGCTTATCCGGTATATCTTTTTAAGCGTTCCCCTAATAAAAAAGGTTCCCACTTTTTGCCCAGTAGCCCACTTTTCAAATCCTCCGAGAAATGGGATGTCATTACCAGTACTGTACTTTGGACTTGCATGGTAATCTTACTTGGGTTTCTCACATATCAATGGGGTTGGATATGGTTGTTGAAAAATTACGCCGTACCATACATTGTGTTTGTAATTTGGCTAGATGTAGTGACATTCTTACATCATACTGAGCCAGATATTCCCTGGTATCGTGGGGAAGATTGGACTTTTCTCAAAGGTGCTATTTCTAGCATTGACCGCAATTATGGTTTGATAAATCATATCCATCATGATATCGGTACTCATGTAGCTCACCATATATTCCTCAATATCCCCCACTACAATTTGCTGAAAGCAACTGAGGCAATTAAACCCGTTATGGGAGACTTGTTCCGTGAGTCTGATGAACCTGTTTGGAAGTCATTATGGCGTTCATGTTTTAGCTGTCATTTTGTACCCGATGCTGGAGGAAAAGTTTACTACACATCCAATAGTAAGTTTGCCAAAGGTTCATCAATAGACAGCCTTTTGTGAAGTAAAGCATAAGCGTAGGAATAGCAATTTGAAATTTACTTTCGGTTGTATCTCTCTACGCTTTTTTTAGATTTTGGCTAACTAATGCTAGCCTGATTGTTGGCAAAGATGCAAGTCTTCTAGGAATGAGTACTAAGAATAAATAGTAAAAATTATTTTTACTATTCTCTCTTTCTAAGCACGACTTTCAAGCTATTTCTAAGTTGTTAATTTTGGCAACACAGCCTCAGGCTATGCATTTTTTGTCAATAAATTTACATTTTGTTTATCTGAGGAGTTTCTATGACACAAGCACAGCTAACAAGAGTAACTTTTAATAAAAACTTAGGTTTTAGAAAAGAACTCAATAAACGAGTTGATGCTTATTTTAAGTCAGAAAAGATTTCTACCCGGGATAATCCAGCAATGTATTTCAAAACATTGATTATTGCAGCTTGGGTAATTTCTGCCTGGACATTTACTCTCTTCGGTCCACCGCAAATATGGCTAAAAGTGATTGGTTGTGTTGTTCTAGGGTTGGGCATTGCTGCCGTAGGATTTAGTATCGGACATGATGCTAATCATGGTGGTTACTCTAGTAAAAAATGGGTCAATAATGTCTTAGGTTTGACATATGATGTTATTGGATTATCTAGTTATTTATGGAGATACCGCCATAATTTTTTACATCATACTTTTACAAATATATTGGGTCATGATGTGGAAATACATGGTGATGGCTTAGTTAGGATGACTCCATATATGGAGCATAAATGGTATCACTCATTTCAACACATATTTATTCTATCTATCTATACAGTCATACCAATTTATTGGTCTATTGCTGATATTCATATCATGCTGTTTAAGCGAAAATATCATTCTCATGTGATTCCTACACCTAAACCCCTAGATATGGTTATCCTTTTTGCTGGTAAAGCCATTTGGCTGGCACTTTTTCTAGGTATACCCATTGCTGTAGGATACACTCCAGTTCAGGCACTTCTAGGATTTCTCATCACTTACATGACCTATGGATTTTGGATTTGTATAGTTTTCATGCTAGCTCATGTGATGGATACAGCAGAGTTTATCCAACCTGATTCTGAACCAGAACAAATTGATGATGAATGGGCAATTTTTCAAGTCAGAACAACTGTTGATTTTGCTCCTAATAACCATTTCTTAAACTGGTATTTAGGTGGTCTTAACTATCAAGTTGTTCACCATTTATTTCCCCATATTTGCCATATTCACTATCCAAAAATAGCTCCAATATTGGCAGAGTTGTGTGACGAGTTTGGGGTTAAATATAATGTTTGCCCAACTTTTAGAGAAGCACTCGTTTCTAATTTTCGCTGGCTAAAATATCTAGGAACTACTCCACAAGAAGATTATAGGGTTATACCTTTAATGAAGAATTAATAGAATTTTGAAATTCTCGATCTTTGTTTAGGGATATGGCAATGCTGTATCCCTAAGTTTATACCTATAAATTTAGTAGCACTAAAAGAAAAATATGAGGAGTTAATTTTTGATAAAGCGCATTTAAGCAGAATTTTGACTAGAAATGTGGCTACGAAAAATCAATACTAATCAAAAGAGCGAGTTGAATATTTAACTCGCTCTTTGAACGTCAATCTAAACAAATAGTAAAGGTGAAAATGTGTTTTTTTATCTATTAACCTTTGTAACAGGCGTACTTGATTTGACATCCCTCAATTCTCCTACATGAGCTATTCATATCTTATGCTGTCTCCAACCAATCATAAATTTGCTCTAGCTGATCGAGAGTAATCAAACCATACTGCCACAGAATCATCGGTAAAGGACCGGGATCTTGCTCCCGATGTCGCAACGCCACGGACAAAGACGCGGTAGAAATTGCCAAATCTTCTTGCAAAAAATGAATCAGCCGAGAATACTTTGATGGTGACATTTGTATCTCACCTCCTTGTGCAGAGTGTATTGTCATATATCAGTTCGCCATTTTTCAGTAGCCAGTAGCCAGTATCTTATCTGTCACTATGGCATTAATACTTAAATACCATAGCTAATTTTGTGTTAATTTACCTTAGAGAAATTTGCCTGATTTCGGTAAGGAGAAATGTTTAACTCTACGGCTACTTGCTTAATAAGTACTCAAGTAGAACTTTCTTCAGGCCAAATTGGTTTTATTTCGAGTAAAGGTAGTGTCTTATTTTAATTACACATCTGGTAACAAATATTCCTTAGCTTATAGTCTCTTATTCGCGACTATTTACACGTACGCCAAAAGGAAGATTTTTGCAGGATGAACCTTCAAGCTTTGATTCTACTGTGGAGACAGAAGAGCTTCCAATAATTGGCCATATATTCAATAGTTGCTTTGTGATAGCACATTATACCACAACACGTGATATTTTTTTTACATTTACATCATTTATTAAGCTTTTACAAGTAGTTAAAAAATTAACTAACTAAGTCATTGCTTACGTAAATATACTGTTTATCGAACATTAATTTTGATACTATCACCAACCTTTAATCCTAATTCAGTAGATCGTCCAGATCGTAGTTCAATGACTGTATCAATAAGTGTATTGGGACCGTAACTAGGGCAAGGATCGCTAGTGCATGGAGGAGCAGAAGCCTTGATATATTTGACGACTCCATTCTGTATAAAGACCATATCTAGTGGTATGAGTGTATTCTTCATCCAGAACCTAACTGGCTGTGCGGAAGGAAACTTAAATATCATTCCCTGGTTATCGGGCAAAGATGTCCGATACATTAACCCTATCTCTTGCTGTTTTGGGGTCTGAGCCACTTCCAACTGCACTTTAGTCCCATTGGGAACAATAGCTTCGGCAGAAATAGGTAGTTTTTGTCCAGCGGCTACTGGTGCTTGATTTTGAGTGTGGGATGTGTTGGTAGGTTTAGCTGTAGTTGGTGGAGAACAGCCCATCAGCAAAACACTCAGCAATATCGAAAACAAACTTAGTCCACGCAACATAAAAGTAACACTTTTGTGATTTAGATTTCGATTTTACAAAAAATTAACGAAGAAAGCTCAGACAATTTTGGATTTTAGATTTTAAATTGGGAATTTTCTTTTGTGTTTAAGTTTTATAATATCTACTTAATTGAATCAAGAATCCCACCTTTTTAAGGGTGGGATTGTCAAATAATTGCTCTGTAATCTTTTTTACTCCTGACATTTGCTTCTAAGATTCTCTTAAAACGTAACCTACGCCACGTACTGTTTGAATGAGACGCTTTTGACCTTCGTCTTCGATTTTGAGACGCAAATAGCGAATGTATACTTCAATCACGTTTGATTCACCCATAAAGTCGTAACCCCAAACATTTTCGAGAATTTGTTCGCGGGTTAAGACTTCACGGGGATGTTCCATTAAGAATTTTAAAAGTTCAAATTCTTTCATGGTTAAGTCAATTATCCGTCCGTTATGTATAGCACGACGAGTTGCTATGTCTAAGACCAAATCCCCAAAACGTAACTGTTCTGTAGTGTCGATATCGGGTTTTAAGTAGAGACGAATCAGCTTCAAAAAGTCTTCTGAGCGATAAGGCTTCAGAATATAGTCATCAGCTCCGGCTTCTAAACAAGCTACGCGATCGTCAACTGTATCTCGTGCCATAAGTACGAGTACAGGAGAACGCATACCAGCGTTTCTTAGATTTTTGCACAATGATAGTCCTGATTCGCCTGCCAGCATTCTGTCTAGAACGATTAAAGCAGGTTGGCGATCGCGACTGTATTGTAAACCGCTAGTGGCATCATGGGCCAAAATCGAGTCATAGCCAGCCTCTTGCAAATCGAAAGAAAGCTGATTGGCTAGGCTTTCATCGGTTTCAATTACTAAAACACAAGGACTGTGAGCAGTTGTCATATTTAGATTCGGATTATGAATTATAAATTATGAATTATGAATTATGAGTTCACAATAATTTCGGTATAAGTCTCTGGTATCAGAGGTCAGACGAAAGGGAAGCTCATTGCACTTTCCGCGACTGCTGGACTTGATTGATTTATCAAAGACAATATAGCGAAAAATCCTGATTTTAAGCCCCTAAGTTTATCTGTGGGCTAATTTCATCATTCATAATTCACCATTCATAATTCGGATCTGGAAGGAAATTACCAAAATAAGCAAAAGTCAGAGTTTTGGACTCATGACTGCCTAAGGTAATTCTACTGAAGTGGGTTTGGCAATATGCGGTAGACCCCAGCCTAATTTTTCTCGCAAAATCCGAAAAAACTCTGGTGGTTGCAGGCGAATAAACCGGGCACTATATTGCGATCGCTCTAAGTGCACCCGATCCTCTGGTAAAACATAACACCCGCCATTACCATCTACTACCATCACCAGCCGAGGAATATTTACTGGGTAGATGTTTACTGGCTCTGTATCCGGAAATACTAATGCTCTAGAAGCCAAGGAATGAGGACAAATAGGCACTAGTTGCAATGCAGGTACGCCTGGGGTAACTACTGGACCACCAGCACTTAAGGAGTAAGCTGTTGAACCAGTTGGTGTGGAAACAATCACACCATCCGCCGCAATGTCAACTGGAGCATGACGCCCTACAGCAATTTCAAAATGGCACATAGAGGTCAATGGTTCTCGATGTAGCACCATTTCATTGAGGCAGAGTGCTTCCCAAAGCACTGATTCTCCTCGCAGCACTTGGACGGTGAGCATGGCTCGTTCTTCAATTTCATACTTACCCGCCATCGCCTGTTCCATTGCTTGAGGCAGTTGATTTAGGTAAGCTTCCGTCAAAAAACCCATGTGACCAGTATTCACTGTTAATAGTGGAATACCGTAGGAGGCTACCTGACGAGATGCTGCTAAAACAGTGCCATCGCCCCCTAATACCACAGCAAATTCCATCTCTGAGTCAAACCCAGGTGGCGTCAGCCCATTGATTGGGGTGTGGCATACAGGACTCTCTGGGTTAGAGTAGCCCAATATCCCACCAATACTAGTTGTGATGCATACATTCCAACCGGCAGCGGTTAGCTTGTCTTTCAGTTCGATAGCGATGCGACTCGCTATCGGTTTAAGGTCATTGTAGATAATGCCTGCTTTCGGCACATTCAAATATCCAAGTTTAGGCGACGCTCTATATTATGCTAATCGTTACACATTTTGGACAAAAGTCCAAAGTCAAAAGACCCTTGACTATTGACCATTAACCCTTGACTCTTGACCATTAATTTTTGAAGGCTGTTTAAATGGTGTTTTTTTAGACTTCTGCTTTTTAGTTTTATTTTTCTCGTAGTCTAGCTCTTTCAGCTTTTTCATAATTCGGCTGAAGTACTCTTGCAGGTAGCTTTCTAGGGTAGTGGTTTGTTGGGGGTCTAACCCAAAGACTTGGTATACTTCATCCATTGGAGCATTTAAGGGTTTACCACTAGCCAGGACTTCTGTAAATGCGAGTCTGTCTGCTACATTCCATCCCCACTGGAAGAACCTGAGAAAACCCCGCACAGTACGCAGTAAATTTATCGGCATCCGAGTCACTCTAGCTTCTTTGCCAGAGAGACGTTCGCATACACTAATGATTTCCTCTGCACTCCAAGCACGAGTACCTACTACTGGAAAGGTTTGCTGTTCTGTTTCCGGTACACTTAATGCCCGAATAGCAAACTTAGCAATATCCTGAGTATCCATATACGCAACAGGAGAAGACTCTCCTGTTACCCAAACTGGTTGGTTTTCTAAAATCGGAATTCCGTATTGACCGATTAACCCTTGCATAAAGCCAGCTAGGCGCAAGATGGTGTAATTCAAGCCAGACTCAGCTATAAAGAGTTCTGTGCACCGCTTAATTTCCATCAACGGTACTTCTGGGTACTTATCAGCTTCTAGAATCGAAAAGAAGATAAAACGCTCTACACCCGCAGCCTTCGCCGCTTGGATTAGGGCTACCTTGCCATCCCAATCCACCTGTTTGATACTCAGTGAATCTGTAGGGCGAGATGTTGCCGCATCAATAATTGCAGTTACACCTTCCAGCGCTCTTGGAAGGGTTTGGGGGTAACATAAATCTCCTGATACGAGTTCTGCACCCCATTCTTTCAGGAAAGCAGCTTTTTTGGTACTCCGGACAAGACAGCGTACCTTATACCCCTCATCGATAGCACGACGAGCCACTTGTCTTCCTAAGGTGCCAGTGGCACCGACGATTAATAATGTCATGAGGGTTGTAACAATTTTTAAATTTATATGAAAAGAATTTTAACAGAATCGCCAACTAAACAAAAGTTTACATTTATTTTCAGAATTAATACAAGGTAATTTGTAAAAAAAGCGTTGTCCGAAAACCGGACAAGCTATCTTGCCAGAAACGTAAAAGCCTCTGGCTTCTGAAAATCGGTGTACCAAAAGAATTATTCTTCTGCACCCTGAATTTTCAGTAACAAAGCACCTATAGCCCAGCCCACGAAGATTAAACTGAAGGCTAACAGAGCTGTATTCAAAATTTCGCCACCCATTGGTGTTGTTCTCCTTAGCGAATGGTTTACTTGATACTTATCGCCGTTAAACCTGCTTGTATTGGTGGCTAACGGCGAATTCTAAAGGTCGTCTTTTAGCTTGTCTGGTTTTTGGTCTGCATTAATTAGACTAGACTTTACTGCTCTAATCTCATTTTGGCCAATCCCAAAACCTAGGTATTTTTAGTTGTACGTTCACCAAGTGCCAGAGGCAGTTCAGGTAAACTAGGTCTACCAGAAGCTTTATAAGAGCCACTCTTGTATTAGACCAGTGTAAATAATTTTAAACCAGTTTAGCGATCAAACCCTACTATTGCTAGATGGGAAAAGGGTTAGAACGGCAAAATCTGAGAACAAAATTATGAAGTAATTATTATGTATCAAGTTAATCAAAATCAGATAGTAAATTCATCTTTAGAAAATCGCCCGCGCTTGGCGCTGACATTGGGAGATCCCGGGGGAATTGGGCCAGAGGTGATTTTAAAAGCTTTGGCAGATCCAGATGTGAGTCAAAACTTTGATGTAACAGTGGTAGGCAATTTAGAGTTATTAATACAGACTTACACACAATTGACTTCTACTAATAACCTCACTGCCTTGGCAAATCCAGCCCAATTATCAGTGATTGATGTGCCATTACGTGGAGAAATTAAAGATGAAATTATCATCGGCACTGGTAATCAGGCAAGTGGTGCAGCTAGTTTTGCCTATATGGAATATGCGATCGCCCAAACACTAGCTGGTAACTTTGATGGTATTGTCACTGGTCCCATCGCTAAATCTGCTTGGAAAGCTGCGGGGTATAATTATCCAGGGCAAACAGAACTTTTAGCCGAAAAATCTGGTGTTGAGCGCTTTGGTATGTTATTTGTCGCGCGATCGCCTTACACTGGTTGGACACTCCGCACTTTGCTGGCGACTACACATATTCCCTTACGTCAAGTAGCAGATACTCTAACACCGCAGTTGTTAACCAAGAAACTAGATTTGTTGGTGGAGTGTTTAGAGAAAGACTTTGGCATAGAAAAAGCGAAAATTGCGATCGCCGGTTTAAATCCCCATAGCGGCGAACAGGGACAACTAGGAACAGAAGAAATAGATTGGTTAATTCCCTGGCTAGAACAACAGCGTCAAAATCGCCCACATTTACAACTAGAGGGGCCAATACCACCGGATACGATGTGGGTCAAACCTGGTCAAGCTTGGTATGGCAATACTCACAGCCAAAACCCGGCTGATGGCTACCTGGCACTTTACCACGACCAAGGCTTAATTCCTGTGAAGTTGATGGCGTTTGACCGTGCAGTTAATACTACGATAGGTCTGCCTTTTGTGAGAACTTCCCCAGATCATGGAACAGCCTTTGATATTGCGGGTAAGGGAATTGCTGACGCTACGAGTATGAAAGCTGCTATTGAGTTAGCTGCGGAGTTGGTTAGTCAAAAACTGGCATTAAAGTGTGGTTAACAATATTAATTTGCGATATTTACAACAAGTAATGCTTAGTTGGATTTTAAAATTATTGGAGATATTACCAATATTAAAATAATTGCTGTTGGTAACTCCATTGGTGAAATTGAATTATATACATAAGGATTGGATACACTATAAAAAATGGGATACCAAATGAGGAATTCATCGTGAACAAGTTTACAAAAAGTTATCAGTCCAACGCAAAGAAGATTTACTCAGCAAAATTGCTTTAACTACCGTTGAGAACGGAGATTATTTCTTTAAACAGAAAATAGCAGAACAATATATTACAGAATACATTCGTAATTTACTTGATGCTAATACTGATGAGGAAGCATTGCAAATCTACAGTGAGGAAGTTTTGCTTGCTCTTTATTTAATTGCTAATTCTCAGGAACCTTCCAAGAACGCCCTTGACAAAACACATAACCATTTTTAATAGAAATACCAAACATCTGACGCATTATTTTGGCTGCTTCTTTCCTCTCTTCATCTGTCAAGTAATCTTCACCCTTGAAACCTGCACGATAACGTTGAGGATTACCACCAGCATCTACATAACGCTGTTTGCCTACTTCTAAAATTTCTTGAAACCTTGCATACTTGCGTTTTTGTTCTTCATTCCAGTTTGCCATAGTTACCATTACCAACTTGTGGAATATCACCGTTTTGCTAAATTATAGCAATTGGCAAAGGTTGACTGGGAATATTTATATACCAATTGCCACTCTCTTCATCATAGAACTTATTCGCAAGTAAATACAGATTAGTAAGTGCGTTGACAATTAAGTATTGTGATTCATTCGGTTCCATCCGTGACTATTCTATAAATTGGCTTGAGTCATTCTAAAGGTAAGAGAAAGCATTCTCCAACTCCTAGCAAATAAACATACAATATAAGTAAGGGTTCGCTGTCAGCCGATTCTCTTCTATTTATGCGAACTCAAAATTGAGGAACAATGTCGCCAACCCGATCGTCAGAAATTATATAAATAGAATTTACAAACATATATCAACAGCTGACTGCCTGTAGAAATCAGTAGAAAAACCTTAAGGAACAATCACAAGTACTCCGCGTCATCCAAGTACTTTACCTTCGGAATAACCCCATAGATAGGTTTAAAAGTATTCAGAAACAAACTCAGTAAATCTGCGTCATTAGATATCTCTCAGACTTAACGGAAACCCTACTATGAAAAGCCTCTATCGTTGGAAATCTGGAACTGCCGCACTCATGGCAATGGCAATAACCACAGGTGCTATTACCCCTTTATTCACTTCTGCTCCTGCTAGTGCTCAATACAATATTAACCAATCCCGAACAATTACTATTCCTTATAATGTAACTTTTCCTGTTACCTACGAAAAAGAGAAAGTGATTGTGAATCCTGGGGAGACTCTACCTCTAACCCTGAAAATCGCTAATGATATTATCGATAGTAACAGGAATGTATTAATTCCTCGTGGAACTGACGTTGTTGGCAGGCTCGAGCCTGTAAACCTTGATGGAAGATATTCCAGCGATAGGAATAATAACAATAACAATAAAGGTGTACGGTTCGTAGCCCAAGAACTAGTATTTGCTTCTGGTAAGCGTCAAACAATTAATGCAAGTTCTAAGACAGTTACCCAAACTGAAAGAATTTCCAAGGGAACTGATACTAGTAGTATATTAACAGATGCAGCTATTGGAGCAGGTGCTGCCACTGTAATTTCACTACTTACAGGTGACAAGAAAATTCAAGTTTTAGAACCTATTATTGGTGCGGCGGCTGGTGCAGGAGCAAGTATACTGTTGCGGAAAAAACAAGCTGACGTTTTCGTTTTGCGACCTGAAGAGGATTTGGATATTACTTTGAACTCTAGTTTGGTTTTATCCCGCTACTAGGCTTAACTCAATTTAAGTCGTGACTTTAATCGTATCCAATTAGCGATCGCCACTTTATTATATGTGTGCGATCGCTTAATTTTTGGCACGTTAAACAGCCTAATTTTCGTGCAACTATTTTTTTACTGCGTCGTCTAAATTAATCGCTAGATTTTTGGGAATACTAATTGAGGAGCAGAGTAGGTAATAAGTCATGGTCTAATTACATGATTATTGATGATTTTTGGATTGTTATAAACAGTTTGTGAGATACATATATGACTTAAGTAATGATTGATAAAACTACAGAATAATTGGGAACATACTCATGGATAAATGGTCTAAGTAATTAACAAGAAAAACAAAGATTTTGATAGGGATAAAAATAATGTTTGCTTTAAATCGTTGGCAATCTGGAACCGCTGCATTAATGGCTTTGAGCATCACCGCAGGTACTGTAGCACCCTTCATCACCGCTGCACCTTCTTTTGCTCAAACTACTTTTTCTGATGTTTCATCTAACTATTGGGCCGCACAATTTATTCAACAGTTATCACAGCGGGGTGTAATTGCAGGTTTTCCTGATGGTAGTTTTCGCCCAGAAGAACCGGTGACACGCGCTCAATTTGCCGCTATGGTCAATAAAGCTTTCCAAAAATCACAGCAACGGCAAGCAATCAGTTTTACTGATGTACCAAGCAATTATTGGGCATACAGTGCCATCCAGCAAGCTTATACCATCGGTTTCTTAGCCGGATACCCTGGCAATCGCTTTGAACCCAATCAAGTGATTCCCAGACAGCAGGTTTTGGTTTCCCTAGCCAATGGTTTGGAATATCGTCCTAATACTACTGTTGAAAATACTCTGCAATATTTCAACGATGCTTATAATATTGCTGACTATGCCCGTAGCCCAATTGCGGCTGCCACTGAAAAACAAATTGTGGTGAACTATCCCAATGTGAAGTTCCTCAATCCTACAGCAACCGCTACACGGGCACAGGTAGCAGCTTTTATCTATCAGGCGTTGGTTAGTTCCAATCAAGCCTCAGCAATTAACTCTCCCTATATTGTTGCTGTTCAACCTACTACACCCACACCTGTTGCCATAACAATTCCTCAAGGAACTTCTATCCCTGTGAAGTACGATAAAGCTGAAAAAATTCTTGTCACTAAGAATGAGACAGCGCCTTTAACACTGACAGTATCGCAAAATGTGGTGACACAAGAAGGAACTGTCGTAATTCCCGCCGGTAGTCAGGTAATTGGTCAACTTAAACCTGCTCAAGGTGGTTCTCAATTCGTTGCTGAAAAACTAGTTTTGACTACAGGTCAAGAGTATCAAGTTAACGCTACTTCTGAAGTGATTACCAAGACAGAAACTGTCAATAAAGGTACAAGCACTGGTACGATTATTCAAAATACTGTATTAGGCGCAGGCGCAGCGGCTGCCGTATCTGCGGTCACAGGCGATCGCGCGATCGCTACAGAAGAAGTATTGGGTGGTGCTGGTATTGGTGCGTTGATTGGGTTGTTCTTTGGTAAGAACAGTGTTGACTTAATTGCAATCGACCCAAATACAGACCTACAAATGACAATCAATCAAAATTTGCTGGTTTCACTCAAGTAATCAAGTATAAAGGGTCAATGGACTTTGAACTATTGGCTCTACACTATTGACTAATTCTCAACTTCTGGCAACCAAATAATAAACGTTGTTCCCGGTGCATTTGGTAATGAGATTGTGGAATTAATTGCAGGGCTAAAGACTTCTATTTTGCCCTGCATTTGCTCTATTAGCTGTTTAGCAATCGCTAACCCCAAACCTGTACCAGGAATCTCTGTTTGCGCCTGTACACCCCGGTAATGGCGTTCTCCAATATGTTCTAAATCTTCTGGGGGAATACCGGGGCCTGTGTCACTAATCGCAATTCCCTGTAAATTATCTTTTTCCTGCCCTACTTGAATCAAAATCTTACCGCCAGCAGGAGTATATTTCAAAGCATTATCGATGATATTGCTTAATACCTCTCGTAAAGCTTTGACGTTAGCGTGAACTAAAGGTAAATTTCGGGGAATTTTAGTTATTAGTTGCAGCTTCCGTTCCTGAGCAATTGCCTTAGCAGATACTAATAATGGTACTAATAAATCTGCTAGAGCACAGTCAGCGGTTTTTTCTCCTGTTCCTGGCAATAAAAGGGCTGGTTTTGATTCTTTGTGGATAGTTGCTTCTACAACTACTTCATTTTCTGGGAGTGAAAGAGGTGCTAAATCTGCTTCAGTTAACTCAATTACTCGATCGAATTGTTGCAATAATTCTTGCAAGCGATCGCTTTCTCGAATTATATTGCCTGCCACATCTCGGTTAGGATCGCCCGATCGCAACCGTTTCATCAGCAGTTTACCAAAGGTTCTGATTGCTGTTAACGGGTTGCGAAACTGGTGCAAAAGGTTATCTAGCAAATCGCGCTGCTGTTCTTGGAGGATTTGTTGTTGATGCAATTGCTGCTGCAACCAGGCTCGACGCTGATCTAAAATACAGGCGATCGCTAGGGTTTGGGCTATCCTCTGAATCTCGCTTTGTTCCTTTTCATTCCATACCCGGTCTTCCCTACCTGTCACCAGTAACCCCATCATCACACCCTCATGGATTAGGGGTAAAACAATTTGGTTCTCACTAAGTAAGTATTCTTTTGATGTCTCAGGCTCCTGTGATGAATTGGAGCTTTCTGCACCGCCTATCAATAATTTTCCCTGATTTTGGGGTAATACCAAAACATTTCTCACTTTCAGTTGCTCAGATGTTTCCACCTCAGCATTCCCCTCAAGTTGCCTTAATCCTGCCGTCTCTGGGTATACCACCACTGGAATCAGCTTTGCCTCCCCTGTTGGAGCCTCTACCAATTCTTGTGTTAAGTAGACCACACTTAACGATGCTCCTAGCCCTTGGGTTAACAGTGCTATTTGCTCTCGGCATAGAGCAACAAAATCAGAACTGGCAGACATTAACATTTTTCAGATTTTGCTCAAGATTATAGAATTTGAGGGTAGATTAAAGAAGAGGGTAATTTTTCCCTCGCTCATTTAATAAAGCTTAACTAAATCTTCTTAGTAATTGTTTGCCCTAGGGAATTATATATTCCCCAATTTTGATTTCTCTATTTTTAAAAATATGAATTGGTTGTATCAAAAGCTTAAAAACTGTTGATTTTTTGAACTAGAACTTATATAATTACGACGGATTTTGTAGCTATCACTACAATCTATAGCTTGAAAGAGGAGGAAAATAGGTTGGCAAGGAGACGGAAACGGAAGAGTCGTCGTCGCCAAGAAGGGCGTCGAATCCTGGAGCATGTGCCTCAATATAGCATCGAAAGTGGCGAAGAAAAACCTGTGACAGCAGCAAGAAAATTTATTCAAGCTGAAGGAATCGCACCACCTGCGTTGCTACTTGTAAAGCGTAACGAACACACCACAGACCGTTATTTCTGGGCAGAAAAGGGACTGTTTGGTGCTCAATACGTAGAAGAGAACCATTTCTTGTTTCCCAGCCTCAGGATCTTAGAAGCTCCTACTGGTCAGGAAACCCTAGCTTTAGCTGCTCGCTGAACTACAAGTGGTTATCTTACGCATTTATGTGACTTCTGGCAATCATTTAACTGGCAAAATTGCTCATGTTATGCAAAAACTTCATTTTTTTAGTTTGTAGTTGATTTGCCAGTAGAGCTAACTTGTTTCAAACCAAGCTTGTTTGCCTGGGTTGATTTATAGCTTTGTAATGCAGAAGGAAGTCAGTATAAAGCGAAAAGTGTCTGAAGGCGGGAGCGACATTGCACGTTCATTCGGTAGATTGCTCAAGACGCTCTGTCAACAGCTATAGTTTTTTCCCTACGATATAAAATCGTAGGGAAAATCAACATATTCTAGGTTGTATATTCAGCTCCCTAATTTGTGTTTCCGGAAAATTTAGACAGAACTCTGCATCTCGTACTCACAAGACGTGCAACAACTTCAAGATTTATGCAATGGGTTTTAACTGTAGTGCCCTCTGCAACTCAATAAGTTCGTCTCGATGGGCAATTACAGTGATTCTACTTGAGGAGTGTTGCTGATTTGGGGTTGCTTCCAGTTTGAGCGACACTTTCTCAAGTCTTCCAGCTTTTTTCCAATAAAAAATACCACTCACAGGGGAGAGCAGTAGTATCCCTAAGAAAAGGGTCCTAAGACTCGGAATAAGCATTGACAAAACCAGTGATAGACAAACCAAACCAGCAAATGCTAGCAGTGTTAAAAACACAGCTAAAAACCAGCTTGGTTTAACAAACCCTTCAAAAGTCACTTGGTTTTGTTCGCGGTCTACCGCTGCCACTCGATAAGACCGGGAGCGAAAATACTCCTGTATTTGAGGCATTAAAGTGGCTTCGTTTTGCTCAGATATCAGTTGTGCTGTCTGTGTACGCTCTTTAGTTGAGGCACGAATAAAGAAAAACAGCCCAACCGACAACAACAAGGTTAGTAGAAATGTAGATGGCAGAATAGCAGTATCCATAACTGAAATAGTTACTATTTGGTTGGAGGGGACTTATTCATTTCATTATCAATTATTCGTTAATTTGTTCTTTGATTGATGTACTCTAACCAAAGTTGAGCCAAATCCTGCGATTGAACTTGCCATTCTGGAGAAACTTGGTACATCCGCCTGGGGCGTCCCCGCCCTTCGAGTTTCTTCCAGTATCCATTTATTGCCCTTTGGTCTTCGAGAAATTTGATCGCACTGTACAGTACAGTATCTGAAAGCCGATAGGTTGGATATTCAGTCTCCAGTCGCTGGATCAACTCGGTTCCGTAAGATTCACCTTGTAGTAAAACATACAGTATGTAACACACTGCTAGTTCCTGACAGAGGTAAGTTGGCGGAGGATTCTCAAAGAATTGATATATATCCTCAAGTTTCATGTTAGTGAATGGCTAAAAAATGCCTTAGGGTGAGATTATAGAATGCTTGTCGTCAGTATATAGTAATACTATGCCTAACTAAGTATATAACTCTACTTAGGCATAATTTACAAAGTGTAGACATCATAAAGATGCCCCACCTTTGTTGAAGTTGTAGGACGAGTGTGTGAGTTTCAGGGAAACAGAATATGCATCCCTGCCCAAGCTCAAGACGATGTGGTGAGGAGCGTTTAAGATATTGGCAAACCCAATACCTTAGTGTCAAGTGATGCCGAGCTGGTTAGAACTGCTTAAGCATAAGATGCCATCGAAGAAATTTTACAGGTAAAATGCAATTTTGTCTGTAAAAGTTAATAAACACTTTTTTTACAATGATTATCCCAGTGCAGACCGTAGAATATGGGGTGCAGGGGATGAAGGAGTAGGGCAAGTGGCGTGGATAAGGGAGAAATAATCAATGCCCAATGCCCCATCTCTTATATCCAAATATATTTTGAAGCGCCTAGCACATTGGTGAGCAGTTATGTCACAAAACCCCGACATTACATCGTCTTCCTCTACTCTTCGGGCAATTGGCCAGAAGTTTCGCCTTATAGGTTGGATTAGTTTTTGGATTCAGTTGGTACTAGGTGTAGTTTCTGGCGTAATTTTGTTGTTATATGCGATCTCTAGCCAAAGACCTGGCAGCGCAGCTAATAATGCAGGAGCAGGGTTTGGCATTTTTCTGGCAATCTGTGGACTGGTTGCCTTGGGTGTGGGGATTTATTTGGCTTTTCGTTACACCAGATTAGGGGGTCAACTATTATCTGCTAATCCCAACAACCGACCGCGTAAAAGTGAAACTGTACAAGTATTGCGTTTAGGCGTGATGGTAAATTTGCTAGGAATACTATTAACTCTTTTAGGGGCACAAGCGATCGTTGGAACTCTAGCAGCAAGGGCCATTACTCAAACTCAATTTATCTTTTCCCCTCAAGGTAATCAACCATTTATCAGCGGGCTAGATATGTTTGTGGTGCAGGCAAATACCAACACTGTAATGGCTCACTTTGGCGGGTTGATTGCCTCACTTTGGCTTCTCAATCGCATTACTAAACCTTAGAGGTTTAACTAAAGAAGATGGGGCAAGTGGCAGAAGCGACGCTGTTTAGAATTTTCAGAGTGCCATTGAGTTTATAAGCTAGAGCAAAATTTCTCAGATTCAGAAACATCAAAAGAAATTTGTTGTATCCTAACATTGGCAAGATTTGCAGGGCGAAATTTTTAGAATGCAATTCCTGTCATGACACGCCAAAATCAGTATATGCTGATGTTTTGGCAGGAAATATTAGGCAAAAGTCAAAAGAAAAATCTGTGCTGGATATTAAGCAAATAAGGGAAAATCCCCAATTAATTCAGGAACGCTTGAATACTCGTAGTGGTAAATACGATATTCAGCCAATATTAGAGTTAGACCAAAAACAGAGAGAATTGGAGGCTACACGCAATCAGCTCCAAGCTCGAAGCAATGAAATTGGTAAAATTGTCGGACAAAAGATAAAATCTGGAACCAATCCTCAAGCTCCAGAAATTCAATCTTTGCGGGATGAGGGTAACTCCATCAAAAGTCAATTGAGCGAACTAGAGCCGCAAGAAAAAGCACTGAAAGCTGAAATTGAGGAACTGGTGCTGGCACTCCCCAACTTACCTAGCGACTCCACACCCATCGGCAAGAGTGAAGAAGATAATCTAGAAGTTCGCCGTTGGGGTGATGAATACATTCCTCAGAACCAGAATATTCTTCCCCATTGGGAAATTGGTGAAAAGCTGGGTATTCTGAATGTGGCGCGGGCTGTCAAAGTTGCCCAAAGTCGCTTTGTTAATCTCATCGGTGCTGGTGCGGCTTTAGAAAGGGCATTAATTCAATTTATGCTGGCGCGTCAGACTGAAGCTGGTTATCTAGAAGTCAGTCCGCCAATTTTGGTAAATACTGAATCTTTGACAGCAACCGGTCAGTTACCTAAGTTTGCTGAAGAAAGCTTTAAATGTGCTGATGATGATTTGTGGCTAATTCCGACAGCAGAAGTTCCAGTTACTAACCTCTACCGGGGAGAAATCCTAGCTGCTGAAGATTTGCCTATCTACCATTGTGCTTATACTCCCTGTTTTCGTCGCGAGGCTGGGAGTTATGGGCGGGATATGCGGGGATTAATTCGCCTGCATCAATTCAACAAAGTGGAATTGGTGAAATTTGTCCATCCCAGCAGTTCTTTTGAAGAACTAGAAAAACTGGTGGGAAATGCAGAAGCTATTTTACAAGCGTTGCAATTACCTTACCGAGTAATCAATTTATGCACTGGTGATTTAGGATTTTCCTCCACTAAAACCTATGATTTAGAGGTTTGGCTACCCTCCTCTGGTAAATACCGAGAAATTTCCAGCTGTTCCAATTTTATAGACTTTCAAGCACGAAGGGCTGATATTCGCTTTAAAGAAGCAGGGAAAAAAGGTACTCAGTTTGTACATACCCTAAATGGTTCTGGCTTGGCTGTGGGACGGACAATGGCAGCAATTTTGGAGAATTATCAACAACCAGATGGAACGGTACGGATACCAGAAGTACTGCAACCTTACTTAGGGCGTGAGGTGTTGTAGTCATTGGTATTTGTCATTTGTCACTCGTTATTAGTACAAACAGTTCTAATGGCTTATATCTAATTGACTATTGACTATTGACCACAAGAGGGAAAATCTTCAATTCAAACCAGTCAAAGCCAATGCTAGCGATTGACACAATTTAGAATGGAGATAAGTATATAGCTTAATATCTTGTTTGATCTATGTCAGTTTTAGCAGCGATCGCAGTTTTGGCTGTTTTGATCTTGGTACACGAACTAGGACATTTCATTGCAGCACGTTCTCAGGGCATTCATGTTAACCGTTTTTCTTTAGGTTTTGGCCCGGTTCTTTGGAAATACCAAGGTCCAGAAACCGAATATGCTATTCGCGCTTTTCCTTTGGGTGGCTTTGTTGGCTTTCCCGATGATGACCCAGATAGCGATATTCCCCCCAACGACCCGAATTTATTGCGTAATCGTCCCATATTAGACCGGGCGATCGTCATTAGTGCGGGTGTGATCGCAAATTTAATATTTGCCTATTTGCTGTTGGTGGGACAAGTTGGTTTTGTTGGTGTCGGACAAGCCAGCCAACCAGGGGTTTTAATCCAACAGTTAGCACCAGATGTTAGCGATGTCGCAGCTAACGCTGGAATTAAGCCAGGAGATGTGATTGTAGCGGCTAATCAAAGACAATTTGGTACTTCTCTGCAAGAGATAGACGCTTTTAGAGACTTAATTAAAACTAGTGCAGGTAAGCCAGTTCAACTGGAAATTGCCCGTGGTGAGCAAAAACTATCGGTAAACGTGGTTCCAGAAGCCAAATCCAATGGCGGTACGATTGGAATTGGATTGTCTCCCAATGGTAAAGTTGAGCGTCGTCCCATTGCTAATCCTATAGAAGCGTTGAAAGTTGGTGCTACAGAATTTCAGCGCATTGTACTGATGACATTTAAAGGTTTTGGACAACTAATTACCAACTTTGGTGAAACGGCTAGCCAAGTAGCTGGCCCAATTAAAATTGTAGAAATTGGTGCTAACATTGCCCAAAATGATACAGGCAGTCTGTTCTTCTTTGCGGCACTGATCAGTATTAACTTGGCAATCATCAACATTTTGCCTCTACCAGCTTTAGATGGCGGACAACTGGCTTTTCTATTGATTGAAGGTTTGCGCGGTAAGCCCTTACCTACCAAAATTCAAGAAGGTGTTATGCAAACTGGTTTGGTGCTACTGTTAGGACTAGGAATTTTTCTGATTGTTAAAGAAACTACTCAGTTAACAACACAGTTAGAGTGGGTACAAAAATTGTTCCAGTGATCGCTACTCGCAAACCATCATCCAAAAAGCAACGAGCGCTTGAAATTCTTACTCGCTTGAAGCGTCTGTATCCAGATGCAACTTGCTCTTTGAACTACTCAACACCTGTGCAGCTTTTAGTAGCAACTATTTTATCTGCACAGTGTACAGATGAAAGAGTCAATAAAGTTACACCAGCTTTATTTAGCCGCTTTCCTGATGCTGGGAGTTTGGCAAATGCTGATTTGGCAGAGTTGGAAGAATTGGTACGTTCGACAGGGTTTTATCGCAATAAAGCCAAGAATATTCAAGCCGCTTGTCGGATGATTGTTACAGAGTTTGATTCTCTAGTTCCCAACCAAATGGAGCAGCTGTTACGCCTTCCAGGTGTAGCAAGAAAGACAGCTAACGTAGTTTTAGCTCATGCTTATGGCATTAATGCTGGAGTGACTGTTGATACTCATGTTAAGCGCCTCAGCAATCATTTGGGTTTAACAAAACATACAGACCCAGTTCACATTGAGCAAGATTTAATGAAGTTATTGCCACAAGCAGATTGGGAAAATTGGTCAATTCGATTGATTTATCACGGACGAGCTATCTGTAAAGCTCGTTCTCCCCTATGTGTTGCTTGTGAATTGGCAGATTTGTGCCCAGATGCTAATAAGCCAACAGTGGTAGGTTAAGCTATATTAGCAGCCCTAGAATTACAGGAATACAGGTTAAAAACCTTTCCTAACTGTAGAATGGAAAATGCTGTCTTTAAATAAATTAGAGAATGTATGGCCAAGAAGAGCATGATTGAGCGCGAGAAAAAACGCGCCAAGTTAGTAGAAAAGTATGCCGAAAAGCGGGAAGCATTGCAGATAGACTTCCAAAATGCCGAATCGCCCCTAGACAAGCTAGAAATTCACCGGAAAATTCAACAATTACCCCGTAATAGCGCACCTAGCCGTCGCCGCAACCGTTGTTGGGTAACAGGTCGTCCTAGAGGTGTTTATCGTGACTTTGGGCTGTCTCGGAACGTTCTACGGGAATGGGCGCACGAAGGCCTGTTACCTGGAGTGGTTAAATCTAGCTGGTAGTCATTGGTCATTGGTCATTAGTCATTAGTCATTGGTTATTTACTAAAGGCAAATGGCAAAGATCATTGACCGCAACACTTATCAATTCCCAGACTTTCTAAGAGTAGATCGCTGACAGCGTTAGCGATCGCAAACTCTCCATAAAAGCTTTTAGAAAAATCAAACGCCTGCATTTCTGTGACAATGGCAATTACCAGAGAGCCGAGGTCGTTTTCTCCTTCCATGCGTTGGCGCATAAAAATCTGGGCGGCGCGTTGGGCAATTTTTTGATTGACTATTTCTGGGAGAAATTCTGCATCCAGCCACCGCAGCAGGCGTTGTTGCAGCCATTCGCCTTCAAGCTGGGGATTTTCAGATGGTGGTAGGGTGATGGGTGGAATTGGTTCTGTCATTTTTTTAAACGCAGAGGAATGCAACGGTAAATGCTAAGGAACGCAGAGGATGACTGTTAACAGCAAATTGCGTTCTTAGTAAGCTTTTTTAATTGTGATCGTCACTATGGAATATGATATCGCTGCTATTATTCAGGGTTACGCTCAAGGCTATTTTCTCATGGCTGACGACAGCGATGGCTTGGGCTGGTATGGTAGTCGCGATCGCACATTAATTCCTTTAGATGAAAGATTTCGCTATCCTAAATCCTTACGGCGTGTTTTGAATCAAGAGCGGTTTACAGTTGCAATTAATCGTGATTTTAAAGCAGTAGTAGCTGGGTGTGCTAACCGCGACACAACTTGGATTTCACCAGAATTACAAAAGATTTATTGGTTACTCTACCAGAGAGGTTACGCTCATAGTTTTGAAACTTGGCAAGGTGACGAACTCGCTGGCGGAATTTTAGGGATTGCGATCGCCGGTGCTTTCATTGGAGAATCCATGTTTTACCAAATTCCTGAAGGCTCCAAAGTAGCAATGGTGAAATTGGTAGAGAGATTGCAACAGAGGCAATTTGTGCTGTTTGATGCACAAATGATGAATCCTCATTTAGAAAGATTTGGTGCTTATCGTGTTAGCGATGAAGAATATCAAGCCCTACTCAATAAAGCATTGCAACGCAACTGTTATTTAATATAAAGAATGATAAAGTTTTTAAAAGTTAAGATAGTTTTTATCAAAAATATGTTGTGGAGATTACCCACTTTCACAAGAGCATACCGAAGCAATTTCGAGTAAAGAATGATAAACAATCAAAGCAACCAAGTGTAAATTATTTTACTTTTTTTGATATTCAATATTGAGTAATTGAGTAAGTTCTTGCCAAGATGCGAAGACCAGGTTGAGATTCTCGACGTAGGAATAGAAACATCGACACTGCAAGTCGGGGTATAGTCAAAATAACCGGATGCGAATCTCTGAGACTTTGGCAGACGGGCGTTTACTGAACGAAGAGAAACTGGTTGCTGAAAGTCCCGATATATCTTGGTTTACGCAGCACAAGAACCCTGTGGCAAAGGACTGACCAAAGCCCTGGTTACATTGCGAAGGATACTAGCAGTTGCTGACTGGGAAGGTTAGATGGTTTTGGTTATTGTGAGAACTTAATCTCAAGTTATTCCGAGAGTATTAGCGAGGCAGTAGTATGAGGCATCAGGAAGCAATGACAGATCCTAGCCTCTAGTTCCTAGTCCCTCTTCATCCCTTCTCTCCTCCTCAACTAGCCATTGTGGTTTTTGCATAATAAATGGGAGATCTGCTCCTACAAGACCCCGCTGTATGCGTTCTGAAGTTTCACTAAACACTACAAACAAAGGATAAACAGTATTAGCTCCTTCACTCAAAATATGATTGTGGCGATCGGGCATCAGCCACTCATAATCTTTGTCTAACAGAACTTGAGTTTGTCGCCAACGTCCCAACAAATCCGAAAAGTCTTCATGGGGACGATGAATAAAGATTAAAATCTCGGCTCCAGTTTTAACCTTCCACTCTGGATCGCACATTAATATTGCTACATCACAGGGTAGACAAGTTGTTTGTGGAGCTGTTGTCTCAGTTTGGCGCAGACGTACAATCGGCAAAGGAATGGCGATCACACTTTCATCAGGACGGCGCAGACTGGGAATCATTTCCAGGTAAGGCCGATGCTGTTTTAATAAAGCGATCGCCGCCAGATGATGACTATATTCAGCCAAACTAGCTTCGTAATCAGATTTTTGCACAGGCATTTTTCTGCAAAGGATGAAGTATGAACTCTGAAATATAAAGTAAAAATTGTTCAGTTCAAGGATGAAATATGACTTATTAAATATTTTCATCCTTTATCCTTTAGCCTTTTTTTAGCCCAGCTTTTCAAATACTTTAAACATAGGCAAATACATCGCTAACAAAATCGTACCAACCATACCCCCCAAGACCACAATCATCAGAGGTTCTAAGACACTAGTTAGTGCTTTAACTGCCTGCTCAACTTCATCTTCATAAAAGTCGGCAACTTTCATTAACATTGAATCTAATTCCCCAGTTTCTTCGCCAATACTCATCATCTGAATTGCCATAGCTGGAAACACTGCATCTTTTTGCAAAGCAACACTAATCATGCCTCCTTGTTGAATTTCTATACGGGCTGCATCTATGGCATTAGCAACTATTTGATTACCTGATGTATCTCGGACAATTTCTAAACAAGTAAGAATCGGTACACCAGAACGAGTCAATGCTCCGAAAGTACGGCTAAAGCGAGCAACTGCGGATTTTTGAATCAAGTCACCAAACAAAGGCATTTTGAGAGAAAGGCGATCGATAGTTTGTTTACCAACAGCAGTTTTGTAATACTGCTTATAGGCATACATAAATGCCATAATTCCAGCAATAATAACTAGAGACCAGTAACTGCGTAAGATTTCACTACAAGTCATTAAGAATTGCGTTAGAGCAGGCAATTCTATTCCTATTTCTTTAAAAATTTTGGCAAAAATTGGAATTAGAAAAACAGTCATACCTACAAAAATTGCGGTTGCTAAAAAACCCACAACCATAGGATAAGACAATGCAGCTTTGATTTGGTTTTGTAAACGAGCAACATCCTCTAACAACTTAGCTAGGCGATTTAATACTTCGTCTAGAACACCACCAATTTCACCAGCTTGAACCATACTGACATACAAATTATCAAAGCACTGAGGATGCTTACGCATTGAATCTGAAAGATTTGTACCAGTTTGGACATCATTGCTAATATCAGTCAAGGCTGCTTTTAATTTAGGATTGCTACACTGCTCAGACAGTACTCCCAAACTTCTGACGATCGCGACACCTGCATTTGTTAAAACGGCAAATTGACGAGAGAAGACAGCTTTATCCTTAACTGAAACCTTGACCATTGATGTCTTGAATTTTTTCAAATCAAAGCTGAGTGAGCCTTGAGATTCTTTTAATTCTTGGACAACAAAACCTTGATCTCTAAGATTTGTACGGGCTTGAGCTAGAGATTCAGCAGTAAATTTTTCAGTTCTGGATTTTCCTTGTGAGTCCCGAACACGGGCAACGTAGGTAGGCATAGTTTATAAATTCAAAATTCAAAATTTAACAAGAGTCAATGGTTAAGGGTCAGTAGAGGCGGGTTTATCGATATCCTCGTTAATAATCCAGGTTTATTTGGTTAACTCGCCTCTACAAGGTGCAATGTATGCGTTTTGACTTTGGACTTTGTACTTCCCGAAATATAGTCGAGGTGATTTAATGTGCTTTCGCAACAGGTTTTGCACCTGCTTGTGCCGGTGGAGCGCCACCGATCAGACGTTGGATTTCATCAGCCTTAGAAGTCTTAGACATAGCCGCTTCAAAGGAGATAGTGCCAGCTTTATATAAATCGGCTAAAACTTTTTCTAAAGTTTGCATACCCAATTTACCGCCAGTCTGAATGGCTGAGTAAATTTGAGATGTTTTACCCTCACGAATTAAGTTAGAAATAGCAGGAGTGATGATCATAATTTCTTGAGCCATTACCCGACCATATTCACCTGGTTTGGGGTTTTTCTTTGGTACTAAAGTTTGACTAAATACTGCCACTAATGAGTTAGATAACTGCACCCGTACCTGAGTTTGTTTTTCATGGGGGAAAACGTCGATGATCCGGTCAACCGTTTGTGCAGCAGAACTGGTGTGCAAAGTACCAAATACCAAATGTCCTGTTTCCGCAGCAGAGATAGCCAAAGAAATTGTTTCCAAGTCACGCATTTCCCCTACCAGAATAATATCTGGGTCTTCCCGCAGGGCTGCTTTCAAAGCATTAGCAAAACTTTTCGTATCTTCACCAAGTTGTCGTTGGTGAACCAAGCTTTTAATTGGTTCGTAAACAAATTCAATAGGGTCTTCAACTGTCAAAATATGCTCTGCTCTGGTGCGGTTAATCAAGTCAATCATTGCCGCTAGAGTCGTTGTTTTACCAGAACCAGTGGGACCTGTCACCAAAATTAGCCCTCTGGGCTTTTCTGTCATTTCCCTTACCACATCTGGCAAACCCAATTTGTCAAAGTTGGGAATCTTAGAACTTAGAGCACGCAAACAAGCAGCATAAGCACCACGATCCTTATATACATTGACGCGGAAACGAGCTAATCCCTTCACACCATAAGAACAATCTAGCTCCCAGGTTTGTTCTAAAGTTTTACGCTGAGTATTGTTGAGCATACTAAAGATCAGTCTTTGGCACTGATCGGCAGTCAATACATGCTCACCTATAGGAGTAAGTTTGCCGCTGATACGGAAGTAGGGAGGTAAACCTGCGGATAAATGCAGATCCGAACCTCCCATTTCAATCAGCTGTTCCATCAAGTCTTCAATCATCATTTCCATAGTTTTGCTTCCCTAGTTAATTTTTAAGTCCATAGTTAAAAGTCCATAGTCCATAGCCAAAATATTCACTCTTGACTATTGATCGATAACTGTTGACTAATCAGAAAAACGAGGTGTCATACAGTAGGGGCAATCTAGCCATTCCGGTTGTAATGTGGCATCACAAGTGCGGCAAGTTAGGCCACTCTTGCGTTTAGCTTTTAACTCAGCTTCTAAACCAGTATCAGTAAACGTCACCCGCTCGACTTCTTCCAGGGTTGTGGAACCTTGGCGTACTAAATCCAGGCTATAAGCCAACAAGGTTTTCATGCCCTCTTCTACTGCTACTTCTTTAATGCGTTCTGTTGGTGCTTCTTCGTTAATGAGGGTTTGCAAGTTTTCGGTAATTCTCATTACCTCGTAAACACCACAACGTCCCTTGTAACCAACACCATTACAAGTTGAGCAACTCTGACCTTTGGTTTTAGCTTCTGCTTGGGATTCGTTAGGCAAGCTATTAGCTTTGTAAAAAGTTACATTCACCTCTTGAGAAACTGATAGACCGTAGCGAGCAAGTTCTTCGGGTGTGGGAGTATAAGGAATCCGACAATCAGGACAAACACGCCGTACTAAGCGCTGTGCTAGAACACCAATCAGAGAACTAGAAACCATGAACGGTTCAATGCCCATTTCTCCCAAACGAGCGATTGCTCCTGGGGCATCATTGGTATGTAAGGTGGTTAATACTAAGTGACCTGTTAAGGCTGCCTCAATTGCAGTTTTGGCTGTTTCCTTGTCTCGTGTTTCACCCACCAGTAGCACATCTGGGTCTTGTCGCAAAAAAGCTCGCAAAGCGGTAGCAAAATCCAGCCCTTTTTCCCGAATTACCTGTACTTGAGTAATCCCTGGCAAGCTGTACTCAATTGGGTCTTCCACCGTACTGATGTTAATTCCCGGATCGTTCTTTTCTGATAGGGCGGAATACAGCGAAGTTGTTTTACCAGAACCAGTTGGCCCAGTGACCAATATCAGACCGAAGGGACGACTGACCATGTCTTTAACAATACTTAATGTCTCCTGATCGGTAATTAACTTATTCAATCCCAGTTGAGTGGAGGAGTTATCCAAAATCCGCAGACAAACCTTTTCTCCGTAGCGGCTAGGTAAGGTATTTACACGGAAATCCACTTTGCGTCCCTCAAACATCCGTCGGATACGTCCGTCTTGAGGTAGACGCCTTTCAGCAATGTCTAAGCTGGAGATGATTTTGAACCGGGCTGTCACTGCCGGAATGATTTTTTTCGGTAGAGGGTCGAAAGCTTCACGCAGCACCCCATCCTTACGAAAGCGAATGCGGAGGTTTTCTTCTTGCGGTTCAATATGAATATCAGAAACCTTCTCATGCAAGGCTTTGGCAAGAATTCTATTGACGAGATTGATGACTGGTGCATCTTCTGCACCCTTCATCGCAGCTCCCAAGTCAGCCTCCATATCATCAGGAGCATCATCAATGTCAAGATTATTCAGATTTTCTAAATCCTGATTGATGTCTGTAAACTTTTCTTGTTCTAGATGTTTTTGCCGAATAGCGAGTTCATCTAGATATTGATTAATCAGCTGTTGGTAATCTTCTTGGGTAATTACCATGCGCTGCAATGCTAAACCTTGTGGGCGCAAGATGCGGTTAAGGTCATCTGAAGCCTCTAGATTATCCGGATCGACCATCGCCACTAAAACGCAGGGTGGGTTTTGGTCTTCGTGTTTCGATAGTGGAATCAAACGATGGCGACGACAAATATCGACTGGGATTAGGGTTTCAATCAGCCTCCCCACCATCGTATTACCAAGCTGGTTGACTTCCGGATCGAGGAATTCAACACCGTATAGTATTTTAAGTTCAAATAACTGCTGTTTCTTGTATTGCCTAAGTAATTCAGGTGATAGTTGTCGCCCGGTGATTGACTCTAGCATCTCTGTTAAAGGGACGCCAGACTTGCGGCTTTCAATCAGCGCCTGCCTCATCTGTTCGCTATTAACATAGCCAGCCTGCACTAGCTTATTGCCAAAGGGCGAAAACTCTGTTTTTGTGGTAAGAGCGGTACTGCGCCGTTGCGGTGACGAGTAAGTCATAATTGAGCAATGGGTAGGGAAAACCTCTGAGTAAAGTATTCCCAGGCTGTGGCATAGAATTCTCATTTACCTTGAGTAAATTCCAGCCAAAAATTTTCCTTCCTTACGAAAAATTAAACAAACTCAGAGCAACACGGATAATCTGTACTTTATCTGCAAGAAAAATGTTTGAGTTTTGAGAGAAAACAGATTGAAAGTCTTTGAGCTTGGTCAATGATTAAATTTTCAGTAGTTTTTAGTCAAAAAAACAACTTATAACTTAATGATGAGGCGCAAGGGATTATTGATTGCTACTCATCTCAAAGATGTAGTGCTAAAGCTACTATCCCAGTTCGGGTTCCCGCCCTGGAAGCGTCTGCGCTAACGCTTTCACCATTTGTCACAATAAGAGGGCAGTGACAATCACTTCCAGGAAAATATTGGCAACAAAACTAGCCTCTTTGATCAGCCGTTAATAGCAACGGTTGCTAGATGTGGTGAAATAATGCCGTAAATAGTATCTGGGATGAGTGGACAATGATAGACGAAAATAAACAGGTAAACAATACAAGCCAGCAATTGGGTGAACCAATAGAGGTAAAGCAAGCAATGAAGAGCGACTCCCCAGCCCAAATCAACTCTAACGAATCTGACAGCGAGGTGAGCGAGCCAGTGACAGCACAAAACAATGTATCAGAAGATACTACAATTACACCAGAAAATGGCGTCGCAGCGGCTGAGAGAACTGAACAGGGAACGGCAGCTTTAGCAGAATTGACTCAACAAATCGAGTCTCTCAAAGGGCAACTAGAAGAGCGCAGCACTCAATATCTGCGAATTGCGGCAGATTTTGAGAATTACCGCAAACGCAACCAAAAAGAAAAAGAAGATTTAGAGGCGCAGGTAAAGCGCAACACAATTACGGAATTGTTGCCAGTAGTCGATAATTTTGAGCGGGCGAGATCGCACCTCAAACCGCAAACCGACAGCGAAATGACAATTCACAAAAGCTACCAAGGGGTTTACAAGCAATTAGTGGATAGCTTGAAACGCTTAGGTGTATCACCCATGCGTCCTGAAGGGCAAGAATTCGATCCTAACGTGCATGAAGCTGTAATGCGGGAACCTACGGATGAACATCCTGAAGGAACAGTGTTAGAAGAGTTAGTACGTGGATATTACTTGGGCGATCGCGTACTACGCCATGCAATGGTGAAGGTGGCTGCTCCTAAAGAGGATACCCCGGCACAAGATAATCAATCGAGTCCAGCCAACTCTTAAGTTGTAGTTGCTCGCCTCAGCGATCAAAAGTGCCTTGGTTTTTGTAAGGGCGAGCATCGCTTACCTCAACTGTCATTAAAAAAAAGTAACTGAGGAATGAGGTGGATGAAGTAGATAAAACAGATAAGGAAGAACTGGCTTCCTTATCTTCCGCTGCTTCCTCGTTTCCCCCATTTCTCAAAAACATTTCCGTGAGTATTGGTGTGTAGCAAAAAAATCAAATAAGATAGTCCGCAAAGCCTCACGGTTAAATAAATCCGTAAAATTACTGAACAGTATGGGAAAAGTTATTGGAATCGACTTAGGCACGACTAATAGTTGCGTTGCAGTTTTGGAAGGTGGTCAACCAGTTGTGATCGCTAATTCTGAAGGGGGACGCACAACTCCAAGTATTGTGGGATTTGGAAAAGGGGGCGATCGCCTGGTTGGTCAGCTAGCCAAGCGGCAAGCCGTTACGAATGCTGAAAACACAGTTTTCAGTATCAAAAGGTTCATTGGTCGTCGTTGGGAAGAAACAGCAACAGAACGCGATCGCTCACCCTATAGCTGTGTCAAAGGTCGAGACGATACTGTTGATGTCCAAATTCGCGGACGTAACTATACACCACAAGAAATATCTTCGATGATCTTGCAAAAGCTCAAGCAGGATGCAGAAAATTTCTTGGGTGAAGCTGTGACTAAGGCAGTAATTACCGTACCAGCTTATTTTACAGACGCCCAAAGACAAGCGACGAAAGACGCTGGTACAATTGCTGGGCTAGAAGTGTTACGGATCATTAATGAACCAACTGCGGCAGCTTTAGCTTTTGGTTTAGATAAGCAAGACCAAGAGCAGCTAATCTTAGTCTTTGACTTAGGAGGTGGCACCTTTGACGTATCCATCCTCCAACTAGGAGATGGAGTTTTTGAAGTCAAGGCAACCAATGGTAATAATCAACTTGGTGGTGACGACTTTGATGACTGTATCTTGCGCTGGATCATTGAACGCTTCCAGCAACAAGAGAATATAGACCTGTCTCAAGATAAGATGGCACTGCAACGCCTGCGGGAAGCAGCAGAAAAGGCAAAAATCGAACTTTCTAGTATGCTAAGTACCTCGATTAACTTGCCTTTTATCACCGCCGATGACACAGGCCCAAAACATTTAGAGTTAGAACTTAGCCGCTCGAAATTTGAAGAACTTACAGGGCATTTAATTGCAGGTACCATTGAACCGATGATTCAAGCCCTCAAAGATGCCGATCGCAAAGCACAAGACATCGATCGAATAATTTTGGTAGGCGGTTCCACTCGCATTCCCTCAGTCCAAAACGCCCTGATCAAATTTTTTAATGGCAAAACTCCCGATCGCTCTATTAACCCTGATGAAGCAGTGGCGCTAGGTGCTGCTATCCAAGCTGGGGTTATGGGTGGGGAAGTTGATAATCTTTTGTTATTGGATGTCATTCCTCTGTCTTTGGGAATTGAAACCTTGGGAGAAGTTTTTACCAAAATCATCGAACGCAACACCACAATTCCTACCAGTAGATCCCAAATTTTTTCCACAGCAGTTGATGGGCAAACCTCAGTAGAAATTCACGTCCTGCAAGGTGAACGAGCAATGGCGCGAGATAACAAAAGTCTCGGCAAGTTCCTGTTAGCAGGAATTCCTCCAGCTCCGCGTGGCGTACCGCAAATTGAAGTATCTTTTGAAATCGATGTTAATGGCATCCTCAAGGTTGGTGCCCAAGATAAAGGTACAGGTAGAGAGCAGAGTATTAGAATTACTAATACAGGTGGCTTAAGTACCCAAGAAGTTGAAAAGATGCGGCAAGCTGCTGAAGTGTTTGCAGAAGAAGATAAAAGGCGTAAAGAACTGGTGGAACTGAAAAACCAGGCCGATAATCTATTTCTGAGTTACGAATCGACTTTAAAGGATAACAGCGACTTAATTGCTGACGACATGAAAGTTTTGGCAAATGAGAAAGCCAAACAACTCCAAGCAGCTATGATTAACTCCAATATTTCCCTACAAGAATTTCAGCAGAACTTGGACGACTTTCAAAAAACTCTATTTGCCATCGGTGCTAACGTATACAACCGTGGTAACAGCCAACCAGATGAAGAATCTGAGGTTTCACAGGAGCAGTTTGCTTCCCAACAAGAGCCACCAATGGGCGGAACACTGATACCTCAATTTAACTTTGATTTTGATGAAGAAAGCACTGCACAGGCCGATTACGAGGCGATAGATTAGGAATGGCGCATGGGGCATTGGGCATTGATTACTAAATTATTCTCCTTGTCTCCGGTTCTCGGCGTCCCTTTGTCTCCCTTCCCTAATCTCCCCTAAAAACCTCAAGTTTGCTAGATTGTAGAAGCGAATTGCCGAGAGCTAGATGTGTCCCAGCACAAATACCAAACGCCTGAAGGGGGGTTTTCCACACCTAATAGTACGGCTAGCCCCTCTAGTGGATGGGCGGGGTTTTGCCTGCCTACGTAGCACAATTGTAAAAGAGACAGCTTCAGGCAGTGAGAAATCAGAGCAGAGCGTTTACTTTGCTTGCTATTTTCGTAGCTTTTGTCGTCTCTTACGAGGAAAGCACCTGTTGCTTAATACTTGCTGGTGATTTTTGTAAAGGGGAAAAGGTAAAATCAATTATTAACAAAATTTAACTGATACCTTTCGCCCTCTACTTTCTGCCACGCCACATGCTACCCAGCTTTATATTCCTTTGGAGTACCAGCTGGGAAATCCTTAAAAGGCACAGTGGCTCTTCTGCTTTCTTCCTTCTAACTTTTACCTTTGCTATATGGCCCGCGACTATTATGAAATTCTGGGTGTCTCTCGTGACGCCGACAAAGAAGAAATCAAACAAGCTTACCGCCGCCTAGCCCGGAAGTATCACCCAGATGTGAACAAAGAACCGGGAGCAGAGGAGCGGTTTAAGGAAATTAACCGTGCTTATGAAGTGCTTTCTGAGCCAGAAATCAGAGAGCGTTATAACCGTTTTGGTGAACAAGGGGTCTCTGGTGCGGCAGCTGCTGGTTTCCAAGATATGGGTGATATGGGCGGCTTTGCCGATATCTTTGAAAGCATTTTCAGTGGTTTTGCTGGTGGAATGGGTGGCCCAACCCAAAGACGACGCAGCGGGCCTGTGCGTGGTGATGACCTGCGATTAGACCTGAAGTTAGATTTTCGGGAAGCGGTATTTGGTGGTGAAAAAGAAATTCGCATTTCTCATTTAGAAACCTGTGATATCTGTAGTGGTTCGGGAGCAAAACCAGGAACTCGCCCGCGCACTTGTTCAACTTGTAGCGGTTCAGGTCAAGTACGTCGTGTCACGAGAACGCCCTTTGGCAGTTTTACCCAAGTTTCTACTTGTCCTACCTGTAATGGTACGGGAACGGTAATTGAAGACAAATGTGATGCTTGCGACGGTAAAGGCACAAATCAAATCACGAAGAAACTCAAAATTACCATTCCTGCTGGTGTGGATAATGGTACGCGCTTGCGAATTTCTCAAGAAGGAGATGCGGGACAAAGAGGAGGACCTCCGGGAGATTTATACGTCTACTTGTTCGTGAATGAAGACGAGGAATTTCACCGGGATGGCATTAACATTCTTTCAGAAATTAAAGTTAGTTACCTGCAAGCAATTTTAGGCTGCCGTTTAGAGGTAGATACGGTTGATGGTCCAGTAGAATTAATCATTCCGCCGGGAACTCAGCCAAATACAGTGATGAAGCTAGAAAATCGTGGTGTACCACGCTTGGGAAATCCTGTCAGTCGGGGCGATCATATGCTGACAATACTGATTGATATCCCTACCAAGGTAACTCCAGAGGAGAGAGAATTGTTAGAGAAGCTGGCTAAAATTAAGGGAGATCGCACTGGTAAAGGCGGTTTGGAAGGATTCTTGGGTAATCTGTTTAAGTAATGAGTGTATCTTCTCTATCATCTCCTGATGCTCAACTTGACTTGCGCGGCACTCCTTGCCCGATTAATTTTGTCCGGACAAAACTACGTCTGGAAAAAATGCCACCGGGAGGTTTGCTAGAAGTTTGGCTAGACCCTGGAGAGCCAATTGAGCAGGTTCCTGATAGTTTGGCAATGGCTGGCTATCAGGTAGAACAAATTGCAGATTGCACTGGTTATTTTTCTTTGTTAGTCCGCCGTCCTGCGATCGCCCAATGACAGGAGTAACTAATTTCACCACTGGACAGTTACTCGGTACAGTGCTAGCTGTACAAGCGAATTTTTACCAAGTCCAGTTGGATCAAGAGTTTGGGGAGATGAGGGAGGAAGATCCTCCTCATCTCCCGATGCTTCTGTGTACCCGGAGAACACGCTTAAAAAAAATAGGACAACAGGTGATGGTGGGCGATCGCGTGGTCATCGAAGAACCAGATTGGTCTGGGGGACGAGGCGCGATCGCTGATGTTTTACCTCGTCAAACTCAGTTAGACCGTCCGCCAATTGCTAATGTCAACCAGATTATGCTGGTATTTGCTGTGGCAGATCCACCTCTGGAACCTTATCAGTTAAGTCGCTTTTTGATCAAAGCTGAATCTACTGGCTTAGATGTGGTTTTATGCCTGAATAAAAGTGATTTAGTTTCACCACAGGTACAGCAAGAAATTAGCGATCGCCTTGTCGCATGGGGTTATCAACCAATATTTATTAGCGTCAAAAATTGTATAAATATTGACCAATTATCTAAATACCTGAATAATAAAACTACTGTAATAGCTGGCCCTTCTGGTGTTGGTAAATCTAGTTTAATAAATACACTGGTTCCTAATGTAAATTTGCGCGTCGGTGAAGTTTCCGGTAAATTAGCTCGTGGTCGCCACACTACCCGCCACGTAGAATTATTTGAACTACCTAGCAAAGGTTTACTAGCAGATACTCCAGGCTTTAATCAACCAGACCTCGATTGTACTCCCGAAGAATTAGTATATTATTTCCCTGAAGTAAGAGCGCAGTTAGCAGTTGCTAGCTGTCGGTTTAGCGATTGCTTGCATCGTGATGAGCCTGATTGTGTTGTGCGGGGAGATTGGGAACGCTATCCACATTATCTGGAATTTTTAGACGAAGCGATCGCCTATCAAACTCAGCGTAACCAGCAAGCAGACCCCGAATCTACTCTGAAGCTGAAAACTAAAGGCAAAGGTCAGAGCCAATACGAACCAAAGTTAGAAAGTAAAAAATATCGCCGTGTGGCTCGCAAGACGCAACTGCAAGCTTTACAGGATTTGTATCAAGATAGCGAGGAATGAGGTAACACCAAAGCTGATAACGCTAACATAGATACGAAACAGTTGCAGTTGTAGCAAGTAAACCAACAAATCAAAAAATAACACCAACGACCTGAAAGGTGGCTATCAAGCTTGTCAGATGCAGGTATTAGCCCTGAAAAATTTGTTGAAAAATCAAATTTTGTCGGTTTCAGAGCTCACGAAGTGTTGGAAAATATTGCCATGAATCAAATAATCTCTAAATCAAAACTTTAACAGTGCGATCGCTTGTCAAATGCATCTGTAAAAAAATTGAATCTAGAGTCTCCATAATCAGATCGGAATTCCTGCTAAGGAAGGAGATTGATAGGAAAAAATCATTAAATAATGTCACGATCCCAATAAAGTCTTAAAATATTGTTAATTTCTGCCAAACCTCTCGACCTTCAACTTACACGTACCACCCCTAAATAACTATGGCTATAGGCTACGTCGCGCTAGTACTCCACGCACATCTGCCCTTCGTTCGTCACCCAGAAAGTGATTATGTGTTGGAGGAAGAATGGCTATATGAAGCCATTACTGAAACTTATATTCCTTTATTGAAAGTATTTGAAGGATTAAAGCGAGACGGCATCGACTTTAAAATCACGATGAGCATGACACCACCTTTGGTATCAATGCTCCGCGATCCGCTATTGCAAGAACGCTATGATGCACACTTAGCCCAACTAGAAGAACTGATCGAACTAGAAGCTGAACGTAATGTTCATAACGGGCATATTAAGTATTTAGCCGAACATTACGCCAAGGAGTTTAACGAAGCGCGTCAGATATGGGAACACTACAAAGGTGATTTGGTAACAGCGTTTAAGCAGTACCAAGATAGTAATAACCTGGAAATCATTACTTGTGGTGCTACTCATGGCTACCTACCATTGATGAAAATGTATCCACAAGCCGTGTGGGCACAAATTCAGGTAGCTTGCGAACACTACGAAGAAACTTTTGGACAAGCACCTAGAGGTATTTGGTTGCCGGAATGCGCCTACTATGAGGGTGTAGAGCGAATGCTGGCAGATGCAGGGTTACGCTACTTCCTCACTGATGGACATGGCATTCTTTACGCCCGTCCCCGTCCGCGGTTTGGCACCTATGCCCCCATTTTTACCGAAACTGGTGTTGCTGCCTTTGGACGCGATCATGAGTCTTCTCAACAGGTATGGTCGTCTGAAGTGGGCTATCCTGGTGCAGCAGAATACCGCGAATTTTATAAAGATTTGGGCTGGGAAGCTGAGTATGAGTACATCAAGCCTTACATCATGCCCAATGGACAGCGTAAAAATACAGGGATTAAGTATCATAAAATTACTGGACGTGGCTTAGGACTTTCTGACAAAGCACTGTATGACCCTTATTGGGCAAGGGAAAAAGCAGCAGAACACGCTGCCAACTTCATGTATAATCGAGAACGGCAAGCTGAACATCTATATGGAATAATGCAGCGCCCACCGATTATTGTGTCACCCTACGATGCAGAGTTATTTGGACATTGGTGGTACGAAGGACCTTGGTTTATTGACTATTTGTTCCGTAAATCATGGTATGACCAAGGAACCTATGCCATGACTCACTTAGCAGATTATTTACGGGCAGAACCGACTCAGCAAGTGTGTCGTCCTTCGCAATCGAGTTGGGGTTTCAAGGGATTCCATGAGTATTGGTTAAACGATACCAATGCCTGGATTTACCCGCATTTGCATAAAGCCGCCGAACGCATGATTGAAATCTCCAACTTGGAACCAGAGGACGAATTGCAATGGAAAGCCTTAAACCAAGCAGCGCGGGAGTTACTATTGGCACAATCTTCCGACTGGGCATTTATTATGCGTACAGGAACAATGGTGCCCTATGCTGTAAGAAGGACGCGATCGCACTTGATGCGGTTTAATAAGCTCTACGAAGATGTAAAAATTGGCAAAGTTGATAGCGGTTGGCTAGAAAAAGTTGAGTTAATGGACAATATTTTCCCAAATATTAACTATCGTGTTTATCGTCCGTTGTAAGATTCCGGACACGAACACATAGATGTCAGAACTGGTAGGGTGGGTATTGCCCACCCTTAAACTATATTTGATAATAAATATAATTAGTAATACCAATTTGAAAAAAGAATGCGACAGATAGATTCTTAGGAAGCGAGATATAGAAAGCTATTCCCAATGCAAAATCTAAAATTGTATAAAATATAATGCTAAGATTTGTAGTTTAAGAATTTTATCAATTGTTGGCAAAATGTTAAAGCTGGTTGCATCTAGGGAAGTTACAATCCTCTTACCCTGGCTATAAATGGCTATTGAATAAATTTATTTATTCTTGAGAAAGCAAGAAATATTTGATAATTGTAAAAACATATATTAGATAATTACAATAAAATTTAATAATCTGGAAAAAAGCTCACCACAGAGTTTTGATGTCAAGAGATTTTTAGGTTCTCGTGAGTTGAATGATGAGGTAGGCTGCACACTAAAATTATCTTTCTACGATCATAGGATCAATGATTCTGTGGAGTTCTCTTACTTATCAAATCTAAAGCTATCTACTTAAGATATTACTAAAGATATTACTAATTGACTATGATTTTGGTTCTCCTAGACTAGCTATGTAAAATTAATATTTAATATCAGCTTGAATTATCACATAGCGAGGGATTCAAACAAAACAGGCGTATTTTTATTAAATCTTTTATTTTGTATTACTAAAAGGTAGCTATATCAATAACTTTAGCCTGTTTTTATTATTAATTTATCATAACTACTCTGGGAGATCCATTATTTTTTATTTGCAATAAACTTTTCGTCTTTATCTTGCATTTCTAAAAGTTCAGGAACAGTTACAAAGCTATATCCCTGCTTGCGAAAGTTAGCAATAATTGTTGGTAAAGCTTGTACAGTTTGGGAACGATTACCACCGCCATCATGCATTAGCACAATACCACCCGGTTTTGCCTCTCTAAACACATTATTTATTAACCTTGGCACACTGGGACGAGAGTAATCCATAGAGTCAGAAGACCACATGATAATAGCGTACTTGCTATTCTTAGCGTAAGCAGCTACTCCATTATGCATATTTCCCCCAGGTGGTCGAAATAAGTTTGTTTTTATACCTGTAAGTTGAAAAATTAAGTTTGTTGTATTCTCAATTTCATAAGCAGCTGTTTGTGGATTCATGAAATGATACCAATGATGCCAGGTATGATTAGCAATAGTATGGCCTTCAGCTACCACTCGCTTGGTAAGATCTGGATAATTTTTGACGTTCTGCCCAACCACAAAAAATGTCGATTTGATATCATTTTTTTTAAGTATGTCTAGTACTTGTGCAGTACTTTCAGGCCAAGGACCGTCATCAAAAGTAAGAGCAATGACTTTCTTGCCTTGAGTTATTTTTGCAGCTTCAATAGTTTTTCCTAGAAAACTTGGTGGGATAGCATAAGCGAAACCTTTAGCTTTGGCTTGTTGCTGCCAACTTGAAAGCATCGTCACCTTTAAGCTTTCAATACGCTCTTGAGTCCCCACTTTAGCAGAGGTAGCGGTTTCACTTATGGTAGTCTGACTCTGAGCCTCAGAGGGATTTGGTTTGACAAGCATCATCAAGCCAAGACTGAAGCTACCAACTAAGGCAACTAGTGCAATTAATAGTCCTTGCGGCCAAAAAAACGACTTATTGTGTTCCACTTAATAGCTCCTTCAAGAGTTGAACCATCAGCTAGGTATCTGACGGTTCGTTATAACATATTTTTTTACACACTTAGATACACAGACACGATCTGGTAGTCTTGAAAAATTGAATCAAGATTAACAGAAATTTAGCAATCAGTCATATAGATTAAAAAGTCCAACCGAAACCCAGATGATGGGTTCATAAAAACTGCTATCTATACGATATTTGCTACTGTTTAATGTCAACTATTAAATCTACAAGGTTTGAGCCTTGGATTTGTATCTATCAATAACTAAAACAACTAAAACAAAGAAACAGAACAATCGGGTGATTGACTGCACCTTTCAAATTTCGTAGTAATAATACTGAATTTACTCAGATTTATTGCCTATCACTTCATTAAATAGGAAATTATTTACTTCTTATGACTTGGGCGTTTAAATATCCCATAAGTAAGCTATTTAGCTAGGCAATCAAAGATGTAGCATCTACCCAAAAAGCATTTAACGAATTATTCAGTTTCATAGGTGACAGAGTATATTGTAATGCTGACAGTGATTTTTTCTTTTTTAAGAAAAAGTTAAATTTTTAACTTTTGATTGTTACCCTTACCTTCCCTTAAGCAAAGAGACGAGATCCAATTGAATATAGTTTCTCACCGCCTAGTTCGATTTAGTCGTTAACCAAGATACTCTTTACTCATTCACAAAGAAAAAATTTATTTAGATTTAGGTTTCTATCTTGTGGCTATAACTTGACATGATACTTAAACTATTGGCTAATTAATATTTACTTCTATAAGCAAACAGCAGTGTTAGCCAACGTTTACTATGGACTATACTTAATTAATATAATAATTCTACATATTTTATAATAATAAAACTACTCAAGATTGCCGCAAAATTACTTAGAACAGTAATTTTGTTGGGTGTAATCATATCATAATTGTGAACAGATTCAAATATAAGTTCTAATGAGTTAAGTGTCACCAGTATTTATTTAGTATTTTTATTTAAAAAAATAGTACTTTATTATACTTAATACTTTCAGCCATACCTGCGTAGGCATATTCGATGTTTACCCTTAGGGTTATCCACAAAGGTTATCAACACCTAGGGTAGTCTCCCTAGACATCGCATCTCCTAAAATGCCCTCGCGTCCGGTATCCGCATTTAAGCTAGCCATAAATCTTGAGAAAATCTGATAGAAAAGGTTGCTATGAGAATAGCGAAGAAACTGATAATTGCATATCCCCAACGAGGGTAACGAGCAAGCAACAATCCCAATCCTACTGATAATGACACAATACCGTAAGCATAGCGCTCAACAGACAAGGTATTCCCAATGTTGAGAATTAACAAAAAAGAGCAAAAGCCGTAGACAACAGCTGCTAAAGGAATTTTATTCCTAGAAATCCATAAAAAATAAATACCACCAAAAACCAGCAAAATTTTAATATATGGATCGCCTCCTAATAGCCATAGTGTTAAATTTAACAGATAAAATCCGAGTATCAGTTTGATAGAAGCGAACTTATGACGGAAGTGCCATAATAAACAACCGCTAATAATACAGATTGTAAACAGCAGAGGATGTAATAAGTCTTGAATTTGACTAGACTGTGCATTAACTGGGCCTATGACAACTAACATCAGGTTATACCACCAACCTTGCCAGTCAAAACCTGCTGACGAACGCCATCCTTTTTGTGCGTGAATAAAAGCTAACGCATCACCAAATTTAATTTGGCAATACAAACTATAAATAGATACACCTAATCCCACGGCTAAACTAGCAATATAAGCTTTTATACCTCTGCGTTCTTTCCAAGAAACAAATAAAAACGCAGGTATCAGCGCCATTCCTGGAGATCTTGTTGCGGTGGATAATGCACCCCAGAAGGCTACCGAGAGATACTTTTGTTTGTCAAAGGCTCGTAAGGCAGCTGTGGTAAATAATAAAAACAAACCTTCAGTGTATATAACTGTTCCATAAACAGAATAAGGACACCATGCTAAAGTTGCTGTAGCCCACCTTGCCGCATTTGTACCGTAATTCTCTTCTACCCAAAAATACAGCACAATCAAAGCAGCTAAAAATGCCAAATTATTCAAAAGCACACCTGCTACTTCATAAGGCAATCCGAGGCACATAATGAGATGAATTAATAAAGGAAAAAGTGGGAAGAAAGCAACAGCACTCTGTCCATATTCGTTGGTATATCCATAGCCAAAAGTAGAAATTATCTGATACCAAATACTATCCCAAGCGGAAAAAACATTCCAACTAAATGTAGCAGCAATACCATTTGGTGGAGTTGGTAGTAAAGGAGCAATAAATAACATAGCAATAACAATTAGTAGGCGGCTAGATAGCCACATTGCTATGGCAAAGAATAAACTATTTTTCAGTAATTCTTTAGTTTTTATCATTGAAATAGCTCATCTGTATATTTATTGTTTAAATAGAAAGATACATTTAACCCAACCAGTTATCTTGACCATAGCGTACCCATTGCTGTATGAGAACAATTGCTGAAAGTGAAATTAAACAGAACAGAGTGTTATATTTTGTCTTTCCAGGTATACAGCGATATAAATATCCAATAGCTACAAATAAGAAAGGCATAGCAAAAACATATCTCCCTAAACTAAACAGACTACCTTGGGTTAAAAATACTATCAGAGAGTGAGCGACAGTAAAATAAATACAAAACCAAAAAATATAATTTTTTCCTAAACTATGCGCATAATTTGATAATTTAAAATTACTTTGCGATTTATTTTTATTGGCTTTAACAAAGTTAAATAAATACCCAACAATTAACAAAGGAGGATACAGAAATAATATATTCAACCATATCCTAAATTTAGGAACAACTATGTATGGCTCAGGCTGAATTACTTTTAGATAAACAAACGTAAGTGATAAAAACAAAACAATTAACGGGAAATAAAGCCCTAATAAGTCAATTAGCAAGCTTTTGGGAATAAATAATAGTTCTAAATGCAAGCCAAAACTTTTTCCCCAGTCACTTTGGTCATGGAAGGGTGCAAGGAAATCGCCTCTAGTATGCCAACAGAAAATTCCGTAAACAGCATATCCTAATAATGCTGATATCCATACAGTGATAGTCAGTTTTAGCTCATGCCGATATCTTTGCAAATTCCTTAATACATTACTTATAGAATATTTTTCTAATTGTATGCATTTCCATATAGTAATTGTGAAAATAGCTGCTGTGGTTGAGAAAAGTGTTTGGACTAGTATTGGTCTAGTTAAAGACATCAAAAATGTTACAACAAACAAAAAAAGTAGCTTGAAATTATGATTAATGTTTAATTTTGGCAAGCATATCCAAATAAAAAATATGCTAAAAAATGTGAATAAACTTTCTGTGTAACCTATGACGCGAAATATTGCCATAGGATTAATAGCATAAGCTAAACTCAAAATAAATGCTAAATAAAAACTTTTTAAAGCTGTATGTAAAAGCCAAAAAAATAAAAATGTACAAATAAAAAATAAAATAGTTGCAGAAACTAAAAAATAGTGTGCAGCTTGTTCTATTGTTTGGGGATGAAAGATATTACGGATGAGGAATGGCCATAGAGGATAAAAAGCTTTGCAAGTAGGATTTATAGCCATTTCTGCATAAGCTTCTACGTCCCAGTAGTAACTCTTGTGGGGTGCAACTGGAGGTATTTCTCGAAATAACCTAGATGCAGAAAAAAACTTATGAAAAGCTTCTGGATAAATTAGCATTCCTGCAACAGCGCAAAGAATAAAGACAATGCAGATAATTAAAGGTAATACCCAACTAATAATACTTTTTTTCTTAGCCACCTAGTATTATGTCTCCCCCCAACAATAACTTTAGTAACTAGTAAATCAACTGAGAAATAATAACTATTTTTTAATAAATAAATATACATCATCACGTTGATATTGCAACTTAAATCTAGAATTAGCTTGCAATTTATTTACTAAACTTATAGCAAACTCTCGATTACTTGCCCAACCTGGATGGCGAACATTCAACAATACATATTCAAAGTTATTAAAATCTGCTGGGGGTGAATCAGTATTTGTAAACTGAATCAATTCTCGTTCGCTTAAATGGGGAGCAATTTGTGCTGTAGTATAAACATTTCCTTGAGTTGAAACTTGAGAGATGGCTTGTTTTGTAGCTTGCCAATTATCTACAGACTCTAAATATATTCCACCAAAATGAGTAAACTTCGCTAGACTCAAGAACGCTACTAATGACCATAAAATAATTCCACGTTTGTTTTGTAGCCATCCCCTACCTTGAGCGAGGCTAGAAATTACAGCTAAAATTAGGAATGGTAGTGCTGGGACAGAGTATTGATGTACCAAGTCTTTTTGAGCGTTATAGTCTGCAAGAATGTTGAGAGCTACACAAGGAATAGCACCAATTAATGGCTGCATATTTTGAGGAGATAACCCCCAAATTACAGGTGCTACTAGTAGAATTAAATACCCTAAGTTATCTAGAGAAAAAACCTTTGATAAAATTATTCCTGGACGAGTTAGTAGGTTTTTTGCAATATCTAAAACAGAGTTACCTAAATAGCTGTAACGTCCCACTGCTGCTGCTTCTGCGCCACTGAAAAAAGGAATAATCAGTTGAGTTGCGATCGCAAACCAAACAATACCTGCAAAAATAGCGATCGCACCACATAAACGCCGTTTCTCAAATACCAGCAGCCAAAGTCCCATAGCCGCCACTGTCAGAGATAAGACGGCTTTACATCCTAATACGAGGAGAATGCTGGCACAAAACCACCAAACCTTTCCGCTTCTTGCTGCCAAAACTGCCGCCAGTAGCCCTGGAATGGCTATGACTTCTGGATGGAAATCAAATAAATTGACATTAAATACTAATGGATATAGAAGGTAAACAGCTGCCATTGCTAGTGATTGGCTGTCCTTTAATCCAGCCTGACGCCCTAGGTAGCATGTTGGCAAAGCACCCAATGCCAATGCAATTGCCTGCACAGCAAATAACCAATCAACACTGGGGTAAATTTTGTACAGTAAAGCTAACGGATACCATATCCAAGCAGCATGATCTCCAAGTATGTGGAAACCCATGAAAGAAGAAATAGGCGCTTTTCCTTGACTAATTAAATAAACTGCCTGGTCAAAAATTCCTAAATCATAAGCGGTAGATTGAAATAATTCATGTCGTAAGCTGCTAGAGATAAATAGAATTATGGCACTGATGCCTATCATCCAAATCACACCACTCAACTTAAGTTCTTCTTTCATAAAGTTACAGTTGAATCATCTAAATTCTTGAGAATAATGAATTAACTACAGAGATATAGAGACACAGAGAAATTAATTATAAAGAACAATATATATTTTTATAAATGCTATTTTTTAGTAAATAAATAAACTTCATCTTGTTGATACTGTAATTTTATTGGCTGCTTTTGTAGTTTTTTAACTAAGCTAACTGCTAATTCTTTAGACATAGATAGGCCAGGTTGACGAGTATTAATTAATATATAATCAAATGTATTAAAATTATCTGGTAGAGCATCACGATTCATCAAATAAATAAATTGTCTGTGGCTTAGATGGGGGGCAAGTTCATCTGTAGTTAAGACAGTGCCTTGAGTTTCAACCAGAGCGATCGCTTCTCTTGTAGCTTGCCAATTATCGAGATTTTTCAGATATTTTCCAGTAAAATAGGTAAACTTTGCTAGGCTCAAAAAAGCAACTAACGACCATAAGATAATCGTTCGTTTATTTTGTAACCATCCTCGACCTGTGGCTAGTGTATTAATTACAGCTAATAATAAGAATGGTAAAATAGGTAAGGAATACTGGTGCAGCAATTCTTTTTGAGGTTGGTATTCAGCTAATAGGTTAATACCTAGAGAAGGAATAGCAGCAACTAAAGGTGTTATTCCCTGAAGTGAAAAACCCCAAATTACAGGTGCTATCAGTAAAATTAAGTATCCTAAGTTATCGGTTGAAAACAAATTTCCGAATATAATCTCTGGTTTACTTAACAAGTTTTGGGGTATTTCTGAGAACGAGTTACCTAAATAGCTATAGCGCCCAATATGACGTTCTATTGAGGCTGCTTCAGTTCCAAAATAAGGGATTATTGCTTTAGTAGCGATCGCAAACCAAACGATACCTGAGAAAATAGCGATCGCACCACATAAACGCCGCTTTTCAAATATCAGCAGCCAAATTCCCATCGCCGCAACAGTTAGAGACAAAACTGCCTTACAACCCAAAATGACGAGTATGCTGGCACAAAACCACCAAATTTTTCCGCCTCTTGCTGCTAAAACTGACCCTAAAAGTGCCGGGACAGCCATAACTTCTGGATGAAAGTCAAACAGGTTGACATTAAAAATTAGTGGATAAAGTAAGTACACAACTGGTATTGCTAGGGCTTGGCTATCCTTCAATCCAGCTTGACGTGCTAGATACCATGTCGGTAAAGCACCTAGTGCTAAAGCGATCGCCTGTACAGCAAATAACCAATAAACACTAGGATGAATTTTGTACAGTAAAGCTAAAGGATAGAGAATCCAAGCAGCATGATCGCCAAGAATATGAAATCCAATCAAAGAAGAAATAGGTGATTTTCCTTGACTAATTAAATAAATTGCTTGGTCGAAAATTCCTAAATCCCAAGCAAGAGATTGAAATAATTCATGCCGTAAACTGCTACACGCAAATAAAATTAAGGCACTGATGCCTATCATCCAACTTACACCACCAAATTCCAGTTTTTTCTCCATGCCATTAATCAAAACTAATTTTTACATCTGCTTATTTTTCCCAAATAAATACACATCATCGCGCTGATATTTTAAGTTAAATTTTTGGTTATTTTTTAATTGACTAGCTAAACCATTGGCAAATTCTTGAGTACTAAAATGATGACGAAGGTTTAGTAAGACATAATCAAATACATTTAAATTTACTGGTGGGGCAGTTGCATCTGTTAACTTAATTAATGGTCGATGGGCTAAATGAGGAGCAATATTATATGTAGTCAGCATACTACCTTGAGTTTGAACTAAGGCGATCGCTTCTCTTGTAGCTTGCAGAGTGTCTGAATACCACATTTGTTTTGAGCTAATAAAAGGAATCTTTGCTAAAGCTAAAAACCCTACTAACGACCAAAGAATAATAGCTCGTTTTTGTTTTAGCCATACTCTACCTGCTGCTAGATTGGCAATTACAGCTACCATCAAAAACGGTAAAACAGGTAATGAATAATGACGAATTAAATCTTTTTGTGATGGATGATCGGCAAGAATATTTAGTAATAAGCAAGGAATAGCACTAATCAAAGCTGTTAAACCTTGAGGTGCTAGCCCCCAAACCATAGGTAATAATAGCAGCAGTAAGTATCCTAAATTAGATAAAGTAAAAATTTTTTCTAAAATAATCCCTGGTTGCATTAGCAGAATTTTAGCCATTTCTGAAAATGAGTTTCCTAAATAACTATATCGATAGAAATGACGCTCTACTAATGCTGCTTCACCACCAAATACAGGGATGATAAATTTGTTAGCGATCGCAAACCAGACAATACTTGTAAAAATAGCGATCGCACCACATAAAAGCTTTTTCTCAAAACAAAGTAACCAAACTCCCATAGCCGCAATTGTCAGAGAAAATACCGCTTTGCATCCCAAGACTATAAGAATGCTGCAACAAAACCAACCAATTTGTCCTAACCTTGCTGCTAAAACTGCCCATAACATTGCTGGAACAGCGATCGCATCTGGATGGAAATCAAATAAATTGGCATTATAGACTAATGGAGACAATAGATAAACTGCTACTATTGCAACTCTTTGACTGTTTTTCAACCCAGCCTGACGCGCTAAATACCATATAGGTAAAGCACCTAAAGCTAAAGCAGTTGACTGTACAGCAAATAACCAATAAACACTAGGGTAAATTTTGTACAGTAAAGCCAAGGGATACAATATCAAAGCAGCATGGTCAGCCAGAATATGAAAACCTAAAAATGATGAAATTGGCGGTTGTCCTTGACTAATTAAGTAAACCGCCTGGTCAAAAATTCCTAAATCCCACGCGCCTGAATCAAATTTTTCATGTCTAAAGATGCTGGAGATAAATAAAAATAAGGTACTGATGCCAATCATCCAAATAATAGGATTCCTTAGCCAATTTGATGATATATATTTAACTTCTCTTGTTTGATTTCTCATCAATTTTTAATTTGATAATTAAGTTATCAAAGTTATGAATTAAATTCCCTATCAGCAATTAACTTTTAATAAATAAATACACATCATCACGCTGATAACTCAACTTGAATTCGGTGCGATTTTTTAACTTTTGTACCAAGCTGGCAGAAAATTCTGGCTGATAAGACCAAAGTCCAGTGTGGCGGATATTCAGCAAAACATAATCAAACTCTGTTAAGTCATTGGGTGGGGAATTAGCATCTATCAGCTTGATTATTTGTCGATGTGTTACGTGGGGGGCAATTATATCTGTAGTGTAAATACTTCCTGTTGTTTGAATTTGGGCGATCGCTTCTCTTGTGGCTTGCCAAGTATCGAGATAACTCAAATATTTTGTCCAAAAAAAGCCATACTTACCCAAGCTTAAAAAAGCTATTAATGACCACAAAATAATTGCTCGTTTATTTTGTAGTAATCCTCTACCTGCTGATAGACTTTTTATGATTGCCAATAATAGAAACGGCAAAATTGGTAAAGAATACTGAAATACTAAATCTTTTTGATGTTGATAATCAGCTATCAAATTGATTGCTAAAGGAGGAATAGCAGCTACCAAAGGCGTTATAGCAGGTAGAGAAAGCCCCCAAATTATAGGCGCAAACAGCAAAAGCAAATAGGAAAAGTTATCAAATGAGAGTATCTTTTCTAAAACAATTTCTGGTTTAAAAAGAAACGTTTGAGCTATTTCGGGAAAGGATTTTCCGAGATAGCTATAACGATAAATATGACGTTCGACTGATGCCGCAGAGCCACCAAAATAAGGGATGATTCCTTTGGTAGCGATCGCAAACCAAACAAGACCACTCAAAAGAGCGATCGCACCATATAAACGTCGTTTTTCAAATATCAGCAGCCACAGTCCCATTGCAGCGATGCTGAGAGCAAATACTGCTTTACATCCCAACACTATAAAGATGCTGCCACAAAACCACCAAATTTTTCCGTCTCTTGCTGCCAAAACTGCTGTCAGTATTGCGGGTACAGCGATCGCATCTGGATGGAAATCAAACAAATTGATATTAAAAATTAGTGGATACAGCAAGTATGCCGTTGCTAAGGCTATTGCTTGACTTTCCTTCAATCCCGCTTGCAGAGCTAAATACCATGTCGGTAAAGCACCTAAGGCCAAAGCCATCGCCTGTACAGCAAATAACCAGTAGACACTGGGGTATATTTTGTACAGTAAAGCCAAAGGATACAAGATCCAAGCAGCATGGTCAGCTAAAACGTGAAAGCCAACGAAAGACGAAATAGGTGGCTTTCCTTGACTAATTAAGTAAACCGCCTGGTCAAAAAATCCTAAATCCCAAGCACCTGATTGAAATAGCTGATGTCGTAAGCTGCTACAAGCAAACAAAATTAAGGCACTAACGCCAATCATCCAACTAACTGGAGCAAGCTGATTCAGTTTTTTTCCCATGCCATCAAGAAGCGATTAAAAATTTTAAGTGGAAAAAACCAGGCTTACCAAGTTGCAATTTAGATATATTACTCGAAAAGGTAGCGCAGCAGATGATATGGAACGGTAGATAACTAGCGTTACGGACTAGAGTTCATATTTTCTTTGCATAAATCAGGATTTCGGATATCAAACCACAGATAAATCTTGACAATTTGTTTTGATCCCAAGTTGCAACGATTCTAGCGATCGCTTTGATGAAGGAGTCCTCAGCAATTTATAGTGAGAGTTGTCTGTAAATCTTAAACAATTGTGAAAGCTATTACTCTTGTTGGTTCCACTGGCTCTATTGGTACTCAGACTCTAGATATTGTTGCCCAGTACCCAGATCAGTTTCGGATTGTAGGATTGGCAGCAGGGAGCAATGTAGAAATGTTGGCTGCTCAAATTCGGCAGTTTCGACCGCAGATAGCAGCCATTTGTTTAGAAGATAAATTGCCAACGCTGCAAGAAGCAATCAAAGACCTCGATCCCCAGCCAATTCTGCTAGCAGGCGAAGCTGGAGTTATAGAAGTTGCTCGCTATGGCGATGCTGAAACAGTCGTTACTGGGATCGTTGGTTGTGCGGGATTACTCCCCACCATCGCTGCTATTGAAGCTGGTAAAGATATAGCCTTGGCGAACAAAGAAACTCTCATCGCTGGCGGGCCTGTGGTTCTACCTTTAGTAGAAAAACACGGAGTAAAACTACTACCAGCAGACTCAGAGCATTCCGCAATATTTCAATGCCTCCAAGGTGTGCCAAAAGGCGGTTTGAGAAAGATTTTGCTCACTGCTTCTGGCGGAGCTTTCCGAGATTGGGAGGTAGAAAAGTTAGCAGAAGTGACTGTTGCCGATGCCCTGAAGCATCCTAACTGGTCGATGGGACGTAAAATCACCGTAGACTCTGCTACTTTGATGAATAAAGGGTTAGAAGTCATTGAGGCGCATTTTCTTTTTGGTTTGGATTATGACCAAATCGAGATTGTTATCCATCCCCAAAGCATTATTCACTCGCTGATTGAACTGCAAGATACTTCAGTTTTAGCCCAACTCGGCTGGCCAGATATGCGCTTACCCCTACTCTATGCTTTATCTTGGCCCGATCGCATCTACACTGACTGGGAAAGATTGGATTTGGTGAAAGCTGGAAACTTAACCTTCCGGGAGCCAGACCATCAGAAGTATCCTTGTATGCGGCTAGCTTATGCTGTGGGTCAGGCTGGTGGTTCAATGCCTGCTGTGTTGAATGCTGCCAATGAACAAGCTGTGGCTTTATTTTTAGAAGAAAAAATTCGCTTTTTAGATATTCCTCGTTGTATTGAATGGGTGTGCGATCGCCATCAAAATGATAACTGTAAAAATCCCTCTTTAGATGACATTTTGGCAGCAGATAAATGGGCAAGACAAGAAGTTTTAATAGCAACTGAAAATTTAGCCAGCCACTCGCGAGTAATTTCACTGCGATAAAAAACCAAACCCAACAAAACCAAGAATTTGTTGGGTTTTACTTTCTTTATAACTGGGGAAATAATGGATAAAAAGTAGGAGAGATTGGGGATAAATAACTAATAAGTTTTGTCTTCTTAACAAATGACAAAAAATTCTATTCACCCTTGTGCAAAACTTCCTGAAGCATAGGCGCAAGCTCTTTACTTAACCGACCAGACTTGACAAATTCTGCATAAGTATCTGCCTCAATTGCCAAAAGTTCTGCACGAAATTGTTCTAATGTAAAGCTTTGAAGATTTGGATACTCTTTTTGTAATTTATCTATTTCTGCTTGTAAATCTTCAAATTCACCTTTGATTAGCACCTCCTGATAACGGTAAAATTCTCGATCTATACCTGGGCGTCGATCGCTTTGAAGATATTGCAGAACTCGTTCTAACGCTACATGACGAGCAACCAATTCTAAATAGCGATCGCGTAAGGGAGCATCGCCTAAAAGATTGAGTTTTTGCAACAAAGGTTTAATGGTTAATCCTTGTACTAATAGAGTAAATAGAACCACCCCAAATACTGTAGCAATGATTTTTTCTCTTTCTAGTAGTATTGTCGGTACGCTTAATGCCAAGGCAATCGAAACAGAACCGCGTAATCCACCCCACCACAAGATAGTTTGGTCAGGTAAAGAAATTTCTGAGTTAGTGACCTTACTACTTAAGTAGCTGAGAAGATAAATCGCAATTAAGCGCATCAAAATCATCGCTCCCACTGTGATAGCAATGATGTGAAAATTTTCTGCCAAACTTGTAAAGTGAATTTGGTCGCCAATTAACAGAAAGACTATTGAGTTGACAAAGAAAGCCAAAAATTCCCAAAACTCAGAAACAATTATTCGGGTACGAGGATTCATCCCTATGCGAGAGCCAAAGTTACCCAGAATCAGGCCTGTGGTTACAACCCCAATCACTCCCGAACCACCCAAGTCTTCTGTAATTAGGTAAGTACCGTAAGCAGAAACCAAAGTCAGAGACTGTTCCACCATTGGTAAATCAAAGCGTTGGGTGAGGTAGGAAATCCCAAACCCAATTAAACCTCCCACTGCGACACCAATACCGACAACTGTAAAAAACTGCAACAAAATTGCTTGAAGTCCCAATTGGGCATTTCCTAAAGGCAAGGCTACTAAAAAACCAAAGGCAACTACTGCCATGCCATCATTAAATAAGCTTTCGCCTTCCATTAAGGTGCTAAGACGGCTACCTACACCTAATTCTCGAAACAAAGCAGTCACAGAAACAGGATCGGTAGCTGACAAACTCGCTCCAATTAGGAGAGCTGTAGTTAATGATAGTCCAGCATATTGATTAAGACCTATTGCCACCCCAACAATAGAAATGACTACTCCCAACACTGCATACAAGCAAATTGGTAGTAAATCCCGCTTCAATTCCAACCATTTCAAATTCCATGCGGCTTCAAATAACAAGGGTGGTAAAAAGATTAACAAGATTAATTCCGGCGAAAGGTTGACTAAGCGAATATCAACAAATGCCAACCCCAATCCGACAATTACAAGTAGTAAGGTATAAGGAATTTGGCGAAACCAGCTAAATATTTGTGGTAAAGTTGCTACTCCTAAAGATACTGAAAGTACTAAAAGAAATTGCTTTATATTACCCGCAATAACTTCCTCACCAATTGCCGATGCAAGCATCATACAGAGAATCCTGGTAAAATTTTGCCTGAAAGCATCTGACTATTTTCAGATGACACAACTTAAGTATGGGATTTTAATTAACCAATAACAAAAAATCTACCGCTAACTATAGTATTTAGGAGGATGGTCTTGGGTATTAACATTCGAGATCGTTTTAAAAATTTTCGTCGTAGAGGATCTCAACCCGAGCAACTTCAACAGCTACAAACGGAGTTGTTGGAGGAATCAACCTTAGACCCATCCTACCTAACTTTGATTGTTGGTTCCTGCGCGATCGCGACTTTCGGTCTATTGTCGAACAGTAGTGCTGTAATTATCGGTGCCATGATTATTGCACCCCTGATGTTACCCATTCGGGGGCTAGCCTTTGGCGCTTTAGAAGGTAATATTCTTCTCTTCCGCAAAGGCATAATTGCTGTAGTGGTGGGAACGCTCCTGGCCGTAGTTATGGCTTACAGCTTAGGTATACTCGTGCCGATACCCAGTTACGGCAGTGAAGTGCTAGCCCGTTCCGAACCCACACTATTAGATTTAGGAATTGCGGTAGCAGCAGGTGGTATCAGTGGCTACGCTAAGGTGCAACCAAAAATTTCTGGTAGTGTGGCAGGAACTGCGATCGCAGTTGCGCTTATGCCCCCTATTTGTGTGATTGGATTAGGCTTGGCGCAAGGAAACTTGTCTCTAAGTTTAGGAGCAACCCTACTTTACCTCACTAATTTACTGGGCATTACTTTATCCTGTATGCTGACATTCTTGGTAGCAGGATACACAACTTTATCACGAGCACGTCGCCCTCTACTTTGGACATTGGCTTTGACGGCAGTTTTGCTGATTCCTTTGGGTGTCAGCTTTGCTCGACTTGTGCGACAAGGACAATTAGAACTCAGCTTACAAAGGGCATTATTGAATCGAACCGTCACCTTTCAACGCTTACGGTTAATTAATAGTAATACAAACTGGCTGGCAAATCCGCCAGTAGTCCGTTTGATTGTGCGAGCGCAGGAACCAGTGACACCTCGACAAGTACAGTTATTAGAAAAATTTGTTGAACGTGAGATGGGGCAACCATTCACCCTAATTTTTGAAGTTGGTCAAGTAGAAGAAGTTCGCGCAGCAGATTCTCAATCTAAATAGTCATTTGTCATTTGTTCTTCTCTTCCTTATCCTCCTTATCCTCTCATCTCCCCAATGCCCTATGCCCAATTTTCACCCTAAACTTCTTGCTCTACTCTGTAATTTTTTACTTGATATTTTGCCATCAACTTTTTAACTTGAGCCGCTACAAGTGGGTGTTTATCTTTTTGCAGTTGAGGAAGTAGTTCTAGAATCACACGGCGTGACACTACACTGAGATAGGCGATCGCGGCTTCCCTCACAAAGCCTGTGGGATGGCGCAGCGAAATCATAATTTCTGGAGTTGTCAATCGGATGTGGCTAACTTGTGCAAAATGAAAACAGCAAGCTAAACACCAGTCAGACAGGAAATTAGATAGCATCAACAACCTACGCAGCCTCTCGCTGACTGACAACTGTTGATATTCTCCCAACCCTGCTGCTTTCAGCAGATAGAGTTTTTCTTCGTGCGATCGCCGATCTAAAATATTCAACAACAACGCTTTGCAAGACAGATTAACGGTATGGTCTAAAATTTCTAAACCTCTGGCTAAGTTGGCTCCTGAATCAGACCGAAGATTGAAAGCCGCTGCTTGCATTTTTTCTGGAGAATAAATCAACTTCAGTAGCAGGATTAATCTTTCTTTAACATCTATTTCTAACTCTAAAAGCGCGCGTAGTAGTAACTCAAAAACTACTTTTGATTGTTGATTTTCGAGGTGTTGTTGCAGTGTAAAGTCTATATGTGCTGCATAAATCTCGCCTAAAAACTTTAATTCTTGCTTAATTAAAGTTTCTACTCTACCTTCATAAAATTGATCTTCTAAACTTCTAATTTCTGGTTGTTTATGTATTTTTAATAAGCTACGGAGGATATGATACCTGTTAGAACCCCAAGATTGTTCCAAGTTTTGCCATAAACAATCTACAGCTTCTAAAGTGCCTATCTGACCAATAGTACGCCAAGCATACATCCGTACTATTTCAGGTTTGTAAATATTGGTAGCTAGGCGCAACAGCATTTCTAGCGCTTCATTTTCTAATTGTACTAAGGCACGCATTGCTGTGCTGCGAGTGGACTTATAATATAGTGCTGCCAAAAGTGCCGAATAGTATTCCTCTAAACGAGTAGCCGCAATCATTTCCAAGACAGCACAACGCACCCGTAACGACTCATCCTGCAATAAATTCGGGATGTGAATCCGTAAAGCTTGTAAATAAACAGCTTCTCTCAAAGCTTTAACTCCATTCACCCGTTCTCGTTCGTTTTTATGAGTCAGCATTCGGCGCATGGCTTTGGTTGCTGCTACCTTTTGTATTGGTGTTCCCTGACGCAACAGTAGGGCGGCGGCGGTGGCGCGGATGAGTGAGTGTTGTCGTGGGTGTAGATACTCTTCTAATAGGCTTAAATTAGGATGTGGTTCAGCCAGCCAAACGTAGCGCAAGGCGAGTGCAAACACCTCTGGGGTGACAGTACCTTGAAGCTGTTCCAATAAAGGGCGGACGTAGGGCAAATAAGTTGGATTAGCTTCCGCCATCAGCATGACTTCCAAGCTTTGGCATTGCAAATCAGGGGGTAATTTTACTAGTAAAGGTGCTAAAATTTCCCCCGCACCTTGGAGATCTATTTGAGCTAAAAGTTCAATACAAGAGCGTTTATCTGCCAAACTGCCCTTTTCTGCTAAAGCCTTAACTACTCCTTGCTGAAAAACTCGCAGGCCCACATTTGCGGCACTCAGTTCACCTCGATCTGCACTTAAAACTAATAAGTCAACATAGCGCGATCGCAGCATTAAAACTACTTTTAAACAGATACCAGCAACTACGACTGTTTCTGCGATAAACACCCATTTTTGTAGTGCTTCAGGGACAAACCGTCCGCAAATCAACAAGGTAACAAAAATTACTACTCCAGCGAAGCCTGTAGCGATCGCATCTGCCGTTCCTCCTGATAATATTTGCGTTCGGCTGCGGATTCGTTCGGGTATTGGTTGGTACAGTGCTGGGCCGCTACTCATGATAAAGGTGTAGCGTAAAAGTTCATCGCAGAATTTGAGAATTATTAATCCCCAAAAAAAGCTGGACAATTGCAGTCCAGGAAATAAATTAAATACAGCGATCCCACCAGGAATCAGACAGCCTACAGTGATTGGTAATAAAGCTGCTGCAAAAAACACTCCAATACGTTCGATCAGGCGGCTGGAGATAAACCACTGTGTCATTAACTCACACAGCCCCAACATTCCACCAAATAGTCCTAAGAAACTAGCAAGGTCTTTGTCACCGAAATTGGACTTTAATTCGCTCAGATATTGGAAATCTATCAATAACCCAATAATTTGTAAAAGACCAACAAAAGCAAACAGTTGCCATATATAAGTTTTTAGTGGCGTTTCCAGGCGGCGGTGTCGGGAAGTTGGTTCTTGAGAATTTAGTCGTTGTGGCGCGTCAGGAAATGCTTCTCGATAGTGATGACTTAGATATAGGAGAATTCCTGACCCCAAAATAATCACTACGCAAGCAATGACGATGACCTTATTCAGCTTGACGAATTCCAGCAACCACGGCAAACTGAAGCCGCTAATTACATCAGCTACTAACAAACCACTACTTACCAGTGGATAGGTGCGCTTAATTTCACGAATATTAAATAGTTGATTAGCAACAATTGAGGTGTTGAGGTCATTGACTACATAAAGTGCGTCTACCCATAGCCGCATCAAAAATACAATCACAACCGTCAAGTAGGAAATATGTATTCCCCAATGTAAAAATACTAATAAAAGTAATGGCGTGACCATGCAAGGTGCGATCGCCACAATTACCCAGCGCAAAGGGAAAATCTTCTGTAGCCAAGAATATAAAACAACCAGCCCAAAACCGATGGCCGCACTAGCGATATACATTAAAGGCAGTGGCCCGGCTCCATATTCGTCTAAAAACAGCGCTACTGTACTGTCTTCCGCCCACCGCAATCCTACAGATACAGTTGTATAAAAGGCAAACATCATCCACGTCCGTTCGCTCTCCTCAGGTCGTAGATTTAACCACTGTAGCAGCCGTGCCCGAGTGCCTCTATTTGCAGCCAACCAGTTATTTTTCAGTTCCATTCAGTTTTTCTTTCTGGTATCTTTACCGTGCAAAGGGCAAGTAATTTTTAATGGGGAATGGGGCATTGGAAACAATTTTGGATTTTGAATTGGCGATTTGGGATTAGATATGAATCTAAAATTCCTTATCTGCCTAATCTCCTTTCCGCCCAGCCTTTTCCAGTCCTTAGTCTCCTGAACAAGAAAGAGTTGCAACAGACTTACCTAGAAACGGCAAAAGTCCTGAACAACTGAGTATTATTTTTCCCACTCAGCGTTCAGGACTATCATTTTTCGATAAATTTTCTCGGCTTCAGTAACGGTGATAAATCTTCAGTTCTGATTTATACTTCTTGCGTAGAACAGTTGGAAGATTACTTTTTGGGAGATATCAACATCATCATGTTTCTTCCTTCTTTCTTTGGTGCTTGCTGCACCTCGCCAAATGGCTCCAAATCAGTTGCCATTCGCTTGAGTAAATCTTCTGCTAAGTCACTGTGTTGAATTTCTCGACCCCGGAACATCACTGTGGCTTTGACTTTATCGCCGTCTTTCAGAAAGCGCTCTGCTTGCTTGACACGCACGTTGTAGTCGTGTTCTTCTATCTTGTAGCGCATCTTCACTTCTTTGACATCAGCCGTGTGCTGCTTCTTCCGGGCTTCCCGCGCCTTCTTCTCTTGTTCAAACTTGTATTTCCCATAGTCCATAATCCGACAAACCGGCGGGTCAGCCTTATCACTGAGCAGCACTAAATCCAACTCTTTTTCTTCAGCTAGTTGTAGTGCTTCTTGGGGAGGCATAATCCCCAGTTGAGCGCCATCAGTGTCAATGACCCGAATTTTCGGGAAGCGAATACGTTCGTTAATTTGGGGCAGATCGCGAGTTCTTTTTTTCTCAATCACAGGCATTATGATTCGTGGGAGCTCTTTATTTAAGAATTTGGCTTGGTCTTGATTGGCTTAGTTTTTGATTGGTATGCCTCAGGGTAAAGTAGCAAAATAGCTGAGGACTTAAAAAATGAGCCTTACAGTTCTAGCTTAACTAATCCATAAGGCAGTTGTAATTTAGTTTGTATTTGTCATTTTACTAATTCTCAGAGAAATTCTCTGAAATTATTAATCTAAACTACACAACTTAGAAGAACATTAATTATTGTATCAATTAGTTAAGAATTGATTGACATTCGGTTCTCCAAGTATATTTCCAGAATAGCAAGATTACAGATAAAATACTTTATTACCAATAAATTGTAATATTTTATACAAATATTTACAATTGACAAAAGTCACGATGGTCAGATTGCCAACTTCTTCAAAAAGTCGATAATCTTGCAACCCATCCAAAATAGTTGTAATGAAGCTCTTAAGATTGGAATTAAGAGGATTTCGCTATTGAAGGATGGGAGGGAAATGTGAGCACTGGGGTACACTGGCAACAAAGGGTTGGTAATCAAAGAGATTGGATTTGGCGAGGCTGGCAAACCCGCTATACTTATATCCGCTCTGCTCAAAATTACCAAAAGACCATACCCTTGATTTTGTTACATGGGTTTGGTGCTTCTATTGGTCATTGGCGACATAATTTAGAAGTATTAGCAGAACACCACACAGTCTATGCCCTAGATATGTTGGGCTTTGGCGCTTCGGAAAAAGCCTCGGTTAACTACAGCATAGAAATGTGGGTAGAGCAAGTTTACGACTTTTGGAAAGCCTTTATTCGTCAACCAGCAATCTTAATCGGTAATTCCAATGGTTCACTAATTTCCTTAGCTGCGGCTGCCGCTCATCCTGAAATGGTGCGAGGTATAGTGATGATGAGTTTGCCCGATCCTTCTTTGGAGCAAGAAGCGATCCCGGCTCGACTGCGACCTATTTTAATGCCAATTATCACAACAATTAAAAAGATAGTCGCTTCCCCAGTTGTACTAAAACCTGTCTTTCATTTTGTGCGCCAACCAAGTATACTGCGTCGCTGGGCTAGCCTTGCCTATGCTAACCCAGCGGCGATTACCGATGAACTTATAGATATTTTAGCTGGACCACCTCAAGATAGAGGTTCTGCCCGTGCTTTTAGTGCCTTGTTTAAAGCGGCTATGGGCGTGAACTTTAGTCCTAGCGTCAAGACTGTATTACCAACCCTAACAATACCCATGCTTTTGATTTGGGGACAGAAAGACCGATTTATTCCTCCAGCACTGGCTAACCAATTTGCTCACTACAACGAGAAATTGCAACTGCTTAATTTAGAAGATGTGGGGCATTGTCCCCATGATGAAAGTCCAGAACAAGTCAACCAGGCTATTTTAGATTGGATTAATCAGAGCCTTACTGATACCCAACAGCTTGCGACTTCCCCAAATAATTCAAGTTTGTCGTCCTCAGGACTTTAGTCCTGATTGGAAGCACTTCCGTGCTTACTACTTAACAGCTAGCCAATGGTTACTTGGTTAGTTTCAACACCTGTTGCGCCATTAACCGAACGTGCTACAGAAACCATGCGATTGAGAATATCCTGACTGGGAACTTTACCTTTGAGTACTACAGTCCCACCTGTCTGAGCAACCCAGAGGGTATCAACATCGTCAAGTTGGGCATCTTGATCAAATGCTAGTGCTACCCGCTTTGCCAAACCACTTTGATCGTATTCTCCATTTAAGCCTAAACGTTCTGGGGGAATAGATTGTGTAGCCGTAGATGGGGCAGTAGTTTCAGAAGCAAAGGTAGCATTAGAAGTAGCATTAGAAGCTTGTGGTACTGCTTGGGGAGTAGGGTTTACTTCTGCGTTTTGCGGTTTTTCTAATCCAAATAGTCTTTTGAGCCAACCCATAAAATCTTTTCTCCTATAAGAAGTTCTTACAATATGAGGATAAAATTTTTACAGATTGCCCACATCTGCCCGTGAAAAGATATTCACCCAGAAAGGTTTCTGCTTGCAGGATGATTTGTGCAGAATTTTAACTTCTGTCGAGGAGTGTAATGAGTGCAGTCTTGAGTTTAGAATTAAAGATCAGATTTACTTAGAAATTTAGTAGGCAGTACGTGTAGGGCAGCAGTTAGCTAATGTTTATATTTGGTGAGATGCTGCCTGAGCCTGTGTTTGCAAAGAAAGATGAAACATACCCTTTCAGTTCTGGTAGAAGATGAGGCGGGGGTTCTATCCCGCATTTCTAGTTTATTTGCTCGTCGCGGTTTTAATATAGAAAGCCTTGCTGTTGGGCCAGCTGAGCAGGGAGGAGTTTCCCGGATTACGATGGTTGTACCTGGTGACGATCGCGTAATTGAACAGCTTACAAAGCAACTATATAAGTTGGTTAATGTCCTCAAAGTGCAGGATATTACCGAAACTCCCTGTGTTGAGCGAGAATTGATGCTCCTCAAGGTAAATGCTACTAGCAGCAACCGTTCAGAAGTCATCGAACTATCTCAGATTTTCCGGGCGCGAGTGGTAGATGTAGCAGAAGATTCTCTCACGCTGGAAGTAGTAGGCGATCCCGGTAAGTTGGTGGCAATTGTTCAGGTGCTACAGAAATTCGGTTTAAGGGAAATAGCCCGAACTGGTAAAATTGCGCTGACCCGTGAATCGGGTGTGAATACTGAGTTGCTCAAATCTTTGGAAGCAAAGGTGAGTTAGCAAAATCTACAAACCCATTGAGTGTAAAACCACACGGTCATACACTTTATCGGGTAAAAGATACTTGAGCATGGCGGCAATTTTGGCGTCTTGTCCTACGAGATAGCGCGTCTTGGGATGTTTGGCGGTGAGTGCATGGACAACAGCCTGAGCGACAATATCCGCAGAAATTCCCTTTGATGCCAAAATTCCTACTTGTTTACGAACTGCATTCATCGCCTGACCGTAGAGATTTTGGGCGGATTCAGGAAGATTTTCCTTGTCTATGTCGGCTTGAGTCAGGGACTTGTCCCAAATTGGTGTAGCAATTGTACCCGGTTCAATAATTGAAACTGAGATTCCCCAAGGTCGTAATTCCATACGCATGACATCGGTGATAGCTTCCAGGGCAAATTTGGAAGCATTATAAGCACCCAAAAAGGGAGCCGCACTTCGACCAGCAATCGAACCCATATTGACAATTCGACCCCGACCTTGGCGCAGTAAACCTAGAAATGCTTGGGTAACTGCGAGTTGTCCGGTGAGATTAACTTGTATTTGCTGTTGAAATTCGGCAATTGGTAGCAACTCTAACGGCCCGGGAATGGCAATTCCGGCATTATTAACTAATCCCGAAAGCTTACCATTACTTGCATTTGTGACTGTCTCAACTGCAAATGCGATCGCATCAACGTCGGTAACATCCAAGAAAATCGGGGTGAGTCTTGGTGAAGCTTGCTGTTTGAGTTTTTCAGCATGAACTTCTTGACGCACACCAGCAAAGACAGAAAATCCCAACCGATCTAAAAGCAAAGCACAGGCTTCACCAATTCCTGTGGATGCGCCTGTAATTACGACTGTACCTAAAGTTTCGGTAAACATTCGTCTTCTCTACGCCACGACCTCTTAACTATAAAATTACTTGTTGAGTACAAATGAAAGCTTTGCTACGGCCGCACTGTTGTCATGATTTTGTAATACCAATGTCAAAACCTTGTGTGATATTGAATTTGGTATTTGGTTACAAAATGCTTTGATTTCGGTTAGAGGTGGGGTTTCCTGCCTTTAACTGATTTTTTCTAGAATTTCATTGTCATTAGAGCAAAAAGTTCTGCGTTGGCGTAGCGTCTCATTCGCCGAAGTAGTTCCCGAAGCGTAGAGAAACTCATCAAAGGTATCGCTCTAGAATTACACATTTACTTAAGATATATCAACAAGTTCAATCCCGGAATGGTGCGCGAGAGAGTCCACAAAACTAGGGTAATGTAAAGTAAACCTAGACTCCACTCATACCAGCCCAGTGTAGCGATAATGCTGGGTAGATGCTGATCTCGCATCCGAATATCGTTAAATCCTAATCTCACTAAGTTATTAAGGCTAAAGTCGTAGTAGTTAAGCCAGTTCCAGTGTCTATCCCACAAAAGATGCATATAGCGTTCGCGAAATGTGGGATTTCTGGGAATCACAGGTAAGCGTCCAATCAGTAACCGTAGCTGGCGGAAGGTACCATCTTCTGTGAAGTAAGAAACATCTAATAAATCGTGATAGCGACCTTGTTGGTAAAGTCGCATTAATAAAATCACTGGTACAGGGACAATAATAATTAACAGACATCCCAGTGTTAACCAAGGTTGTTCGGCGCTACGAAAGATTGCTAATAAGCTAAAGAATTCTAAGCAGCCAAAGCTAATTAATATAGAAATGGTTTCGTAGTATGTGGGAATAATTGGTACGGGACGCAGACGACGATAGCGATCGACTAGCCAAAATAGCAAGCCAAAAAAAGCGATCGCAACTCCGCCAACGCCAAATACAAGCCAAATATTTGTACCATAGCCACTCAGTAGCAGCAGCACACTCAAAGCCAACCAACTCCAGGCTTGGAGTAACCAGTTACCAAATGACAGAGGTTCGCTGACAATTATGCGATCGCGCACTTGGCCGTAGGTATCTAAATCAATATCTGCTAAAGTTAGTAATTCGCTATTATTGCGAAATAGTTTAACTTGACGACGCTGGGCGATCGCTTGCGCCTGATTTGCAGAAAAACCTAATCTTTTCAAGTTGCCTAGGGGAGCCGTATTAATATTTGTAGATACCAGACGATGGCCTAATTCCATCAGTCGCAATCGCTGTTTTGTGTACTCCAAGGAATTAGCATCAGCAATTTGCTGTTGCTGACGAAAATTTTGTCCTAAATTCCGCAGCACATTTTGATTTCCTTGCAGAGTAGGAACACAAAATCTCTTGCCAATCTCACCAGAATTACCTAAAATTTTCGCTTGATTTGAGTTAAAACTCAGACCAGATACAGCTAAAAAAGCTTCCTTGGCAAACTTAGCATCACTGAAATCTGCGAGATTAAGAATGCTTGCACTTTGCAAACTTACAGGTTGATCGAACTGGGTTTCTCGAAAAATTACAGCTTGGTCAAAAGTCGCGTCTGACAATAAGAGAAACTGATCGAAATTAGCTTTAGTAAACTGTGCTTGACTGAAAAAATGCACATCAGAAAAATCAGCACTCCCCAACCACTGCACGCTATTAAATTTAGCCAACTGCTTAAAATTTACCTGGTTGAAGTTGGCAGTATCTTCAAATATGCTGTGTTGAAAATCAGCAGTTTCTTGAAATTGGGTTTGCTTAAAACTAGCTTTGTTGAAAAAAATGCTTCCTTGAAAATTGCTCAGATGTCGGAAATTAGCACCACTAAAGCTGACAGCACGGCTGAATCTAGTTTCAGTCCAGTTAGTTGGCTGGATAAAAGTTGCACCTTGCGCATCTACAGATTGAAGAAAGAAGATATTGGGGAACCACACTTCGCCATTAAAGCGAGTTTTTACCAGTGTTAAAGAACCCCGAAAAACTGTAAATTCACTGGATGCTGCTGATTGCGTTCCTAAAAGCGATCGACAGTCTTTAGAATTAGGTAAAGCAATTGCAAGTGATTGCAAACAAACCAGGCGCAAACTTTCTAATTGTTCTTGTTCAGTTGGGGTAAAAATTGGCGCAATCTCTTGGGCATAAAGGGGAGTTCTTAAACCCAAATCACTACCCATAAAATCCCCTTGAATTAGAGAATAGCTCAGATCTAAACCCAAAGGTTTTGCGCCCGTTTTTTGTAATTCTTTACGCAGCAGTTGGTAAAAAGCATCGCGGAAGCTGGCATTTTCTGGGCGTAAATCAATCACCATCTGCCGCAAATCTATAGTTAAGTTACCTTCACGAAGTATTGGTGTACGTACTCGTTCTTGTAAGATTTCAAGAGTTAAAGGTGTGCGTTCTAGGGACGTTTGTACCGCCGAAGCTGGTAGAGGAAGGAAGAAACAAAGAATTAATAAAACGCAGAGGAGCGCAGAGGTTAAACGCAGAGAGAATTCGGAGCTGCGGCTTCCGCCGAGCTGAACTTCGGTGAGTACACAGAGTAGTTTCTCTGTGATACTTTGCGCTTCCCTTTGCGATACTTTGCGTTTCAAAAATAATCTATTCAAATTTTTCTTGACTATTCATTGCTAATCAGCAGAACAATTTTACCTGTGATAGAACCACTTTCAAGTAATTTGTGTGCTTTAGCTGCTTCTTCTAAAGAGAATTTATGGCTGACATGAATTTTTAACTTACCTCGATCGATCCAAGTCGCACACTGTTCCAAAATTTCGGCATGGTGCTGAAGTCCCTCTACTATTCCTTGCAACATCGGTGTCAACATCAATTCCAAACCGATGCGGAGGTTACGGTTTCTCGCAACTTTCCAAACAGTATTAGCACTTGGTTCGAGAATCGTCACAATATCGCCATATACCCGCACGGCTGGGAAGGTTTTGTGAAAAGTCTCTCCACCGACAGTATCAAATGCTAAATCTACACCTTCACCACCAGTCCAATCTAAGGCGGCTTGTACAAAGTCAGTTTGTTTGTAAAAAATTACTTTATCAGCACCTAGTTGTTTAACAAAATTAGCTTTATCCTCAGAACCTACGGTAGTAGCGACATTAGCACCTTTGAGTTTTGCTAGTTGAATTGCTACATGGCCGACGCCACCAGCACCAGCGTGAATTAAAACGTTTTCTCTAGGTTCCAGTCGTCCTCGTTCGTATAAAGCTTCCCAAGCAGTGATTAGTACTAAAGGTGCGGCGGCGGCTTCAGCAAAGGACACGGAAGCTGGTTTATGTGCAACAAAGCGCTCATCAACAACGGTATATTCAGCATAATTACCTTGATGTGCACCTAAGCCACCATAGCAAAAATACACCGCATCACCTGGACTAAAGCGCTGCACCCCAGCACCTACCGCTTCCACTACACCTGCACCATCACATCCTAAAATGGCAGGCATTTGTTCCGGGTAGAATGTACCGCGTTGACGAAGTTTTGTATCAATGGGATTTATACCAGCTGCTACCAAGCGTACTAAAAGTTCAGTATCTCCTACAGGAACACCAGGGTTTGTGATTTCCTGTAGTTGTAGCACTTCAGGGCTACCTGCTGCTGTCATCAAGACTGCTTTCATAACTCTTTTCTCCTGGCTCAAGCTAGATCCACGCTTATTTGCAACTTTAGCTTAATAGGGAGTATAGAGCGATCGCTTTTATGAAACTGTTTCAGCACCTAAAACTACCGATGCATAAGCGATTGAATTTGCTGTGTACTTTGTAATGGTGCATCTGGAGTACGGTTGAGTGCAGTGACTGTGACACCTAATGCAGAAAGCGCAGCTATAGAAACCCCAGCTAGCCATCTGACTTGCTGACGTAAATATTTAATTTCTCGGCTCATGTTATCTACTTCTAACTGGGAATAGGGTTTTACTTCTGAAACTTCTACAGCGATTTTTTGAGGTAGATCTGTGGGATCTTCAAAAGCAATCTTTGTTTCCAGCCACTTAGTAATTAATTGAGGACAATTTTTTTGAAACCAATGCCATGCAATAACTCTAAATACAGGCTTAGACATTTTGGCAATTATTTTCATTGTCCGGTTTAAAGGGCGCGACCGGAGCCTGCGGTTAATTAAGTTTACCGAGCCAACATCATATAAACAATCAATAATAAGCTTAATAGTTGCTTCTTCACTATTAGCTAAATTTAGTAGTAAAAGATTAACATCTTGCATTCGTTCTGTGGCAAGACGCTGATGAGCTAATTTCTCGGGAGATATTAAGGATTGAGGTAGATTATTTCTTGTAACTATCGTCATACTGGTATATTAAAATTTGGCAAGATTAAATATGAGTGAGTGTCTTAATTGAAAGATTGCAGCCATCAAAACAAAAAATTGTAGAGTAAATTTTTATGAGTTTCATATCCACCATTAGATGTAATTACAAAAGTTTTTAGAATAAAAATATAAGTTTCTCTGGCAACAAAAATAGCTCTTTTTAGAGATGAAATTTCTACTTGCTCATACTGAAAGATATCTAAAATAATCTAGCCTTGATTAAAACTGTTTATAACCAAATTCATTAACTGAAATTGATGACTTTATAGATAAGCTCCAAGCAAGGTTGAGAGTAATATAAACAACTTTACTGCTATTACTCATAAATATTCAAGATACCAAAGAAAAGTTATGCCAAATGGAAATATAATTTGGGAGCGATGGCAGGCTAATACTTTTGATAGAAGTGATTTTGATCCTATGGTAGACGTTGAGGAAAACAGCAAAAGTTATTCTTAGTCAAAGTTACCTCGACGTATAGCAAACCGTCGTGGGGGTTTTTACCAGGGTACAGAAATAGTGACTCTATAATGCTGATGCCATCAGTCAATTACCAAGCTCATACTAAAAGCAGAACTGTTTTCAGAAAATCAAGATACTTATGAACCTAGCGAGAATCTTCATGTTGTCTAAATATCGCTGAAAACTGCCTAAGCTTTCTCTTAATCTCATATATTCCAATGTTTTCAGACCTTAGGGTCGTTAATGTGTCGTGCCTAAAAATACTGAATTTATTAGCAGATTGAGTTGGCAACGGCGTTCTTGACAATCTATCAACCACAGAAATCTAGACTATATAAGGATAATAATCATGAGACCTTTGAATTTATCCAAATTTGTTTTGGCTGGTATCTTTGCTCTGAGTTTTGCTGCTGTACCTTTATCTATGACCGTTTCTGCTCAAACTGGTTCTTCTGGAGGTAGTTCTTCAGGTAGTAGTACAGGCACTACAGGCAGCGGTAGCAGCACAGGTACAGGTACTACAGGCACTGGTAGCAGTACAGGTACTACAGGCACTGGTACTTCAGGGACTGGTAGCAGTACTGGTCTAGGTACAGGTACTACGGGCACTGGCACCACAGGAACTGGTAGCAGCACAGGTCTAGGTACAGGTACTACGGGCACTGGTACCACAGGAACTGGTAGCAGCACAGGTCTAGGTACAGGTACTACGGGCACTGGCACTTCAGGGACTGGTAGCAGCACAGGTCTAGGTACAGGTACTACGGGTACTGGCACTTCAGGAACTGGTAGCAGTACAGGTACTACAGGCACTGGAACTACGGGCACTGGTACTACAGGGACTGGCACCACAGGGACTGGTAGCAGTACAGATACAGGTACTGGGACTACGGGTGCTGATACAACCACAGGTACAGGCACTACTGGTACTACTACTGGTACTGACACAACTACAGGTACTGGGACTACAACTGAACCTTATAATCGCGGAACTAGCGATGTGAGGGGCGATCGCGGTTTTGATTGGGGCTGGTTAGGATTGCTTGGCCTAGCAGGTTTAGCAGGTTTAGCTCGTAATCGCGAAAAACCCCGCGCATATCCAGACCCTAATCAACCTACAGGTACAGGTTCTAGCTCAAGCAGATATTAATCATTAGCTGATAGGTATCTCACGTTATTAAGCATCTCCCAAAAAAGCCCTCACTATTACAGTAAGGGCTTTTCTTTATAAATGGATTGTAGGGGCGATCGCGTTTTTAATAAGCAGAAGTTAGTGTGGTGTTATATTCTTTGAGTCCAGTTTCTTGTAAAGATGGGCGCAAACATAGATAAATTAAGGGGCCAAATAAAGGAACAAGTGCAACACTCCAAAAAATCCAGGTATTCTTGAGACCTCGACGTGCCATGTCATCATCAAATAATGAAGTCAGTGGAAATACGAGACACATTAGACAAAAATCAAGACTGATAAGATGGACAAAAGGCCGTGAAAAAAACTGCTGAACATAATCTTGCCAGTTTCCGGCAATTCCTGCGTAAGCTAGTAATCCAATCGTAGCGGCTAGTAAAAAAACTCCTGTTTTACGTCGTTCAAGAATTGCCAGCCACTTATTCATTGTCCCAAAGAATTCTTGATTGGATTTCCTAAAAATTAAATAAGGCAAAAGGCAAATAACTCACGTAAAATTCGACCCAATGAAATATGGCCAAGCACGAAAGTTTTGCATTCTGCCATCAGTAAACATTAAACAAGCGTAGATCGTAGGCCAGATGCCCATCAGCCAGAAAATCGTGGTAATAATAGCGTTGAGTTTTCCTAATTGAAAGGTTAACAACTTCCACGCTAACGACCATGTCTCAGGTTGATCTAGCGGAGCCAACCAGATGGTGTAAGCAACAAATCCCAACCAAATCAAAACAAGAATGATTTTTCTAGGCATAACGGCAAACTGGCTCTGAAATCTACAAATTTAGTAATTAACGTCTTGCTGTCATCTTCTGAGCCATCTGTAAGTGTTGAGCAACAAGTGGTGAAATCTCGTTTGCAAATCCTCTCAAATCTTGATCTTGTCCTTCTCTCTGATATTTTTGATACTCAGCCAAGGTTTTTTGATGAGCTTGAGTCTGTACTTGCATATATGCTTGGTTAAAACTGTTACCAGAAAGTTTTTGCAGCTTTGTCAACAGAGCTTGATTTTCTGAGTTAAGTTCTGTCGGTAGAGGGAAGTTTTTAGCCTTGGCGATCGCAGCTAATTTTTTGCTGGAAGCTGTATGCTGTTTGACCATCTGCTGCGCATAGTTACGAACAGCTCTGTTTCGGGATTTTTTTAGTGCTAGCTGACTTGTTTGAATTTCAGTCAAGTCACTTTGCGCTGCTTTAGCCATGAATTCTGTATCAAGTGTACTCAGCGTAGGATCAGAATTTGTACGGTCTGGGTTAGATGGAGAAGTGTCATTAGAACTTGGCGTAGGCGTACTCTGAGCCAAAAGGTACTGGCTGGAAGTGTGATTGGCACTATTCAAGTTAGCTTGTGCTAATCCTGGGAGACTAATGAAAGCAGCAATTCCGAGAAAGCTACCAATAATCTTTTTGAAACCCTTTGTGTGATTCAGCATCTTCATTGATATTGCTCTGTTTGAAAGTTTAAACAATGATGATTCCCTATCAAGCCTGCCTTTGGTTGATTTATGAAATCGCTTCCTTTCGGAAACTTTCACTTTTTCACCATTGGATATTTACACTCGGCTCAATTTTTATTTGCTTACGATCACAAAGGTAACTACTGACGTTAGTCCAAAACTTCTACCACAGGAGTAGCCTTACCTTCCATCTGTAGAGGTACTCTAAAACTATAAAGAATCTCTCCTCCAAACTTGACTGGTTTCCTCAATGCTTTTATATAGATGAGTTAACAAATTTCGAGAAAAGCTCTGTAAAAGAGCTTTTCAAAATCCAACATGATATTAGGCTGTTGTAATTAACTTCAACAATCTACTTGGAGCAAAAACATCACGATAGAAAGTTAATTGCTCAGTTTTGAGATAACATCCGCCTCTATGACCGCGGCGAATCCAGGTGACATTTCCTTTAGCAAGTGTTTCGTTGGTTTCATCATCCACACACTTCCATTCAAAAAAGGTAACTTCACCATGAAACATCACAATTGGCCAACACATAGTTACACCGGGTTGAGCAATTAATGCCCACCAATGTTGTTCGCGCTCTTTTTGTTGTTCTAAGCCTTGATAGGGGCCATCTTGGCAGAAATAAACCAAATCATCACGATATTCACCAGTTAAGATATCGCCTCGTCCCTGCCTTAATGCTTCACAATGAGTTGGCCACCATTCTTTGTTCTCTCGTTCAATCTGTTCAAGGGTGTAATCAGGGCTAATCTGTGGTAATGTCCTTTCTTTCATTGCAACAAACTTTTCAGCATCTTCTATGAGTTTTCTTGCTACATAAGCACTGACGAGTCCTGGCCGAGAATAATCAGCTGACAAATCTTTGTAGTAGTTAGTTCGTTTATTAATGAAGGTGTTTACAGCATTTTGGGAACCATTACCAACACCATTTGAGTTAAAGATAAATTTTTGTTCCAGCATCAGAGAAACTACATCCTCTCTCAACTGGTTAGTTGCACCCATATTCTCAATTAGTTCTGCAACTGTAGAACTACGCTGACCCGCCAGTGTCATCTTACCGTCGTAAACAAAGGTGTAAGCAGCTTGCTCTGGAAATGGTAAAAATCGCTGAACATACTTAGCCTTGTCTTGAACAGCAACAGCATATTCTTTAGAGGCAAAGAATCTTTCCATCTCCAAAGGATTAGCAAAGGCAATTTCAAAAGCAGCTTGATACTGCTTATCTGGAGATTCATAATGAGATACCCCAGGCGCATCTGGGCGAGAAGTATCTACTTCCTCTAATAAATGCAATCGGAATTTCAGCACAGAATTATTTTGGATAACTGCTGGGGCAAAAGTTTCTGTCATATATCTACGAAAAGCTTCCACACTCACAGCATGAGATTTCTTCACCATGATGTGGAACTTAACCATACCCAATTTGCCGTTGGGATTTCCTGTAGAGATCCTATCAATATAGGTTTTAGAATTGCCAGAATTAGTTATGTAACCAATTGCTTTGCTGAATATGTTGCGTTCATCATCCATAAGAATGGCAGCAGATTTGAACCAGATATCACGTTCTGCTTCTGACTCAAAAGTTAATTCGGCAATTGCCGGAAATTGTTCTTCTTCTGTACAGGTGTAATCTACGCCGACAGTTTTCGGCCAAATGCCAGCTTCATTTTGAGCTAGGTGAAACTGCCAATATTGATACTGCCCTGGAAGACGGGCACAGACAGGGCCATGCACGTTTTTCCAATAGTTATTGAAAAGTTCTAAAGAAATGCCTTTGCGTTTCCACAAACACAAGTAAAAAGCTACCTTGCCTTTTTGATCGCGGTTCGAGTAATCAACTCTTCTCATTGTTGTTGCTATTGCTGTTGTCATTGCCTTGCTCCTTGCTTAAAAAATCTCATTAAGAATGCTGAAAGCCTGCGGCTTGATTGAATCGCATACTTCGGATTAATACCAGAATCTAAGTCAATAAAAGAAATTAAAACTACTGGGCTGTAAAGCCACCATCAATGGCAAATGATTGTCCAGTAACAAAACTAGCGGCCTGCGAACAAAGCCAGATCACACTATTAGCTATTTCTTCGGCTTTACCTAAACGACCCATAGGATGTAAAGAGATAAATTTGTTCTTACCTTCTTCACCTAAATTATCTAGATTACGAGCCAACAAATCTGTTTCTATACCACCTGGGCATACGCAATTAATCCGAATATTGTCTTGAGCGTGTTCTAAAGCTAGTGATTTTGTTAAACCAATAACACCATGTTTACTAGCAGTGTAAATAGGAACATTAGGAAGTGCAACTAATCCAAGAATAGAAGAATTGTTAATAATTACGCCTCCACCTTGTTTTAACATTTGGGGAATTTGATACTTCATAGATAACCAAACTCCTTTAAGGTTAGTATCAATAATTAAATTCCAAATATGTTCAGTTTTTTCCACGCTAGAAGTGATAGGTTCTTCGACACCAGCATTATTAAATGCATAGTCAATGCGACCATAGTTGTTAACTGTTTGAGTAATTAAGTTTTCAACTTGGATTGCTTGAGTTATATCAGTTTGTACAAATGTAGCTGTACCGCCTTTGTTTTGAATTAATGAGACTGTTTCTTCACTCTCTTGAATTCTGCGGCTAGCAATCACTACTTTTGCTCCTTTTTGAGCAAAAGCTAATGCTGCTGCTCGGCCAATACCTGAATTACCACCTGTAATTAGCGCGACTTTATTATCAAATTCATCCATCTTTTTGGCACATATTAGATTTATGTTATTAACATAAATCGCTATTTTATTTATGTCATTGCAGGAAATGTCTGGTTTTTACAGCTAATAAAGTCAGGTTTTTTAGAAAAACGAAAGATAATGCAAATAGTATTTGAAACTTTTACAACTTTTAATTAGCTCTTTGCCCTTTAGGCTGTTCAAAAGATAAGTTAGATTCAGTTTTTATAAATGTCTGAAAATGTCAGGTATGATGAGGATGTCAGGATAAAAAATGAAGAAATGGACTTTGAGCCAAAACTCTCTACAGTAAACGCTGCGCTCTTTGAGCGTTTTGGCAGATATCTCAATGATGTCGAAACGGCAATTCTGATCGGTTCTCTTCAAAGGCAAACCTACGACCAGATTGCAGAAAATTCTGGATACTCTGAAAGTTATGTCAGGCGTGATGTTGGGCCAAAGCTGTGGAAGATGCTTTCTGAAGCATTGGGGGAACAAGTCAGCAAAACCAACTTTCAAACAGCATTGGAGCGAAGATTGCTGTTGACCGAAAGCAAAGAAAAAGGGATTAAATCAATAGCTCTAACACCAGATTCGCAGAGTAAAACAGAATTATTCAGTTCCTCAATCCAAGATTGGGGTGAAGCCGTGGATGTTTCGTTGTTTTACGGGCGGCAAACCGAACTTGCTACTCTTAGACAATGGATTGTGCAAGACAAATGTCGATTGATTGCACTGTTAGGTATGGGTGGAATTGGTAAGAGTGCTTGTAGCGTGAAGTTAGCCCAAATTCTGCAAGCAGAGTTTGAGTTTATTATCTGGCGTAGCCTGAGTAACGCTCCTCCTTTAGAAACTCTTTTAACTGACTTAGTACTATTTTTATCAAATCAGCAAAGCACTAAAGCAGAGGTAGGACATATTGATTCATTACCTACGCAGTGCGCGATGTCTTGTAATTTTGGATAATTTGGAAACAATTTTAGATGCAGAACAAGCTGGACATTATATCCCAGGTTATGAAGGATATGGCGAACTGCTGCGTGTAGTAGGAGAAACAAGCCATAAAAGTTGTGTGATGCTTACTAGTCGCGAAAAACCGGCGGAAATAGCCACATTTGAAGGCGTAGACCTAGCAGTACGTACTTTGAAATTACAAGGCTCACAGGAAGCAGCGATCGCCTTGCTGCAAGCAAAAGGCTTAGTCGGTTCTCCGCAACAAAACCAAGCATTATGTGAACGCTACGGTAACAATTTATTAGCGCTCAAAATTGTTGCCACTACTATTCAAGACCTGTTTGATAATAGTATTGAGGATTTTTTAAAACAAGACACAATAGTTTTCAATGGTATCCGTCGTCTATTAGAGCAACAATTCAATCGCTTATCTGCTTTAGAACAAACTGTGATGTACCGATTAGCAATTAATCGGGAATGGACAACAATAGATCGGTTACAAAAAGATATTGTACCTGCTGTTTCTAAGGCGCGGTTATTAGAAGCATTAGAAGCGTTGAATGGGCGATCGCTAATAGAAAAAAAATCAAGTAGCTATACTCAACAAGCTCTAGTGATGGAATATGTTAATGAGAAATTAGTAGAGCAGATTGCCAAAGAAATTGCACTCAAAAAACTTTCGTTGTTGTTTGCTCATGCAGTTAAAATCCGAGCACCAATCCTTGGCTCATCTAGCTTGAAAGCAGCTTTGGATTTAAATTGGAATGAACCACAGCAAAGAAATTTAGCTTTGAGTATAGTACTGGATGTACTCGAACAAGCGGAAACACGCCCTCAAACGTGAAAAAGCAGGAGAGCAGGTGATACCGTTTTATATCATGTTCGTATAATCACTTATGATAAAAGTAGGTAGTAAAATTATAAAA
>JAVRCV020000081.1:0-49178 GCA_034530615.2 Aulosira sp. ZfuVER01
AACTGGTTTACAAACTGTTGTTACTGTACCTCATAAACCTGCAATATGCTGTATCTGACCGTGTGCTTAATCAAGCATTAGCATTGGTAGGAGAATAGATCCGTTTTGCTTCTAACCCATGCTTGGTAAAAACCTTACAATTACCAGCAGATTTTATTACCAAGGCTATTATTATTTATTCACCTGTACCCAAATTTCTAAACTTACCAATAACCACAACTTAACACCATAACGCCCCCAAATATCGCCCTTGTATTCTAGCCAATTATGCAGTATTGATTGATTAATATAAGGAGCGATCGCACTTTTTTTACTCAACAATAATTTCCGCGCTTCTCGTTGCCAATATTTGCGAAATCCTAATTGTACAGGCACCATCATGCCACTTTTAGGGCGATGAATAATTGTCTCTGGTAAGATATCTGCAACTGCTTGTTTAAGTACGGCTTTTTCTTCTACGCCAGAAAGTTTATATTGTGGAGGAATTTGCATACTCAAATCAACAATACGTTGATCGAAAAGTGGCGATCGCCCATGTAAACCTACTGCTTGTGTTAAATTGTTTACCTTAGTCAGGATTTGATCGGCTCCTTTAAATTTGATATTGAGTGCCATTAATCGATTCAAATAACTAGCATCAGAATTTAGATCTGTAGCAAATACTGATGGTGCTGTTTCTACTGCTTGCCAAACTTCTGGTTGCAAAAGTTGTGGCAAATCTAATGCACATTTTTGGAAGGAAATTAGATATGCTTGCAATGAATCTTGATGAGTAACTGAGCCATATATGCTATTAATTAACATTGGCTGATTTTTCGGGCCGCCAAAACAGGGATCGCCACCTTCACCATTGAGTAAAACCTGCACGTTCTCTCGCGCCATTCTTCCCAGCAGCAGATTTGGCACTGTTAAGGGATCGCCGATAGGATCGTCTAAATAAGCCATTGTCTCTGGTAGACGTTCCCACATATCGCGGAAGGTAATCTCTAGAATATGGTGCTGAGTTTGGCAATGTTTCGCAACCAAGCTAGAAAACTCTAACTCATGAGGCGATTCGCTTCCAAAATGAATTGAGTAGGTATGCACGGGTGCGTGACGAAACTTTGCAGCTAAAGCTGTGATGCTGCTGGAATCTAAGCCACCGGAGAGAAAAACACCAACAGGTTGATTTTGTGGGAGATAATCCTGCACAACTCGATCGAGTAGAGAACGCAAGCGTTCGCCATGCCATACTAATGATCGATCCTCACCTGTAATCTGTTCTTGCAGTTCCCAATAAGCATGAACTTGTGTAGAAGCCAAATTAATCGCAGTTCCCGGACGAACTTCTCGCACCTGTTCCCAAAGCGTTCGTTCTCCTGGTACAAAGGCGCAACAGAGGTAATCTCGCAACGCCACCAAATCTAAATCTTTTGAATGATAAGGTGTAAGCGATCGCAATTTTGGAGCAATCCAGCGAACTGCACCTGTAGTAGTGTAATAGAGAGTACGGCTACCGATGCGATCGCGTCCTAACCATAATACTTGTTCCTCCCGATCCCAAACCACGAACGCAAACATTCCTACCAACACATCCAAGCATTGCAAGCCCCATTTTTCCCAAAGTTGCGCAATCAGTTGAATATCACCACCGCAAAAGCTATTTGCATCAACCGCCAATTTTTGCAGCAACTCTACCCGATTACTTAACCAAACATCCCCAACTACCACAAATCGCTGTGTTGGACTCAGCGCAAATTCTGTATCAACTTTAGAAATAATGGCGAACTGTTCATCTCGCCACACTACATTCTCTGTGAGTGAATCTAATCTTCCCCATGCAACAAGCCATCCAGGTGTACTCTCGATAGGTGAGAGTGCAGGTTTATGACTTGGAAAAAGATTAAATCGCATGGCACTTTGATTCTAGTATTTTGAAAGCCACATTCAGTTGATAAATCGCTCTCAAGTTAGAGAAATATTCTCTGCTGTGGCAGAAGATTTTCTGATTCTATTCAAGTATCTTAATGAGTTAACGAACAAATAGCTATAAGAACATGGATAACAAAGAAAATAATTTGGAGAAAAAATCAGCTGAAGCGAACATTGTTTCTCTAACATCATCTAACGAACCGCGCTTCATTAAAATAGATGGTCAGAGACCAGTTGACCCAAGTGATTTAGAGATTCAGGATATTCTTGATATCGATGGTCAACGTCCAATTGCTAAAAGTGATTTTCAATCAGATCAAATAATTGACATTGATGGTCAACGTCCAATTGCCAAAAGTGATTTTCAGGATCGCGAAATGCTAGCTATAGACGGCCTGCGTCCAGTTGACCCCAGCGAGTTAGAAATTCAGGATACTCTCGAAATTGATGGTCAACGTCCGATTGCTAAGAGTAACTATGAGGTTAAAGATACCCTTAATATTGATGGTCAGCGTCCCATCACTTCAAGTAACACAGAACAGGCTGAAATTACAACAGATTATGTAGATTAAAATTTTTATTCTTTGGGATGCCACCCTGCTGGAATAACTTTAAAATCCCAGACATCTTGAAAAACATATATGCGCTCTAACATTTCTGATGGAGAAAGAGAATTTTTGTTGCCTTCTTTCCAATCTTTTCTATCAACAGTTCCCATCACTAGATAATCATTGCCAATTATTTTAGGATTTGCTTGGAAAAATCCAGCAGCCATTAATGACTCAATTTCCTGCTTTTTCGTAATAATTAGGTCGCAGTTCTCACAATATCTACACTGCTTGTTGAGGATAAAAAGCTGTTGAGGCTGAATGTGAATTACTAAAGGAAATTTGCGCAGCTTTGTCTTTGAATCACATTTCGGGCATTTAGTAAATGCACAATCAGAATAGTGATTGAGAAAAAACCTATGTCGTTCTTGACGCTTCTGCTCTGATAATTTTTGTGAAGTTTTTCTAGGCATAGCTGATTTTTATGTTGTTAAAAATCGAAAAAATTACTCTGCTATAGATTTTAAATCTTCAAGGACATCACAAGCAGATTGATAGCGATCGCTAAAATGATAACGCACCATTTTATCCAAAATCGCGGCAAATTGTTCGCTGACTTGTGCTTGAGAACGCCAGATAATATTGCCTGTTTCTAAATCGGGGTGAAGTTCCTGCGGTGGAATACCAGTGAGTGCTTGAATTCCAATCATCCCCAAAGCGTAAATATCACTGCACAAGCGCGGATGTCCGGCAAATTGCTCTGGTGGTGCATAACCCCGCGTTCCAATAGCTACTGTTGCTAATTCTGTTTGTTCGCTATTGGGTGGTTGCATCAATTTAACTGCACCAAAGTCAATCAATACTAGTTGATTATCTTGAGCCGACCGAATAATATTAGCTGGTTTGATATCCCTATGAATTACCCGATGTTCATGTACAAAATTCAGGACTTCTAAAACTCCTTTGAGTATATCAATAACTACATTTTCTGCTTGTACACTCCGTACAGGTGGTAATTCCTCAGTCAAAGTATGCCCAGGAATATACTCTTCAACTAAATAAAATTCTTGATTATCTTCAAAATAAGCAAGCAGTTCGGGTATTTGATGATGTTTACCCAAAGCTTCTAAAATTTCGGCTTCCGTATTAAATAATCTTCTAGCAACTTCCAAAAATTTAGTATCTCGACGTGCTGGCATTAACTGTTTCACTACACAAGTAGGATTACCCGGTCGTTGAGTATCATGTGCTAAATAAGTACAACCAAATCCACCAGAACCAAGAATTTTCGATATTTGGTAACGTCCACCTAAGAGGAAATCACCAGTTGTTTTTGCTGTCACAATCTGGGGATTATTGTGATGATGCTGGTCTTTAATTGTTGTGTCTGTTGTAGTTTCTTTTAAGAGAATATCTAACTGTGCAATAACCTCTTTTTGTTTTTCAACTTGGAGAATAATCAACTGAGTTTGCTGCTGAGTCTGGTAGGTAGTGTAACCCATCACACTAATACCAGTAATTATCAAGGTGAGGGTAGGTGGTACTAGGGGAACCCATCCAGAAAGGAGAAACAAACCAAAGCAAATACTTATCAAACTAATGAGAGTCGTAACACCCACTACCACCAGTAGCACAGGATGCCGCAGTCGCCACGAAACAGTACCGCCCACCACAGCCCAAGCCCATATCCACAGAAATTCAGCCCAGTCAGGCCAATCCCAAATCAGGGGTCTACCATCTAAGACATTACTGATGATTTGACTTGCTATCTGTGCATGAATGTATACAGCGGGTGTTCTAGCTGGTTGTTGTGGTGAAGCGCTATAAGGTGTATATAAACCAGGATGAATACTAGGGGCAGTAGTTCCAATAATTACTAAACGGTCTTTGACTTGAGTAGGATTGACTTTATTTGTGAGGACATCTGTTAAAGTCACTTCCTGGGCGAAGTGAGCAGGGTGACGGTAATTTAATAGTAATTGGTAGCCTTGAGCATCCAAATGTTCATAGCTGCCGTAATTAGCTGTCAAAATTGGGAAGACAGTTTTACCTATAGAAAAATGCTGTTTATCGGGAGGAAAATCTAATTCAAACCCTGCTTTCTCTAAGTAACTAATTGCTGCTAATGCTGCAAACGAAAATTGTGTTGCACATTTTTTATCTGTAGGTTCAGCAAATACCAATCCACGCCGGATAATTTGATCGTCCTCGCTATCAGAAATCAAATCGTTATAGCCGATATTATCTATAGGGAAGTTCGGCGGTGGCGGAATTTCTGGTCTACCGATGCTACTTAATAAGCAAGTAGCAATAATATTATTGCGATTTGGCATCCTAGCAGCCAAATTTTCTTGTCCTGGACGGTAAAGATTTAAGCCAATAACACGGGGTTGATATGACTCTAGTTTTTTTAGCAGCTGATTGATTGTATTGTCCGATAACGGCCACTTGTGGCGTTCTAGATCTTGTTCAGTAATTGTCACCAACAAAATCCGACGATCTGGCCCTTCTACAGGACGCGATCGCAACATTTGATCGTAAACTTTTAATTCCCAAGACTGTAACCATTTGAGTTCGCGCACTCCCCACACTAAAGCTGTCACCCCTACACTGGTGACTAGAACAATTTGCAGCCATTTCGTTGTAGGAGAACTATCCTGATAACCCCGATCTTTGGTAAATGCGCCTCGAAGTTTTTGTAATATTCCACTAATCACAGGATTGCGGCAATAGCCTAAATTTGGTAGATGTTAATAGCTTTGGGTTAAAAGCCGATAAACCCAAGCTTTATTTAATTTAGCAAATTACTAAAAGTTTGATACGCAGTTATGAACCAGAATTTAGATGAAAAACAAGTACGCTTTCAAGGCGAAAAGATTTCAACTCGCTTAGGACATATAGCTTCTAATTTAGCGCGTATTAAATCATTCTTTAATATTGCTTATAAAGAAGCAGTACTCAGTGTAATTTTAGAAACCAAGTGGTTTATCGAATGGACAGCAGCAGAAATTGAACCGGAACAAACTGAAGAATTAGTTAATATTCAAGTTCAACTTGCATTGTGAGAATTAAGTTGGAATGATATTTGGTCGGATGAAAAATTGCGTGCTGAAGTTGCAGAACAAGCTGGGATTTGCTCTCAAAGAGTATTTAGATATGTCAGGCTTGCTGTCTGAATCAATAGCACCAGTTCAGTAATAGTATTTACAAGCACCAAGCAATTAAAAAGGAAGCAGCGATATAGGCAAAAGCTTCTATTAAACCTGCACCCATATTTGGTATTTCCTGATTAACAATTTCATCAGAAATTTTCACGCCAGGTACTAAAATTAAATCGGCTAACCAACGAATTACGATCAGCAAAACTAAGCAAAATAATAGTAACAATCCATACTGAGTGAAACTGACAACCCAGTTTTCAAATTCGGCTGCAAAGGCGACTCGCACAATATTACCTGTAGAAATCAGTAAACCTGCTAAAGCTACACCAGCAGCCGGGTTATTGCGCCTTTCAATTTCTGCAAACACATTATATTTAGTAATTTTGGGATAGACAAAACTCACTATTACGAGTAATCCTAAGCCAATTAACCAACATACCACAGCTACTAACCAGCCACCGCTTTCACCAGCTAAAGCAGCATTTAAAATCAATCCATTAGCGATGTGATTCCCTGCTTCTACACTAGCAGCACCAACGTTACGGTCTTGGATGATTTCTCGTTCACAATTAAAGTGACGCAAAATCAATCGATCGCCTACCCATGCACCTGCTAACATTAATAAAATTACTGTTGCACCGTAGCTAACCAAATTAAGTACTTTATCTTGCCAATTAACTGCACTTTGACCGAGAACACTACCTAAAGCAATTACTATACCAAAATAGTAACCGACTAAGGCAATGGCAACAGCGGGATTATCTTTAACAAACAGTTCTAAATTCAATTCCATTCGCCGCCGAAACAGCTTTTGATAAGCTAACTGTCCCAGCCAAAATAAGCCAAAACCAACTAATAACTCTAGTAAAATAACTCCTAATTGCGTAAGTAATTGGATAATGTTTTCGTTCATTTGCTACCACCTACCAGGTTTTGGAATAAGCTAATTAGCGTATCAGCCAACTGGTCATAAAAGAAATAATCGTGAGCGCCTATAGTAGTTATAGGTGTACCACCAAACTGACTTTTAAATTGCGAAAATTTAGCATAGCTATGATTTTTATCCTGGGTAAAACCATAGAAATCATAAAATTGACAACCGCGAATTTTTGCCCTTTGCATCGCCTCCCAGTGTAAGCCGTAATTTGCCATAACTTGTGGATGAGCTAAACTGCGTCCACCATATAAATAAGTAGCAATATTACCGCAATATACAACTAAAACTGCTGCTAGAATCTCGCCTTGCCAATAAGCTAAACCAATTTCTGCCATATCAGCTGCAAATAAAGTTTGGCAAAGATTGATGAAAAAGCCGTAAGGTTCGCCAAAAAACTGCTGACGCTGTACAGTTTCCCAAAACAAGTCATAAAATAAGGGAATTTTTTGAGAATCGCTGCTAAATTCTGTTGTCACACCATAGCGTTGGCTCAGTCGGATATTGTAGCGTCCCTTCGGCCTCATTGCTGCTAATATTTGGCTAGGATCTGGGCGTAAATCTATTAATAAAGTTTCACTTGGTAGTAAGTCAGCAGGTGCGCGGACAAAGTTTTGAATATACTCAGGTTTATTTTGCCATAAGGGTTCAATCCGCAGTGCGATCGCTCCTAATTTTTGCGCTAATTCTTTGGCTTTATTTAACAATAATTCTATGGCTGCTTCTGGAGATTTCTCTGGTAATATTGGGCCGCCAGGAGCAATTAATAAATTGGCTTTGTTAGAATGGGGATATAAATAAAATATACATCCTCCGATTAATTTACTATTTTCAAATAATCCCAAGCGAAAGGTTTTATAACCCTCTATCTCTTTAAAATCTGCCCAAATCGAAGTTTGCATAAAGCAACTGTGAGGCAAATTTTTGATTAGCAAGTCCCAATTATGATACTCTGCTGTATTTAATTCTTTAACGGTTAATTTTACATCCTGTTTTTCTAATGGATTTTTTATAGCATTACTTGTTTTCATGAATCATTTTATTGTTGCTACTTAACAGTGTATTTAGATCCCCGATTTCTTCAAGAAGTCGGGGATCTGGAGTAATCTCATCTTTATTCATCTTTTGGGCGTGAGAATAAACTACTTAACCAGATTCCGCCTATGCTAGTTAACACAAAACCTGTAATTTTATTACCAAAGCTTCCGTCATCACCGATATAACCACCACTACTGCTACTGCTACTACCAGAATAGTAACCTTTAGCAAATACTGAATCTGGTGCTACTAAATTTGCCATTAATAGTGTTACCGAGAGTATGGCAATAAATTCAAGTGTTTGCGGAGGTAGCTTTGCTAGGGGCTGATTAGAGTTAATTTTATCAGCTAATCTTTTTAAATCGCTGGCAATTTGTGGTGGTAGTTCCTGCGCTCTGCCTAGTAGACTATTCAATAACTCTTTAATATCAATTTCTGCCAATAATTCTTTGATATTTGCTAACCACTCTAATGTCATATTTTGGCTATGGTAGGAATGACGCACAGGTAAATATCGATTGATATCTGGTAAATTTTCCTGTGCTGTTGGGTTAGAGTAAATATTTTCTATCCAAAACTTTGCTACTGATTCTAAATCTAGTAAATCGCCTTCACCAGTTTGGGCTGTAACCTGTTCTTCAATATCTAAAAAATCAATGCTGGCATCAGATTGTAAGTCTAAATATTCTTGATTAGATGTAGAATTTAATAGATAATAAAACAATTGCGGACTATCTAAAGTGTGAATTATTACATCATGCCGAGATTGTGCAATTACACTCTTAAATACAAAGGCGTTGAATAGCTGGCTATGAGTAATAAAATCTAAGTCATCTGGGAAATCTAGTGTTTCTATTTCATCTCGCGTAATTGCTTGCGATGAGGCTAAAAAGAAACCCCAATTACCATAACCATGATCGGCAAATGAAGGGATAGTTAGGTGTAAAGGCTTGACTGTCAAATCTGCTGATAGCAACGTTTGATATAAACACCAAAAACCCTTTGTTCTCTTTTGGGGAGAAACGCCGTTAGTACAAATTACTCCCGAAGGTATCAAAACGCGATGGAGTTCTTGAAACCATTCTCGACTGTATATCCTGGTGTCTTCTGAGGAATGGGGATAAGTAAAATCACAAATAATAGCGTGATAGTAATTATCTGGTATTTGAGAAACAAATTCAAAGGCTTCTTGAGTATGGACAGTTAACTTATCTGAATCTAAACTACCCAAATTATAAGGTTTAAATACAGTTGTTGCTAGTTCTAAAACTTCGGGATTGTAATCTACCAAAGCAATTTCTTGAATTTGCGTAAATCGTAATACATCCCTGGCTGCTAATCCATCTCCACCACCACAAATCAACACACGCAAAGATGTTTGGGGAAATCTTTTAATTGCTAAAGCTATTGCCGGAATTACCAAATACTCATGATATATTGCCTCATCAGCAGTATCAAACTGCAAATCTCCATTTATATAAAAGGCAATACCATCATCATGCTGCTCAATAAATAATGAATTAGGCATTTCCGAATTTATCCAAATATCATCATTGAAATTCCTACAAGTAATAGCGCTACTGCTACTAATATCTGCAAAACATAACCTATATTACTCAGCCAGTCGCTATTATTTAGCGTTCCTGCTTTTTGAATCTGGTAAAATTCATCAGGACGCACTACCTTACTAGTGTAAATATCTAATTGATGATGAGCAAAAGCTTCAATAGCTAAATTCATTTGATGCGCTTCATCCCAATAATCCCAAGTAATGCGATTTCTGTTTTCTCCTTCTGTCTGATATTCACCTTCAGTTTGAGACTCGAAATAATAATGCTTATAAAAAAGAATTAATTCAGGATATGGCTCTGCTTGGGTTTGCATATTTTTCCATAGCCTGGGTACGATATTTTCTTGAGAATCTGGGAGAAGCAGACGAGGATTTTCTAATGAGTTAGCAAGATACCAAGTTATAGAGACTGGCTTTTGCTCTGGGTCAAATTCTCGCAGTAAGTAATATTCAGCTCCCCCTTTAGAACGCAGCAACCACTCATCAGTTAAATACCCGTGAGGATCTTGATATGTGCTGTAGTCTTCTATATGCCAATCGACATCATGATATCTAACGCGATCGCCTGGACGCAACTCCTGAAGTTGGGTTTGAGTAACAATAGCCATCTTGCCAATTTAAATATAAGTAAATTTACGCTATTGAAAGCAGAAAACAGAGTAAAAATCACTCTTGATTAAATCATGTTTACACTATGACATCACAGTATAGTTTTGAGGTCAAAGTATTTACATAGTTTTTCCTTTGTACATATTTCATTAAAAGTCGGTGGGAAACTCCATCCTTGGGGCATGGGGCATAGGGCAAACAAGGAGTGTGGGAAGTGTGGGAGGATGGGGAAGACGGGGGGCTTTCAAGGGTAGGGAATTAAAAATCAGGCAGTAGAGAGGGTAATTTGAAACACATTTATTTGTGGAGTCAAGTTTGGCCAAGGTTCAGGGAAAAAACCACCGATTGGTAATGGTAGGCGATTGAGAACGGCAGCCTTAATCACTAAAAACCCACAACGAAAACACGAGAGACAACGATGAAGAAAACTATTTTTAAAATTGCGTCGAGCAACATGGGTCGGTGGTAGCTTATCTACACTACTAATGGGTAAATTTGCATCAACTTCTCCCTTACGGGTTCGGTAGTTGCTTTCCGACGCAAGGCGACAGGAACGCACTACCTCACCGCCAACACTCACTTGCCACAAAGTAGCGATGTCACAGACAAGCCGCTTTGCGTCTACGCAATAGCTAACCAATGCCTTTCGGCACGTTGAGGATCTGTAATTTTAGTCCGATGCCAAGCAAAGCCACCGCGTTTACCGTCTTTAAACAGACACTCAATCCAAGAACGCATCGAATACCAGCAAGCATCGGCAACATCTGGAGGCAAATCGGTGATAATTAACCAAGGATCGGCATAACCCTGATCATGATGAGCTAACAAGGTACACTCAATCGAGTTGGTTTTAAAACAAGTTACCAAAGCTTGGAATGACTGACCAACTTTTGGCACAAGACTATTTATTGGTCGCCAAGAGTTCTCACCTTGAATTTGAAACAGTCCTTGAAGGTTAATCCGCATGAACAGATGCCAACCAATACTCTTGATTTGTTGGTACAACCAATCTGCATAAAGTCCTCTGTCTGTGGTGACGATGACAAACCAATCTGCTGGAACTGTTTGACTGATATGGCGAAATAATTCTTGCCAATGAGGCTTCCAACTTCCGGGTTTGGTTGCTTCGACTATTTTCCAGGCAATCGGGATTCCACAACCTCGGTAGACAACACTAATCGCTAACACGGTGAATCTATCGCTCAATGTGGAAGCATCTGCTGCCAATGCTAGCCGTTTGTCTGATTCTGTCCATAGGCATAAAATCCACGACAACAACGGACTAAAATCAAGATGTTACTTCCAACCAAGCCCGCCCATCTTTTGTTTTTGTTTTATCTTCTGCTTCTCTTAACCATTCCCGTAACTGCTGACGTACTGTATTTTTCTTTTTTCCCAATAGCTCTGCTCAAAACACCGAAACTGTTGTTAGTCCGCTTGATTGGGTCATGACTATCCCAAAACTCCACAAGCAGCTAGTACTACTGCTTGTGACTTGGACAGATGCGGCATCTTTTCTATAACTGTCCTCGTCCATTGTCTTAATTCCTCATTCTTTCCTAGCTGCATTTTCCCTCCCACACCCTGACATTCTTCGCCGCATCTGCCTTAGTTATCTTTGCGGTCTGGCTTCAGTTCTGTATTTTACTGGCTATATTGCCCCTTTCTTACATCCCTACCCTTGAAAGTCCTCCTCATCCCCCTCATCCCCCTTGCCCCCTCTGCCTCAATTTTCAAATTTCAGGGGAAATTGCGCCTATGTTGTTCGGTTATACGACTGTCATCAGCACGCAAATGACTATAACCTCGTAAGTGAGTAGTGAAATGACTCACTTAGTTGCTGTAAGTCGCTTTCCAACCAAGGGGTGAAAACCTGTGTACGAATGGATATTGCCAAGTCTGAGAGAAATTTTAGCTGAAAGTCAGTCAACCGTGGCTGAATGTTCCCCAGCAAAAGCAGAGTGGCAGTGGCGCATCAGCCTAGCAGCGACAGAACATTTGCTAATCAGTACTTTAGCAAATGCTGCATCTGATGCCAGCCAAGGATTAGTCCTAGCCGCACCAGCACCCCTGTTTAGTCAACCAACACTGACTCAAAGCTTACAAACAGTAACATTCACAGCCAAGCCCTTTAATCCTTTGGCACTGATGCCATTTGAAATGCCGATACCTTTAGAAATGGCAGAGGAAATTGCTCCTCATGAATCAGTGCTACCCTTATTACCTGCCGATCCCTTAGGAACAGAGCAATTTTGCTTGGTATTTACAGATAAATTTAGATTAGTACTGGTTTTGGCAGAACACAAGAACGGCCAAAAAACGTTTTTATTTTCCTTTGAACCAGAGGTAGTCCAGCAAGCTTGGCGTGCTTTAGGCGCAAGGGTAATGCTGACTAGCCCAGATTTTTTTGCTGATTTGGATGCATCAGTGCAAAAATTTGCTCCAGTGCCCCCAGATTACCGCACTATTATGCAGTTTAGTCAGTTGTTACTGCAAGAATTAGCACCAGAACCAGATAAGGAGAATGTCCCCGCTTCACCTCCTGTTGCTGTTCCTACATCTCCTAGTTCCCGTCCGGATGTTGAATTACTCCAGGCCTTTGCCCATGAAGTCCGGACTCCGTTAACTACGATTCGCACCATGACTCGCTTACTACTGAAGCGGCGAGACTTACCTGCTAATGTAATTAGTCGTTTAGAAGTTATCGACCACGAGTGTACTGAGCAAATCGATCGGATGGAGTTGCTATTTAAAGCAGCAGAACTAGAAACATCTAATCCAGCGAAGTCTGCACACACTCAACTAACGGCAATGTCTCTCGATCAAGTATTGCAGCAAAGTATTCCGCGTTGGCAACAAGCAGCAAATCGCCGCAACTTAACGTTGGATGTGGTTTTACCCCAACAACTACCAACAGTAGTGAGTAACCCGACAATGTTAGACCGGGTACTGACTAACTTGATTGAGAATTTTACCCGCAGCTTACCTGCTGGTAGCCATATTCAAGTACAGGTAATCCCGGCGGGAGATCAGCTGAAGTTACAATTATCGCCTCAACCTCAATGCACAGATACTAGTAAAGCTACTCCAGCAACAACTCCACCGATTCGCAAAGCTTTGGGTCAATTGCTCATGTTCCAACCAGAAACAGGTACGATTAGTCTTAATATTGCGGCAACTAAGCATTTGTTTCAAGCTATTGGTGGTAAGCTCATTGTGCGTCAGCGTCCACAATATGGGGAAGTAATGACTATTTTCTTACCCTTGGAAGTCAGTACGAAGCAATGGTAATTGTGGCGTTGCTTTAGCTTCAGAAGAAGTTTATTTACCCTTAGCATGAAATTACGCTAGTCAAAATTGCGATCGTAGGTAATACCAATTTGAAAAATGATTGCGAGAGATGGAAATCTGAAACGCTTATCCAATAGATGTTTCACAATCTAAAATCTAAAATCCAAAATGGTATAACAGGTAAAACCCGCATTTCTCACAAGCTTTAAGCGAAGAAAGAGCAGAGGAGCATAGGGGAAAGAACTTGTACAAGAACTCTCCCCTGCTCCCCTGCACAAGCGCAGGCTTTGAGAGGTCTGGTGAGAAATCCGGGAAAAACCCATGACCTATCACCGTTTACCTATTTGCCAAATATTGATACATCTGCCAACGTGCATCTACTTCCGCTTGCGCTTGTTCTAGCAGTTGTTTCGCAACTTCTGGCTTACTCTTAGTGAGCATTTTGAAGCGATTTTCTTGATACATTGATTGCTCTACCGATTGCTTAGGCGCTTTCATATCCAATTGCAAGGGATTCTTACCATCTTTGTGTAACTCAGGGTTATATCGATACAGCAACCAACGACCTGATTCTACCAGTGCTTTTTGCTGATTCATGCCTGTGGTCATGTTAATCCCGTGGGCGATGCAATGGCTGTAAGCAATAATCAACGATGGGCCGTTGAATGCTTCGGCTTCCAAAAATGCTCTCAGGGTATGTTCATCTCTTGCACCCAAAGCTACACTTGCTACGTAGACATTACCGTAGGTCATGGCGATTAAACCTAAGTCTTTTTTGGGCGCAGGCTTACCATTGGCGGCAAATTTTGCTACGGCTGCTTTTGGGGTAGCTTTTGATGATTGTCCGCCTGTGTTGGAATATACCTCTGTATCCATAACCAAGATATTCACATTGCGACCACTGGCTAAAACATGGTCGATACCGCCAAAGTCAATATCATAAGCCCAGCCGTCACCGCCAACAATCCAAACGCTTTTTTTGACGAGGTAATCTGCGATCGCTTTGAGTGTTTGGATTTGGGATTTAAGATTGAGGTCTGTTGCAGAATTGATGATTTCATCTAGTCGTTTTTTCAACAACTCTACTCGTTCCCGCTGTTCCCAAATGTCAGCTTCGGTGTTTTGCGTGGCGTTGAGGATAGAGTTAATTAGGTTATCGTCGATTTTACTGCTCAATTTTTGCAGTAGTTCCGCCGCAAATTCCGCTTGTTTATCTAAAGAAAGGCGGAAGCCATAACCAAATTCGGCGTTATCTTCAAATAAACTATTAGACCATGCTGGGCCTCTTCCTTCGGCGTTGGTTGTCCAGGGGGTTGTGGGTAAATTTCCGCCGTAGATGGAAGAACAACCGGTAGCATTGGCAATGACTGAGCGATCGCCAAACAGTTGGGTTAATAATTTTAAATAGGGTGTCTCGCCACAACCAGCACAAGCACCAGAAAATTCAAATAATGGTTCTTGTAGTTGTTGTTGGCGAATTTGGGTGAGTTTCAGTTGTCTGCGGTCGGGATTAGGCAAACTTAAGAAGAAATCCCAGTTTTTGCGCTCTTGTTCCCGCAAAGGTAACTGCTGTGCCATATTAATGGCTTTTTTCAACGGCTCAGATTTATTTTTGGCTGGGCACACATTCACACAAATGACGCAGCCTGTACAATCTTCTGGGGCTACTTGAATGGTAAATTTTTGATTGGCAAAGTCTCTATCTTTCGCATCAACAGACTTAAAGCTTGTCGGTGCATTAACTAATTCACTAGATTGATACGCCTTAGCACGGATGGCACTGTGGGGACAAACCATCACACATTTACCACATTGTACGCAGACATCTCCATCCCATACAGGAATTTCTTCGGCTACGTTGCGTTTTTCCCATTTGGTTGTACCTGTGGGAAATGTGCCGTCAGGTGGTAGCGTACTTACAGGTAAATCATCACCTTCCCATACCATGATTTTACTGAGGACTTCGCGGACAAATTCCGGGGCGCTGTCCAGCAATTGTGGATTTTCGCTTTGGGATTTGGGATGGTGAATTGTCTGGGGGATGTCTACTTTATATAAGTTAGCCAGGGTGTTGTCTACGGCTTGCAGATTCATGCGGACAACTTCCGCGCCTTTTTTACCGTAGGTTTTCTCAATCGCTTGTTTGATTTTAGCGATCGCTTCTTCTTGTGGTAAGACATTAGCTAAGGCAAAGAAGCACACCTGCATAATTGTGTTAATCCTACCGCCCATACCACTACTACGGGCAACCTGGTTAGCATTAATCACGTATAACTTCAGGTGCTTGTCGATAATTTGCTGCTGTACCTTCACAGGTAACTGTTTCCAAACAGTATCCGCATCATAGGGACTGTTAACTAAAATAGTCGCCCCAGGAATCGCCGCTTTGAGAATGTCAATGTTTTCTAAAAATCCCCAATGATGACAACCAATAAAATTGGCTTTGTCAATTAGGTAGGTTGACCGAATTGGCTGGAGTCCGAAGCGCAGGTGAGAAACTGTCATCGAACCAGATTTCTTGGAGTCGTAGACAAAGTAACCTTGGGCGTAGTTGTCTGTTTCTTCACCAATAATCTTAATGGAGTTTTTGTTAGCGCCTACTGTACCATCAGAACCTAACCCGTAGAACATCGCCCGGACAACGTTATCAGGTTCGGTTGAGAAGTTAGGATCAAAATTCAAGGATGTATGGCTAACATCGTCATTAATACCGATAGTAAAATGATTTTTCGGTGCAGGTAAAGCGAGATTGTCGAAAATCCCCTTCACCATCGCCGGGGTAAATTCTTTCGAGGAAAGACCGTAGCGACCACAGATGATTTTGGGAGATGAAGGAGATGAGGCTTTCCCTGCTCCCCATCCCTCATGAATTGCAGCTACCACATCCAAATAAAGTGGCTCCCCGGCGCTACCTGGTTCTTTGGTGCGGTCGAGGACGGCGATCGCTTTTACACTATTAGGTAAGACTGCGACAAATCTTTCTACATCAAAGGGGCGATAAAGTCGCACTTTCACAACACCGACTTTTTCCCGCTGGTTGTTGAGGTAATCTACTGTTTCATGGACAGTTTCACAGCCGGAACCCATAATGACAATCACGCGCTCGGCATCTGGTGCGCCATGATATTCATAGATTTGATAATACCTGCCCGTGCGATCGCCAAATTGATCCATGATACGCTGGACAATTTCGGGAGTAGCGCTGTAGTAAGGGTTAGCGCCTTCACGAGATTGGAAGTAAATATCGGGGTTTTGGGCTGTACCCCTGAGTACTGGGCGGTCTGGGGTGAGGGCGCGGGCGCGGTGGGCTAATATGAGATTGTCGTTGATGAGCGATCGCAAATCATCATCAGAAAGTAGTTTCACTTTCTGCACTTCATGAGAGGTGCGGAAGCCGTCAAAGAAGTGCATAAATGGCACTCGCGCCTCTAAAGTTGCAGCATAGGCAATAAGGGCAAAATCAAGATTCTCCTGTACTGAAGCTGAACACAGCAGCGCAAAGCCTGTAGCGCGGGCTGCCATCACATCGCTATGATCGCCGAAAATTGATAAGGCATGGGTAGCTAAAGAACGTGCAGCGACGTGAATTGTGGCGCTTGTTAATTCCCCAGCAATTTTGTAGAGATTGGGTATCATCAACAATAATCCCTGAGATGCAGTGAAGGTAGTACTCAGGGAACCCGTTTGCAACGCCCCATGCACCGCACCAGCCGCGCCACCTTCACTTTGCATCTGCACGACACTGGGAACAGTACCCCAAAGATTCGCACGGCCTTCAGCTGACCAAGCATCCGCCCATTCACCCATTGTTGAAGAGGGGGTAATCGGGTAAATAGCAATTACTTCATTTAATTTGTAAGCAATACGGGAGACAGCTTCATTCCCGTCAATAGTAGCAAAAATTTTGTTCATCATTTACTCCTGCCTTGTCAGCCAGATGCGAAAATATCCACATTGCTCAGTAGAGGGGCATAAATAAACGTCAAGAGTCCATAATGTGGACTCTTTTCTTCCAGCCATTTAAGAGGTTGTTTTAAAAGTGGTTAGCTGTGATTTTAGATACTAATTGATCCCCCCTACCCCTTTTAAAAAGGGGGAAAACTGAATCAAAGTCCCCCTTTTTAAGGGGGATTTAGGGGGATCTAAAAGTATTTGATACATCATTAGGGACTTTTCAAACATCCTCTAAAACTAGGTTTTATCTATAATTGCCTGCTACTCAAAATTATGGGAATGCATGGATAGAAGAATTAGAGTTAACAAATCCCAGGCAATAGAATTTCTGAATATTCTCTTTTAAAGAACTGTCTTCTGCCAAAAGTTAAATTACAATATTTTTGACAGATTTTAGTTCTAGATTTATCTCTAATCCCTATATAATTATCTCACAAGAGATTTTACGTTATTTTAAATATATTAATACTGTACTCAAGTGGACTCAAACCCCTTGGGCTATGCATTTCTAGCAAATTATTGATGATTTTGGGGTATAGGTACGAGAATTAATTATCTGGGATTTCTCGACATTTAACCAACGGCACGAGAAATTTTTTATCTATTCTATAGCAATCCTAGCTTATTTGTGAACAACAAAATAGGATAACTTGTCCATTGCTTTATAAAGTTATATGGTAAATTCCAGGTCAATATCTAGCTTCAGGAATGAGTTTTACTAAAATTGTGCCAGCTTCTCTTACTGCTGCTGACTTTTTTCTTGAAGGAGCGATCGCCAATCAGCAATTGCTTTTTCTGTCCACAACCAATTATTACTTAATTTATTTACCTGGAAGTTTAGCGGATCATCCTTCATCACCATTTGGCGAAGTTTGATCGCTTCATTCATATATTGAGATTGTTTATCAGTCGATTGTTTAGATGCAGATTTATACAAACCCAGAGCCAAACCTGCATAGGAAGTTAAAGCATCCTTAGGTATGGTTGCTGATTTTATAGATGCTGATGTAGAACTAGTAAGGTTCTGTTGTTTCAAAGCTAAATTTAAAGCCTTAAACCAAGAGTCATTAGCTTTATTTAAATTTTCTTCAGCGTAGTAAGCAAACCCCAAGGCATTGTTATACAAAAACGAATCTGGGTCAGCTTGTACAGCACTTTCCCAGTAACGGCGAGCATCATCAACGCTATATTTTTTATCTTTAATTTGGACGAATTGCCAAGCTAATCTTCCTTTAAAAAAGTTGACAGCGGGATTATTGGCTTGCTTTTGCGGCACAAGATTTAAAGCTGCTTGCGCAGGCGGAAGTGCGCCACGGTTAAGTAGTTCTTCTACAGCCTCTAGTCCACCTTGCAAATCACCTTGGCTCAATTTTTCTGTAGCAGTAGCACTAACAATTCCAGTTGCAGCCGTCTTTAAATCGATAGGAGGTTGATTTTCGGCTGTGATTGACTGGGTAGGAATTGCTGGGATGTCTGGTAATCTTGCAAATGGGCGATTTTGCCACCAATTCAGACCAACAATCACTGCGATCGCACTTGCTCCCACCATCCCAACAATAGGCCAAATCTGGCGTCGGTGGCGTCGTTTTGCGGAGAATTGTTGTGAGCGTCCAGAAGCGGAATCATGCCAATCGTTGGCAAAAGTTGTTGAGGTTTCAGTTGATGCGATCGGATTTTCTTCCCAAAAGCTGGCTTCCTGATCCGGAACAGCCATCTCCTGAGAAACTTGTCTTGACCGTAGACCACTGTCATTTATTTGCTGCACAAGTTCCGCAGTCATAGGAGATTGCTCAGATGTTCCATTTTGATGATCTAGCTGGCGAAACAAATCGGAAACCAGAGCTGAATCTTCTGCATAGCTTGGGTCATCATACTCAATTTCATCAACGAGATCGCCCCAGGTTTCCTCTCCTAGCCAATCCAAACCCGAAGATTCCCTTGCTGCTAAACCAGAGGGGATCATATCATCCATTGCTAAAGGCATCTCAGACTCATCTGCTACAGCAGAGTACATCGCAGTTTGATTTGCTCTTAAAGCTGGATTGTAATCATTCAACATCTCTCCACTTTCAGGAAGTTCTGGGCTGAGAAAACCGTCAAATTCCGGTTGCAGATAGAGAATTGGTAACGCCCAGTACATCTGGTGAGAACCGTAGGCAGAAATTAATCCCTGGCGTACCCGACTTACGCATAAATCCACAGGATAGCCCTGATTCAGGTTGCGATAAAACAGTTGTGTGAGTGTCAGCGCTACTTCATCAGGGATTCGCTCTGACATCGCTAACACACTTCTGATACCGCGTTTGACCAAACTTTCTGTGAGGTTACGTTCTCCTGTTTCTTCAGTAGTATCAGAGTTAGCTCTGTATGCGCCCAAACAGGAGTTAAACACTGCCATTTGGATATTATTGTTGACGAGCAAGCCTGCCAAATCGTCTCCACTTAAGGTTTCCGTTAAACCAGTTCTGCTACTAACCAGATAAATTTCACCGCCATTGGCACCTAAGTTACTATGACCAGAGTAGTGCAGAACATGGTATCGCCCTTGTTCCAGCGCCTGCGTTAATTCTTCCCGCCCTGGTTGGTCTAGCAATGTAAGTTCTATATCTGGAACATAATTGCCACTTTCAGCAACTCGCGGTACATAGCGGTTAAGTTCTGCTTGGAGTTTGATGGCCTCATGTTTGAGCAAATCGAGACGGGCTTGATCCGTAGGAGACGCAATCACCATCAATACTTTGACGCCGCCTTCTTCTAGCGGTTGGGGTATATTTTTCGATGGCAAACGAGAAGGTGGCAGAATCCCATTTTGGTAGCGAGAAAAAGCGACATAAGGCCCAGTGGCTAGAGGACGATCCCCTGCGTGCATTACTTCCCAAGGCAAACGAGCTAATCTAGTGTCTTTTAGCCCTAAACGTAAGCGCAGTACCTGTTGGTGGTTCTGGGCAATACCTTGTGCTGTAATCCAACTATCTCTGAGAGTGCCTTGAAACAGTGCATTATAAAGTTGCTGACCCAACGCCACTAGGTTTACAGAGTTTCTTGCGAACGCATCCCCTTGCAATACTGACTTCAACGGGTCATTCATCAGATGCCCAGCCGCAGCTAACCAATCAGCTACAGGCCAAGTCACCAGTTCTTCTGCCAATGGCACCCCAGGCGCGACTTGTTCCGTCCGCACCAAGTAGTCATTTTGCCCTACTGGGGTTACGGAAATGTGAAATTCCTGGGTCACAACTTTTCCTACTCGCCTCCTGAATCTGGTTTGAAACGCGAAAGTTTCAAGTCGATTTTTCGCTTCTTCTGATACCTTAGATGCATCTTGCCACCGAATGTTTCTGATTTCTCGTTATTTTACTTTTTTGGCTTTGACAACTTTATCCGGATTCTTTGGCATCGAAGTAGAACACTTTATTGGTAGATGCACCTTGATCTTCGACTCCCCTGGTTGGCGAATGCCTACTTGGGGATTTTTTTGTTGGCAAATAGCAACACTAATCCGGGCATTCTCAAGTGAGGTACAGGGTTTAACACCCCTCCTGCATTTCCTTACCATCTGGAATCCACTAAGGTTTTTTTTAGCACAGAACTAAAATACACATTTTAGTAAATTTATCCGGAGGATGGCAGTTCCCCAAAGAACAGTTAAATGGTAGATGCACCCTGATAACTAACTCCCCTGGTTGGCTAACGCTGACTAGGGGCTTTTTTATGCTTGGTAAACTACAACAAACTCATGAAATCTCTCCGGATGATGATAGTTATCTGGAGAACAATTAAATGGTAGATGCACCCTGATAACTAACTCCCCTAGTAGGCTCAAACCCACTGGGGGATTTTTTTTCTGGTTGACACAACTGATAATCATGATTGTGACAATTTCATCCGGAGCTTACTTATTTCTTCGAGAACAATTAAATGGTAGATGCACCCTGATAATTAACTCCCCTAGCTGGTTGGTACCCACTAGGGGATTTTTTTGGTTGGCACAACTGATAATCATGATTGTGACAATTTCATCCGGAGCTTACTTATTTTTTCGAGAACAATTAAATGGTAGATGCACCCTGATAACTAACTCCCCTAGCTGGTTGATACCCATTAGGGGATTTTTTTATTGTTACCACTAACACATCTCTTATGAGAATTTTATCCGGATTATAGTAGTTGCACTGAGAATAGTTAAGTGGTAGATGCACCCTAATAACTAACTCCCCTAATTGGCTGCCACCAATAAGGGGTTTTTTATGGGTAATCGCTAGCCACTCTCTGCGTCATCATTTTATCCAGATTATAGTAGTTGCCCTGAGAATAGTTAAGTAATAAGTGTACCCTGATAATCTACTCCCCTAGTTGTCTTAAGCAACTAGGGGTTTTTCATGAACCACTAGCTACCTATATGTGATATTTTTATCCGGATTATGGTATCGACGTTGAGAATATAGAAATTAATAGATGCACCCTGATAATCCACTCTCCTGGTAGGCTGCCACCACTCGGGTTTTTGTGTTTAGCCAATAGTCACCCCGTTTGTAACAATTTTATCCGGATCGGATAGATTGTTTCGAGAACAATGAATTGGTAGATGCACCCTGATAACTAACTCCCCTGGTAGGCTAGTACCTACTAGGGGTTTTTCCTACTTAAGACAATAACAATATTCCTTTAAATAAATTTATCCGGAAGATTGTACTTAACCCAAGAACAATGAATTGGTAGATGCACCCTGATAACTAACTCCCCTGGTAGGCTAGTACCTACTAGGGGTTTTTTCATTATGGAAAAAATCACAATATTCCTTATAAATAAATTTATCCGGAAGATTGTACTTAACCCGAGAACAATGAATTGGTAGATGCACCCTGATAAATAACTCCCCTGGTAGGCTAGTACCTACTGGGGTTTTTTCATACTTAAAAAAAATAACAATATCCCTTTAGATAAACTTATCCGGAAGATTGTACTTAACCCGAGAACAATGAATTGGTAGATGCACCCTGATAACTAACTCCCCTAGTAGGCTAGTACTTGACTGGGGATTTTTTTGAGGAGATAGTTTGCGTCTAGCTGACTACTGATTAGGCACTGAGGGCAATATTCTAACACAACAAACGTGCTATTACCATTTTTGCCACTGCCCAACGAAATTAATTCTAGATTTTGCGGTTTAGTGATCGCCTAGCTAGTAGTTATTTTTAATTAAGTATATCTTATCATTATTTTGTTAGCTCTAGATGTCCAGTTCCTGACTAACTTTTACACTTTCATAGGCTAGAAGGCTTATACAATAGTTATTTCAGGGGATAATTGCCAAAACTGTTAATTATTTCTCTATAATTTCTCTTTGTGAATTGCCCCGACATATGCCATCTCAAGCTGGAAGGCGCTTTAAGTCTCATAAGACGTTGCTTTGTTAGCCATGTTCTTTCTTCAACATCTGCAGATAAATGTCTTCCTAGTTTTACACAACTTCTTTGGTCTGGCAACTTTTGTGTTGCTACTTTAATTTATAAGCAATCCAATTTGATTAACAAACTACTCATGGAGGCAGTAGGCAATAGATTTGTTTGCAACTCCTACATAGATTGCTATATATGCAGATCTTGAATGTTTTATACTAGATGTAGTTTGCTTATATCCCAAGAGTGGCAAAGTCAGATGAATTTAGCGGTAATTAAGTTCTCCTCAGAAGAATGTGGCATTTGTCACAAAATGTCTTTTTATGACAAAAAGGTAGCTGAAGAACTGGGTTTAGAATTTATTGATGTCAAAATGCAGGATACAGCTACTTACCGCAAGTATCGCAAGATTTTGTTAACTCAGTATCCCGATAAATCAGAAATGGGATGGCCTACTTATATTCTCTGTGATTCTCCTGAAGGAGAGTTTCAGATTATCGGTGAGGTCAAAGGGGGTCATCCCAAAGGCGAGTTTAGAAGCCGTCTACAAGAAGTTTTAAATTCCACAGCTAGTCAGAATTGATCACCTCAAAGGATTTTACTTCCAGGACGGGGCCAATCATGGCAGTAGTCATGACATCTTCACGCACCTTACCTGTGACTTTGGCTTTTTGCCCTTCTTTGAGGAGTTTTTTGTCTACACTTCTAGGTATTTCATAAGTAACACCATCATCGGTAACTAGTGCCCATGCACCAGTGCCAATATCACGGTGTTGGATAGTGCCAGTAACTGTAGTACTCATAATTATTGCTGATTGTTGAGGGGATAAAGGGCATGAGCGAGAGTAATCTTTTTTTCTATTACTCTCCTTACTTCCTCCTCTTAACTTAAGCTACTTGCCTTTCATTTTTCAACGCTAAACGAGCTAATCCATAACAGAGTAGGGCATTAGCAATGAGGAAGATACGAGCTAAGTAACTACTGCCTAATCCCCAAACTGTAGGATCGTAAACTGCACTCACCGTTAAACATGCAGCCACACCAAGGGTAGAACCGATGGCAAACCATTTACCACTAGGATGTCCCAGCAGCAATGCAACCAGAACGATGGGAATCAGTACACTGGCAAATAAAGGATTTAAAGCATTGGTTCCCTGGAGAGTGTTGCCTAATTCGGGAATGGAACTACCTAACAGCCGGAAAGGCCACTGGGGAAGGTCAAAGATATAAAATCCCTTGAGGAAGAATAGTCCAGAACTGCCAGCAATTAAACCACTGGATAAAGACCAACTCCAAGCAAAAGGAAAGTAAACCCGTAAAAACCAAGCTAGTAGATAGGAACCTACTACCATCAAAATCTTGGGTAATAGTGCTACAGCACCGCCATCAATCCAAAATCCAGGGTTAAGATAGCCATTATCCCTTAACCAACGGAAGAAGTCAGAGAAACTAATTTGACCTTCAGTGGCAAGTTTAACTGCTGCTTCAGCATTTAGCTGCCCAGCACCGTAGTAATTCAAACCATCGTCTTGGATAACTCGGGAAGATTGTTTGAGGACTTGCAAAACTTCATCGGGATCTGTAACGCCTTTGGCTTTGATGAGCGCAGCGACACCAGCAACATGAGGGGATGCCATACTTGTACCTTGGAAGCCAAGAAAAACCCCTTCACCCTTTTCGTTGATTGTCTCTTGCAGAATCTTGCCAGCCTCGCTACCACCAGGGGCAGAGATATCTACCCCAGCACCAAAGTTAGAGTAAGGGGCTTTTTCTCCATCCGGGCCGAATGCGGAGACACCGATGACATGAGGATAACGGGCTGGATAGCTGGCCCCATTAGCATTTTCGTTGCCAGCCGCCGCCACAATGACAACGCCTTTGTTGTGGGCATAGTCAATGGCTTGCTTCATTAACTGACTTTCACCGCCACCACCCAAGCTCATATTAATTACATCTGCGCCTTTATCAGCAGCAAATTTAATGGCTTCGGCAATATCGGCAACCGTCCCACCACCATAATCATTCAAAACCTTTAATGGCATGAGATTGGCTTCGTAGGCAATGCCAGCTACGCCATATTTGTTATTGGTGGCTTGAGCGATCGTACCTGCAACATGGGTACCATGTCCGTTATCGTCTGTGGCTTCTTCTCGGTCGTTAACGAAATCGTAGCCTTTGACAAATTTTGTTTCATATAAGTCGCGCACGCGAGTTATACCAGTATCAATGACAGCAACCGTAATGCCACTGCCTTTGGTTTGGCTCCACGCGCCTTCAATACCGATGTTGTGGAAGTTCCACTGCTTGCTGTAATACTGGTCGTTGGGGCCAGTTAATGAAGGGGTAATTTCCTCTTCATCTGCATTGGGTTTTAAAAATTCTCCCAAAAAAGCAACTTCACCCGGTTGGGGAATTTTTTTGTAAATATAATTTGGCTCGATAAATTCTGTAGCTGACTTGAATTGAGATTTTTGCAGTTCTTTCAGCCGTTGGCGATCGCCTTTGATAATATACACATTATCTTTGGCTGAAAATTTATTATCCAATTGGGGTGTAACCTGGTATTGTTGAGCGATCGCTTGCAAATCTTTTTCTACTACCTCTTTGGGTATATCTTCCCGAAAATCAAGCAGAATCGTCTCAAACTCACCTTTGGCTGCTAGTCCTTGAAAATTGAGAAACCCAAATACAGCAGCCCCCAGCCCAATGACAAACAAGCAAAATAATATAAGCCTTCTCATATAAACTCATCACCGCTTTTTGCCAGTTGCTCACTACCATAACTTATCTGTGCCTCTTATTGGTGTAATTTGCACTTTAGTTAAAACTTTCACTCAGGACTGTTGAAACTATGGAACGTGGTCTTTTGTGGTTGCCGCTGTTAGTTATGTTTTTCTGGTTGGCTTGGCAAGGCTCAAAGGAGTATCAAAAAGTTGAAGCTTACCGCGCTTGGGCAGAGCAATTTGAAAGGGCTAAGTATGATATTTATGCAGTATTGGGTCAAAAAGGTAACAATATAACCTGGGGAAAACCCACACCAAAAGGGCCGATTAAACTGGAAACTTTTTCTTTACTTGATGTTCAAAAAATTAATCTTTTAGTAGATGACAAATTAGTAGAATTAAGCAAAGCACCAGATAAAGGTCGGAAGATTGAATTAGAATTTATCTTCAGCGAACCTGCCAACTCAGTCCGTGTTCCCTTTACAGAGATTCCTTTAGCAGATGAATGGGGCAAGTATTTACAGGGAGCATTACACAGTTTGGCTTCTCAGGCAGAGGATGAGGGAGATGAAGGGGAGACAAACTAATGACAAATGACAGATCTCCATTTTCTATTGCCTATTGCCTTTTGAACCTTGACTCTTGACTCTGGACTATTGACCCTTGACTCTTGAACCAAGATCTCAGGATGGCTATCGATTGTGGTAATTGTTAACAATCAGCCCAGCCATAAGACTAATTCATTATGAATGCTGTTACAAAATCAAGGACACCTGTTGCCTTAACCATTGCTGGCTCAGATAGCGGTGGTGGTGCGGGGATTCAAACTGATTTACGTACCTTTGCCTTTCACTGTGTTCACGGAACTAGTGCTATTACCTGCATCACGGCGCAAAATACTTTGGGAGTTACGCGAGTAGATGTGATGCCAACAGAAGCTGTGGTGGCGCAAATTCAGGCGGTAGTTGACGATATCGGGGTACAAGCTGCGAAAACAGGAATGTTGCTCAACCGAGAAATTATCTTGGCTGTCGCGCAACAAATTGAGGCTGGGAAAATCGATAACTTAGTAGTCGATCCAGTAATGGTGTCACGCACAGGGGCACAATTGATTGATGATGACGCAGTACAGACTTTGTGCCATGCTTTAGTCCCATTGGCAACGATTGTGACGCCAAACCGCTATGAAGCTCAAATTATAAGTGGATTATCGATTAATTCCCTTGATGATATGCAAGCAGCAGCTCAAATTATTCATCAAAAATTAGGGGCTAAAGCTGTTTTAGTTAAAGGTGGAGGTATGCAGGGAAGTTTGCGTGGTGTTGATATTTGGTTTGATGGGCAAAATTTGACAACGTTGACAACAAAGCTAGTAGATACAAAAAATACCCACGGTACTGGTTGTACTTTATCAGCTGCGATCGCTGCTAATCTAGCTCAGAAAAAAGACCTATCAATAGCAGTGCAGCAAGCAAAGGACTATGTTACAACTGCACTTACTTACGCCCTCGATATTGGTAAAGGGCAAGGCCCTGTGGGACACTTCTTCCCTTTGCTGGAGAATAAACCTAGTCTTTGAGTGAGTATCCGTTATCAAATAGCTGACTGCTAAACTCCAATCACAATGCAGTTTTAGGTTAGCTATATGTACTTATTTCATCATGTAAATAAAAAATCTTTGCCCTGTCAGCATTTTTCTATTATTCTTGGGCATAGTTTCAACTTTGACTATCTCTGTTACTATCTCTAAAACAATAAATTACTTTAATTTTCCATACCAAGCCAGCTATGCAAGCAAGCACAAATCCCATTTACAACCATCCGCCTACACCAAAGGCTCCAGCCTATCCCCCATCTGTTCCACTGTCTGTGTATCGGGAATTAGCAACTGAGTTACAAACAGCACAGGCAAAATTAGATGCGCTCACTGCTAAAAATCAGCAACTAACGCAAGAAAATCAACTGCTACGCCAAGAAATGACTAAACTCATTCAGTCTTGTTTACGGTTGCAAAAGTTGGTGGATTTTCCAGCCACGCCATCTAATACACCTAGCGGCCCAGCACCCCGTACTGCTCCCGATGCCAAAAGCGCATCTCAGCCTGCCACAGAAGCACGTCCACGCCAGCAAGTTTCTCGTCCGCGTCCACCTGCTGTCTCTGAAGTTCCAAGTAATAAAAGCCGCCGTTCTCCAGCCTCTATGCCTGTAACAGAAATAATGTCCCCGATACCACAACCAGTATTCATAGAAGAACAGGAGGTGAGATCTTATGGTGCTACTGAGTCAGAGCCAAAGGAAGTTAGTGGCTGGTGGTTAGTTATTACCATTTTGTTAATTATGTTGGCTGCTTTTAGTGCTGGGTATTTGGTTGTGCGACCCCTGTTTGAACATCAGAGTCGCTAGTTAAAACTCTCTAGGTTTCGGCTGTAGCTTGCAGATTCTCGTACAATTTTGCCCTCAAAGTCTCCACAAAAGCAGAGAATTTACCTATTTTTTGTCATAAAAAATACATATTCTCATGTAAAATTGAGGACGGTTTTTTAATGTCGTAACCTCAAAGATTATTGAATTTTAAAGACTTGCCGCTGTCAACTTCACAACTGTTACGACAGGTCATTGAAAATCGTAAATTATTACATATGTTTTTAAAATAGTTCTACTAGTTAAGGTGTCCGACAAGGGATCTGGTTAGATATATAAACGAAGCTAGTAGAAGCAAGGAGTCCAATACATGAAAAAAGTAGAAGCAATTATCCGCCCGTTTAAGCTGGATGAAGTGAAAATTGCCTTAGTCAATGCCGGTATTGTCGGCATGACTGTTTCTGAAGTTCGAGGCTTTGGCAGACAAAAAGGCCAAACAGAACGCTATCGCGGTTCTGAGTACACCGTCGAGTTTCTACAAAAACTCAAAGTAGAAATCGTCGTTGACGACAACCAAGTTGATATGGTGGTAGACAAAATTATTGCTGCTGCCCGCACTGGTGAAATTGGTGATGGTAAAATCTTCATCTCCCCTGTCGAGCAAGTTGTTCGGATTCGCACGGGAGAAAAGAATACAGAAGCAGTTTAAAACCTAAAGGCTGAGTTGTGAGGAGCCAGCACTAAAGACGGGTTTCCCGTTACAGGTGACTGGCATCATGCTTCCCCATCGTTAGTAGCAATTGGCTTTGCTGAGTGGTAAGAGAAAAGAGTTGATGAGTAAAGTTTTGGGTGTAGATTTTAGATGCTCAATGCCTCAATATAGAGTTTTGAAAAAATGGTGACATTACAATCTCTATACCAGGGCTAACTCAAAACTGACTCATGACTCAAAACTCAGAACTCAGCACTCCCAGTTGTGGGATTAAAGCTGTAAAAGCCTTACCTCGATGGCTAAGGGATCGCTTCAACTGTGGGGTCATCTCAGCAAAGGTCAATTGTTTCTCAGGAATGTAAAAAATCGGGTCGTAGCCAAAACCACCATGACCACGAGGTGCATGAAGAATTGTGCCCCGACAAATACCTTCGGATTGGAGGACAATCGTACCATCAGGACTAGCGATCGCTACGACACACACAAATTGTGCTTGTCGGTTTACTTCCGGGCCTAGTTCATTCAATACCCTAGCGATGCGTTCTGAATCAGTTTTCCCGTAACGTGCAGAATACACCCCTGGCGCGCCATTTAAAGCATCTACTTGTAAGCCAGAATCATCCGCTATTGCCCAGTTTCCCGTAGCTTGAGCGATTTGAGAGGCTTTCAGACAAGCGTTGGCGGCAAATGTGTCGCCTGTCTCTTCAATTTCTAATTCTTCCGGTTTCAGGGTTAATTCCCAACCAGAATTAGCCAGATAAGCTTGCATTTCTCGTAACTTACCTGGGTTTCCTGTGGCTACTACAAGTAGTTTAGTCATTGGTCATGTGTCATTGGGCATTGGTCATTAGTCATTTGTTTTTTGACTATTGACTCTGGACTCTTGACTAATTTTACTCTGCCCACTGTTTCGCCCACGCAAGAGTTTGATGTACGCGATCAAGTGTGGCAGCTTCGCAGTAAAGGCGTAAAACGGGTTCAGTACCGCTAAAACGTATCATTAACCAGCTTTTGTCAGCTAGGCGGAATTTATAGCCGTCAATAGTTTGGCAATCAATTACAGCTTGTCCAGCAATTTCTGTTAAAGGTTGGGTTTGCAGTTGTTGTAAAAGACGCGATCGCACTTCCATACTCGCTAAAGGCAAATCGATGCGATCGTATGCTGAATTGAACCCTGTTTGCTGCTGTAAGTGCTGGTAATATTCACCTAAATCTAAGCCAGACTCAACAATTGCTTCTAGTACGTACAATGCCGATAGCAGTGCGTCCCGTTCGGGAATATGGCTACCGTAGCCGATTCCGCCTGACTCTTCACCACCCAGCAATACTTCTGCTGCTAGCATTCTGTCAGCAATGTATTTGTAACCAACAGCTGTCTCAAACACTGGCAGGTGATGTAATGCTGCTACAAGAGGAATTAAGTCAGATCCACTGACTGTTTTGACTATTTCACCAGTAAAACCACGCCGTAAGGTTAAATGGTCAATTAATATCGGGATTAAAACTTGCGAACTCAAGAAATTAGCTTGTCCATCAACTGCGGCAATGCGATCGCAGTCTCCATCAAAGACTAACCCGACCGTTAAATCGGTCGTATGGGTTTCTCTATGATTTTTTATGACTGTAAATAGCTGCGACAGGTATTTAGGTAAGGGTTCTGGCGCACCACCACCAAATAAGGGGTCGCGATCGCTGTTGATTTCGTTGACGCGATCGCCTAATAGTCTTGCCAATCCGCCAGCCGCCGCCCCATGCATCACATCAGCAAAGATAGTCAGTTTGCCAGCAGCTATGGCATCGCGAATTTTAGCAATATCAACTTTACCTTCTAAGCCTGCTGTATAACTGGGCCAGGGGTCAAATTTCTCTAACTTGCCAGGTGTAGCTGCCGTTGGTACGCCTTCAGACAACAACGCTTCTATTTCTTTGGTAACTTCTGGCGATACAGAACCCCCAAAATATCCCTTAACTTTTAATCCTAAATATGCACCTGGATTATGGCTAGCAGTAATTACCAGTGCGCCCAAAGCATTGAGTTGTTTCGCTGCCCAGCTAAAAGCCGGGGTTGGTGCATAGCTTTCACTGAGTAGCACATCAAATCCCACAGCAGTGACAGCATCAGCGACAACACGGGCAAAGTCTTCCGCCATAAAACGGCGATCGTAACCGACAACAATTTTCCGACTACCTACAATAGAAAAATAAGTATCATATAATACTTTTGCGGCGACTGGGGCAACCAAGGCTAGGCGTTCAAAGGTGAATTCATCACCAATCACACCTCGCCAGCCGTCTGTACCAAATTTGATGGAGTTCGCTACAACAGGCATGGAGATATCCTAAATTTTTACCTGAGGATTCTACCATTTATACAGTAGGCTGTGTAAAAAAAGAATATAGTGTTATTGGGTATAATTGCTACTCAGCAATTGTGAAATATAGTAGTTTTTAACTGGATGAATTACAGATTCATCGTGCCTCTGCGGTTCCATGATGCTTGAATGTCTTTATTAAATCCATTTCCAAGCTGCCATCAAATCCAACGTAACCTGTGACATATACAAATATTAATAATCCTTAATAGCAATCACTATTAAGGATTTTATATAGGAGCAAAATATGCTCAACACCCTGATGGTTCCTTAAAAATCATCGAGAAACTGACTAAGTCGGCTAATCACAGGATCAACCTCTTGAGGAGGAGGAGGTGCAGAATAAGTCGTATTATGCACTACTTCTGCTACTGATGTCGCTGGAGTTGAAGACTGAATCACTACTGGTCGTTCAGCGACCATGATAGCCAAATGAGCAACCTGTTGAGTCAGTTGTAGAATCTGGTGTTCCATTGACTCCAAACGATGAGATTCCTTGGCAAAAAAGCGTTCCTCAAGGTCAGCCAGTTGATTTTGCAGTTTACCGATTTGTTGTTCAACCGCTTCTGTTGATGCTGTTTGCGGACCAGGTTTCACTGATTCTGGTACACATAAAGATTGCCATAGAGCTTCTTTGCAGAGGTCACTGAAAGTTTTATCGACTTGTTTCTCTAAATAGCTTTCTACAAGAGCCAACAAGCTTTCATCAGCAACCCCTGGATTGAACGTGACCGATTTCACTACTTTTTTTGACCATTGGAACATCAGTTTTAAGCCCTAGAAGAGCGAACGGCTGATAATTGCGCCTCTCCATAAATATACTGCCCCAAGGCATTAGCTTGTCTGGAAGGTGCAGCTAAATAAGCGTTAATTTTAGCCTCCTTTAGCAGCCGTTGTACATCTTCCCAGAAGAATTGACCACCCCCTCCGGTGATAATCACATCAGTAACACGTTCTGGCAACCATGCTAGTACGCGACTACAAATTTCTCGAGAAAACATCTCTGTGAGGTTGGGGAGAAAATCATCTAGATTAGTAGGCTTGCTTGCGCCTTTAGGACGGTAGAATCTGTCGCCCTTGGGTTTATTGACAGCGGAAATCAATGCCAGAGATTGGCTATCAGCTCCCTCGATTTCAGCGGCTACCAGTTCATAAAACTTATTCATCCCGAAATCTTCACTCTTAGAAGCGCCTCGGGCAAAGCGGAAGTTATCTACCATCAAAAGATCGATGGTTTGATGTCCAATATCAACGATCGCAACTGAGATTTTCGTAAAATCAGGCACAGTTGCACCCTTTTGAGGTTGAGCTTCCGACCACAGCAAGCTACCGTAGCCTTCTGGCATTACCCAAACCTTACTAACATTTAGAGTTACAGATTCGCCGCGGAAGTTTAAAACATGGGGACCAGTTACCAAGCTGATCAACTGCGCTTTTTCTTTTTCAAACTGCTCTAAAGACAGGAAAGGCAGACCCAGTACGACAGAGATCTCGTCTTTGAGTTTAAAATAGCCGGCACAAGCTAATACCTTTACTAGTGCATCCTCTACCTTAGATTGCCCCACTCCCAGATTAGCCCCAAAGTCTGCGGCTAACTGACCGACGGCGTAACCACTACCTTGATATTCCAACCACAAATCCATTAAAGGATCGGTAGCCCTAGCTTCAAAAACGCCCCCACGTACCTGTTCTATTGACATTTGCTTGACGTTTGCAGGTACAAACACCACATTATTTGGTTCGCGGCTGACACAAGTCTTAGTAGAAGTTCTGCCTAAATCAACGCTGAGAATAGCCTTACCAGTAAAGGTACTGGGCTTAGGAGTAGTAGTAGCATTGATCGGGGTAGACGCTGATACCCTATTCATGGGTATAGCAGCGGCATTTATCGGGGTGGCGGCGGAAGGTTGGTCTGTCATAAAAGCTCCTAGTCCTAACTTAACTGTAAAAAGTTATCCTGCTCAATCTTACAAAAATGGGAATTACCAGAAATTTCAGGCTGCGTCAAGTGTAGCTAGAAATACGTAAAAAATTAAGTCAGGCGATCGCGAATCTAGCATTATTGGGGATAGTGTAGGCCAATATGAGGTATATTTAACACCTATTTTGCCGCCAAAAGCCTTGTGTATATCATTTTCTAGTGCTTTTACGCTTGCGCTTGAACACCCAAACAGCAAATGCCAGAACCAGGCTCCCAAGAACGATTTTTGATACAGGAGCAAGGTACTTGTCCACAAGTTCATACTGACTACCCAACAAATATCCTGAGTATGTTAGCAAACATACCCAAGCAGCGCTACCCAGCGTAGTGTAAAATAGGAAAGGAAGCAAGGGCATATTGCTAATTCCTGCCGGAACGGAAATTAAAGTGCGGATTCCCGGCACTAGGCGGCCAAAAAGTACAGCCTTATTACCTTTTTTGTTAAACCAGTGCCTTGCTTTGATAATATCTTTACTCGATATAGCAATCCATTTACCATATTTGTCAGCCCAGGCTTGCAACCGTTTTTCGCCCAAAAACTTTCCTGGGTAGTACCAGATGAGAGCACCCAGTACAGAACCAAAAAGTCCTGCGAAAAACACGCCAAAGATATTTAGTTCTTCTGGGGTTGCCCTCGCCGTAAATCCTGCCAATGGCATAATTAACTCTGAGGGAATCGGGGGAAAGAGATTCTCTAAAAACATCAACAGAGCAATACCCCAATACCCTAGGGAGTTGATGGTGTGAACTATCCATTCAAGCATCAGTCAATTCCTTGTAACTGCTATATCAATTTGGTTGCTAAATTTAGCGTTAGCTTTTTTAAAATTTAATTTTCTGCGCTGACTGGAGCCAAAATAACTTGGTTTGACTAACAGTGCCAATTACACTTAACAAATTAAGTGCAACAGATCTAGGAAGCAGTAGAAAAGGCAAAAATCAAAAATTCTTTTGACTTTTGCCTTTTGATTTCTATCCTCCCCTACTTATCTAGACCGTTGGGGTTAATGATTGTACTCTTGATTCCGATTGCCAGTCTAATGGATTCCAAACCCGGTCTTCTAGAGCCATCTGCTCAATTAAACTTGCTAATCTTAGTGCTTTGAGAGCTTGTTCACCACCAACTGAAGGTTGATTGCCGCCGTGGACACAGTTGACAAAATGTTCTAACTCTGCGCTTAAAGGTTGAATATTAGTGGTATAGACTTTCTCAATCAATCCGTCCTGTCGATAAAGTATTTGCCGATGATCGTTTAGAGAATTGGCATTCATTTGTCGATGAATCAAAATCTCATTTTTGAGAAAATCTGCCTCAGTGAATGAATTTTTACAATGGGCAACAATACGGCGGATTTTTCTATGGGTGACTTTGCTGGCAGTCAAAGTAGCTACAATCCCATTAGCAAATCCTAAGGTGGCAGTTACGTAATCTAAATAACCAGAGTCTAGTGCCCGACTGCCGCTAGCAGTCAACTTTACTACCGGGGAGGCAGCTAATTCCAGAAGTAAGTCAATATCGTGGATCATTAAATCCAGTACGACAGAAACATCATTTGCCCGGTCTGAATAAGGACTCATCCGATGAGCTTCTATCGCTAGCAATTCCTCGGTTTTCAGCACTTTGCTGAGTTCTCGAAATGCGGGATTGAAGCGCTCAATGTGACCTACTTGGAGAATACACTGAGATTCGGCTGCGGCATTAACTAGGGATTCTGCCTCAGAAATACTGGCGGCAATTGGTTTTTCAATTAAAACGTGAATTCCTGCTAATAGACAGTTGATGCCCACGGCATAATGCAGGCGAGTCGGAACAGCAATGCAAACTGCTTCTACATGGGGCAGTAAGTCACAATAGTCTTCAAAAAATTTGACCTTGTATTTGCTAGCGGTTTCTAATCCTCGCTCGACGTTAATATCTGAAACACCGACCAGTTCAACATCTTTCATTGAACTCAAGACTCGGGTATGATGTTGCCCCATGTTACCCACTCCAATTACGCCTATGCGAATTGGTCGTGGTTGGTTGCGCTGTGTATATAGATTTGGTTCTGCCACTGACATGCTATCTTGCACTATTGTTCTCTCCTCAACCACCAAATTTAGAGACGCCACGGTCGTTGGCCTTTATACTTAACTGCCAGTTACGATCCGTCTAAAACCATCCAGATGGTAACATAGAGGTTCTATTTATGAAGAATTTCAAAGTTTGTTATGGGTTCCCGTAATCTGAGTATCTTTTGTATATTCACTTCGCCCTTGATTAATTTTTTACACTTTACACAAAATCTAATATGTCTTTTTATTAACTTGAAAATCTAAGTAATACCTAAGAGTAAATTAGCGAGATGCAATTTTAGGTAATTTCTAATTGATAGAATTAGAGGTTTAAAATTTTTTTGTTAGTAAAAATACAAAAAAGTAAAAATGTCATACTGAGATTTTGTCTGAATCAAGATTTATAAGAATTTACGAATAATGGCCACCACTGATACACTTTAATAATTTTTACATAATTATCCACAATACTTGCAGATTGTGCCGTGCAATTTTTAGGGCACACTAGTGTGGATATTGACCTTAAACTGTGTAGGGTGTCATAAAAACTGCGATCGCCAACAGGTGTACAAGGCTCTAGCAATCAGATTTAGCGATTAGAAATCCCAAATTTACAACCACAATGAAAGCTGTAATTCTCTTATCTGGGGGATTAGACTCTTCCACAATTCTGTACCAAGCCAAAGCTGATGGCTATGAGTGTCACGCCCTTTCCTTTGATTATCGGCAGCGACATCAACGAGAGTTACAGTCTGCCCTGTTGGTGGCGCAAAAAGCTGGGGTAGTCAAACATCAGGTAGTGAATTTTGACTTACGACAATGGGGTGGTTCAGCACTAACAGACGATCGCATTGATTTACCAGAGGAGCGTTCTTTTGATGAAATGTCTCAAAACATTCCTGTAACCTATGTACCAGCCCGAAATACGATCTTTTTGAGTTTTGCCCTTGCCTACTCAGAAGCGATCGCTGCACAACGTGTCTACATTGGCGTTAATGCCTTGGATTACTCTGGTTATCCTGATTGTCGCCCAGATTATATCCAGGCGATGCAGGAAGTTTTTCGCTTAGGAACCAAACAAGGACGGGAGGGAGAACCCATTACCATTGCAGCACCCTTGATTAACCTGAAAAAAACCGAAATTATCCAGCTAGGTAATCAACTGGGTGTTCCTTGGGAACTCACATGGTCTTGTTATGCCGGTGCTGATATTGCCTGTGGTGTTTGTGATTCTTGCCGTCTCAGGCTAGCAGCTTTTGCAGAATTAGGATTAAATGACCCCGTTCCCTATGCTCAGTAGAGTAGAGAGATGGAGAGATGAAGGGGGCAAGGGAGACAAGAAATTTTAGATTTTGCGAAAAGTTGCGTGCGGGGGTTCCCCCCGTTGAGCAAACTTTTCAAGACAGATTTTGGATTTTAGATTGAAATCCAATCCAAAATCGCAAATCCAAAATCCAAAATTGTTTCCAATGCCCTATGCCCCATGCCCAATACCTCAATCACTCCGTTCCTATGTCCGCTTGCAGGCGTCGTAGTTGGACTTGGTGCAAACGGGGTCCGATAACTGAAACTACGGTAAATTCGAGATTTTCAAACAAGAAAGTTTCACCTTTGGCGGGAAGTTTCTGGAGATGATACAGTAGAAAGCCCCCTAATGTCTGATATTCCTTGGTCAGGGGCAAATTCAGGTTTAGAACTTCGTTGAGGTCTTCTAAGTTGATTTGCGCTTGTACTAGAAATGTCTGCTCGTCTAACATCTGGATAAGTAAATCTTCAGCGCTGTCAAGTACACCTGCATCGCCAATGATTTCAGCAATTACATCGTGCAGCGTCACCAAGCCCACAATACCGCCAAATTCATTTACCACCATCACCATTGCTGGTTTTTCTTGCTGCATCATTGGCAATAGTTCACTCAAGGGGGTATGTTCAGGGACAAAGCGCGCTGGACGCATCCAAGCTTGAATGGGTGATTCTAAAGTCAGCTTCCCTACAGCCAAAGGTTGCGCCAAATCTTTAAAGTAAACTATGCCGCGAATGTCGTCTAAAGATTCTCCAACGATCGGATAGCGGGAATGACCACTAGCAGCCATTTCTTTTAAGAATCTCTGAAAGGTAGCATCTTTGGGCAAAGCGACAATGCTGGTGCGAGGAATCATCACTTCTTGTACCATCACATCTCCGAATTCAAAGACGTTATTCAACAGTTCTCGCTCTGAAAGCTGTAACCCAGTTGATTCTCGTTCTGTAGAAATAATTAGCTGCAATTCTTCTGGAGTTACAGGTGGCCTCCAACCTTGACCTGTGTATTCAATACCGAATAGTCTCAAAAGCCAGCGATTTGATTGGTTAAGAATCCAAATGAAAGGGCTAAAAAAACGCACGATCGCTTTTACTGAAGGCCCCAAAAATCTGGCCAGCTGTTCTGAGTACAGCATAGCTACTGATTTGGGACAAAGTTCTCCTAAAACAATTTGCAGATAGGCAATCAAAAAAAACGTGATCGGGATCGATAGAGAATGAGCAATAAATAGGCTCATTTGCGGGAGTAAAGGCCAGGATTTTAGCCATGCATCCACTAAGATGACAATCGAGCTTTCGCCAATCCATCCCAGTGCCAAACTAGAAAGCGTAATGCCTAACTGGGTGGTAGATAGCAGTCGGTCAATACTACGTTGTAACATTTCTACAGCGATCGCGGGAATGTCACCAGCTTGGACTAACTGATGGATACGCGATCGCCGCACTGTCACCATTGAAAACTCAGCTGTGACAAAAAACGCATTGATAGCAATCAGTAGCAGCACTGATAACAATCGCAGCCCCACATCTGTCCAAATTAAGCTAGGAAAACCAATCACCGCTAAAGCTCGTGTACGACTTATGCACCCACTCTTGGATTGGCAATTTTGGATTTGGGAATTAGGGATAGTGGTTGCAATTTTTCCCCAGTCCCAGTATTCAACCACGGTAGGCAGTTGCGTAGCCGTGTTTCTTAACGAGAGCAAACTTTCTGCGGGAGCCTTCGCAGTGCCAACATCTCACGAAAATTTGCACTTCGCAGCGAGTTCTGCTTCACGGAGGAAGCTGCTCAAACTACTGGCTTTTCTAGATCCAGTTGTAATCTAAAATCTCAAATCCCACATTTCACAATTGCCTCACTTATTTTTCTACAGGAATGTTCGACACTTCCAACTTTAATTGTTGAGCAGGATAATCTGTCAGCGCCAGAGAAACCTTTTTGACATCATCAAGTAGAGCTGTGGGAATACTCACTGTACCAGAAAAAGTTGGGCCATTAGCTGGTAATTCTGCTGGTAAACCCTCTGTACTAGCACTGAGAGTTCGTCCTTTGTCATCGGTGACATCCAAAAAACTATAAAGGAAGCGCACAGAATCAGCGCCTTTATTCTGCATTTTCACTTTCAGCAGTAAATCTCCACCCGAATAGCGAGCAGATTGCACAGAAAAAGTCACCCCTTTATTCTCAGCGGTAACGGGAAATCCTTTTTGGAGTTTTTCCTCAGTCACTTCTGTGGGCTTTTCCTCAGGCTTCTGCTTGCTACTGTTGGTATCCTCATCATCTTCATCTAGCTTTTCGGATTTAGCGGCTTTGGTCTTACCCTCAATTCGTGCCTTGACAATTTTGAGGATTTCTTCTTCTCTTAATAGCGCTAAGTTTCCTGGTTGTGAGTTAGAGGACTTACTGCTGGTAAATTTGCTTGTGGGACGGCCATCTGGTGTTGTTACACCTTTAAGTGCTGAACTCCCTAAAGTGAACCCCCAAAATGCGCTGACAGATCCTGCTCCCAACATTAGGGTTAACAAAATTAACGTAAGAAGTACAGTGGAATTTAATTTCATCGCTCTTCAGCTATTGCAAAATAAGGCTAGTTTATTTAAACGTATTCAGGCTATTGAATGTGCCAATTTTAAATTTTAGATTGCCGATTTGAGATTTTTTGGTTTATGCCTCACCCAACTGTAGGTGAAACAAATCCCAAATCAGCGCATCTGCGCATTTTCAACTTTCCATCCATTTATCGGTGGAGTCAAGACAAAATCCACAATCCAAAATCTAAAATTTGTTCACCTCAATGCTTATAAGAACTTAATCAATATTAGTCTGCACTATCTCATAATCAAATTATGTAGTAAAAAATCTGGTAAACTATCTTCGAGGGTACACGAGCTAGTAAAATCAAGCTACAATAAAATTCGACCAGGGTTGGCCGAGCGGTTGAGGCAGCGAACTCATAATTCGCCCAAGGCAGGTTCAACTCCTGCACCCTGGATTAAACAAGTATTGAGTTTTGAGCAGCTAGTTACATAGTGTGAGCATAGAAGCACCGAGGGCGACTTCTTCTAAAGTACTGGTCTTGCTGAGTCATGATTTACTAAAAATTCTGCTCTGAGTTGGTCTAAACAATCCTAGAAAAATTTTTAGTGACTGTGTATCAGAAACCGCTACGCTCTCATGTCTAGGTTTTATCTTAATCTCATCGAAAAAGTACTAAGTCCTAAGTGAAAACGTCACTCAGTACTCAGTACTCAGTACTCTTACCGGGGTGAATTTTAAAAGCGGAACTCAGTACCCACTTTCATCTGTTCAGCATTAACGCGGGGAGACATCAATAGTGATGTGCCGTATGGATTAGGTAAATCTGGGGTGCGAAGATACGGATCGTTGGTAGCTTGCTGAGTCAGCATATCCCGATAAACACCATTTACCAACTCACCATCCCGGGCAATTTCATTTTCAGGAAAAGAATTTGAAAACGAGCCAGCTCCGAGAAAAGAGTCTAGCTGACGTTTCATACTGCGATTTTCATAGAAATTTGGATCGTGTCGAAAAAAAGCACGCTCCATAGAATCATTGGGCGATTCATAATTAGGTGTTGCTGTTTCGGCGTTGCTTACAGAGGGAAAAGCAATACTAGTAGCTAGCAATACCCCAAAAACACTTAGGGTTTTAAGGTTTATACCCATATTCATTACTCCTCAACTTTTGGGCGAATCTTAATTTATGCTTAAATTCAGAACCCCGATCGGTTCAACCTTTGGTGTAGCACAATTTTTAACGTCTTGTAATGACTTATTCTACTGAAACTCACAATCAATCAGATATTTGGGCAGCTACTGCTGATTTGTCCACCCTACGCTACAAGTTACTAGATTTATTTTGTCAACTCGCTTATCAAGAGGGTGATTTTGTCCTTTCTTCTGGGTTACGTAGCTCTTATTACGTTAACAAGACACAGGTAACACTACATCCCCAAGGCGCTTTAGCTGTAGGACGTTTACTCTTTCCCCTGTTACCTACTGATACCCAAGCGGTAGCTGGTTTAACTCTAGGTGCTGACCCAATTGTGACCGCAGTCAGCGTAGTTTCTGTGTATGAAAATCAACCGATTCCAGCGCTAATTATTCGCAAAGAAGCCAAAGGTTATGGAACCAGGGCTTATATTGAAGGGCCTAGTTTGCCCGAAGGTGCAAAAGTCGTAGTTTTGGAAGATGTCGTCACTACTGGTCAATCTGCTCTCAAAGCAGTTAACCGTCTACAAGAAGCAGGTTATACCGTAGATCGAGTAATTGCACTAGTAGACCGTTTGCAAGGAGGCGCAGAGTTATATCAGTCGGCAGGATTAAAGTTTGAAGCTTTATTTTCGATTGAGGAAATTCAAAAGCGGTATCGAGAATTATGAAAATAGTTGGGTAATGAAGGATGCGTACACCGAAGGGGTTGCCGTACTCCTACGGAGAAGCAAGCTACGCGCAGCGTCTCTGATAGGAGAAGGCATCGCAAAATGGCTTTGTTGACGACTTCCCAATCAAGTTTGCGATCGCGTTTTTACATATCCCAAATACTACTAGTAGTAATATGAACAGCTAAAACAACTTGAGACGGTTTTAGCGTTTTTTGCTACGTTTGTATTAGAAAGCGCCCTAGTTGAAGAAATCATCAGCCCCTTAACTGTATATGCTGAAAACATAGGCAACCCTTTGTCAGCGGATGTCTTCACTCATTTATTGGTGATATGCAAATATATCTAGATTACAGTGCTACTACTCCCACCCGCCAAGAAGCGATCGCAGCTATGCAAAAAGTTCTCGCTCAACAGTGGGGTAATCCTTCCAGCTTACATGAGTGGGGACAACGGGCAGCAACGATTTTAGAAGTAGCCAGAATCCAAGTAGCAGGATTAATTAACGCCTCCAATCCAGAGTCGATAATTTTTACTTCGGGTGGAACTGAGGCTGATAATTTAGCGTTAATGGGTGTGGCTCGGTTGTATAATGTGCCACAACACATCATTATTTCTAGTGTTGAGCATTCAGCAATTACAGAAACTGCGCGTTTGCTGGAAATGTGGGGTTGGGAAGTCACTCGTCTAGCGGTAGATGGTAAAGGTAGAGTCAATCCTTCAGATTTACAAGCGGCTTTACGAGATAATACAGTTTTGGTGTCTGTGATTTACGGTCAAAGTGAAGTCGGAACTGTACAAGCGATCGCAGAACTGGGAAATATTGCCCGCGAGCATGGGGTATTATTTCACACAGATGCAGTACAAGCTGTCGGACGCTTACCCATTAACGTAGAATTACTGCCTGTAGATTTACTGAGCCTTTCTAGTCATAAAATATATGGTCCGCAAGGTGCAGGGGCATTGTATGTGCGTCCGGGTGTAGAGTTAGTACCTTTATTTGGTGGTGGTGGACAAGAAACGGGTCTACGTTCTGGTACTCAAGCGACCCCTGTAATTGCTGGTTTTGGTGTAGCCGCTGAACTCGCCGCTGCAGAAATGGCTACAGAAACACCACGTCTAATTCAATTACGCGATCGCTTATTTGCTCAGTTGGCGAATATTCCTGGTTTAATTCCCACAGGCGATCCTGAGCATCGCTTGCCTCATCATATTAGTTTTTGCTTGGAATACGCCGATGGCCAAAAACTTAGCGGTAAAACTTTAGTAAGGCAATTAAATTTGGCAGGGATTGGGATTAGTGCTGGCGCAGCTTGTCATAGTGGTAAACTTAGCCCTAGTCCGATATTGCTAGCAATGGGCTATTCGGAACAAGCCGCCTTGGGTGGCATTCGCATGACATTAGGGCGGGAAACAACTGAAGCTGATTTAGATTGGACAGCGATTGTCTTCAAACAGGTTTTGCAGAGGATAACATGAGATAGCGATCGCACTATGGCTGCTGAATGCGATCGCCGACCTTTTCTTCACTCTCTATCAAGGACACACCATTTTTCCACAGATCATACTCGCTAAGATCAATATCCTCATTCCACACAATCCCATAGCCTCCAGGCTCGACCTGAAAGTTCTTAAAAAAAGCAGGTTGTCGAAGTGGAGAAAACATTGGTGTATCTAAGAGATGACGGACATCGTATTTTTTCACATCTTTATTGGTAAATTCAATCACTAGAGTAGTATCATCGATTGCTTCGGCTTGATGAATTCGGGGATACTTCATACTGCTCCTACGTAAATTTACTTTAAAGGAGGTAGCTTACAGAACTCCTGGTTATTCCACATTTGCAACAGATCTTGCTGGTATAAAGTTGCCTACTCTAGGACTAGCTTTTGTGCCCGATTTGGCAAATCTCCTTCAATTATTTCAAGTGATTCAATACTGACTAAGGCATTGTACTCGCCATAAATTGCATGAAAATGAGGTGGAGGGTGATCGCCAAAGAACACTTTAATCACAATTCCATAGAACCGTGCAACCTCTGGCATAAAGATATTGAACAAATACTTAACGCCCTTATTCTATCAAAATGCGATCATTTCAGTTGAGATGCGATCGCATACCAAATTTACTTTGTGTCTCTGTGGTTAAGATTTTTTACCACAGAGAAACTAAGACACAAAGAGAAGAAATTTACACAGCAATTTCTTGTAAAGCGTGCAAGACTCGCTCAATTTCCTCGACTGTATTGTAGTGTGTCAGTCCAATTCGCACTAAACCACCAGTAGCTTCTACACCTAACTTTTCAGTCAAACCGATCGCATAAAAATGACCATGCCATGAAAATATATCGCGATCGCCTAATGCTTTGGCAATACTTTCTGGGCTTTGTCCTGCTAGCCTAAATGCAACTGTTGGTGTTCGCGAAGTAAAGCGTTGGGAGTTAGAGATGCCATACAAACTTAAACCAGGAATCGCCAACAATCCAGGAATAAGTTTGTGGCTTAATTCTCTTTCGTATTGTTGAATTGCTGACATTGCTGCTACAAGCGCTGCACGGCGGCTGTGATAAGCAGATGCGATTGAAGGTGTTGGTTGTTCTGGTGAGGTAAGAAAACTGGGACAGTGGAATTTCTCTAAGCCTTCCTTGTCGGCTTCGATTAAAGCAGAAATTAACTCGTTATCAACCGAAGGTGATACATGACAACCAAGTTTTGTCAAGTAGTTAATCGCTGCCACCAATCCAGCTAAACCTTCAAAATTTAAAGTTCCTGTTTCCCAACGCGCTGGGACATCATCAGGAGCAGGTCTAACTTTATATGGAGTTAACCGAGCTAGATGTTCTCGCTTGCCATACAAAATCCCAACGTGGGGGCCAAAGAATTTGTAAGCGGAACAGGCCAGAAAATCACAACCTAGCGTGTGGACGTTAATGGGAGCGTGGGGTACGTAATGGACTGCATCAACAAACACCAAAGCACCAACAGCATGAGCGAGGCGTACTACAGTTGCTACATCGTTGATTGTCCCTACAGCGTTAGAAGCATAGCCAATTGCTACTAACTTTGTGCGTGGATTAATTTGCTGTTCCAGTTCACCCATATCTAAGGTGCAGTCTTCGGTGTTGAAATCCACAACTCTGACAATTACACCCTTTTCCTCTAATGCATACCAAGGGGAAACATTGGCGTAATGGTCGAGCCGTGTCACAACAATTTCATCACCTGCTTGCAGTTCCCGACCAATAGCGCGACTCAAGCTGAAGGTAAGGGTGGTCATGTTAGCCCCGAATACCACTTCATCACTGTGGCATCCGAGCAAATCGGCGCTGGCAGCACGAGCAGCTGTAATCAGTGCATCTGTACGGGCACTTGTCGCAAAAGCTCCGTGAGAATTGGCATTTGACCTCACCAAATAGTCGCTGATGGCATCGAGTACGGCTCCTGGTATCTGAGTACCACCAGGGCCATCACAAAAAATTACAGGTTCACCGTTGATTTTTTGTGTGAGTGCGGGAAACTGGGCACGTATCCATTTCAAGTCAAGGTGCTGCATAATCATCTCCTGGGTTGATAGTCGAATGGCGCTCAGATGATCCGACACAGGGAGGCTACCTAAACTTTTAATTCGTAGCATTTTTAAACGTAGAGGAACACGGAGCTAAGCGCAAAGGAGCGCAGAGTTGTTCTTAATTTAATTGGTTACGAATTTGTGAAGTTTTGTACTTAGTGCCATTCGTTGATAGTGTCTTACTTAACTGTGAAAACAATGCCATTTCATAGGTAAGTTATGCTGCACAAGGTAACACAAAAATTTTGTGATTACACTTACGGTTGCCTTGGTACAGCTACACTTTTCAGGATGTTCATTGGCCCTTGGTCTTTGAGGATTTGCATTTGTTGCTGATTTCGTACTAGTAAAGCACCTGCAAAGCCTAATGAGTTCACAGAAATTCCCTGGAATTCTTCTTGCGATCGCGGTACGATTAACATCCATTCGCGGGTAGCTAAAAGATTGTAAGCACCAGATTGTCTATTACCGTCAATTGCGGTGATACCTACAGCATTTAGTAAGGTGTTGTAGAGTTCTAGGGTAGTTTTTGCTGCTGTGAGTGGCGATTCTGCTAAATTGGGATCTAAGGATGCGAAAGCGTGTGTAAAAGGTAACTCTGGAATAGTTGCCACCGCAGGCATCGCACCTGGAAATTTTGCTGTTGCCAACAAAGGCTCAATGGGTATTGCTGGATCTGAGGTTGTCAGGGGTAATGGTACAACCTGCAAATGCTTGTGTCGCTGACTCGCACCTGCAACTTGACCACCGTTGTAAAATGCTAAACCGTTAGATTCTGCCAAACAAGCCCACATGGCAGCAAAATCTTCTAAGGTAAGTAAGCTTTCCTGTTCCTCAAAGGCACGAGTGATAATCAACAGGTGATAGTCAACAACGTTGAATTTATTTAAGAGACAGACATGAGTCTCAGAAATATCTGCTACAAATAAATCCTCTTCATAGGGTAAAAAAGGATTAAAATCCTTGCCAGATACAGCAGTTTGTTGAGTTTGTTTTTGCTTGGCTGCATCCTTGCGCACAAGATTAGACAAAATCCTCACCAAAAACTTCACACCATCTTGCTCAACAAACTCAAACTCCGTCGGTATCGTCAGCAACGCTCCGCATTTCCAAGCGGATTCAGTACGTTCTATGACACTTTTCCATAACGTCCCAGGTTGCAACAATATTTTTCCTTGTGTCATTTCTTTTCCTTCAGGCTCGGTGAAATATTTTAGCAGGAAGCGTAATTTTCCTCAGCCATACGCACTTTCCTACCAATGACAGATTTACTGAGCCTGAAGATTGCCTGGAATGTTTCTTGAAAAACTTTTTGTGTATAAATCTACCGAATGTCGTATTTCATGTTAACCAAATAATGGTAGCGTTCAATATCTGGAAACTATAAATCAATGCTTGGCAAGTGCTGGAGTATCACTGCCAAGATGATAAATAAATTAGACAAACTTTTTGTGACGAACGTTTTGTCCTTACGAAGGAGCTACGCTAACGTCAATGATGTTGAGATGGAATTATATGTAACGCCGCCAGCAGACAGTGTAGGCTTGGGGTTTGATCTACAGAAGCCTTGGCACATTTTTTTGTTTCAACTTGTAGCTTAGGAAGTTAATCAACAATCCCAAGTTAGTCCTTCACGCCAGGTTTTGGCGCAACCAAGCATGGCAATGAATTTCCCATGCCCCATGCCCCATGCCCTATTTTCTAGTTAGTTAGGTCTGCTTGAGAAGATGCTTGATCATATTGTCTTTGACCATTAACTGTCGCAGCACCTCTAAGAGCAATTTTTGAGATTCTTCTGGGTTTAATCCCTTAATTTGCTCTTCATAAAGTTTGAGGTTGAATTTCTGCTCTAAGTTAAGCTCCATCGGGATATCCATAGTTTTTACTCTCCAGTGTTTCGGAAGATTAAGGTTTATCCTATAGAATTAAGGTTAACAAAAGTTACACCTGCTTGACAAGTGGACAGTTTTAGACGATAGCGAATAAACGTAGATGATGCTAAACTGTGATGCACTGAAACTTAGTCATTGGTCAATTGTGTTGATATAGATGGGCTAGCAGTGACCCAGCATGGAAATATTGAAGTTAGGATTGCGCTTGCAGTTTTATAATTGATCGGGATTGGGTTTCTCAACTTGTTGTTTGGAGTTAGCTTTTAGTTTATGGATGCAATGGAGTTTTTTGAACTATCTACTGGTAGATGGCGATCGCAACGAACGACACATCATCTGGCCTTCAAACGATCTGAAGCCGGGGAATCGGATATTCAAGTTCAAGCTCTTGCTGCCGATAATCCTCAAGTGATTGAGATCTGCCAACTCCATGAGGTAGACCCCAAGTTAGCTATCGGTGGTGCTTTTGTCTCTTGGCAAGGAGCTATGGGATGGGATAGAGAAGAGGAAAACCATGAAGGTTCCACGGTTTTTTCCCTGATTCCCGATGCCGATAACCCCCGCCAAGGATCGTTGCTGCGAGAACGGGGCTATGCCGAAATTGTACCGGTGGCAGGACGCTATCACATGGATGATGAGAATGCGTTAGTTCTGACGACCGAGTATGAAACAATGAGTTCGATTGAGAGATTTTGGTTTGTCAGTCCTAGCATCCGGATGCGAACTAGTACAGTCAAAAGATTTGGTGGTTTTAGCACTGCTACCTTTTGTACCGAATTTCGGATTGCAGACGCTTCAGAGGTTGCTTCTAACCTAGATGAGGCTAACCTCTCAAAGCTGACTCCTGACCAGATTCAAAATGCGGCTAAATCCACAAAATACTTCTCTTTCTTTGGTTGGTAAATTAATCGTCACCACCAGTACCGATCCATTGACGCGAGGGTTAGACTACCTCTATGGAGTGCGCAGTCTAGCCCTCGACCCAGAGATGATTGATGTGGTTTATGACCTAGATAACCGCAAATCTCTCTGTGTATGGATCAGTGAGCATATTGATCGAGTGAATAGACAACTCGAAAACTATCTTCAGGCTTGCCACGATTGTTTTCACCCTTGGGAACAACCTGCGATTCAAATTTGTGCAGCTCCCATAGCTCAGTCTTTTGGGATTGATGCTCTGTGCAATCTTCAAACAAATCCAATTACTATCCTGATTGATGTGGGACGAGTCGTGCCAACAGACTGGCTGCTATTAGTAGTCCACGAATATGCTCATGCTCATGCAGGTGTTCCAGGACACCACGAACAATTTGCGCGATCGCTTTCTCACCTTTGCTTGGGATTGGGAATTGCACCCCCGGAATCTGTTATAGAATCTCACCTGCGATATTATCCTGATTGCCTTCCCACTCAGAACCCATTAGCGTTTTGGCGAGGGGAATAAGCCGGACTGGCAATAAAATGTTAGAAATTACTAGTTTTTTTAGAAAATCAATAAGTGAATTACCTACACAGGCTAATTCTAAATTTTGAGATTCTAGATCATTTTAGAGAGAGATTTTCTTACTCATCTCTTTGATGAAACTTTGATAAAAATGATGATGTGACCCTTCGTAGTTATCTGCACCAATCCATGTTAGATATCCTTTTTTGCCTGTATGTGGATTAGGCACATAGCTATCAATTGATACTTTTCTGCTGGCTGGATTTTCAGACCAACTGATGTTAAAAGCAGCGTATCTGGGAAAAAACGTCATACTACTGTAAGCATCTATACGATCGTGAATCCACCAAGCTAAAGCCGTCCAGTCCTCAGTGCGCTGATAATAATCGATAAATGAGTTCACAATAATACAAGCCGTAGCTCCCATGTAACCATCAGCGTTCCGCACATCCCATATATGACCTGCATAGTTAGACTCGTTTTTTGCACAGTTGTATTGGTTTTTGTTTTCTGCGCCTTTAGCATTGACAGCACAAGAACGAAATGCTGAACGAATACTGATTCTGCCCAAAGCATTTTGAATCGGCTCAAGTACTTCTTCACAAAGACCATGACCTGCTTCAATAGCTAAATTTGGGTCATCAGGTATATTGGGGATACCTTCAATTTGAGAAATCTCAGAATACAAGAAATCTCGCATGAAGAAGTTTTGAGAGAGCCTGACACGTCCTAATTCTTCTAATGCCTTTACAGTCTTTGGTTTTCTCATTTGACTTTTGCTGTAAGTTAGTAATTCTAAATTATTAAAAGTATTCCCTGAATCTAAACAGGTATAACAAATAAATTTACTTTGATAGCATATAAAAATCGGCAATTGCATCGAAATAGTTAAGCTAGAGTTGTACTAGATTTTCGGTCTACTGAATTTGTCTTTGTTCCTATGACTTTTGTTATAGGAATATTTTCTTATGATTACAACGCAAGTCAGAGAAAATGTATATATTTTGTTGATGATTTATTCAAGACCTTTTTTAGATGTTGATTACTGATGGGAATCCTAAGATAAATATATTTCTAAGTAACGAAGCTTAAGTAATTTTTTTTTCGTAGAGTTTGATTAAAAATAGCGCTTTCATCGAATTAAATAGAGCAGCAAAAGCACAATTACACCATCACACTTAGGAGAGAATTATGGCATCAGGAATGATGGTCGCAGGTCAATGGATAACCGATCAGAATGAGCAAAATCAAAACGGTGAGTTCCATGCAATACCAACAACATTTCGCGATCGCTTCGGTAATACCAATTCTTTATGAAGCTGCGCTAAATAATGCTTCAAGGATAAAGTCATAAGAAGTAAGAGAAGCAATTATCTCAGGTGTAATTGCTTTGAGGGCATCAGTTAACTTCTGCCGTAGCTGTGCGAGGGTTTTACAATTTTCCCATTGGAGTTTAGATTTGAGAAATTCCCAAAACCGCTCAATAGGGTTAAGTTCAGGAGAGTGAGGAGGTTGAAAAGTAGGGATAATGTTATCTGGACAATCGAGAGCTTTCGCTTTGTGAAAAGCCCCTTGGTCGAACTGGATAACCGCGATATCCTTGCCAAGGTCAGCAGAGAGTAACTCCAAAAAGTGTTGGAAACAATCAGCATTAAGGTAGGGGAACTCATAGAAAAAGCTGTATCCACTTAGGGGTTCTACAACTCCGTATAAATAAAAATTTTCACGTTGCCATTGACTTAAACCCACGGGTTTTACCCCAGGAGCTGTAATTAAACGTCCTGTAATTGTCTTTAATCCTAAACGTGTTTCATCTTGACACAAGTACCTCAATCGTTTCCCCTCCCCAAACTCTTCCTGTAAGAATTTGAATGCTAAAGGAAGTTTTTTTTAAAGTGAGATAGACTTTCTGGGTGTTGTTTGCTGCTTTGAGGGCGAGGCACTTTTAA
>JAVRCV020000082.1:0-37453 GCA_034530615.2 Aulosira sp. ZfuVER01
CCAGTTGAATTTCTGACTATTTTTCTTTCCCTGAAGTAACAAAAGAGGGATAAGTGCATCATCGCCTGCTAGATGTCCATGAGTATCGTTGTAAAGCTTAAAACAATCCACATCACACAAAATCAAAGATAAAGAGGCTTGCTCTCGTGCTAACCGTTGCCACTCCGCTTTGAGTGTGTCATCAAAGCAGCGGCGATTTGCTACTTGCGTTAGACCATCCGAAGCCGCAAGACGCTGTAATTCTTGGTTTGCTTGTTGTAATTGGTGGTAGAGTTCCGATTGCTGAATTGCGATCGCAGCTTGACCTGCTAGCTGGTGAAATAAGTTAATCTCTGATTGCTGCCATTGTCTGGTATGACTGCATTGGTGCGCTATTAATAGTCCCCACAAACGTTCTTGTTGCAAGATGGGTACCACAAGGTTGGCTCGGATTTGCAAACTCCGCAATAACTCAACATGACAAGGTGATAGTCCTTCAGTTTCAATGTTGGCGATCGCTCTAGTATTACCTTGTTGGTAATAAGCTGCATGGGTAGATTGAAAGCACGTATCCATCACGTGAAATCCCAGAATGGACATACACCCTTGGGCTAAAGATTCAACAGCAACTACCCCACTCCAGTCTGGTTCAAACTGGTAGATTACCACGCGGTCTACTTCAAACAGTTGTCGTACTTCGGTGGCGGTAGTTTGTAAAATCTCCTCTAACTCCAAAGATTGTCGGATGCGCTGCGTCACAGCAGCGACGATGCGCTCAGACTCACTTTGATGTTGCACGCGCTGCTCAATCTCCTGACACACACTCACCATACTTACATCAAAGTTAGGGGTTGTAACAGCAGGGACAGCACTGGGTTTAGCAATCAAATAACCTTGAGCAAAAGTTGCACCGCGTTCTCGCAGCCAGTTTAGTTCCTCAATGCATTCAATTCCTTCAGCTACAGTACGGATGTCTAACTTTTGCGCAATCTCCAGAAGCTTCTCGGTAATTGAGGCTTTGTACAAGTTTTGATGCACATCTCGAATTAAATCCATGTCCAACTTAATAAAGTCTGGACGTAACTGATGTAATAAGTTCAGACTGGAATAGCCAGAACCCAGGTCATCAAGGGCGACTAAAAACCCAGCATCTCGGTAGAATTGGAGTACTGCTTGGAGGTGGGTTAAATCTTGCGGATTGTCTGACTCCACGACTTCAAAGACAACCCGTTCATGGGAAATGCCTGCTCGATCGATGGCTTCTACTGTACTCCGCAGGCAAGAAACAGGGTCATAAAGCGCTGTAGGTGCAAAATTGATGAAGATGTGCCCATTCACTTGATGGCGGTTGAATTCAGCGATCGTGCTGAGGCGGGCAATGCGGTCGAGTTGCGGTAAGAGTCCGGCTTCCTTGGCTAACTCTAGAATTGGCCCTGGCGATAATAAATTACCTTGTTCATCCAGTCCCCGCAACAGCGATTCATATCCATAAATCTGGGATGTATCTTGAATTGAGACTATGGGTTGAAAGTAACTGGTAAATCGTTCCGTTGCCAGCATATCAACCAGCCAGTCGGACTGGTTGTATTTAATGAAGCGTTGCAATGAAGCAATATCACTAAAATCTTGGAGTTGAGGTTGGATAGCACCTCGAATAAACAGGACTTGCGTCTCTTTGAGTTCTCTTGGTGCAAGTAGTTGGGCTAAGTTACGGGCAATTTCTTGGGCTTGTCCAGGTTTACAGTCTAAACTCAAACCAGGTCGCTCGTGCATCAGTTCATACTCTAAATTTAACTGCTGTAGGTAGGTAGTAACTTTTTTGAGAGTATGTGGAACAGGGAACCAAAGAAAGATTCTGCCAGCTTCCCCAGTTTGGCAGCGTTTAACGTTACGACAAGCACAAGTCTTAGAGATACTCATTAGTAACTACCTTACTCAACCTGATTTACTTTAGTATTCCCACCACTCTTTTTAGAAAAAATAAACCACACTCCAACTCTTTAAAGATTTGATGAGTTCAATAAATTAGGTATTTAGCTTGGTTTCTCTAGCTTTAGGCGAACTATCGACAACGATCAAATATATCAGCAGCAGCATCAGATGGCACTCTCTCCTGAAGCTCGGATCTGATGTCCAAATGATCCACCACTGCGAGTTCAAGGCGCAAGGGATAAGGTGAAGTAAAAGGTTGCACCTCGATCAACTGCTGCTTCAGCCCAGATGCGCCCGCCGTGGCGTTGAATAATGCGTTGTACGATCGCCAATCCGATCCCTGTACCTTCAAACTCTTGTTCGCGATGAAAACGTTGGAATACTCCAAACAGGTTATCGGCATAGCGCATATCAAATCCGGCTCCATTATCTCTAATGAAGTACACTCCTTCAGCATCCCTCAGCTCATAGCCGATTTCAATATGGGCAATGGATTTGTGACGAGTGTACTTAATCGCATTTGATAATAAGTTGATCCAGACTTGTGTCAGCAAAGAAAAGTCAGCCTGACATACAGGTAGCTCGGCGATCGCCAACTCAATCTGACGATCCTTTAAATCCGGGGCTAAATCCTTCAGCACTTGTTGAATCACCTCATTGGGGAAAACAGGCTTTCGGGACATTTCCTGACGATCCAAACGGGATAGGTTCAACAGATCCTCAATTAATTCACCCATGCGTTTGGCATTATCCCGCACCATGTTCAAGTAAAGATTGGCTTCCTCATTGAGTTGCTCACCGTACTCTTGTTGCAAAATTCTCGAAAAGCCAGCGATCGCCCGCAGTGGTGCCCGCAAATCATGGGAAACTGAGTAGGAAAAGGCCTCCAACGCTTTATTCGCAGCTTGCAATTGGGCCGTCCGCTCGATTACCCGTTGTTCCAATTCCGCATTAAGTTGGCGGACTTCTGCTTCTACGGCTTTGAGGGCGCTGATATCTCGGACGATGGTAGAAAAATATTCCACACTACCATCTGTTGCTTTATGAGCAATGATCATTTGGGAAACTGGAATTTCTCTGCCATCTCTGCTCAACAAAGCTATTTCACCAACCCAAATCCCATCTCGAATCGCCGCTGGTAGTCCCTGATTTTGCAGAATCTCTAGCGCCCACTGGGGATGGTAGTTGGCGACGCTCAAGGTGGAAAGATCTGTATCTGGGGAAATGCCAAGTAGTTTGCGACACTGAGCATTATTCCAGAGGATATTGCCTTGAGAGTCTGCCATCCCAACATAGTCGATGGTGGCTTCCAGCATGGCAATTAAGCGATCGCGGTCTTTCTCCACTCGTTGACGCTCTACAATTTCAGATCGTAAGGATGTATTCAGTTCTGCCTGCTGCTTTAATAAACGGGCATTGCCAATAGAAATAGCTGCCTGAGTCGAAAGTAAACGCAGAATTTCAATTCGCTCTGGGGTAAATGCACTAGTGGTGAGATTGTTTTCTAAAAAGACAATTCCAGCCAGTTTTCCCTGGTTCAATAGAGGCGCACAAAGAATCGATTTTGATTGGTGCTGCACAATCCAAGGTTCAGATTGAAAGTTACCTTCATAAGATGCATTATCGAGGACGATACTTTCCTGAGTGCGAACCACGTAATTGATCAAGGCTGTTGGCAAGTAAGGAGTGTCATCTGCTGAGATTAATTCCAGGGGAATTGATTGTAAAACGGCTATTTTCTCATTGCCAATCGACCCAATCGCCTCAATTCGCCATTCGTCTTGTGTGGGTAAAATTAGGTATCCTGTTTGCGCGCCGGCATTTTCAATCAGGATAGTCATTAGTTTTGCCAACAGTTTATCTAAGACAATTTCACTAGCGATCGCTTGGGAAGCTTTCAACACCGTTTCTAAGTCAAGTGCTTCTAACTTAGTGGAAGCAGATTGTGTAGTGTCAATTTTACTTATGCTATTCCCAACTGCTCGCAATTCCAGCAGTTGGGAATAGCGTCTTTCCAAATCTTGGACTTTAGCGGTTGCTCCCCATCTCAAATAAGCGTACCTCGCCTCTTGCAGATAAGTTTTGGCAATTGTTATCCGGTTATTTGCCAAATGAAACTTTGCTGAGAGTTCGTTTGCTAGCGCCTCTTCTTGCAGGTATTCGTTCTCCCTCGCCAAGGCGATCGCGCGATCGTAGGCATCCATTGCTGGCATTACCTCACCCAACACTCGATGTCTTTCTGCTTCTACTAAGTACCATTTGTGTAGATAGTTCATTGGGGCATGGTGCGCCCAAAGTTGCATCTTCTGTTGATTATCAGCTACCCGTTGGAGAATCGCTTTTTGCTCCTCCTGATTTACCTGTGGATAGAGCATCAATCGTGCCAGAGAATCGTAGAAATAGAAGATAGGGAAAACAGCATTCGATCTGCCCCCATCTGGGTAATGTTCTGCTTGATTGGCGTTGTCAACAGCTTGGGGGAAATTCTCGAAGTAATAGCAAAGAAACAGCTTATTAAAGTAAAGATAAAACAACCCTTTATGATGATTAGCTTGTTGTAGTAAAGGTAATTCTTGCGACTCATCGTAAGCTTCACCAATCAAAACATGGGGATTCGGTGATGTTTTCATCAAGTTCAAGACTGTCTGTTGATAAACCTTGAGTGCATTGGCATTAGTAGATTCTTTAAGTTGAGTTAATACTTGGATGTAACTTGCCAATTTCTGCTCCAGTTCGGGCAGGGGCATATCTGTAAAAAAACAATGGTCGCAGTGGTGCAAAATGCTGTATGCGGCAAATTCCAAATCTCCCGTCTCAATACCGATTTGGTAAGCTTCCTGTAATGGTTTAATCGTTTCTTTGAGGTGAACATTGCGAAACCGCACAGAGGTGTTGGCCATGAACAGGGTTTTACAACGGATCGGTAAGTTGCTGGATTTTTCTAGGAGCTTGAGTGCCAACTGGACAAACTGATAGCCCGTTTCAATCTCTAAACGCACGCTACCCAGAATGTTACTGTATGAGGCATAGACCAAGGCAGAAAGGTCATGATTGCCATACTTAATTGATAAATTCACCATCTCCAGAATGATTAGTGGAAATAGTGCCGGGGCTGCTTGGTAGGCTGGAGCCATCAAATTTACCAATAAGCGGATACTAAGGTAAGCAACTGTATCAGTCATTGGCGGCAAATCAACCAAATCTTCAATCCGCCTGCCCTGCAAGGTGTGGGCAGTATTGGAGAATGCTTGCTCAATCTCCTTTGCAGTCGGTGCGGCTGGCAAATGCACCCCTAATTCCTTTAGAGCCTGAAGACCGATCGCCAGTGCTGACAAAAATTGCATTTGTCCGCAATATGCCTGAATTTTGACCTCATAAACTTTGATTTTGGCTGCCAGCGATTTGGCATTTTCCACAACTTGGCTAACTAGTTGCTCCATTTGGTCTAGGTTGCCATTGAGGTAAGCTGTTTCTGCTGCCAGACTATACAGTGCTAGAGCTAGTTCATACTGAGTCTGCCAGCAATTATCTGCCAACAAATCTAAACCGATTTGGAAGTATCTGAAAGCGGAGTTGTATGCTGTAGAAGCTTTGGCTTTTTCTCCTGCCATTAAATTTAGTTGAGCCAATTCATCTCGCTCTGACTGGATTTGAATTAGTTCTTTACCTAAATTGAGTTGATTTGTGATGTCAAAGATATGCTGCTCTCGCTGTTGAGGAGAAGTTTGCTGGAACAGTTGTTTGCCGATTTGCAGATGAATACCTCGGCGTTCTGATTCAGGAATGAGCAAATAGGCTGCTTGTTGAATGCGATCGTGAACAAATTTATATTCAATAATAGGGCTGTCGGGGAGTGGCACATCGAACACCACTGATTTGTGAGCATTGCTCATGGACAGAATCAATCCTTGGGCGATCGCATCTCCTAATGTATGCGCGGTTTCTCTTTGCGATAGTTCAGCCGCAAATGCCAGCATTTCTAGATTAAAAGAGTTGCCAATGCAAGCAGCTAATCTCAACACTTGCTGCGTTTGAGCATTGAGCTTCTGTATCTTGCCTGCCATCAACTCTACAACATTATCTGTGATTCCCCGACTTTGAATTTGCTCTATCGACCATTGCCATTTCTTTGTTTGGCGATCGAATTTTACTAACCCTTCGGTGTAGAGAGATTTCAAAAATTCATTCATGAAAAAGGGATTACCACCAGTTTTTAATTGCACCAGTTCCGCTAAGGGTAGAGAATCTTCTGGTTGGCAGTGCAATGTATCAGCGATGAGTTGATTAATATCGCTTAGGCTTAATACTGAGAGCGACAGTTGGTTTACCACTCCTTCACCCTGCCGAATTTCCGCCATTGTCTGGATTAGGGGATGAGCTGCATTTACCTCGTTATCTCGGTATGCCCCAATTAACAACAACGATCGCCCCACGATAGCTAGCAGTTGAATCAGCTTCAGCGAGGCATTATCTACCCACTGGAGATCGTCCAAAAAAATTACGAGGGGATGTTCTTTTTGAGTAAAGACGCGAATGAAATTTTGAAAGACTTGGTTAAAGCGATTTTGAGATTCTGTCGGCGGTAGAACAGGTACATCTGGTTGATTTCCCACAATCAATTCCAATGCTGGAATTACCTGAGTAATCACCCGACTGTTGGCACCGAGGGCAGCTAAAAGCTTTTCTCGCCACTGACTCAAGCGCTTTTCATCTTCAGTCAGCAATTGTTTTATTAGTGAATCAAAAGCTTGGGCGATCGCAAAGTAAGGAATATCACGCTGATACTGGTCAAATTTGCCCGAAACAAAATAGCCCCGTTGTTGTGTAATTGGCTTATAAATTTCCTGCACCAATACTGATTTACCAATACCGGAATATCCAGCAACTAACATCATTTCAACTTGGTTTGTCTCACCATCTTCACCTGCTACTCTGGCAAAAGCAGCTAATAACATCTCAACTTCTTTTTCTCTGCCATAGAGTTTTTCAGGGATATGAAAGCGATCGGAAATATCCTGTTGCGCTAAGGGAAATAACTCAATTCTTTCCTTGTGTTGTAGCTGAATAAGACATCGTTCTAAATCAGTTTTAATTCCCCAGGCACTTTGATATCGCTCCTCCGCTGTTTTCGCTAAAAGTTTCAGAATAATTTCGGAAACTATCACCGGAATTTCTGGATTTATCAAATGAGGTGGAACAGGTTCCAGAGCCAGGTGATAATGAATCAACTCTAGGGTATCGCTAGCTGCAAATGGCAGTCGATGGGTTAACAGTTCATATAAAGTAGCACCCAGAGAGTAAAAGTCAGTTCGATAGTCCAGAGAACGGTTCATTCTGCCTGTCTGCTCTGGAGATATGTAAGCCAGTGTTCCTTCTAATACTGTGGGATTTCTGAGAGTTAATGTTTCCCGTAATAGGTCAGTTGCAATCCCAAAGTCAATAATTTTAAGTTGTTGTGTTTTTGGATTGAAAACAATATTAGATGGGTTGATATCTTTATGAATAATCTTTGCGGTATGAATATCACTTAAACTTTTAGTTATCTGAACAGCTAACTTTAAAAACTCCATTAAAGTAAATTTTGTTGTACTTATGATTTTAGCTAAAGATTCCCCGCCAAAATCCTCCATAATGATTGCAAAAGTACTTTGATATTGCTGCAAACTGTAAGCCTGGATGACACCTTCTAATGACAAGCTACGGGTAATTTCGTATTCGAGTTTATATCGCGTGATTTCCTCTGGGGTGGGGTAAGCTTTCTTCAAAATCTTGAAGATTATTGGCAAACTATCCCGTTCACGAATCCCTCGATAGACTTGTGAATTAGCACTTTCATGGATTTTAGTCTGAATTTGATAACCAGGGATTTTCAACATGGTTAAACAGCCTTCAATAAGTATATTTAGGGAGAAAGCTGGGTAGACTTTACACACAAATTTTACAATAGCTGAACTTCTAATTAAGCCATTTACTGGTACTAGGGGTATTCTTGAGTGAACTGAGCAGGTAGGAGAGATGAGCTAACCACTTGAACGCTCGTTTAGTCGCACTAGTTTACAAATTGTTGCCTTATTTTTTGGCAATATTCGTTACGTTAGCAGGTAATCGCTGTAATTGGGTATGAAGATGTTGGCTGATTAATCCAAGATTACCAAGGAGACTGTGAGGCATGAACGAACCCTTGAATGTTCTAATTATTGAAGATTCTGAGGCCGATACTATGTTAGTTCTCTATGAGCTGCGTTTCGGTGGTTTCAGTCCCATCTGGCAGCGTGTTCAAACTGCCCAAGAATTACATACAGCTCTTGATAACAGTACCTGGGATGTCATCATTTCGGATTATCGATTACCTGAATTCAATGCTCCTGCGGCTTTAGAAATAGTAAAGCATAGTCAGAAAAATATTCCTTTCATTCTAGTTTCCGGTGCAATCGGCGAAGTACTTGCTGTGGAAATGATGAAAGCAGGTGCTCATGATTATGTAATGAAAGATAATTTAAACCGATTGCCAGAGGCAGTACGTCGAGAAGTTCGAGATGCACAGGTACGAGCAGAGCACAAACAAGCCCAAGCAGAACTAGAAAATCAAAGAATATTCCTGCGGCAAGTCTTTAATCTCGTTCCTAATAGTATTTTTGTCAAGGATACTCAAGGTCGTTTTGTCACTATTAGCCAAGCAGGAGCAGCTGGCTATGGAGTGAAGGTTGAGGAAATTATTGGTAAGTGGGAAAATCAGTTTACTAATATTGCCCACGAACAGATGGAGCAGTATTTAATCAATAATCAAGAGACAATTCAGATTGGGCAGCGACAAATTTATCCTAGCCAAGCGATTGTCAACAAACAAGGAGAAGTCCGTTGGTATAAAACAATTGTAGAACCTTTTGTAGATTTCCAAGGTGTGGTGCAGGGAGTTATCGGTTCTGCAACAGATATTACTGATATTAAACAAGCAGAAGCAGCATTACAGCATAGCCAAAAGTTACTACAAACATTAGCGTCGAATATACCCGGAATGATTTACTCCTTTGTGCAGCATTCTGATGGTTCTGCTGCCTTTGAGTACATCAGTTTGGGATGTAAAGATTTGCTAGAGTTAACGCCAGAGCAAGTTTTAGAAAATGCTTCTCTTTACTTTGCACAAATTCATATTGAAGATCGTGCAGGGTATGACGCGGCGCTCAAGCAGAGCGCTCAAACTTTAAAACCATTGGCTTACGAGTGGCGATTAGTTACACCCTCTGGCAAACTCAAGTGGGTACAGGTAAACGCTCGTCCAGAGTATCGAGATCGTGGGGATATTGTCTGGCATGGTGTTTTATTAGATGTGAGCGAACGGCAAGCCGCGCTTCACGAACGCAAACAGGTACAAGAATTGATTATTCACAACGCCTTGCACGATCCATTAACGGGTTTGCCAAATCGCACATTGTTAGCAGAGCGGCTGGAATTAGCAATTAACCAAGCTAAACGATTGGAAAGCTATGGTTATGCTGTCTTGTTTCTAGATCTAGATCGATTCAAAGTAATCAATGATAGTCTTGGGCACTTAGCTGGAGATGAATTACTTAAAAATATTGCTCAGAAACTAAAAACTCATCTGCGGGAGACTGATGTAGTCGCTCGACTGGGTGGTGATGAATTTGTAATCTTGCTGGAAGATATTTCTTGTATTGAAAAAGCCATTCAAATTACCGAACGGATATTAACAGATTTTCAAACACCATTACTAGTTAATGATTCCGAATTAGTTATTAGTGCAAGCATCGGTATTGTGTTAGGAACAAAGAACTATCATCAACCCTCCGATTTACTGCGAAATGCCGATATTGCCATGTATCGAGCCAAAGCTCAAGGGAGAAATTCTTATAAAATTTTTGATTTAGAAATGCACGCTCAAGCCATAAATCAACTAACTCTAGAAACCGATCTCCGGAAGGCGATCGAACGGCAAGAGTTTATGGTGTATTATCAACCTATTATTGACATATTTAGCGAGCGGCTAATTGGATTTGAGGCATTGGTGCGCTGGCAACACCCAACTCGCGGGTTAATTTTGCCGGGGGAATTTATTTCTCTAGCTGAAGAAACTGGATTAATTGTGCAGATAGATCGCTGGATGTTTTACACAGCTTGCCAACATTTAGCGAACTGGAAAGCAAAGTTTGCTAGTGACTTACTGCTCAAAATTAATATTAACATTTCTGCCCAAGATATTCGCAATTCTAGCTTCATTGAAGACATCGATCAAACGCTAGCTCAAACAGGTTTAGCCGGCGATTCCATAGCCATAGAAATTACCGAAAGTATGCTAATTGATAATATCTCTAAGACAATTGATTTATTAAATGAATTAAAAACTAGAAAAATTCAGATTAGCATTGATGACTTTGGTACTAGTTATTCATCGCTCAACTATCTTCATCGCTTACCTGCTGATAATTTGAAGATCGATCGCTCCTTTGTGAGTCAAATGCAGCAAGGAAATCGTAATTATCAGGTCGTTAGTACCATCATTGCTTTGAGTAATCAACTCGGACTAGCTGTTGTTGCAGAAGGTATCGAAACACCTCAACAACTTCAATGGTTACAACAACTTAAATGCGAATTCGGTCAAGGGTATTTGTTCTCCAAACCTCTAAGCCACGAGACAGCAGAAGCACTTCTGGCAAATAAAAGTTTGTGGTTTTAGTGCTGATGCCGTTGGTGAATTCAATTCATGACAACCCCTTAGAATAAGCCTACAAGCTGGGTACTCTAAGGGATATATTTCTCGCAGGTTACTCTGAGGGTTGGAAATGAAGAGCCTCACCATCGATTTACCAGGTTATCAAAGCACAAATCAGCTTTATGCAGGGTCGCGCACCCTAGTTTATCAAGCAATTCGGGAAGCAGACCAATACCCAGTCGTCCTCAAGCTGCTACGAGAGGAATACCCCTCGTTTGGAGAATTAGTCCGGTTTCGCAACCAGTACGTGATTGCCCAAAATCTGGCACTGAAAAGTGTGGTTAAACCATTGGCACTCTTGCGGTATCGTCAGAGCTATGCTTTGGTAATGGAGGATGCAGGCGGAGTTTCCCTGGCGAATTATCTTAGGGCAGATGGCGACTGCCCAACCCCCTTAGGAGTCACAGACTTTCTCATCATCGGATTGCAACTAGCAGAAACACTCTGGGAACTGCATCGCTGTCGGGTGATTCACAAAGACCTCAAGCCAGCTAATATTCTGATTCAGCCAGAAACTAAGCAAGTAAAGCTGATTGACTTCAGCATTTCTTCCCTGTTGCCTAGAGAAACCCTAGAAATTCAGAATCCCAATGTTCTCGAAGGTACTCTGGCTTATCTGTCGCCGGAGCAAACTGGACGGATGAACCGGGGGATTGACTACCGCAGCGATTTTTATTCTCTAGGTGTGACGTTTTACGAACTCCTAACGGGGCAACTTCCGTTTACGACTCCCGATCCGGTGGAACTGGTGCATTGCCACATTGCCAAATCTCCGACGCCTGTGGCTGAGATCAATCCGACAGTGCCCACTGTCATCTCAGATATTGTCGCTAAACTCATGGCGAAGAATGCAGAGGATCGCTATCAGAGTGCCTTGGGGCTGAAGCACGACCTGGAACGCTGTCAACAGCAGTGGGACGCAAATGCCGACGGTATCGCCTCCTTTGCGTTGGGACAGCAGGATATATGCGATCGCTTCCTAATTCCTGAAAAGCTTTATGGTCGTGAATTGGAAGTGCAAACGTTGTTAGCGGCGTTTGATCGCGTCAGTGAAGGCGCAACCGAACTGATGCTGGTTGCTGGCTTTTCCGGGATTGGCAAAACGGCGGTGGTGAATGAAGTTCACAAACCCATTGTGCGGCAACGAGGATATTTCATCAAAGGCAAGTACGATCAGTTCGGGCGCAACATTCCTCTATCTGCCTTTGTGCAAGCCTTTCGGGATTTAGTCGGTCAATTGCTGGCAGAAACTGACGCCCAACTCAAAACCTGGAAAGAGAAAATCTTAAGCGCAGTGGGTGAAAACGGTCAGGTGATTCTGGACGTGATTCCGGAACTGGAGCAGATTATTGGCAAGCAACCACCGATGCCCGAACTATCGGGAAGCGCAGCACAAAATCGCTTTAACTTAGTATTTCAAAATTTTACCCAAGTCTTTACAACTAAAGAGCATCCACTGGTAATTTTTCTGGACGATTTGCAATGGGCAGATTCCGCATCGTTGCAACTGCTGCAACTATTAATGAAGGATGCGGGGCATCTGTTGGTGTTGGGTGCATACCGGGATAACGAAGTCTCCCCCACCCATTCATTAATGATAGCGATCGCCCAGATGACAAAAGCCAAAGCAGCAGTGAATACGATGACGCTGATGCCCTTGAGCCAGGATAATGTAAATCAATTGATTGCAGATACCCTCAATTGTGAGGACGCGATCGCCCAACCCCTGACCGATTTGGTCTATGGTAAAACCAAAGGCAACCCGTTTTTCACCACACAGTTTCTCAAGGCACTGCATGAAGATGGGTTGATTGCCTTCAACTTGGAAGCAGGCTGCTGGCAGTGTGATATCGCTCAGGTACGCTCACTTGCCCTTACCGATGATGTAGTCCAGTTTATGGCACTACAACTTCAGAAATTACCCCCAAATACCCAAAACATTCTCAAATTAGCTGCCTGTGTCGGCAACGCTTTTGATTTGCAAACCCTGGCAATTGTGAGTCAGCGATCGCCTGAAGATGTCGCTGTAGATTTGTGGAAAGCCTTGCAGGAAGGTTTGGTTTTGCCAATTAGCGAAGTCTACAAGTTTTATCAGGGAGAACAAACGAATGCTCCTGCGATCGGCGATCGCGATCGGGTGGCGAAATACCGCTTTCTCCACGATCGCGTCCAGCAAGCAGCTTATGAACTCATCCCAGACTCGAAAAAGCAAGCCACCCATTGCGAAATTGGTCAGTTATTGCTGCAAGGCACTCCCATCGCCGCCAGAGAAGCAAATAGTTTTGAGATTGCGCGGCATTTGAATATTGGTGCTTCCTTAATCGGCGATCGCACATTATTAAATCAATTAGCGCAATTAAATCTCTTCGCTGGCAGAAAAGCCAAAAAGTCAACGGCTTACACAACTGCAATTGAACACTTTAGTAAAGGAATTGCTCTGCTAGCAACGAATACATGGCAAGAGCAGTACGAAACTACCCTGGCGCTGCACAACGAAATTGTGGAAGTTTATTTGCTGACGGCACAGTTCAACCAAGTGGAACAATGGGCACAGGTCGTACTGGAACGTGCAAAAACGGTGTTAGATACAGTGAAAGTTTATATTGCGCGAATTCAAGCTTGCATTGCTCAAAATAACCTGTCCTTGGCAGAACAAACTGCCCTAACCATTCTCAAGCATCTGAATATCCAGTTTCCCGAAAATCCTACAGATGCAGAAGTTCAGCAGTCCCTGACAGCAACTCAAACTCGCTTTGCCTGTTATAACGTCGAAGCATTGGTAAACCTGGATGAAATGACCGATCCGGTTTACCTGGCAGCAATGGAGATTTTAGTCACCGTTGTCACAGCATCTCACCAATCTGTATCGCCATTATTTCCACTGATTGTCTGCAAACAAATCGATTTATCCCTAGAGTATGGTAATTCCCCTGCCTCTGCCTCTAGTTACTCCTGGTTTGGCTTAATCCAGGCAAGTCCGTCTGGCAATCTCGATCTCTGCTATCAAGCAGGTGAAGTGGCATTAAGGCTGATTGCTACACGACCTAACGATGGTTTAAAAGCCAAAACCATGAACATTACTCATGCTTTTGTGATGCACTGGAAACGGCATGGACGCAATGAATTACAGCCTTTGCTGCAAACTCATCAAATTGGTCTGGAAACTGGAGAACTTGAGCATGGTGCCTATGCCCTGTATAACTACACAGGAATTTCTTTTGCTATTGGGCGGAATTTGAGCGAGATGGAGCAGGAGACGGAGACATTCGATCGAGTCATTACTGAGCTACAGCAGGGTACGGCTCTTTGCTTTTTGAGAATTATGCGACAGGCGGTGCTAAATCTGCGCGGAAAAGCGCCCGATCCCTGCCGCTTAATTGGAGACGCTTATGATGAAGCAGTCATGTTACCCCTACACCAAGCCAACCGGGAACAGTATGCGATTTGCAGCATTTATCTCAACAAGCTGGTTTTGAGTTATTTATTCAATGATTATCAACAGGCATTTGAAAATGCCATGCTGGCGGAACAAAATTCCGTGGCGCTGACGGCAGCATTGAAATATACTCTCATCTACTTCTACAGTTCACTCACACAGTTAGCAATCTACCCAACTGCGACTCCAGCCCAACAAGCGGTGATTTTAGAAAACGTTGCTACCAATCAAGCCAAGATTCAGCAATGGGCCCACTATGCACCGATGACTCACGCACACAAATTTGACTTGATAGAAGCGGAACGGTATCGAGTCTTGGGCGCAACCTATCAAGCAATGGTTTACTACGATCGCGCGATCGCCAACGCTAAAGAAAACGGCTATATCCAAGAAGAGAGCCTTGCCAACGAACTCGCAGCTAAATTTTACCTGGACTGGGGCAAAGAAAAAGTTGCCGCAGGCTACCTGCAAGAAGCCTACTACGGCTACGCCCACTGGGGCGCCAATGCCAAAATTGCCGATCTGGAAACTCGCTATCCACAGCTACTCCAGCCCATCCTCAACCAACCTCAATTCAGCTTTAATCCTCTGGAAACCCTCGCCACCTTTAATCATGCTGCCAGCTATAGTTCAACTCCAGTCTCTAGCAGTAATACCAACCTGGGCAATGCCCTTGATTTTGCCGCCGTCCTCAAAGCAGCCCAAGCCCTCTCCAGCAGTATCCAGCTAGAGGAGCTAATTCGCAGCTTAACTCAAATGATTCTGGTAAACGCCGGAGCCGAAACCTGTGTGCTGCTGCTGCCCTACCTTGATGAATGGCAAATTCGTGCGATCGCCAAGCTGGAATCGGGCAGTTTCTCACCTACTACCCATTTGCAAACCACAACCTTGGAAAACTCGACTGTGGTGCCAATGCAGCTGATTCAGTACGTCAGACGCACCCAAGAAACACTGATCGTTAACGGTAGCAAAACAGATATTCCTGGTGCGATCGGTGAGTATATGCTCAAGCATCAGCCCCAAAGTGTCTTGTGTACGCCTATTCTTAATCAGGGTAAGTTGGTGGGTGTGTTGTATTTAGAACATCGAACTACAAAAGGGGTGTTCACGCGCGATCGCCTGTTGGTCACGACCTTTTTATGTACCCAAGCTGCCATTTCTCTGGAAAATGCCCGCCTTTATCAAGAGTCACAAACTTATGCCCAGCAGTTGGAAAACTCCTTGACACAACTGCAAACCAGTGAAGCCCGCTTCCAAGCACTGACAGATAATATTCCTGGTATGGTTTATCGCTTCCATCTGTCTCCCGACGGTTCCACATCAACGCCCTACGTCAGTTCTGGCTGCTATGACCTGTATGAGGTGGCTCCTGAAAGTGTGATGAGGGGGGGGGATAACCTGTATCGGATGAACCATCCAGATGATGTTTTACTGGTTAATCAAGTCATCAGCGACTCTGCCCAAACCCTAACCCCGTTTAAGCATGAATGGCGGATTATTACTGAGTCAGGCAATATAAAATGGATACAAGCAGTCTCCCGACCGCAAACACAGCCCAATGGTTCAATAGTATGGGATGGGGTAGTCATTGACATTAGCGATCGCAAACGTGCTGAAGCCGCCATCACCCAAAAATCTCAGGAATTAGAACAAGCCCTACAAGACTTGCAAAAAGCCCAATTACAAATGATTCAAACTGAAAAGATGTCTGCCTTGGGTAACTTAGTCGCTGGGGTCGCACACGAAATCAATAATCCCGTTGGCTTCATTTCTGGCAACCTTAAAGAAGCCCAGCAAAGGCTGCAAGAATTAATGGAGCATCTGAACTTATATCGCACCCAAGCATCAGATACCGAGATCGCAGACCATGCCGAAGAGATTGATTTAGACTATCTCATCGAAGACTTGCCGAAGATGATGGACTCGATGAAACTGGGATGCGATCGCATCAAAAGCATCAGCACCAGCCTCCGCACCTTTTCCAGAGCCGATCAGAATCATCAAATCGCTGCGAATCTTCACGAGGGCATCGATAGCACGATTTTAATTCTCAAACATCGCCTCAAAGCAAATGAATTGCGACCCGCGATCGCAGTTATTACTGACTACGGCAATATCCCCGCGATTGAATGCTTTCCTGGACAACTGAATCAGGTGTTTATGAATATCTTGGCAAATGCGATCGATGCTTTGGATGAAGCGAATATTGGACGCAGCTTTCTCGATATTCAAGCTAATCCGAACCGGATTACGGTGAAAACCTCCCTCTGTGATACTCACCAATCTGTCCGCATCTCGATTCAAGACAATGGCATCGGTATGGCAGATGATGTAAGAGAGAAGATTTTCGATCATCTGTTTACCACTAAAGATGTGGGGAAAGGTACTGGATTGGGATTGGCGATCGCTAAGTCTATTGTGGTGGAAAAACATAGTGGGGCAATCGAGGTTAACTCAACCTTGGGCGAGGGTACGGAGTTTGTGATTACGCTACCCGTTAAAGCTAAACGTTAAGTTTGCAATGGTGCCAGTACGCTCACTGTCCGCTACATCCAGAGTCATCGTGATGACTATGTACTTGATGAGTATCAGCAGTGCCACCAACTTCTTCGCTTGCTCCGGTTTGGGATTGTTGGGATGCAGAATTGGATGATTTACCTGTTCGCTTTTACCTCAGCTTAGATTAAAAATAAATACATCTTCCCGTCGATAGAGTCAAGCTCAGGCTTTTTACCTAAAACGAGAATTGCTTTCACTACTTGAAATGGAGGTACGCGATCGCTTATCTTGAAAAGCGTTAGGGATCTAGAGGAGGATTACTGAAATTCAAAAGACTTAAATCGCTAGATATGATTCTGAAGATTGATGCAGAGAAATGCCGTTTTTGTCATTCTAGAAACCAAGTTTAGATGTATTCCTCTAAAGTCGAGAAAATGGCTGGAAGATCAGAACAGAGAACTTTGATACGTGAAAACACTATCCTTGCTGCCAAAAACTTTTTAGCAAAAATGGACAACGACGCCACACCAGAAGAATTGGACATGATCGCCAATAGTGTCGGTGAGATTGCACTCTTTTGGCATCTGATTGGGAATCCTGAGGAGATTTCTTCGCTGGAGTTGCAAGGGTAGTACTAAACAGCAATTAACTTGACTGCTACTAACAATTACCATACTAGCACCAAAACTGATTGGGCAATTTTTTTTGCTATCTGCATTGAAGATTTCTCCTTGGTACAAAATTGTTACTAGAGCTAAAAATCAGTGTGCTAACTTTCCATTTTTTGTCTTTTAGTCTGTTGAATAAAAGGTGTAACATTCCACATTAGAAAAATTTATTATTTTGATTATTTAACCCTATATTTATAGATATATTATTAACCTAGTTCTGGGTGGAGTGGAAGTTGATTGTTTTCCATTTAAAAAATATAGATTAGCTTGTCAAGACTAATTACTCTGATGAACTGACTTCGAGGTAATATTGATAATCTAACTAATTAAAAGGGTGATTTATTTTTCTCTGGGTAGAGTATGAAAGCGTGTTAAAAATATCTTTGTACAGCCTGGCGATTAATAAGTACTTTGCATTAATCTTTGTGACTATAAAATTCTAGGGTGAAGATAAGCAATCATGCCTCGAACCTGTATTTGCTCAAAGTTTCAGCTTGTAGATTGAAAATATTAGATATAGCAAATTTGATACTCAACCGAGCTATTGTCTAGCATTATACTCATGAGGCGAAGAAAGAGAGGTGCTATGGCTGCTCGGAGAAAATCACAGTTAAAAGCTTTTGAGACATCTATTTTGGAGGCTTTAGACCAGGTAGAACGAGCTACCTCAAAACTGTTTAAGCTGGAAGATATTCTAGAAGCAGTCTGTCGAAACATCCTGGCACTGGGTTTTGATTTCGCTAACATATCTTTAATTTCTCTAGAAAAAAATATTATTGAAGGAGTACATGGAAGTGGCGCGGGAGTAGTATGGGCTAATCTGGCCAAACATTACCTAGAACCAGACCCAGAACTAAGAGATATTCAGGCAGATATAGTCCAAACTCAGCAAACTGAGATTATTTCTGGATGGGACAAACGCTTTGACCGCTGGATTTATCAAGAGTATGGTCATGAAAAGTTGGTTCGGGTATTTACGCCAATTGTTCTGGTTCAAGATTATAACGGCAAAGTTATAAAAAATTGGTTTGAGCGCTGTAAATGGGAGAAAATAAATCCTCAATTTGAGGAAAGTAGGAAAAGACAGCATGAGGTTTACCAGTTGCGTCTAGCACCAGATCTGCAACCTGAGGGGCGCAATCCAGAGGTAATAGTCATAGGTACAGTAGAAGCAGGTTATAGTTCACCGGAAAGACGAATTGAGGAAAAAACATTATCGCGATTTCTGGACTACATTGCTCGGCAATCTTTGGATATTTGGCAAGCACAACTACCTCGGGTTTTAGAAACAATAGCAGAGAAAGCCAAGCAAATTCTCAATGCTGATGCAGCAACCCTGCATTTTTTATACGAGCCAAATTTAGAACAGGGTCGTTACATTTATGAAGTATTTTCTCATGGCATTGGTAAGCAATTTCTGAAAGCTTGTCCACCACGTCATAATGGACTGGGACGACAAGCGATTCTAGAAAGAAAGTACAAGTTTATCCCAGACTTATCTCAAGGTCATGACAAACTGGAAATGGCAACGCTTAACCCACAAGCTTTTTCGGCTGGGATTAAAGCAATGGCAGCTTTCCCGTTGCAGGTTGAGAACAAAGAAGGAATACTTTATGTGCTTTTCCGCCGCACATATATATTGTCTACACGTAAACTGCGCTTAGTAGAACTATTTGTCCGACAGTGGGCTGTTGATGCAATTTGGCATCCCATCAGAATCCAGCAAATGCGTGATGAAGCACGCCAGCTAGCAGCGCTCTACTCTGTCACCCAATCCCTTGGTCGTATACCAGAAGATAATCTTTTACATCGTGTCGCTTGGAATACGTTGAATGTCCTAGGTGCAGATGTAGTTAATATCTACGAATATATCCAGACCGAAAGGCAATTTACGACTCCTCCTAAGACAGCAGGAAGATTGAGACAAGAGCAGAAGATGCAAGATGAGATTATTGAACACGATGTACCATTTTTGCTAATTCAGCGAGGAGAAAACGTTTATGCTCCACAACTGGAAAAAGAACCGATATTTCAGAATTCAGCCTTTACTCGCAGGGAAAAAATTCATTCTGCTGCTGGTGTCCTGCTAGAAGTTGATAAAGATATAGTCGGAGTAATGTTTATTAATTACCGACGACCTCACAGTTTTTCGGAAGATGAGAAAAAGATGATTGAAACTCTGGCTTCTTCAGCTGCGATCGCCATCAAAAATCAACGCTGGCTAGCAACTCTCAGCGACATCGATCGCAAGATTATCACTACTCTAGACCAAAAGGAACTCCTGAACCTGATTGTACAGCGAGCAGTACAGATTTGTGGGGCTGATGTTGGAAATCTCCGCTTACTAGATCTCAGTCAACAAGAGCTTGTTACTAAAGCCAAGTATGCTGTACATGAAACTATTGAACTCATCGAAAGACGGAATAGCATCAACGAAGGGATCACAGGTTGGGTGGCCAGAAATGGCCAATCGGCATTGGTAAATAATGTCCTAATTGATTCACGTTACCAAGCTGACTTTGCCAATATACATTCTGAGTTATGTGTGCCACTCCTAGATGATAAGCGCTTACTAGGTGTACTGAATGTGGAAAGCCAGCATCTTTCAGCTTTTAACCAGAGACACCAGCGAATGTTAGAAGCCTTAGCAGATCAAGCAGTGATTGGTATCCAGAACTTAGAAAACAAAAGGCAACTGGTGAATATGGAAACAATGGCAACTCTGGGTGATTTGGCTGGCCCATTAGTGCATCGTATGAATAATGATGTGGGTGCAATTCGAGTCTGGGCACAAGATATTCTGGATGAGGGTGATGAGAACAGCAAGAGTAGGGCGCAGCGAATTTCATCAAGAGCAGATAGGGTTTTGCAAGGTGCCGATCGCATGAAAATTTGGATTCAGGAGAAACCTCATGCTATTAATTTATCTGAGATAGTGGTAAATGCACTAGCTAGAATGTCCATACCTGCGAACATCATTCCCAATATTGAGGTATCGTCCGACTTACCAAAGGTCTTAGGGGGTGAACAGCAATTAATATATGTTTTTGATAACCTAATCCAAAATGCTGTGGAAGCTATGCCCCAAGGTGGTAGGGTATCGATTGTTGGCACTAATGTGCAAAGAGAAATACAGTGTTGGGTGGAAGTGCAAATATGTGATACTGGCGTAGGCATTGCCGCAGAAAACTGGGAAAAGATTTTTCAGCCTGATTACACCACGAAAACAGCAAGGAGAGGTATGGGTTTTGGATTGTGGTGGACAAAATTGTATGTGGAACGTTTGGGAGGTTATTTAAGTGTGAATAGTGTACTGAATCAAGGGACTAATTTTACTATGCTCTTGCCAATCTACAAACCAGAAACTTAAGCATAAGCTAGGCATTAAATACCACAAGTGGTGGCAAGGAGGAACCGATGATATTTTTCAAAGTTCTTCTGGTTGAGGATGACTCAGATTGGCAAGATATCCTTGAAGGCAAGATCCGTACAGCTTTAAGTAATATTGGTCATCCTAAGGATATCATTCAGGTTGTCAGGACTTTTGATGAAGCTTCTAAAGCATTTAGAGATAGCAATTGGCATTTGCTAATTACTGATATTGGTTTGGGCGATTCATCTCTTTCTCGCCGTCAGAAGTTAGGAATACATTTAGTTGAACTTGCTTATGCTCGGCAGATACCAGCTATTGCTGTCAGTGGAACACCTGTGGTAAATACTCAGGATGTTCGCGATTTATTGATGGAATACAAAGCCTATGATTTCTTTAGCAAACGCGATTTTGACAGTAAAAAATTTATCAATAAAGTTCAATATATTTTATATAATGAACTCCAAAAATCATCAAATAATAACGAAATTTTAAATAGTTCAACTGTTGACTATCAACAATTTGCGAGCGCAGCTAATCCTCTGAAAATTCTGTTTTTAGCATCCGATCCTAGTGATGCTGCTCGGTTACGCTTAGGACAAGAGTTGCGAGAGATTCAACAAAGATTGCAATTAGCTAAACAAAGAGAAAAATTTTTGCTAGAACAACGCCTGTCAGTACGTCCCGGCGATATCAGTCAGGCTTTACTGGATATTGAGCCTCATATCGTACATTTTTCTGGACATGGTATGAATACTGGTGAGTTATATGTAGAAAATGAGTTAGGTAAAATTCAATCTCTAAAGCCTGATGCTTTAGCTTCATTATTTGAACTCGTAGAAGACCAAGTAAAATGTGTAGTCTTGAATGCTTGCTATTCTCAAACTCAGGCGGAGGCTATCGCTAAATACATTCCGTTTGTCATTGGGATGAACCATTTAATTGGCGATCAAGCCGCGATCGCATTTTCTGTTGGTTTTTACAAAGCACTGGGTGCTAATCGTTCGATAGAGAAAGCTTACAAGTTTGGCTGTACTGAAATTCAATTACATGGTATAGCGGAGAATTTAACTCCAGTTATTTATAAAAAAAACTCCAATTTGAGTTAAACAATGTAACTTTCTGTAACGAGAAAATTTTCAACGTGACTCTAGCTTTGAGACTCGTGTTTCTAATTTGTTGACTTGTTGCTTAAGTTCAACCACTAAAGTGGCAAGGCGATCGAACATAGTATCGCGCTCTGTTTGTGATAAGCTTCTTGGCTGTCGAGGAGTAAGCGTGCTTCTGGGGGATGGAGACAGCCGGGATTGTCCTAGTTGAGACTGTATCTGGCTTAACTGCGACTCAACACGACGCAAGTCTGCTTCTAAATTATTAACCCGAGAATCTATTTGTTGTGATGCAGCAGGATTCGTTAATAGTGCTATCCAAAGAACAACTGCAAAAATTCCTGCAAATAATAACCTCTTAAACATTATCATTTACTCCTTTGGCTAAGTAGATAGATAAAGAAATCACTATCTACTCACCTCATTTTGATTTCTTATCTTAATTTTCCTCTTGATTTAGATTTATTTATCGTGTTCTAAGTTAGAAAATAGCCTCTGCCAATCGATAGATTTATTGCTATTTTCGCCCTCTTTTACCTCAAATGTCAGATTACAAGCTTTTGGTTGCTTTAGGGCTTGTATGCAGATTTCAGCAACATCCTCACGGCTGATTTTGCCTCTAATATTATCACCTTGCTCAAAAATTAATTCTTTACCACCTGCTTCCTCTGTTAAAGCACAAGGTCGAATAATGGTGTAAGGAATTCCACTCTCTCGTAAACTCTCTTCACCCTTTAATTTCCAAGTTAAAATTCCTCCCAATTGGTCATTTAATCTGACTGCTGGAGGTTCTTCATCTAGATTAATCCCTGGACGCCCGGGACGAGTCACACCTGCGGAACTCACTAATATAAACTGTGGTAAAGTCGCTCCACCATAAGCTTTAATTGATTCTACTTGTAAACTGAAGCCACCAGGTGAAAAACTAGGATTTAACGCACCATCATATTCAAATTTGCTTAACATCAGTTGAAATGAGCAAACTTTGCTGGGGTCAATTGCTGGTGCATCATTGACAATCTTGGCGCGAAATACAGGAATCAACTCCGCAAAAGGAATGCGAATATCTATCCAGGTATTAGCTACAGTATCAAAAGAATAACTGTAACCAATTCCATCCCATTTTGCGTCTGCCCGCAGAAATAATTTATAGCGTTTACCGTCGCCTCTAACGCGCAGTTCTACACCGTCGTACCCAGATAAATTGAAGGGCGGATCGAAATTTTTAGTTCGGACAGAAGCAAATCCTCCTGAGTTGGCGGTAGAAACATTACCAGCAAACAAAGCTGTATTTTCTACAAATTGCATATTACTTGCACTCACGCCACCCATGACAACATCATCTAAAGCTCCCCAGCTATTCCGCAATTCATCTGATTGCTTGGTAAAATCAAAGATGAGTTTTTCGTTTGATTTATTAAAATATTTTTTGGCGGCTTCTACTAAGTTTTTGACACCGCGATATTCCACATTCTCAGGTGTATCGCCAACGATTTCTGGCTGATAAAATTTGATACCTTGATAATATTTGGCTCTATCTTCCGTATCTCCTTCTACTGGTTGCACCCGCACTGCTGTACAACATATCACAGCTTGGATATTAGCCAGCACCACAGAATTCAAAGTTTCGGGTTTAGTAATATCTGCAACTACTAAGTCAACATCATTACCAAGAATTGACCTAGCTTTGTCGATGTCACGTACAAGCGATCGCACTTGATAACCACGTTCTAATAATTGCCGCACGACACGTTTACCTAAACCACCTGTTGCACCAGCTACTAATATTGCACTCACAGTTCTTCCTCCATTGGGTTGATATTTATCATCCTCGGGACGACCTTGGATTAACTGTTTTACCCAGTTCAACAAAGGAATGACCTCAAAATATGTCAAAGTTTCAATGAACCTGCCTAAGTCCCATTGAGAACGATTTTTGTCAGCCACGATCGCATCCTTATAACTTTCTTAAGTCTATAGCACTCCTATTTCATTTGTGAACTTACTCAAGGGACAAGAGCCATTAATTATTCTGCTTGTCTTACTTATGGCTGTTTCATATATGTTGATGAAAATGTTTTTCTTGGAGCTACTTTGAAATGAAAAATCTGATATTTTTGACAATACACATATTTATTTACTTGGATTTATTAACCGTAGAGAAACCACGGATGTCACTAGAGATGCTGGTTGACAAGCTTCTTTAGGATCGACAATAGGTATAGATGTTGGGGGTTGTATAGGGCAAGAATTACTTACAGGTGATGATAGTATTAAAGCGTTGCTACAGCCTGTGTTCTCACTGGCTTAAGAATAGCTACAATTAAGTCAAATTTTCATGTCTTCCCTCCTAGCGCTGAAGAACGTTAGGATACTGAATGATTGTTACTCATCCAACGGTAATTTCCTTATGAGCCAACTGGAAAAAGTTCAAGCTGAGTACGAAAAGTTTACTGAACAATTTCAAAGTGTAATCATTAGCACTGTTAACGCCCAGGGAATACCCAACGCTAGTTATGCTCCCTTTGTGATGGATGATTCCCAAAATATTTATATCTACGTCAGTGGTCTTTCTACGCATACCAAAAATATCTATGCCAATCCTCATGTTTGCGTATTATTTATTGAGGATGAAGCTCAGACGAATCAAATTTTTGCTCGTCGCCGTTTAAGTTTTGATTGTACGGCAACTTTAATAGAACGGGAAACTGACCACTGGCATAAAATTGTTGAGCAATTTCAAGAACGTTTTGGTGAAATTGTTGAAGTGCTGCGTGGCTTATCTGACTTTCGGATTTTCCAATTAACTCCGAGTGAAGGTCGTTTTGTAGTTGGGTTTGGGGCAGCTTATCACATCAGCGGCGATAACCTCAAACAACTTGTGCAAATTACAGGAGATAAAGGCTAGAATTTCCTCCTGCATAATTCATAACTTTATACCGCACACATAATTTTATGCTTCAGTTTCAACCTCCTGGCTTTGGGCACAAAGTCATTCATACCTCATTGGGGGCAATGGTTTACTATACTCAAACAACTGCGCCTTGGTCGATTACTGACACTGAAGATTTACCCCCTTTACTATTCCTGCATAACTTTGGTGGTGGCGCGTCTGCTTACGAATGGTCTAAAGTTTATCCAGCATTTGCTCCCAGTTACCGCATATTAGCCCCAGACTTAATTGGTTGGGGAGAATCTGCGCATCCAGTGTGGGACTATCAAATTAGAGATTATCTGAATGCGATCGCAGAATTTGTTACTAAGACTTGTCGCCAACCTGTGAAAGTTGTCGCCTCATCCTTGACAGCGGCTTTTACTATTCGCTTGGCTATTACACAACCAGAGTTATTTAATGCATTGTTTTTAGTCTCTCCCTCTGGTTTTGATGATTTTGGCCAAGGTTCTGGACGAAGATTGCCCCTGCCAGTCATCAATACACCATTTTTGGATAATATAATTTATGCCCTTGGTGCAGAAAATGAATTTGCAGTGCGTAACTTTCTGCAAAGTTTTCTATTTGCTAAACCAGAAAGAGTTACAAGAGAGATGGTGCAAGCTTATTTAACCTCTGCACAACAGCTTAATGCCAAGTTTGCAGCCTTAGCATTTTTGCGCGGCGACCTTTACTTTGACTTAAGTTTATATATTCAGCAACTCAAAATTCCGACTGTGTTTTTGTGGGGCGAAAAAGCCCAATTTACCAGCATTAAATTGGGCAGAAGGTTAGCAAATTTAAATCCAGCTGCGATTCGAGATTTTTATGCGATCGCTGATACAGGAATCTTACCTCATCTAGAAATGCCAGAGGTATTTATTGGGCTATTACAAAAGTATTTAAAATCCACACACTCCTAAATATTCAGTTTCTCAATTTCCGATTCAGATAAACCAGTGATATTAGCTACCTGTGCTGCTGTCATACCCGATTGCAGTAAATTTCGTGCTGTTTGCTGCAACTGCAATTCAGCCCGTTCAGCCCGTTGGCGTTCCTGTTCCGCCCATTGATGTGCTTTTTCTTCTGCTGTTGGTAATAATTCTCCATCTAAAGTTGCCCAACGCAACCAAGTAGTATTTACACCTTTGTAAGTACCTTGCCAACGTAACAACACTAATCCTAATGCTTGACTCACCAATTGATTTTCTGCATTAGGTGTTATTGGTTGATAAACTCCACTACCAAGAGAAAAACCAGCCCAGTCATCAGGGTTAAAAGGATCGAACCAGAAATATTCTGGAACACGCATCTGATTTTGATAAATTAGCTTTTTCTCACTTTTATCTGTGGCTGCGGTAGCTGGGGAAAGCAATTCAATCACTACGTCCGGGCCTTTTCCTTCTTCCCACACAACCCAACTGCGACGTTCTCCCTTGGGGACTCCCAATACAGCAAAAAAGTCTGGGCCGCGAAAATCTTGGTTTTTCAGCTGTGCCAAGCTGAAGTAGACAAACATATTGCCACTTGTATATCCATCTTCCCGTTGTTCTAGCCAAGTTTCTACAACATCAATTAACAATTCCATTTGCACTTTATGTCGTTGGCTTTCCATCGGGATACCGTCATCATAAGGTAGTTCCGCTTGGGTAGGTGGAAATTTGACATCGGGCGCAGCTAGAGTTTCTGACATGGCTTTTAAGGTTTTGGGTAGCCATTGCGGTTATTTATATCTTACTTGAACTGGAGAATCGGCATTGCTCCATAGCTAGACTCGAATATTTTTTGCGATCGCTCTTCTCTAAAATAGTGCGTAGATGCAAATTCCTACAATTTACAGCCAGGATTTTTCTAATGTTGCCTGCTCAAAGGGCAAGGTAAACTGTTGAAACTGGCTGTTTTACAAAAAATGTCTTATGCCTGAATTTTTATTGGAAGTTGGAACAGAAGAACTACCTGCAAGCTTTCTCCGTGATGCTATCGTACAGTGGCGATCGCTTATTCCTCAAAGTCTTTTAACAAACAGCCTGACTAGCGATGCTGTGGAAGTTTACGGTACTCCTCGGCGTTTGGCGGTACTTATTAAAGGTCTACCATCTCAACAACCAGACCGAGAAGAGGAAATTAAAGGCCCTCCCGCACAAGCAGCTTTTAAAGATGGCAAACCCACACCTGCTGCTGTCGGTTTTGCGAAAAAGCAAGGTGTGGAAATCGAGGCGCTACAAATTCGACCCACTGACAAGGGCGATTTTGTATTTGTCAACAAAAGCATTGTCGGTCGTCCAGTGGCGGATATTTTAACGGAACTTGTTCCCCAGTGGATTTTGGGGTTAGAAGGTAAGCGGTTAATGCGCTGGGGTGATGGTGATGTCAGATTTTCCCGCCCAATTCGCTGGCTGGTGGCTTTGTTAGATGCAGAGGTACTGCCGATTGAATTGGTGAATGCTTCTAAGGTTGTGAAAAGCGATCGCATTTCTCGCGGTCATCGGGTCTTGCATCCAGAAACGGTTACAATTTCCCAAGCTAATGATTATGTTAGCAGTTTGCGGTCTGCTTATGTCGTAGTTGATCCCCAGGAACGGGCAAATACTATCCAAGAGCAAGTTAAGTCTTCCGCCGAAAAGCTAAATGGTCATGCGGAAATCTACCCAGATTTATTAGAGGAAGTCATTAATTTAGTAGAGTATCCTTCTACTGTTGTAGGCAAATTTGAAGCCGAATTTTTGAATTTACCAACTGAGGTAATTACCACAGTCATGGTCAGTCACCAGCGTTATTTCCCGGTGTTCAAGGGTGTAAATAGCAAAGAATTATTGCCTAATTTCATCACGATTTCTAACGGCGATCCCAGCAAAGCAGATATTATTGCTGTTGGTAATGAAAGAGTGATCAGAGCTAGATTAGCTGATGGACAGTTCTTCTATAAAACTGATTTAGCCAAGCCTTTAGAAAGCTTTTTACCACAATTAGAAAAAGTCACCTTCCAAGAAGATTTGGGTTCTTTGCGCCTCAAGGTAGATCGCATCGTTAATATTGCTGGACAAATCAGCAATCAACTACAACTGCCAGAAAATCAGCGTCAAAATATCCAAAGGGCTGCATTGCTGTGTAAAGCTGACCTTGTCACCCAAATGGTCTATGAATTCCCAGAATTACAAGGGGTGATGGGAGAAAATTATGCTTCCGCTAGTGGTGAACCAGCAGAAGTTGCTAGAGCAATTTTTGAGCATTATTTACCTAGAGGAGCCGATGATATTTTACCCGAAACTCTCACAGGTCAAGTTGTCGGTTTAGCAGACAGATTAGATACTTTAGTGAGTATCTTTGGACTGGGTTTAATACCTAGCGGTTCCTCCGACCCCTTTGCCTTGCGTCGAGCAGCAAATGCGGTAATTAACATTACATGGTCAGCTAATTTACCTATTAATTTAGCTGAGTTGTTAGAGCAAATTACAGCAGATTTCGTGGAGAAATATCACAAAGATCAAGCGCAATTAATCGCGAACTTACGAGAATTTTTCTTGCAACGTATCCGTACACTACTGCAAGAAGAAAAACAGATTGACTATGACCTAGTAAATGCTGTTTTAGGAGAGAATGACCCCGAATATACCGAACGGGCACTGCAAGATTTATTAGATGTACGCGATCGCGCCTTATACCTGCAACAAATTCGCCGTGATGGTACTTTAGATACGATCTATGAAACTGTAAACCGTTCGACACGTTTAGCAGCCCAAGGCGATTTGGATACACAACAGTTAGATCCAACTGCCTTAGTTCGCCAGGAACTATTCCAAAAGCCTTCTGAGGCAGCTTTTTACAATGCTCTAGTCGAATTAGTACCTCAAACACAAGCAGCACAGCAATCTAGAAACTATCAGCTGTTAGTAACAGCATTAAGCAAAATTACTCCTACTGTTAGTAGCTTTTTTGACGGTGAAGACAGTGTTTTAGTTATGGACCCCAATCCAGAAATTAAGCGCAATCGGTTAAATTTACTGGGCTTATTACGTAATCATGCCCGTGTTTTAGCTGACTTTGGGGCGATCGTCAAAAATTTGTAGCCTAAATCAACCAAAAGCGGGTGTAATTTTTGCCAATAGGCGCTACGATCAGTAGTGCTTAACCAGGGACCTCTGCTACTTACAATCTATGCCTAGATCTGCTGTCATTGGATTAGGAAAATCCGGTATTGCTGCGGCGAGATTGTTGCATAGGGAAGGCTGGGAGGTGGAGCTATGTGACAGCAACACCTCCGAAACCCTCCTGAAACAACAACAAGAACTTGCTACAGAAAACATAACTGTGAAACTAGGGTACTCCCTAGAATTCAATGATGCTGATTTACCGCAATTAATAGTTGTCAGTCCTGGTGTGCCTTGGGATATTCCTGTATTAGTCAAAGCACGGGAATTAGGTATTGAAACTATTGGGGAAATGGAGCTTGCTTGGCGATATTTGCAATCTCTGCCCTGGGTAGGAATTACTGGTACTAATGGTAAAACTACCACCACTGCTTTGATTGCGGCAATCTTTCAAGCTGCTGGCTTTGATGCTCCTGCCTGTGGGAACATTGGCTATGCTGCCTGTGAAGTCGCCTTAGCCGAGAAACAGCCAGATTGGGTGATTGGTGAAATCAGTAGTTATCAAATAGAATCTTCTGTTACTCTGTCCCCTCGGATTGGTGTGTGGACAACTTTCACGCCAGATCACCTCAGCCGCCACAAAACTTTAGATAATTACTACAACATCAAAGCCAAGCTGCTGCGAAAATCTCAATTGCAAGTATTCAATGGCGATGATGCCTACTTGCGGAAAGTAGGTTTAAGTGATTGGCCTGATGCCTATTGGACGAGTGTCAAAGGTAAAGATTACCTGATTGGCGAGAAAGGCTTTTACATACAAGATGGTTGGGCGATCGAAAAATTATCTGCAACCTCCACACCACAACCGATTGTGGAAGTGTCTGCTTTGCGGATGGTAGGGGAACATAACCAACAAAATCTTTTAATGGCAGTTGCAGCAGCGCGGTTGGCAGAAATTCATCCCGATGCTATTTCCCGTGCAATTCGAGAATTTCCAGGTGTAGCCCATCGTTTAGAACATATCTGCACTTGGGAAGGCATTGATTTTATCAACGACAGCAAAGCTACTAACTACGATGCTGCGGAAGTTGGTTTAGCATCTGTGAAAAGTCCAGCGATTTTGATTGCTGGTGGCGAAGCCAAAGCCGGGGATGACACAGGCTGGTTAGCAAAAATTCAATCCCAAGCCGCCGCCGTGTTATTAATTGGTAGCGCTGCACCTGCGTTTGCTCAACGTCTGCAAGAGGTGGGATATTCTAACTATGAAATCGTAGAAACGATGGAGAAAGCAATACCCAAATCAGCAGAATTAGCCAAAAAACACCAAGCTTCCGTAGTGTTGCTATCTCCTGCCTGCGCCAGTTTCGACCAATATCCCAATTTTGAAGTGCGCGGCGATCATTTCCGTCAGCTTTGCTTAGATTGGGTGGGAATTAAGTAGTTGTGAGTGCTGAGTTTTGAGTACCAAATAAGTGAATTCAGCAATGTTCTAGTTGAGTGATTTGCTAGGATATTGATGAACTTACTGTTCGCTGTTCCGCAACTTCAGAGCAAATTAAATACCAGCTTTTACGCTCTATGCATACATCCCCAAGGTAGATGTACTCACAACCATAAGGATGATTTAATTGAGATGAGTCTTTCACTTCTATATTACAAGGTTTGGTAACTCTACCAAACCTTTTCCCTGAATGTTACCAGTACTGATTAATAAACGCAAACGTTTTTATTAGTTTTTATAAACAATTTTGGTAAGCGATCGCATTTGCGAAATTGCTAGTTTTCGCTTAAATTAGGGGTCTCACCCTTCACTGACTAGAAGTAGAAATTCTTTCACCAATTATATTTACTGATCTTTCATCATCGCTGAAATCGCATGAACAGCGCACCAATTAATAATCCCGCCGCTTGTGCCCAGTAAGCAATGCTAAAATGATTAACGCCAACAGGGGGAATATTTAAACTACCTATACTGTAAAAAAACTGTTGGCTAAACCACCAAAATAAATAAACGAAAGCAGGTAATTCAACAGGAATATACACCAATATTAGGGGTAAAATACTGTCTATTTTAGCTTTAGGGAACTTAGTTATATATGCCCCTAAAATAGATGCGATCGCACCATTCGCTCCAATCAATGGTACTGTCAAATTCGGTTGGGCTAGTATTTGGACTAATTCTGTTACAACGCCAGCACTCAAATAAAATCCTAAATAGCGTTTATGACCGAGAATATTTTCTAAAGTCTTACCAAACACCCATAAAAATAGTAAGTTTCCTAATATTTGGCTAAAGCTACCGTGGAGAAACATTCCAAAAGGCAAAGCAATCAACCGCCAGCATACAACTATCCAAGCTGCTGGGTTAAGAAAGGCATTAGTAATTGCTCCAGTAAACTGCGCTGGAATTACACCCCAACTGTAAACAAAAGCGGCTAATTTATCGCCTAGTTCTAATTGAATTTCCCATAAAAATATTGCAATATTAATGCCAATCAGCCAGTAATTAATAATCGGTCGATGCCGAGTGCGGATATTATCACTAATAGGAATCATTGGGATTTGTCATTTGTCATCGATTATTTCTCCCTTCGGGTTCACCACTTTGCTTATGCCAGGGAACCCTTCCACCGCAAGTGGTTCACCGCGTCCCCGCGTCCTCGCGTCTCCTTGTCCTCGTTGTCGCGCTGAATCCGGGTTGCTTGTGCCAAGATTGAAATCAGATATATCGCACTCAACTAGGCAAACCTGATGCTGGGAAACACACTTGTTGGAAGATACCAAATTATTAGCCACTTGGGTGGTGGGGGATTTGGGGAAACCTTTGTCGCTTGTGATACTCAATTGCCGGGATCTCCTCAATGTGTTGTGAAAAAACTTAAGCCTCAGGCAAACGATCCAGTAACGTTAGAGACTGCTAGACGTTTATTTGATACAGAAGCTCAAGTTCTGTACAAATTAGGCACTCACGATTATATTCCCCAACTTTTAGCATATTTTGAAGAAAATGCAGAATTCTATCTGGTACAGGAATTTATCGAAGGACATAACCTGAGTCAAGAATTAATACCAGGGAAAACTTTTAGCCAAGATGAGGTAATTTCGCTATTGATGGAAATCTTGGCAATTTTAGAGTTTGTTCATCAACAGAAAGTAATTCACCGCGATGTCAATCCGTGCAATGTTCTCAGACGGAAGCAAGATGGCAAGTTAGTATTAATTGACTTTGGTGCGGTTAAACAAATTACTACCCAAGTTATCACGCCACAGGGTCAAACTAAATCTACTGTTGCTATCGGTACGCCGGGATATCTCCCTGGGGAACAAGCACAAGGTAATCCCAAATTTAGCAGTGATATTTATGCGGTGGGAATCATTGCGATTCAAGCTTTAACAGGATTACCACCTGAACAATTAGAAAAGGATGATGATACTAATGAAATTATCTGGCAAAAATATACTCAAGTTTCGCCAGAATTCGCACAAGTATTAAACAAAATGGTATGTTATGACTTTCGGCAGCGCTACGCTTCGGCAACAGAAGCATTACAGGCACTCAAGGAGTTAACAAAGCCAGCCCCGCAAACAATAGCATTAACTCCGATACTGCAATTTAAGAATTTAAAAAATCATAAATATAAAAAAGAGATAATTCGCAAAATTTTAGCAGCAGTATTTATCTTGGGCGTAAGTGGGGCTGCTTTGACATTTATTCTTGACGGTATCTATACGAATAACGCCACAGAATTATATAAACAAGGCAATACCTTGTATGACTTACAACGCTATCAAGATGCACTTGCTGTCTATGATAAAGCAGTGAATATTAGACCGAATTATGCTCAAGGATGGTATGGCCGAGGCAACACTTTATCTGCATTAAAACAATATAAAGAAGCGTTAGCAGCATACGATAAAGCAATTCAAATTCAGCCAGATTACTTAGAAGCTTGGACTAGTAGAGGCTTAGTTTTAGAAAATTCACAGCGCTACCAAGAAGCGATCGCCTCTTTTGATAAAGCTCTACAATTAGAAAGTAACTCTCCCGAAATCTGGAATGCTAAAGGTGAAGCTTTTAGTAATTTGCAGCAATATGAAAATGCGATCCAAGCTTACAATCAAGCAATAGAATTGCAAAATAATTATGATATTGCTTGGTATAATAAAGGTTTATCGCTGCAAAATTTAAAACGCTACGAAGATGCAATTACAGCCTACGATAAAGCCATAGAATTAAAGCCAGATCGTCAAAATTACTGGTACAATCGTGGCAATTCTTTGGTAAATTTAAACCGCTATGAAGATGCATTTAGAGATTATGATAAAGCGGTACAATATAAATCAAATTATTATCAAGCTTGGTTATCTAGAGGTAATGTGTTGATTACTCTGCGACGTTATCCTGAAGCAGTTACATCTTTTGACCAAGTAATTAAATATAATGCTAATAACTACCAAGCATGGTATAGTCGAGGCTGGGCATTACATCAAAGTCAACGCTATCAAGAAGCAATTGAATCCTACAATAAAGCCATAGCTTTGAAGCGTAACGATTATCAAGTTTGGTATAACTTAGGAAATTCTCAATACAATTTACAGAAATACGCAGATGCGATCGCATCCTATAATAGAGCAGTGCGTTACAAGCCAGACTATTACGAAAGCTGGTACAGCAGAGGCAATGCTCTAGTGAATTTAAAACGCTATCAAGATGCGATCGCATCTTATGCTCAAGCAATAAAATATAAGCCTGACTACCAACAAGCAATAGAAGCGAGCAAGCAAGCACAAAATCAACTACAACGTGAAAAACCACAGCCTGTAGTTGTACCCATAATGCGACTTCCTAATCCTTTTGCTCCTAATCAACAACCACGCTAATCGCCTCTAATATTGAAGTGATTTCAGGATGCTGTCACCAATTGCTAACTGCATTTTGGTGAATTTTGCTTCTATAACTTGAGGTAGTAACTATTGAATACTCATGCCTTCAATATCAATGATAGGTCTGAGTTTTTCAATTTTCCTATTTGAGTAGTAACGGCTATCTGAATTTGGCTTTTTTACCGCAGAATTTTGTTTTGATAAAGCTACGCTATTAGTTTGCGATCGCAAGCGTTGCTTTTGAGTATACTCATTCAATTTGATTCGAGCTTGTGCGTAAACTGGAGTATTTTTTGGAACCTTTTGGAGAAATTTGACAGCGTCTTCAAATTCACCAGCAGAGGCTTTATTGTAAGCTTTTTGGAGAAAGAATGTAGCTCTAACTTTTTGCTTTTGATCGTACTCAGCCAATTTTTTCTGTACTATAACTCCCGCCGAACTTTCTACAGGAACTTGACGCAGATATTCTATAGCAGTGGAAAACTCTCTGTTATTTGCACTTGCATAAGCTTTTGCTAATAAGTCTTGTGTCTGTGCTTCAACATGAGTGCGTGCTTGCTCAACTAGTTTATCTGTTTTCGATTGCCAATATAAAATATCCGGCACTTTAGCAGCAACACTCAGTACATCTGACCATCTACCAGCATTAAAGGCTGTTTCCGCAAATTGGTATTGTTCAGCAGCCACTTGCCATTGCTGTTGCCATTCGTCAATTGTGGCTTGAGCTTCTGGATAAATTTTACTGTCTGAAGGAATCGACTTTACCAGAGCGATCGCTTCTTGTAAATCTCCAGCTTGATATTCTTCTGTTGCTTTATATAAAGTTTCTGTTTCTGAATAGGCTGGGGAATTAGTAAATAAAGAATACATTCCCAATCCTAGCAACATAGAATTAGCCGCTATACCTATTCTCATTCCTGTTAGTAGAGGAGCCGATTTTTTGGTTGCAGAACTTTGAGGTAAATGGCTAACTGTTACAGATGGTTCTAGGTACAGGCCATGCTGTTCTTCTACAGGTGGTAAATGAGTTTCCCACAGCATTTCTTGAAGTATATGCAGTACTTCACTTGCAGATTGAAAACGGTCTTGAAAATCGTAGCGGATCATTTGGCTGAGAATCGCAGCTAAATAATCATTAACTGCTATTTGTGGAGAATGCCAAATAATCTCATTCGTATAAGGATCTAATTTAAATTGTAGTGGTGACAATCCTGTTAATGCTTGGATAGCAATTATACCTAAAGAATAGATATCACTGTTGGGCTGTGTTTGACCAATAAATTGCTCTGGCGGTATGTATCCCAATGAAGTCACAGGAACTGAATGGATAGGTAATTCTGAATCTGCACCAAAATCAAAGGGCTGGATTGAGCCAAAGTCAATTAGGACTAATCTGCCATCATAAGCACGTCTGATCAGATTTTCCGGCTTGATATCGCAATGGATAACGCCTTGAGCATGAACAAATTCCAGAATTCCTAAGACATCCTCGAGAAATGCGATAACTTGGCTCTCACTCCAAATATCCCCACACTGTTTATTAATTGGTAATTCTTCTGTCAGTGCGTGTCCTTCAATAAACTCTTGCACTAAGTAGAATCGCTCATTTTCTTCAAAGCAAGCAATGAGTTGGGGAATTTGAGCGTGGCGTCCTAGACGCTTGAGAGTTTCGGTTTCCGTGAGAAAACGCAGCCTTAAGTTATCTAAGTAACTAGGGTGAGAACTGCTAACCTTTAGTTGTTTAACAACGCATTTCGGGTTTTCTGGGTATTCTATGTCTACGGCAATGTATGTCTGTCCAAATACCCCTGCACCTAGGCTTTGGACGATTTGGTAACGCGCCTGTAGTACTTTACCGATCATGTGGTGGGTCATGAGCTGGTTACTGAGTAAGTCCTGATATAGGTTTTCTGACTTTTCCCCCCAATTTCCGGAATGCCTGAGAATTAATTCCACAGGGGGATGACTCTAGGAATGACAAGCATAGTTGTGTAAGTAATTTTTACTAAAAAGCACGATATATTAAGATTTTTATACAAAATATAGTAGTAAGTCCTCATGTATGAAATAGTGCCAAGATTTTGATAATTTTGGCATCAAGCGGCACTGATAGGCTGTGCTGTTAACGGGTGTTTTTTAACAGTTGAAGAGTCTTACTTTTATAAAGCCGCAGACTCGCCCTATCTGCTTTAATCAGTTTGACCTTCCTTGATATCACCATCTCTGTCTCCTTTATCCGGGTTCCAAGCACTCGCCCCAGCACCAAAGCGTCCAGTAGCTAACCATTCTGCCTTCAGGAGCGACCACCAATCAGCTGTCAATCCTTCCATGATGTAATCGTATGGTAGCCAGCCGTAGCCACCTTGACCCCAACGAGTTCCCCAAGAGTTACGAATTAACAAAGCTCCTTTCGATGTTTTACCATCTTCATTTTCGATAATCTTGCGATCGTGATAACCAACTGCAACTACAGTGTGACCACCAATAACTTTGCTTCGTTTGTTGGGTAAAGGAATATGTCCTTTAAGGACATTTACTTCGTCGTAGACAGAATTGTAGAGGGTGAATCCAAATATACAGGGAATTTCTGATGCCAGTAGCACTTTCACTTGTGAGAGGAGGGTGTATCGCGAAATCTGCCCGTAATCTAAACGAAAATATTTGATTGTTTTGTAGTTCTCAGCAAAGGAATAGCAGAAAGGTGTTGGTTCTTGATCAAACCTATCTTCGTTGTAAGGCCAATGTTCCTCTGGACAAACTCCAAAAGCTACCATCGCCTTGATTGTATCCCTTACAGAAGCTCCTGAATCTCCCTCTCGTTGCATTAAATTGCGGGTAACTCGGTAGAGGAAGAGGGGAGAAGCATCTGTATAGGTGTCAGAACTTTTTTTCTCAGCATATTCCATCAAGGCAACTCCAGCATGGGCTGTGCAAGAGTTCAATAGTCCTTGATCTTCAACTGGAGAACACCAATAGGTTAAATCTACAAATTCTGGTAAGGATAAAAATATACTTTTGTCATTGCATTCTTGGTTTTCTAAAGCTTTCGCTTTAATTTGCTTACGAAGTTGACTACAAAGAGGAAACTGTAAACTATTTTTTTGTTGAGATGCAGTTTTACTCCTACTCAACAAAGTGTTACCTAAATTAGGTTGATTTCCGTTTATTTCTTTTGATGATGTCGGTTCAATATTGGTAATTTTAAACAGAGGTTTTTTAATGGGTTTTTGAGTCTGAGTTCCGGGAGATTTTTTTTCTATGCGTAGATTTTCATACAGTCTTGTATCTTGCAATTCTCCTTTGTTCTCTTGAGTTAGATTTTCAATTGTGGGTTGCTCTGCTTCTGTAATAAATCTTTGTAGTGCTGTTAAAATGAGGTCTTGTAAATTCAATTCCATCATCAGGCTATAGTTTCTAGCCATACCAAAATTATATTCTTCTATCGTTTCCCGAATCAGTCCTCTCATCTCTTGGTAGTTATCTTGTTTTCCTGTAATTAAATCTAAAATTTTTTCTATTCCTTGCTCCACCGCTTCGCTAAGGTTACTGTATTGTCCCAATGGCATCAGTATCTGGGCCAAGACCTCAATAAGTGATTGCAATATTTCATCGGGAATTGGATTAGTTCTTAGAGAATCTATAAGTTGTTGGATTGATGTTTGATTTTCTGAATGCAAAAGTTTGAGTTCTAATTTACTTGATATCTTGTTTGGGAATTTACTGTTGAACAATTTCACTAGCAAATCAGGAATTGGCGAAGATATAGCTATGGGAGCATCCCATTTTTTATTTAGTGAGCAAAGATTAATCCGTTGAGATAGGCAC
>JAVRCV020000083.1:0-119977 GCA_034530615.2 Aulosira sp. ZfuVER01
TTTATAATTTTACTACCTACTTTTATCATAAGTGATTATACGAACATGATATCATTCCCACTCAACAGGTAAAATTGCAAGTGTTGAGGAGAGAAAGGTCATTGGTGTATTGAAAATTGCCTTCACTGGGTTAAAGACGTAGTTTTTAAAGAGTATGATTCACAAATACGTCAGGGTAATGCCCCTGCAAATATCTCCATCTTGATAGCGATGCCTTCGGCAAGGCTTCGCCAACGCACTTAATATCCTTCGTCGAAATGGTCATCATTCCATCACAAGTGCTCAAAGATTTATCTCTCATAATATTGACAAACTTCTTCATCTTGTGGAATGAAACAGCTCTGCTTCAAGAGGTGGGATGCTCAATTTAGTCTTCTATGGATGTTGATATTTAAGGAACTCCCACCAGAAGCATCTAAGTTAATCAAGTATATATACTTAGTTTTATAGCAGTTCTTCTAGAAAACAGCCAGGATGTTGTTGATTGTTAATTTTTAAATTACGCGATCGCCACTAGCTACGATGTAAGAGGCTACTCTAAACTGAAATCAGGGAATGTATCGTTAACTGACGCGCTTACAAAAAAAACTGAATAGTTTATTTAGACTTTTTCAGTTTTAGCGATCGCGTGTTTAATTAGTGTAGAAATACTTAACTCAAATTTTGTCTGTTGCGCTGGGAGTTATAAAAATGAGTAATTTAATTATTCTTGGGTTAATTGCAGGTTATGTGTATGGGGCTTGGAAGTTCTGGACTGGCTTTGAACGGACTAACTTTACCCCAAGTTTGCCTAATCGTATTGGTTTATCGCTGTTGTGGCCTGCTTTATTTATTACTAATAAATCCTATCGTCGCAACTTTAGAAAAGCTTTAAAAGGGCAGTAACATTACACAAAATTAGCTCATTCCGAATTTTTAATACTTTTTCCTCAGCTTTTGAGCTTTTTGATTAAAATTCCCTAGCTTGGCTAGGGAATTTATTTGAAAAATCCATAATCCATAATTCGTAATTAATCTGTCAGGTACAAATTATGGATCGCAGATTATCTATTTCTATGTCCATTGGTAAGGACATTGATGGCTGCACCCGCCGCTGCACCATCTATCGCATCGCCTCCAGGATTTTTAGTACCATGAAGAATGATGCCTGTAACTGTACTAGCTGCGGCACCGACTCCGACATCTTGACCTAAGTTACCGACTCTGCGGTTACGTGGTTGCTTTCTAGTACCGTGTACAGCATGGACAGCAGCGCCAGCGGCAGCACCTTTGATGGCATTGTTGATTACAGCACCATTCCCTCTAACAGCACCAGTTACTACACCCGCACCCGCTCCAATACCGATATCTCGTAGCATATCAGCAGAAGCAGGTTTAGCAGGAACTAAAGCACCGCCGGCTAAACTTGCAGCCATCAAGCCGGGTAGAAGTGTGCGTTTTAAGTTGAGATTCATAGTGTCCTTTCTCAAAACATCAAAAGATGATAGCAAACCGAAGTTGTTGTATTTACAGATGAATTTATCTTTATTCTAGGCAACATCGATGGTTGGCTATGTGAGGAATACCGATCCTCGCATCTACAACAATGCGATCGCATCTGCTTAAAGCGGGAATTTACTGAGAAAGGCGACTAAGGAAGCAGGGGAGCAGGGGGAGATAAGGAGGACAAGGGAGAAATGCCCAATGGCAAATGAGCAATGACAAAGCGCAAAGTCAAGTCAGTCGTGTGGTGTTAGCGGAGCGGTGAGCCAGTCCGGTGGACGGGTTCCCCAGCATAAAGGAGCCAGCGCGTTGGGCGGCTTTGCCGACTTGAAGCGACTGGCGTGAACTGGCGTCACCCGTAGGGTAGCGACGAAGGAGCGTCAGCAGCGCGGTCTTGGGTTGGGGGTTCTCCCCCATCAGTGACTGCCGAAAGGGTCTCCCGACTTGAACCAACTGGCATTGAGCGGAGGTTTCCTCCGTTTAGAACTTTGTAAGAGAGGACAAATGACTATTGCCTAAATAGCCTGAATCCACTCTTTAACAAAATATTCAGTCCAGATGCCATTTTGCCAGTAGGGGTCGTTTTCAATTAACTGGCGCACAGTAGCTTCATCTTCAGCTTCGTAAATTCCAAAAACTTTTGTTACATCTTTGGTGGGGCCAATAGTCATCAGCACACCGGATTCTTTTTGTTTTGCTAGTCCGTCTAAGTGGGCTTGACGATAGGGGGTGCGTTTTTCAAGAACGTCTTCGCAGTAAGTTCCCCACATGATGTATTTGGGCATAACAAGTTTTAGATGGAGTTACAGAACATCACATACCATAGAATTGGTATCAGTTAACCAATGACTTCTGTAGAGAACATCTGCCATAATGCTTGAGAGTATGGGATTAAGGTGTGATTTTGCTCAGGAGTTAAGTAAGTTTCTACTTCTTGCTTTAACAAAAACAGCATTTGGCGAACTATATCCCATTTCACGTTTAATGTGGGATAAAGCATCACACATAGGGGAAATAATTCTTGTTGAACAGCGGCAATGTTTCCTTCTAAGGCACACACCCACAAATATACCTGAAACATTTCTACATCACGGATGCTAGAGATTTTTACCACTGGGTCACTCAAAACACCAGAGATAGAGTGGTAATTGGGATAGAGTTCTATTACCTTTTGGCAAATATTCTTGGCAATTTGTGTACTAACTGGTAACAGCGTTCGCACTGCGGACATTACTGGTGAATTATAATCATGCCTAGCTGCTGCTTCATAAGCGCGTTGCAGTGGCATATATAGGTGGTCATCAATAACTTTAAAGTATGCACCAATGAGCGATCGCTCTATTGGATCTAGCTGTTCTAACAGCATTTGGCTTGTGTAATGAAACTGCATCGTCACAAAGCCAATCACTCTCGGATCTTGACTTGTATATTTTTTTCTAATTGCTCCTATCTCTGCACCAACTACTGTAGCTAGCTGGTTAGGAGCAACTTGTTCAGTATAGACTTGCAATGCTTGCTCATAAAGTGGATTACCTGCTTGTGCTAATTGCACTACTAAAGCCAAAGGCCGCAGTGTTGCTTTTTGGGTATATACTTCTAAAGTTTTTTGATAAATGTTGAATGAATCTGCTGCAATTTCCCAAGGATTAATAGTGCTGGGATCTATGGAATGTAACTTAACTTGTTCTGATAACAGTGCTTCTGTTTGATTCCACGCTTTGGCACTGACGCTCCGTAAAGATTCTATGATTTTTTGAGTGGTTTTATCTCGACCTGCTGGTGATACTATTTCGGCTAGGTTCAGTGTCTTGTCACTTGCTGAAACGTTAGTATCAGGCTGAAGATTCTGCACATACTTTTTAGCCCACTGTTGGGCTAAAGACTCCACATCACTGTTATTTTGTATATCAGAAACTCTTTCTAAATTAGTATTTGAATTTGTTGGCATAAAAAATAATTATTTATGACGATCGAGGTTTTTAAATTTGTTTAATTATTTTAGTTTAATATCTTTTAATACCTTATTGTAAGAATTTCTGACTAACTTTAAGTAAAGTTTATTAAGTAGGCTTTTTACTTAAGTAAAATCTACGTTATTGAGTGAGAGAAAAATCTGAAAAAGCTTGTAATAGAAGCTAATTTAGTGAGTTTATTTACATAAAAACACTAGAGTAATCCTATTCAATTCGTGAACTTACTGTGAAGTCTAGAGATAAGCTAAAGTACCTCTAAATTACACATCTTTTCGTGAGAATTGGAAATGGGGCGTTAATGCTATACCCTATGCCCAGCCCGAACGCGGTTTTGTACAAATTACTGCAATTTTCAATGAGGTGAAGTAGGTCTGTGGTGAGGGCACAAGATTCTCTAACTGTAGACTTTGCAAGCGACTATAGCGTTTCTCGAAACAGCGATCTCATGTCCGGGTAATCGCTTACGATCAAAAAAGTGAGTGCAAAGATGACTAATGCCGAAACGAATTAGTGTAGCCGCACATCTGAGTCCAGATGTGCTAAAAGAACGTTATCGTCAAGCCAATTCATGCTATTGCTGTGACAAGGCTAAATTTGTGCATTAGATTTCTAATTGATAGGGCGCTAAAGCGCAACTATGAACATTTTTTATTGCAACATTTTAGTAGTCTTGCCACGCCACTAGTCTATTGCGTACTTTTGCTTATTGACTAATAGCCCTAGAGCTTAACTTGTTAACGAGGGATATTAAGCCCCTTGCACCGTATTTAAAACTCAATTTTGTAATTTTCGCTTTAATCTAGGATTTCTACATAGCCTTCCGTTCCATTAACCCGAATTCTCTGTCCGTCATCGATCAGTTTGGTAGCATTATCCACTCCAACAACTGCGCTTATGCCATATTCACGTGCGATAACTGCTCCATGAGTCATCAGTCCACCAACTTCGGTGACTAGACCTTTTATGGATACAAACAATGGTGTCCAGCTAGGGTCAGTAAAGGAGGTGACTAATATATCTCCATCTTCTAGATCGGCATCTTCCATGTTTAAGATGACACGTGCTCGTCCCTCTATAACTCCAGAGGAAACAGGTAGACCTATAATAGCTTCGGCAGGGAGATTTTCTCGTTTGTACCGACCTGCAATGATTTCACCATCAGAAGTAATAACACGTGGGGGAGTTAGTTTTTCATATAATTTGTACTCATCTTTTCGTTTGTTGATAATCTGGTAATCAAGTTTATTTGTGCGTACGACTTCGCGAAGTTCTTCAAAAGTGAGATAGTATATATCTTCTTTTTCATGAATAACGCCCTCTTGTACGAGTTGTTCAGCTTCTTTGAGTAAAGCTTTCTTATAAACGAAGTAGCGGTTAACTATACCGTATTTTGGATATTCGCGATAACCGATGAAATTCCGAATTAAGCTGATCATTCGTTTTGTCTGTTCGGCCTTTTGTTCACCATCCGGTAATTGCTTCAATCGCTCTAATAACTCTTGTTCTTTTTTCAAAGCTGACTGTCGCCCTTGCTCAAATTTACGCTCGCTTTCACCAGGCTCAAAATTTTTGATGTTACTGAGAATCATCGGAACAAGTGTGGTTGGGTTTTCGCTCCAACGAGTTCTCGTAAGATCGATTTCTCCAACACATCGCATTCCGTATTTGTGAAGAAAAGTAGCGATCGCGTTCTGGGCTTCCTGTCCACCCTCAAGCTTCACCAATTCACCTAGAAAGTTATCTTCTTTTACCTGTTGCAAAAACTCAATGACTTCCGGGTAAGGACGAATCGCATCCGCAACATCCAATAGTGCCAGACCCATTTCCGACGTAATATTGTTGGGTGCTGATTGAGAAAGTGTATCCGCTGCGTTTTTTTCGCCTAACCACTCGTTCATTTTTTCATTGATCCAGGAGGAAGCATTCATCCCAGTGATAAGCACACCAAAACTCTGTGAATCAGCGTTGGTCTTTTTTAATTGCTGGATATCTTCCAGGATAAAATCAAACAGATCCGATCCTGATTTTGTTTGGATGGTTTGTTTTAACGCGTCGATCGAGGTTTGACTCTGTTGAATCAAATCAGCAACAATCGCCGGATCGTAGTCGTTTAGGGTTTGAAAATCCGCAGGCGATCGACCTTTACCGCTTTTGCCGGAACTCTGCTCGACGGGTAACGATTTTATAAAATCTCCCCGCTCTAGGATGATTGTAAGTGCGTCTTTCATGAGCGGATCAGATTTTCCCAATGTCACGTTTAATACCGTTTCTCTGCTGACAGGTGATGCCAGCGTCGCTGTAACATCAACAAACAACCTTCCACCAGCAGTGTGCATGGGTGCATGGGTCATTAACAGGAAAAAAGACAATCCCAATGGTTTGATTGGGTCAGTCATCATTTGTTGATGACCGACAGATACATAGACGTGATTTTCTTCATCATTCGCTTCAGGAATGGGATATAAAGTCGTGATGGGGCGACTCTGGACAATATGAAATGTGCCATCAACCAAACACCATTCAATGTCCTGGGGGTGTCCAAAATGTTCTTCAATCTTCCTACCGATGCGCTCAAGCTGTAAAATCTGCTCGTCTGTCAGCGCTTGCCTATTCTGCCGTTCAGGTTCAATCTCCTGTTCTTTTGTACCGCCATCTTTTAAGGCATAAATAGCCAGTTTCTTGGTGGATATCTTCTGATCGATAATTTTGCCATTGCACACTTTATAGATATCCGCATTCACCAGACCTCTGACTAAGGTCTCACCAAGTCCGAAGCTGGCATCAATAGATAACACCTTCCGATTAGAAGTGACGGGATCGGCAGTAAACAAAATTCCTGCTACCTGCGGAAAGACCATCTTCTGAACAACCACAGACAGGTGGACTTTACGGTGGTCGAAGCCGTTTTGGAGGCGGTAAATTACTGCTCTCTCGGTAAATAGCGATGCCCAGCACTTACTGATATGCTTTAAAATTGCTTCCTTTCCAATAATGTTCAAATACGTATCCTGCTGGCCTGCAAAAGAGGCTGTCGGTAAATCCTCAGCAGTTGCGCTGGATCGTACTGCATAGGCATTTTTTTCTCCTAGCCTGGAGAGGAGGCGGGCGATCTCTTCATTAATGTCTTGAGGAATGGTTATGCCTTCAATCAAAGAGCGAATCTCACCGCTAAGTTCACTGATTTTACGCCGATCTTCCACCTTAAGAAGAGATAACCGATCGAGTAATTGGTTAATCGATGACGTTTCCCCAATGATTCTTTTAAAAGCTTCAGTAGAAATACAAAAGCCATCCGGTACATGGATTCCCTCAATTCTGGATAGTTCCCCCAGGTTCGCGCCTTTACCCCCAACAAAGGAGAGTTTTGTTTGATCAATATCTTGAAAACAAAGGACAAATGAACTCATCCGTTTCACTCCTTTGGCAATTCATACTTTGGTAATTTTAACTGCACCACAATCGATCAACTCTCAACGATCGCTGTGCATGGGTGTTGTTATGTGGCGATCGCGAAGTGTGCCAAAGGTATCGCTCACTAGTTGCCTCTACCGCAATGCGATCGCCTTTTGTTGGATGCCAATCTGCTCGGTTCAGGCAATAAACAAAACATTCATCGTCGCCAAACCTTCGTGGTGACATGAACCTTTATTTTTCACTAATGTTTCTTAGAAAAGGGTTAACCACAGATGAACACCGATATTTTTTGTGTTCATCTGTGGTTGCTGTTATTTCTATTCGGATTTTTACCAGAAGTCTATTGTTAACTTCTCAGGCTAACACCGAATTTTTCCACCAAAGCTTCGCGGACTTTGTTGTGTACTGGTTCGACTTCAGTATCGGTGAGGGTGCGATTGCTTGCCCGATAAATTAAGCGAAATGCCAAACTGCGTTGTCCGGCGGGCACGTTTTCACCGCGATATTCATCAAACAATTCCACAGATTCTAGTAAGTCTTTACCAGCTTTGTTAATTGCTTTTTCGATTTCTGCAACTGTCACCTTCACAGGTGCAAAGAAAGCGATATCGCGATCGCTTGCTGGATAGGTGGAATAAGGATGAAATACTGGTATCAGGGTATCATCTTGATCCAGAGCATCTATAAGTACATCAGCATCTAACTGAAATGCGTAGACGGAATCCGGTAGGCCTTTTTCCCGCCGCAATTGGGGATGAAGTTGTCCAAAAATGCCGAGTCTGTTACCCCGAATCCACAGGGAAGCGGTGCGTCCTGGATGCAAGCGTTCATCACTACAATCGGGTTGATATTCTACTGGCAAATCTAGTTGATGAAATACGCTGTCTAGAATACCTTTGGCTTCATACCAGGTAAGAGGCTGTTCGCGTCCGCTTCTTGACCATTTACTAACAGTGCGATCGCCTCCCATAATCCCCGCGATCGCTTCGGTTTCTTGCAAACCGTCTTCTTCTCGTGAGAAAATCCGCCCAACTTCAAAGCCATTCAGCGCACCGTTTCCTTGCTCTAAGTTGTATTGAAAAGCATCAATCAACCCAGCTAATAAATCGGTTCGCAGTGCAGAATACTCTACAAACAAGGGATTTGACAGTACTATTTGTTTGTCTTCTCCTGGTTTCACCAAAGAGTACTGGATTAATTCTGTCAGTCCTTCTGCCCGGAAGAAAGCTCGTACTTTACGGATTAGTTCCTGATCTAAAGGTAAATAGCCTGCTTCGGCTTTTTGTGGCAGAGTATCACAAAATTTGTCATAGCCATAGAGACGGGCAATTTCCTCAATCAGGTCAATTTCCCGTTCTAAGTCGCGGTAACGATAAGGTGGTACAGAAACTGTCCAGGAACGGTCTCCGGATGGAGTGAGTTGACAACCCAAAGCAGTGAGAATGCGCTCAACGTCATGTTCTTCCAGTTCTCCTGTCTCTTCACCCAAATCAATTGGCCCCAGCACTTGATTTACTCTATCTAAACGCAAAGCAATTGAACGTGTCCAGGTGGAAGGATCGGGGCGGGTGTCGGCAATTTCTTGCTGTACAATTACGCCGCCAGCTAGTTCACTCAGCAGTGACAAAGCTCGACGACAGGCTACTTCTAATTCTGCACGGTTCACGCCGCGTTCGTATCTGCCAGAGGATTCACTTCTTAAACCGACACTCCGAGAAGAACGGCGAATGGCGACAGAATCAAATAATGCTGCTTCTAAAACTAAGCTTTGAGTACCTTCATGAACTTCTATTTCTTCTCCACCCATAACTCCCGCGATCGCCACTGGTTTATCGTTAGCGGTAATCAATAAATTTTGGGTTGAAAGAGTGCGAGTTTGTCCATCTAGGGTTTTCAGCGTTTCTCCACCATTACCAAAGCGAACGCCGATGCTTAAATTGCCATTTCCCGCCAGAGATTTTAGGCGATCGCGGTCAAATGCGTGTAAAGGTTGTCCCCATTCCAACAACACATAGTTAGTAATGTCCACGACATTATTTATGGGACGCACTCCCGCAGCTTGTAAGCGTTGTTGCAACCAACCAGGAGAAGCAGCAATTTTTACTTGTTCAATAACAGTACCGATATAAGCAGGACAAGCCTGGGTTTCGGAGATACTTAACGCTAAATTTCCCCCAGCTTGGCTAATCGAAACTTCTCTAGGTTCGGGAATGCTGAGTTTACCACCAGTTAAAGCGGCTACTTCCCTAGCTATACCTACCATACTCAGGGCATCAGCGCGATTGGCAGTCGCCGTCACATCTAAAATTACATCATCTAAACCTAACAACGGACGCACATCGCTACCCAAGGTGAGATTTTCCTGGGTAAAAATATGAATTCCATCGACATCGGTGGTTAAACCCAGCTCTTTTAAAGAACAGATCATTCCCTGAGAAGGTACACCACGTAGTTTTGCAGGCTTAATTTTTAAATCGATATTGGGTAAATAAGTACCTGTAGTAGCTACTGGCACATAAATATCTGCCCGGACGTTAGCAGCACCACAGACAATATTTAAAGTCTCAGCCGCACCAACATCTACTTGACACACACTCAACTTATCAGCGTTGGGGTGGGGTTGACGTTCAAGCACTTTCCCCACAACAACGCCATTTGCCCAAGTGCGGCGGTCTTCAATATCTTCTACTTCAAACCCAGCCATTGTCAGGGTTTCGGCTAATTCTTCCGGGCTAAGTTTGATTTCTACTAGTTCCCGCAGCCAGTTTAACGAAATACGCATTGGAGTGTGCTTGTTTTAGGAATCGTCTTTTGCTCTCATTTTAGGGTGCTTGCTAGCGAGCGATCGCTACTTATCCAGCAAAGTCTACCCATTCACTTGAACGATCCTACTACGTCGATTCGAGCAAATTGCGGAAATAATCTTGGAGATGTTGGATCTATCAAAGCGATAGAGATTTCCAGATTCAAGAATGAAAGTGAATTACAAGCAACTCCAGCAAAGGATTTTACACCCAGTATTGATAGGTTTGGTGACAGCAGGAGCGATCGCCTGCATATCTGAGGTAAATTCTGCATTGACAAAAAGTGCAATCGCCAAAGAAGTGGTTTCCTTAGAAAAGTCTGCACCAAAGCCTGTACCTCCAGATCAAGTTGGTTATCGCAGTCGCTTGGGTTTTAGCTTTGGCTACTCCCTCAACTCTTTTGTAGTAGAGGAAAAGATAGCTTCACGGACAAATAATGTTAATTCTCCATTAGGTACAGTTGATATCTGGACTAAAAAGCACGCCCAAAAAATTCGCGCTGGCGAATATGCAGGCGGTACAGAATACCCAGCCAATGTCCATGTATCTGTGTATCGTAATAACCGTAAACTACCTTTGCAGAAATGGGTGAAACAGAGTAATGAATTTTCTGCTACCCGTGAATTTAAAACTGCCAAAATTGCCGGACAAACTGGAATTAAGTTTAAATCAAGTGGTTTATATGAAAACGAACACGTTGTTTTTACTAGCCCTAAAGACTCGCGAATTCTTGTGGTGACATTATCTAAAACTGGTTATGGTGACAATGACGCTAATTATCAGAAAGCGTATCAACAACTAGTGGATTCATTTAAGTTTCTAAATAAATAGAAAGCTTAGAGCTACAACAATTTTCAGGAATCAAATAACAGTAGAATTAGTATAGCGATCGCCTAAATGCAACTTGAGTTATATAACTCAAGTTTGCAGGGTAAAATCTTCTGCATATAGCACCAACCCAGTATCAATCAGTGTGAAAACAGACACAATATTCTACCGCCTATTCCAAAGCTTCCCCAGCATCTTTTTTGAACTCATCAACCAACCACCCGAAACCGCCAATACCTACCAATTTTCATCAGTTGAAGTCAAACAACTCACTTTCCGGATTGATGGCGTGTTTCTCCCCAAAAGTAATGCATCATCCCCTATCTACTTCGTAGAAGTCCAATTTCAACCTGACAAAAAATTCTACTCTCGCCTGTTTACGGAAATCTTTCTTTACCTGGATAAAACTACACTTACCAACAATTGGCGTGGAGTTGTTGTTTATCCCAGCCGCAGTATTGATGTGGGAGAAACAGAAAGATATATAGAATTACTCACATCCGGGCGAGTCACGCGCATATATTTGGATGAATTAGACTCCACAGCATCACAGTCGATTGGTATTGGGACTGTTAAATTAGTAATAGAGCCTTCAGAAAGTTCAGTCACAAAAGCTAGGGAGTTAATCAACCTCGCCAGACAGCAAATAGCCTCAGAAATTGCCCAAAAGGAATTTCTCGAATTGATAGAAACAATTATTGTCTATAAATTTCCCCAAAAAAGTCGAGAGGAGATTGAGCAAATGTTTGGATTTAGCGAGTTAAAGCAAACTAAAGTTTATCAAGAAGCCAAGCAAGAAGGTAAAACAGAAGGAAAACTAGAAACAATTCCTTTTATGTTAAGTTTAGGTGCGACTGTCGAACAAATAGCTGAGGCTTTAGACTTAGATGTTGAGTTAGTTCGGTTGGTAGCTAGAAAAACTAATACTAACGAGAAAAAAAATGGTGAACCTCAATCGAGAGGAGATTGAGCAAATGTTTGAATTTAGCGAGTTAAAGCAAACTAAAGTTTATCAAGAAGCCAAGCAGGAAGGTAAGCAAGAGGGCAAAGCAGAAGGAAAACTAGAATGTAAATTAGAAGCAATGGCTTTTATGTTGAGTTTAGGTGCAACTGTCGAACAAATAGCTGAGGCGTTAGACTTAGATGTTGAGTTAGTTCAGTTAGTAGCTGCAAAAACCAATGCTAACAAGTAACGAAATAGCGAATCATAATAGTTTAATTAATCGTGGCTGAAAGCTAGTGTAAATTGAGTTTTATGACTTAAGTTTGCACGCTAAAATCTTCTGGGTCTATGCCCCAATTTACCCAGCGAATTCCCTCTCTTGCTGATGTGACATCAGGTGGAACTCGCAAGATATGAATAAAACCTGTACTTGGGCAAGTCATTTTTAATAAAACAATTGGTTCAATATCAACATCATTATCTATTTTTAATAACTTGTATTCTCGCCAAGTATCTAATTCAACTGCTTGTAATTCATGGGTAATTTTTTCATAACCAATCCCTTGAATTAAAACTCGTCGTAATTCTGCATTATTTTCTTCTAAAAGCCATTATGCTTGCCATTGATTAGGGTGTACTTGACCATACTTTTCTGGTAATATTACGCCGTGATAGGCATAGATATTAAATCCTTCATAAGCAATTGCAGGAATTCCTTCACCGTGCAATTCGCCATTGCTATCAAAGCGAATTACTGATGGTTTTGGCGTAATCACCGCAATGTCTGTAAATGCCCACCATAAACCGCATTCATTAACAGTTTTTCTTAAAGCTTTTAACTTTGGCTATTCCTCTAATCCAATTGCCTCAAAAAATGCACACTTAGGCAGCCAATAATTACATTTTAAATTAACTACTGTTGAATATACTTGGTAAATATCATTCCACTGCAAAATTGGATTTTTATTATTATTCCAAATTCGACAAATCATATCATGAATACTAGCGTTGATAACATTCCATACATTATTTGAAGATAAAAATTCAAAAAGACTTAAAATATAATCCCATGTATCTTCTCCAAGAAAATTCATCAAATCTTCATCGTCAATCATCAACGTTGAAATTAATCTATCGATATCAATAGGAAGCCCTAATTCATCCAAGTTATTTACTATCCAAGTTGCTGCTTGTGGAGGATTATCAAACCACAAAATTTGTTGTGGGGGCTTTATGCCGACACATTCATAAGCAAGGCAAATAGCTGCTTCTGCTTGTTGTTTATCTGTAGGTGAAGTATCTAAAGCAATCTTGAGCCACTCATCTCGAATAATGGGCATGAGGGCTTCTTGTTCAGGGGTGAGCTTTTTCATTCGAGTCTGTGCCATACAGCTTGAAATAGACTATGAGAAACTACTGTAACTCAGTATTTGCTGTTAGATAGTTTACTTAAGTGGGAATACTAGACACCAAGTCTTGAGGAACTCAGTATGAAATGCCTCCAGTGGATGGCATGGTGTTTTGTAGCCTTTATACTTGCTGTTTGGTTAGGAAGTTGCTCCTCCCCGCCGAAACAAGTGGTGAGCTTAAATTTTGGTGCGGCGGGTATGGTGCGCACTGCCCTACAAGAAATTGAAGACCTCTACCAGGAGGAACATCCCAATGTTGTAGTTCACTCCCTCTTTGCTGGTTCTGGCGTAATCAAAGAGGCAATTGAGCAGGGAGAACCCTTTGATGGGATTTTATTGGCAGATATCCCACCCCTTGATGAGTTACAAACAAAGGGGTTAATTACACCCGAAAGCCGCAAGGAATTACTGACTACCGACATTGTATTGATTGCTTCTGCTAATTCTTCAGTGCAAATTTCTGATTTTCGGCAATTAGCGGACGATCGCATTAAAACCGTAGCTATAGGCAGCCAAAATCTCGCAGTTGGTCGATATACCGATACCCTACTGACTAAGTTGGGTATTAAGCAGACAGTGGAGTCAAAGGCACTTGTGGTCAAGGTGGATGTAAGGGAAGTCTTACGAGCCGTTGAACAAAAAGAAGCGGAGGTAGGCATCACTTTCCTCTCAGAAGCCAAAAGCTCTGCCGATGTGCAAGTGTTAACCACCGCATCAAAAGATTTTTATGAACCAATCCGATCCGGTGTCGCTATTGTCAAAGGCTCTCCTCATCGCCAGGAAATGCAAGCTTATCTAGACTTTTTAAGCAGCCCTAAAGCAATGGCAGTATTTCAGAAATTTGGACTCCGTCCTCTACGCTCATAAGCAAAACGAATCAGAGATGAAACAAAAATCTAACTTTCTGAGAACTATTACTGGGAGCTTGGCAATAACCACCTTCGTAGCATTAACAGTCAGTGGCATAGCATTTTGGAGTGCCAACCGGACATTAGAAATCAACCAGCAAATGGCCGAAGATTTGGAAACTCTGAATGCTGTAGAATCTGTGAGCAGCGCTTTGAAAGATACCGAAAATCTTCAGAGGCAATACTTGCTGACAGGAAATCAACAGACCTTCAGGGCATTTGGTATTCGGATGATCGATGTCGATCAACAAATGCGGCGATTGCAAAGCTTGCTCGACAAAGAGTCTGGTGAACAAATAGCTGGCGATCGCTTAGAAGCATTCACGATTCAACGCCTACGACAACTGCGGCAAAGCATTGAACTCAGGCAAACCAAAGGGCTAAATGCCGCAATTGACCGATCGCCAACGCAACTACTTGATGAGGCGACCTTGCTGATACAGCAGATAAAATCCACAGAAACCGTAGAGTTACGGCACAAACAGCAAGCTGCCACTAACACTGCCATTCAGGCAATGGGGGCGTTTTTGGTGGGTATTTTCTTTAACTTGATAATCATTTTCTGGACTTACCATTTAATTCGCAGAGAAACCTGGAAACGGAATCAGGTAGAAATCGACCTTCAGCAAAGCAACCAGAAATTCCAAGAACAAACCATCCTCATGCAACAAATCCTTAACTGCATGAGCGATGGAGTGGTTGTCGCCGATGAAAATTATCAATTTTTGGTTGTTAACCCTGCGGCTGAACAGATGTTTGACACAGAAGTTCTTGAGGGTCAGCCAGAAGAATGGTCGCAGCAGTATGGACTATTTCAACCCGATCGAGTAACTTTGATACCCCAAGAGCAGCTTCCCATAGTTCGCGCTGTTCGTGGTGAGGAAGTAGATAATGTAGAAATTTTTATCCGGAATCGGAAAATTCCTGAGGGTTTGTGGGTGACGTTTAGTGGCAGACCGCTAAAAGATCAAAGTGGGGTATTGATAGGGGGGGTGATCGTTTGCCGCGATATTAGCAATCGCAAGTCCGCAGAATTCGAGATATTGAAAGCGAAGGAAGCGGCGGAAGTTGCCAACCTTGCCAAGAGCGAATTTCTTGCTAACATGAACCACGAACTGCGAACTCCGTTGAATGGTATTTTGGGCTATGCTCAGATTCTCCAGCGCGACCCCACTACCACCCCTAAGCAGCAGAAGGGATTAGGGGTGATTTACCAGTGTGGTTCCCACCTGCTGACCTTGATTAACGACATTCTGGATCTCTCCAAACTGGAAGTACAGAAGATGGATCTTTATCCCCAGGATTTCCACTTCGCCAACTTCCTCAACACCACAGTCGAAATCTGCCGCATCAAAGCCGAACAAAAGGGTATTGCTTTCCATTACCACCCCGCCAACTTACCCACCGCCGTCCATGCCGATGACAAACGCTTAAGGTAAGTGTTACTAAATTTACTTAGTAATGCAGTTAAATTTACGGATTTTGGCAGTGTGAAATTTATAGTTGAAGCATTAGGAAATCAAGAAACAGCAGGCACTTCATTAACAAGAATTCGCTTCCGAGTTGAAGATACGGGCATCGGCATCCCAGCAGAAAAGTTACAATCCATCTTTTTACCTTTTGAGCAGGCTGGAAAGCGCGATCGCAACAGCGAAGGCACGGGATTAGGATTAGCAATTAGTCAGCAAATTGTCCAAATGATGGGCAGTTCTATCCAGGTCAACAGTACTCTGGGTAAGGGCAGCAGCTTCTGGTTTGAAGTGGATATGCTTGCTGCTGCCGATTGGCTCAATCGCAGTGGATCTAGCAATCAAAAGGTAATTGGCTACCAGGGCGAACGGCGCAAAATCTTGGTGATTGACGATCGCCAAGAAAACCGTGCTGTGGTAATGGGGATGCTGGCACCCTTGGGCTTCAAACTGGCGGAAGCCGATGATGGGCAAGCAGGATTGGATCGAGCGCTTCAGATGCGCCCGGATTTAATTGTTACCGATGTGATGATGTCAAAGATGAATGGGCTGGAAATGACCCGTCGCTTGCGTCAGTTGCCAGATTTTGTCAGAACACCAATTATTGCTTCCCCTGCTAGTTTGTCACAAGTGGATATGCAGGAGGCAATAGATGCGGGTTGCAGTAGCTTTTTTCCCAAGCCGATAGAGTTTACCGCCTTGCTGGGGGAATTGCAACGCCACTTAGAGTTGCAATGGATTTACGAAACCCTACCGGAAGTGGCTGAATCGTCTGTTGTCGTTGCCAATCCGGTGGATTTGGTGGTGCCGTTAGCAGCAGAACTGGCCGCTATCTACCAAGCAGCCCAGGATGGCTTTATGAGCGATATCCAGCAAGAAGCCAATCGCCTCAAGGAAATTAATCCCCAGTACACACCCTTTGCGAATAAGCTGCTAGAACTGAGTCAGAAATTTGACGACGAAGCCATTCTCACTTTATTAGAACCGCATATTTCACCCTGAACGGAGCCGAAGGGTTAATTTATTTTTAGGAGTTAAACCATGTCCGTTGACAGCACAGCCCCAACCGGAACCATTTTAGTAGTTGATGATAACCCTACCAACATTCAAGTGTTGTTCGATGTCTTGAGTGAGATTGGTTATCGGGTAGCGATCGCCAAAAGTGGCGAAGCCGCCCTACAACGTGTCCAGTCCTACCATCCCGATATTATTTTGCTAGATGTGATGATGCCAGGAATCGATGGCTTTGAAACCTGTCAACGGCTCAAAGCCGACTCAACTACCCGCGACATTCCGGTAATTTTTATGACTGCCCTCTCTGACTCAGTGGATAAAGTCAAAGGTCTGAGTCTGGGTGCAGTAGATTACATTACTAAGCCTATCCAACACGAAGAAGCCCTAGCCCGGATTCGCGTACACCTACAACTACGTGAGTCGCAAAAATCCTTACAACAACAGACTGCCGAACTCTCCCAAGCATTAGAAAACCTCAAGCAGGCACAGGTGCATCTAGTACAAAGCGAAAAAATGTCATCACTCGGTCAAATGATGGCGGGTGTAGCCCATGAAATCAACAATCCCGTGAATTTTATCCATGCCAATCTTGCCCCCGCCAAAGAATACATCAAGGATTTGCTGAATTTTATCGAGTTATATCGCCAATGCCATCCTCAATCCCACTCCCAAATTCAACAATGGATGGACGAGGTAGATATCGACTATTTACAAGCAGATTTGCCCAAGCTTCTAGATTCATTGAAACTGGGGAGCGATCGCATCCGCCAACTTGTGGTGTCGTTACGTAATTTTTCTCGCTTAGATGAATCGGGAACTCAGCTAGTCGATTTGCACGCAGGCATTGAAAGCACCCTGTTACTCTTGCAACATCGCCTCAAACCAAGACCCGAACATCCTGGCATTCAGGTTGTGCGAGACTATGGACAACTGCCATTAGTGGAATGCTACCCCAGTCAACTCAATCAGGTGTTCATGAATATTCTCGGTAATGCCATTGATGCCTTAGAAGAAAGAGATCAAAAACTCAGCCTTGAGGATACCCAAGCAATTCCCAGCAAAATTTCTATCCGTACTGAACACCTACAAGATGAGACCATTACCATCAGCATTGCTGATAACGGTTGCGGCATTGAAGAAAACGCTAATTTACAACTGTTTGAACCATTTTTCACTACCAAACCCATTGGCAAAGGCACTGGATTGGGCCTTTCCATCAGCTATCAGATTGTTACCCAAAAACACGGTGGTAAAATCTACTGCCATTCTACACCAGGGATGGGCGCTGAGTTTACGATCGCAATTCCGGTTCACCAAGCTGTTTGTTAGGTTTGTCATTTGTCAACAGTCAACAGTCATTAGTTCTTTCTCTTCTGCTCTCTTGTCCATGCCCCATGCCCCATGCCCAATCTCACCCAACAACAGATTCAATAGCACGCAATAATTGTTGTTTGGTAAAAGGCTTAGTTAAATAAACATCTGCACCTTGTTTCATCCCCCAAATCCGGTCGATATCTTTATTTTTAGAACTACAAATAATAATCGGTATTTTTTCTGTTGCTGGATTTTTTTTTAGTTGCCGACAAAATTCAAATCCGCTCAGTCCTGGCATAACTACATCGGTAACGATCGCATCCGGTTGGTGATTGATTGCTTGCTCTAAACCATCTTTAGCATCGTAGGCTTTAAGTACGATGTATCCACTATCTTTAAGATAACTGTTAATTAATTCTAACTGAGATGGAGTATCTTCAACAACTAAAACTGTAGCCATATTGCTTCCAAATCGCAATTAAAAGTAGGATATTTTTGACGTTAATTAAGCCAAATGCATAAAGACAAGCTTCAGCAATTCTGCACGGGTAAAAGGTTTAGTGAGATAACCAGAAGCCCCTACTAAATTAGCCTTAACTTTATCTACAAGCCCCTTATTAGCTGTTACGAAGATGATGGGAGTATTTTTGAACATTGAATTATTACGTATAATTCGGCACAACTCGTAACCATCAATGCCTGCCATATTCAAATCCAGTAAAATTAAGTCTGGTTTATGCCTAATAATTGACATAACAGCTTTTAATGGATCGTCAATAGTCACTACAGAAAAATTTTCATCTTCTAAGAAACGACTAATTTCTTTAAGAATAGTAGGACTATCATCTACAGAAATGATTTTGTAGACTTTTTTAGCAGTAGCAGTAGCAGTAGTTACTCTTTCAGGAGCGAAATCTATGTTATTTGGTATTGTTAATTCCTGAAACTTGTCTGGAGAACGAGAAGAAATATATGGTAATTCTTCAATAGGCGCTATATCATCTAAAGGAATGTCTAAAAAGCCTTCAGCATCTGTACTACTTGTTTCTACTACAGTCTCAACGAATTCTTTTTTAGCTGGTTCTGTAATGTATTGAGGAGAGGCTGATAATTCACCAGATGTCTTTGGTAATTTATCAAATGGTGGGTCTGCTTCATGCAAGATAATCCCGCCATTAACGATGTAATGGTATAAGTTTTGCACCAATTGGATTTCATCTTGGTTCATGATTACCGCAAGATGACGTAGGCTAAAACCTTTCATCCAGTTAGTTAAGTTTGGTTGCAAATCTAAGAAAGCTGGATTTTGGATGGATTTTTTGATAAACAGGTAGGGACGCTGATAAGGAGAAGAAATGTGAGGCGCAAAAGCTTGCCAACGCTGTAATCTTGCTTGGCAACGTTCTATAATTTTTTCTACTTCCAGCCTACAAATTTTTGGCGGATTATCAGGTAAATTGCTGAATTCAAAGTTACCTACTTTGATTAACAGCCATGATTCAATCACTTCTTTAACTAATTCTTGAATTAGGACTGCTGCTTGAGTGGAGTGCAAATGTCCTTGTTCAACTAGCCAAGTAATAGCTTGGTACTCAGGAGGTTCAGCAGCTAAAGTAGTATGCTGTTCTAGCAATTGACTTGGGGAGTCAACTTCAAAAATCAGACGTAATTGGATGCGAATTTGACTATTGAGCAGGGGAATTTGCTGACTCAGACGACGTAAATGGCGTTCTAATCGATCAAATGGTTCGACTGAGTGAGTAGCATAGGTTATTTTGCCCTGTTCTAGGTAAATAGTCCAAGTAACTGAGTTGCTAAATGCTCGCAAACAGATGCTGTCAGAACTTTTAGATAACTGACTTAACAAACTCTGAGGACGTAGTTTAGTGAATGTGCCAGAAAGATTCATATTATCGAGTTTTCCGGAAAATCAACGTGAATCTAAGTAAGGTTGAAATAATGGTCATGAGGCATTTTTTATTTTCAATTTTTCTTTAAGAACAAATTATTTCTAGAATATATGCGCATATCTCACAATCCATAAACACCACAGTATAGCTCGTTTGTTAAATTTTGTACTGATACTGAAGCCTGGTATTTTTCTGGTGCTTTTGACTTTTAATTGACATATTTACCTAAGGAAAATTCTGATGGCTACAATGTTAAGTTCGCAATATTTATTTTTTTCATATAAAACAGGGGGTTTCTACACAAAAGCTTTAAACTTTTTTGCAGGCAGCAGTATGTATTTATTGTATTGTGGGTTTACGATAACTATGAAGTTTAGTAGATGCTTTAATAAAGTTAATGTAAACCTTAGGTAATTTCCCTTTTACTCAACTATGTCTTAGTTAAGATTCTCTTGAAGATGTAGAGAATTGAGTAAGAATATTATTATTAATAAAGGTTAAGGAATCTACCAAAGAATATGTTAAATGTAGTTTTTGCAACCCTGAAAACTATATACTTTGAGTAAAAGGAAACAAGAATTTGGATTATAACATAACACAAAAAGTTATGCATGATACCTTAAGACTTGATGAAGTCGTAGAATTTGCTGAAAACCCAGAGCCGCGTTGTCCTTGCGTATTATTACTAGATACGTCTGGTTCTATGCAAGGAGATGCTATTGAAGCTTTAAATCAGGGCTTGCTGAGTTTAAAGGATGAATTAGTCAAGAACTCCTTAGCAGCTAGACGAGTTGAAGTAGCAATAGTCACGTTTGACAGTAATGTCAACGTAGTGCAAGACTTTGTGACTGCCGACCAATTTAACCCACCAATCCTAACAGCGCAAGGGTTAACGACAATGGGTTCTGGCATTCATAAAGCATTGGACATGATTCAAGAGCGCAAATCTCAATATCGTGCCAATGGTATTGCTTACTATCGTCCTTGGGTATTCATGATCACTGATGGCGAACCACAGGGTGAACTAGACCATGTGGTAGAGCAAGCAACTAAACGTTTACAAGGTGATGAAGCCAACAAGCGTGTAGCATTTTTTACAGTCGGTGTAGAAAATGCCAACATGACACGTTTAAATCAAATAGCTGTGCGTACACCGCTGAAACTGAAGGGACTCAATTTTATTGAGATGTTCGTTTGGTTGTCAGCTAGTATGTCAGCGGTTTCGCACTCTCAGGTAGATGAGCAAGTAGCACTACCACCTATTGGCTGGGGTACTGTTTAATAAAAGTTGCAGCTTGATATAACACAGCTAGCTGTTGCAATAAAACTTATGAATATATCAAAACAGATACCTCAATGGCGGGTGGTAGCGGCCTCTGTATGTGGTACAAGCCATTTAAAAAACAAACAGCTGTGTCAGGATGCTCACCACTGGCAATTATTATCGGATAATGTGTTGGTGGCAGCAGCAGCAGATGGTGCAGGTTCAGCGATCCAAGGAAAAGTTGGGGCGATGATTGCTGTGGAAACAGCAATAGAGAACATCTCGATGAAAGAAGTGACGCGCGATGCTTTAGCTGATGATGAGATTGTGCGATCGCTTTTGACAGACGCACTGCTAGCCGCAAGAAAAGCAGTGGAAGATGAAGCCGCTGCTAGCGATCAACAAATTCAGGATTTAGCAACTACCTTAATTGTGATGGTCGCCACGCCAGAAATGGTAGCGGTGGCTCAGATTGGTGATGGCGTGGCAGTAGCGAAAGATAGTATGGGTAATCTCCTGGCATTAACCATACCTGACAGTGGTGAATACATCAACGAAACCACGTTTTTGACTTCGCCGGGAGCTTTAGAAACAGCACAAATGAGATTATGGCGTGAAGACATAGTCAACATTGGCGTTCTCACCGATGGACTACAAATGCTGGCTTTAAATATGGTTGTTGGCGAACCGCATAAACCATTCTTTTTTCCTTTATTCGACTTTGTGGCGAATACTGAGGATAAGACAGTAGCTAAAGAACAGTTAGTCAAATTCTTAGGCTCAGAGCGAATCACACAGCGTACCGATGACGATCTCACACTGATCATCGCCGCACTCAACCAACCATCAGCAATGATTCCCCCAACTTGAGCATTTTTAAGTAACCCCCGTTAACCGTGACTTTATCATGCAGGTACTACGTTGTCTTCCCAAACAAGAAATTCTCAACCTTAACGTCAGTTTAGGACGTGGTGGTGAGGCTTGTATCTATGCGGTGCCATCTCAGAGTAATTTGGTGGCCAAAGTTTATCACAAACCTACAGTAGCCCACGCTTACAAACTCCAAGCCATGCTGGCCAATCCGCCAGAAAATCCGACAGCAAGTTTAGGGCATATTTCCATTGCTTGGCCGCTGGATTTATTGCGAGCAGTAGATGGTAGCGATCGCATTATTGGCTTTTTAATGCCACGCATTCGCGGGATGCGTCCAATCATTGACTTTTACAACCCCAGAACCCGCCGTCAACATTGTCCTTTATTTAACTATCAATACCTGCTGCGCACAGCGCGAAATTTAGCAGCAGCTTTTGCCGCTTTGCATAATAGTGGATATTGTATTGGCGATGTCAATGAATCCAATATCCTGGTGAGCGACACCGCACTGGTAACTTTAGTAGACACAGACTCCTTCCAAGTTACCGATCCCGATAGCAATGCTGTTTACCGTTGCCCAGTAGGCAAACCAGAGTTTACACCACCAGAACTCCAGAATAAGATTTTTTCCCATTACGATCGCGAAATTACTCATGACTTGTTTGGGTTAGGAGTGCTGATATTCCAACTGTTAATGGAAGGTACTCACCCATTTTCGGGGATTTACCAAGGTGCTGGCGAACCACCCGCCTACGAATCACGCATTGCAGCCGGTCATTTCACTTACAGTAGAAAGCGGCAAGTACCTTATCTAGCGACTCCCGTTGCACCCGCTTGGGAAATTCTCCATCCCGCCTTGCAAGATCTATTTTTGCGTTGTTTTGAAGATGGACATCAAGACCCCCATCTGCGGCCTAGCGCTCAAACCTGGCTATCAGCAATAGCAGAAGCCGAAGACAGCCTTGTTACCTGTAGTGTCAATCCTCAGCATAACTACAACAGGCACCTGAATGGATGTCCTTGGTGCGAACGTACCCTGCGCTTAGGTGGACGCGATCCGTTTCCATCACATCAAGCGATCGCCGCTAAAGAACATCTTAAACCGCGAATTCCCGCGAAAAAGCGCTACAATCAACCGACCCACAGACCACAGCAGCCAGTGGCTCCCTTGCCAACTTATAATTGGCAGCCAAGCTATACCCAAAAAACACCTTTTTATCAAAAGCTGAAGCAGCAGAAGTTTTACCCTGTGGCCTTGTGCGTGCTAGGTTTTGGCTTGTTGGGATATTTGGATATGAAGGTGAATTTTACTAGCTCCTTTGTATCCAAAAATGCCTATACTCAGCAAACTTTAATGTCTCGCCAGACACAGAAGAACAACAATCTCAGCTTTGCTGATTATTACAAACAAGGTCATGCGGCTTACAAAGTGCGAGATTACGCACGCGCCATTGAAAATTTTAACCAAGCGCTAGAAAAAGATCCTCAACACGCCAAAGCTCATGTTAACCGAGGTAATGCTCGTTACAACATGAAAGACTATGAAGGAGCGCTCACAGACTATACCGAAGCGCTGCAAATCAATCCGCGAGAAATCAAAGCTTTTGTGAATCGGGGTAATGTTCGCTATATGCTTGCTGAATACAGCAACGATCCCGATCGGGAGTATACCTTAGCGATCGCCGATTTTAATAATGCACTGCGCCTAAATGGTAAAGAAGTTGAAGCTTACATCAGAAGGGGTGTTGTCCGTTCCCAAGTTGCTAAATATAGCGGCGACTCCCAACAAGATTATCAGCTAGCAGTCAATGATTTTACGCAAGCAATTAATCTCAATCCATCAAAAGCAGAAGCTTACTTCCAACGGGGTATTGTCCATTCGCAAATAGCCCAATATAGCAGTAATTACATTCAAGAGTACAACAATGCGATCGCTGATTTTGATCAAGCATTAAGCATCAACTCGAAAATTAGCAAAATATACCTTAAACGAGGTATGATTCGCTACGAACTTTCACAATATGGTGGTCGAGAATCAGAGGCAAACCGTCTCAAAGCAATTGATGATTTGCAGACATCTGCCAAAGTTGCTCTCGAGCAAGAAGATATGGAGAATTATCAACAAGCACTCAGTAGCCTCTGTATTGTTGTTGAAAACAAATGTGATGCTTTATTCCAAAATACAAATATGTTGGATTCGGGAGACACAAAGTAGCTGTAAAAAGTAAATTTCATCACTAGTTAATTACTAGTAAATTGTTAGGGACAATTGTAGAAAACCATGCATGATAGGGGTTAGCTCACGCTAACCCTATTTTTTATTGAGAATATTTCTAGTTTATCAAGTATGCAATTTTGAAATTTCTAGATATTCATAAATTTTTTATATATCAAAGATTTTTATTTACCTTGCCTTTACAAATAATAGGAAAAATATCGTTATATTGTTTACGGAGAAAAATAGATCGCAAATGAATTTTTCTCAATTCCAGGTGCAATCGCTTCATCTCGATCGGAGTTCTCTGAGGAGTTAAGGTGGTCAGATCCCCGACTTCTTTAAAGAAATCGGAGATCTATAACCCCTCAGAATTAATAGGACAGACAGTAAATTGAACACAGCGAATAAAGATTAACCAACCTGCAAATCTTTGAGGTAATTGCATGAAAGCAGTGATTTTGGCTGGTGGTCTGGGTACACGCCTGAGTGAAGAAACCAGTATTAGACCTAAGCCGATGGTAGAAATTGGTGGGAAGCCAATTTTGTGGCACATCATGAAGAGTTACTCTGCCCACGGTATTAATGATTTTATTATTTGTTGTGGTTATAAAGGTTACATCATTAAGGAGTATTTTGCTAACTACTTCTTGCACATGTCAGATGTTACCTTTGATATGCGATTTAACCAGATGAATGTGCATTCTGGCTACGCTGAACCTTGGCGTGTCACCTTAGTTAATACAGGTGATAAAACCATGACAGGCGGACGCTTAAAACGAGTTAGAGAACATCTTGGCAATAACACTTTTTGTTTCACCTATGGTGATGGCGTGAGTGATGTAAATATTACCGAACTCATTAAATTGCATAAAGAACAAAATACCTTAGCCACACTCACCGCAGTGCAACCTGCGGGTCGCTTTGGTGCCATTTCTTTGGGACAGGAACAAACTAAAATTACTAGTTTTCGAGAAAAACCCGAAGGTGATGGTGCTTGGATTAATGGCGGTTACTTTGTGTTAGAACCAGAAGCGATCGACTTGATTGCTGATGACACCACTATTTGGGAACAAGCGCCATTAGAAAAGCTAGCTGATATGGAACAATTATCGGCTTACAAACATAATGGCTTTTGGCAGCCAATGGATACATTACGTGATAAAAATTATCTAGAAGAGCTATGGAAGAGTGGTCAAGCTCCGTGGAAAGTATGGTAAGAAAATAGTTATAGGTTAACAAGGAAATTTAACTCTTAACTACTAACTTATTTTTACAGGCACAATAATAATGTACGATTTTGCAATTATCGGCGGGGGCATAGTTGGACTTTCAACCGGGATGGCTTTAGGTAAACGCTATCCAAATGCACGAGTTTTAGTATTAGAGAAAGAGAGTAACTGGGCATTTCACCAAACAGGTAATAATAGTGGAGTAATTCACTCAGGAATTTATTACAAACCTGGAAGTTTTAAAGCCAAATTCTGCCGTGATGGTGCTAATTCAATGGTAGAATTTTGCCAGGAAAATGGGATTGATTATGAAGTTTGCGGCAAAGTGATTGTGGCAACTTCAGAAGCAGAAATACCACGCCTCGAAAATCTTTATAAACGTGGTTTAGATAATGGCATATCAGTCCAGAGAATTAGCGCCGAAGAAGTCAGAGAAATTGAACCTCATGTCAGTTGTGTAGGTGGAATCAGAGTATTTTCTACAGGGATTGTTAATTACAAGCAAGTTAGCAATAAATACGCGGAATTAATTAAAAAACAAGGTGGAGATTTACGCCTCAACACCAAAGTCGAGAAAATTCGCCCAAGTGGTAAGAATCAGGTACTGGAAACCAACAACGGCAGTTTTGAAACTCGCGTTGTCATTAATTGTGCCGGATTGCATAGCGATCGCATTGCTAAACTAGGTCAAGTGGAACCACAAGCGAAAATTGTGCCCTTCCGGGGAGAATACTACGAACTTACAAGAGAAAAACGCTATCTCGTCAAAACTCTCATCTACCCAGTTCCCAATCCCGATTTTCCCTTCCTTGGCGTTCACTTTACCCGCATGATTGATGGTAGCGTTCATGCAGGGCCAAATGCAGTTCTCAGTCTCAAACGCGAAGGTTATCATAAAACCGATTTTGACTTGCGAGATTTTGCTGAGGTAATGACTTACCCCGGTTTCTGGAAATTAGCAGCCAAACACGCTGATGAAGGAATCAAAGAAATTATTCGTTCTTTTAGCAAAGCCGCCTTCGTTCGTAGCTTGCAACAACTCATCCCTGAAGTTCAAGCACAGGATTTAGTTCCCACCCACGCCGGAGTTCGCGCCCAAGCCTTGAAGAATGATGGTTCCCTTGTCGATGACTTTTTGATTGTCAAAGGTCAAAACTCTATTCATGTTTGCAATGCACCTTCCCCAGCAGCCACTTCTTCTTTAGAAATTGGCAAAGCAATTGTCGAACAAATCCCCGAACCATCACATCTAGCAGCGTCCGTTAATTAATTTTCTGGTTAAGACTGTCAAGTCGCTTCGCTCCAATTCAAAATTCGTCTTGAAAAGTTTGCTCAACGGGGGGAACCCCCCTTCGGGTGACGCTCCTTCGTCGCTAACGCCAGTTCCCTACGGTGGGAAACCCGCCTACCCTTTGGGAACGGCTTCGCCGAACAGGACTGGACTCACCGCACGCAACTTTTCGCAAAATTCAAAATTAAAGACAATTAGTAGGAGCTTGAACTCACCACTAATTGAAGACCGCCAAATCTGCATATTGTGGCGGGGGCTTGTACCCAGAATTAATTAATTCAAAATTATTTCCATTCTTCTCTTCATTTTGAATTAACGAATTTTGCATTTTGAATTCAAAAAGGTCATTAGTCCTTTGCCATATCTACAAATGACAAAGGACAACTCAAACAAGCCAAAAAACTCTGCGTTATACCATTTCACCAAAAATATAATGCAGACGCAAACCCTGGAACCTTTGCTGAGTATCAATTTCTTAATTTTGAATTTTGAATTTTGAATTGGTATTACTCTATCACTTTTCGCTGCACTTTCCTTTGCGTACCTCGGCATTTAAAAATACACTCACTCTTCACAGCAATAGAAATATGAAAATATTAGTAACTGGAACAGAAGGTTATCTCGGTTCATTATTACCTCCTCTGTTAATTGAACGGGGACATGAAGTTACTGGCGTAGATACTGGCTTCTATAAAGTTGGTTGGCTGTATAACGGTACTGATGTGACAGCCAAAACTCTCAACAAAGACATCCGCAATATCGTCCTCAAAGATTTGCAAGGTGTCGAAGCTATCGTTCACATGGCGGAACTCTCCAACGACCCCACCGGGCAACTATCACCTAATATTACCTACGACATCAATCATCTCGGTTCAGTCCGCCTAGCTAAGTTAGCTAAAGAAGCAGGTGTACGTCGCTTTATCTATATGTCTTCTTGCAGTGTCTATGGCGTTGCTACCGAGGGTGATGTCACAGAAGAATCACCTGTAAATCCGCAAACAGCCTACGCAGAATGTAAAACCTTAGTAGAACGGGATGTCATGCCATTAGCTGATGATGATTTCTCTCCTACCTTTATGCGCAATGCTACAGCCTTTGGTGCTTCCCCCAGAATGCGATTTGATATTGTTTTAAACAACTTAGCTGGGTTGGCATGGACTAGCAAAGAAATCAAAATGACCAGTGATGGTACTCCTTGGCGGCCATTAGTTCACGCACTGGATATATGCAAAGCAATTGTCTGCGCTATTGAAGCTCCCCGTGATATTGTACACAAGCAAATCTTTAACGTTGGAGATACTACCAACAACTACCGAGTCAAAGAAATCGCGGAAATCATTGCCGAGATTTTTACAGGTTGTCAGTTGTCATTTGGAGATAATGGTGCAGACAACCGCAGCTATCGGGTATCTTTCGATAAAATTAACACCATCCTCCCCGGATTTAAGTGTGATTGGAATGCCCAACTTGGTGCGCAGCAGCTATTTAATTTGTTCAGTCAAATTGATATGACTGAAGATACTTTCTTGTTCAGAGGATTTACGCGGTTAAAGCAACTAGAGTATCTAATTCGCACACAGCAAATTGACAAAGACTTCTTTTGGCATAAAAGATAGTTAATATTGCTACCTGTAGCTCAAAAATTACAACTCAAAAACCTGTGATTTCGGGTTTTTGAGTTGGTTTTCATGTGAATTATTTTACTGAATTAAAGTAGTTTAATTTTCTCCAAAAGTAGAAATAGTTTCCGGATTACTCTATTTGAGTTGGAATTATCACTTACAACTATTTATTTTTTTCAATTAATGACATCGTAAATGCTTAAATGAGTAAATTACTAACCATTTCTATTCCTACTTATAATCGTGCTGAATTGCTTGATAAACAGTTAGCGTGGTTGGCTCAAGCTATTAAAGGTTTTGAAGCTGAATGTGAAATTTTAGTTTCTGATAATTGTTCCACAGATACAACTCAGGATGTCATTAAGAAGTGGCAAAAAATACTCAGTAATATTACATTTAAATCTAATCGTAATTCAGTAAATTTAGGCGTAATGAAAAATATTTTATATTGCCTAAATTCTGCTACGACAAAATACGTTTGGACTATTGGTGATGATGACCCAATTCAAGATAGATCTGTTGCCTACGTAATCGACAAACTGAAACAACACGAAGATTTATCATTAATATTTCTCAACTTCTCGGGACGCAACAAAATTACTGGTGAAGCCGTTCACCCACCAACAATAGTTGGTAATCGCTGGTTTGATGCTGATAGTGAAGATGGTTGCAGTGATGGTAAAGCCATTTTTGAACATTGTTTTTCTAAAAGTGTGGGTGCAGTCATATTTCTCACAGCGACAATCTACCGCACTGACTTAGTAAAACAGGCTCTCCAAATTTGGCCAGATGCCGCAGATAATTGGATATCTCTAGCATATTTAGCTGGTTATTGTGCTGCTAATGGCAGTGTAATTGTCACTAAAGAGACTTTTTTAGAATGTATTGTTGGTGTGAGTTATTGGCAGAAAGAGCCAAGGTCTGCACTATTAATGCAATACAAACATATACCCGAAGTTATTTTAAAGCTTGAAGATAGCGGCTATTCTAAGCAATTTTGTAGAAGAATGCTTTTGCAAAATGGTAAAGAAGTTAGCTTCAAAGTCTTTTTAGGTGCTTTAAGAAGATGGCCGATGTCGGCTATTAAAACAGTAATCCCCTTTTTGGCTTTAATCGGATTATCTGCTTTTGAAGTCATGCCTTTGAGAGAGTTGAAAATATCTGAACTCAACGAAACATCTCATCAAGAATTGCAATCTAACAATAAACGTTTACTGTAAATAGTAAAAACAAATTAGGGATGATGATTAATAGATTAAAAAAAAATATTTCAGCGTTGAAATATGAAATGAGTTATAGAGTAAAACTTTTGCAGCATTTACCCAATTTACCCGCACTGGAAGAACGCGATCGCATAATTGTTGAATCTCTCCAACGTGATGGTATTTATATCACAACTCTTGCGGATTTAGGATTAACTTCTACCACACAAATGCTGAATGCTGCTCACAGTTTATTACCAGAAATGGGAAAAACTAACTACAGCGATTCCAGCCACAACCCCCCGGAAATTTACATAGTTACAGATTTACCAGACATTTTTAACTGGGGTGGAGAACAAAGGCTGCACAACATTATCGAAAATTACATCGGTCTTCCTATTGCCTATCATGGTGTACATTTACGCAAAGACTTTGTAAATCAGGGTCAGTTTGATACTCTACTATGGCATAGAGATATAGAAGACCGTCGAGTTCTCAAAATCATCGTCTACTTAAGTGATGTGGAAGAAAAGCATGGGCCTTTTGAATATGTGCCTTTATCTTTAACCTCCATGTATCGGCTGAATTTTTATCGCATTCAAGCCAAGATTAAGAACTCAGGAATCAACAACGAAACCCTAAATAAAATTGTACCAAAATCAGCTTGGAAGTCTTGCACAGGAGCAGCAGGTACAGTAATTTTTGCTGATACAAGAAGACTTTTACATCATGGTACTCTCCGCACTGAAGAACGTTCAACACTCTTTTTTGTCTACACTGCTAACCCCCCGAAACAACCACAACTTTGTACTCACTACTGGGATAATAGTTTTCCCCGACCAAAATTAGCTCAAGCATCTGGCGAAACGAAAGTGGGCACATCGCCCACATTAACAAAATGAGGTAATCACGCCATGCTCAAAACATTGGAAAGTAAAATATCGGCATTAAATTCCGAGTTTGCTTATAGATTCTCACGTTTCAAGCACAGAAAAAATTTACCTGCTTTAGAAAAACGCGATCGCCTAATTCTCAATGCGCTCAAAAAAGACGGCGCTTATGTGACAACACTCGCAGATTTAGGATTAAAAACTACGCCAGAATTACTCCAAGCTGCGCATAAATTATTACCAACAATGGTAGCTAATAGCAATCATCAAGCCCAACAGCTACCGCAAATTTACACAGTTACAGATTTCTCAGAATTTACAGCTTGGGGACACGAACAAAGGCTGCTGAATATTATTGAAAATTACCTCAGTCTTCCTGTGGCTTTTCAAGGCGTACATCTCCGCCAAGATTTCCCTAACCAAAATCAGTTTGGGACGCTGCTATGGCATAAAGATTCTGAAGACCGCCGCATGGTGAAAATAATTATTTATTTGCACGATGTGGAAGAAAAACACGGGCCTTTTGAATATGTCCCTTTAAGCTCTTTATCTAATTTAAATTCCTATTGGATTGATTACAAGTTATGGAAGTCCGGATATTTAGGAATTAATGATGAAGAATTAAAAGCAATTATTCCACAATCAGCTTGGAAATCTTGCCCAGGCCCAGCAGGTACAGTTATTATTGCCGACCCTAGAACTGTGTTACATCATGGCACTCTGCGAACAGAAGCAAGGCCAGCACTATTTTTTGTTTACACAGCAAATCCCCCCAAGCGTCCAGAACTTTGTACTCAATACTGGGATGATACTTTTGCCAAACCAGATGTAGCTAAAGTGGCGATTTAGTGCTGTTTTCTAGTGTAAAAAATCAAAATTAATTCTGAGGTTATCTATGATTTTTATTCAAACCGAACTGAAAGATGCATTCATTATTGAATTAGAAAAAAAACAAGATAGCCGTGGTTTTTTTGCCCGGAGTTTCTGCGCTGAAGAATTTATGAGACATGGTTTAAAGCCAAAAGTTGCCCAATGTAATGTGTCTTTCAACTACAAAAAAGGTACATTGCGGGGGATGCACTATCAACTTTCGCCAGCAGCAGAAACAAAATTAATTCGCTGTACTAAAGGCGCTATTTATGACGTGATTATTGATATGCGTCCTGAGTCGCCCACATTTTTATCACATATTGGTGTGGAACTAACCGCAGACAATCACCGCGCTTTGTATGTTCCAGAAATGTTTGCTCATGGCTATCAAGCGCTGACAGATGATACTGAGGTTGTATATCAAGTAGGTGAATTTTACACTCCAGGTTATGAAAGGGGTTTACGTTATGATGACCCATTTTTTAACATTCAATGGCCTTTAGAAGTCACAGAAATCTCTGAGAAAGATTTAAATTGGCCACTATTGAGCATGATGCCTGTTGGTGGGGCGATATAACAATCTCGTCATGGGGCATAGGGCATAGGGCATTGGTAATACCCTTGTCTCCCTTGTCCTTCTTGTCCCTCCGAAGTTCAGATCGCCGGCTTCCGGCGCTCCGACTTCTCTCCTTGTCCTTTTCATCAAGGCTGCCTTCTGCCATAAATTTATATAGGAATTAAACTCAATGATTATTATCGATCGCGCTTTACAAGCCCGTGCTGCTTTAGGTAGACCCATTAAAGTAGGGATGATTGGTGCTGGCTTTATGGGTCGAGGAATTGCCAATCAAATTATTAATTCAGTCCCCGGAATGGAGTTAGTTGCTATCTCCAACCGTAAAATTGATGCAGCCAAGCAAGCTTATATAGAAGCAGGGATAGAAGATATTCAAATTGTTGCAAATATAGCTGAAATTGAAGATGCGATCGCTCATGGTAAATATGCAGTCACGGAAGATGCAGAATTACTTTGTCGTGCTGAGGGTATCGAAGCCTTAATTGAAGTCACAGGTGCAGTGGAATTTGGGGCGCAGATTGTGATGACTGCGATCGCTCATCGCAAGCATATCATTATGATGAATGCCGAACTCGACGGCACAATTGGCCCGATCCTCAAAGTCTATGCTGACAAAGCAGGCGTGATTCTCAGCGCTTGCGACGGCGATCAGCCAGGGGTAGAAATGAACCTCTACCGATTTGTCAAAAGCATTGGTCTGACTCCGTTGTTGTGCGGTAACATTAAAGGACTTCAAGACCCTTATCGCAATCCCACCACCCAAGAAGCATTTGCCAAGCGTTGGGGTCAGAAAGCCCACATGGTAACTAGCTTTGCCGATGGTAGTAAAATTTCCTTTGAACAGGCGATCGTTGCTAACGCCACAGGGATGAAAGTTGCGAAACGGGGAATGCTGGGATATGACTTCAACGGTCATGTGGATGAGATGACCAATATGTATGACGTTGAACAGCTTAAGGAACTAGGCGGTATTGTCGATTATGTAGTAGGCGCAAAACCAGGCCCAGGAGTATTTGTCTTTGCAACTCACGAAGACCCCAAACAACGCCATTATCTCAACCTCTACAAACTCGGTGAAGGCCCGCTTTACAGCTTCTATACCCCCTATCACCTCTGCCATTTTGAAGTTCCCCTTTCTGTAGCCCGTGCTGTCCTCTTCCAAGATGCAGTGATGTCGCCCCTAGCAGGCCCGGTAGTAGATGTAGTTACCACCGCCAAAATTGACTTAAAAGCTGGCGAAACCCTAGATGGTATCGGCTACTACATGACCTACGGACAATGCGAAAATTCTGCGATCGCGCAACAGCAAAACCTGCTACCGATGGGATTAGCTGAAGGATGTCGCCTCAAACGCGATATTCCCAAAGATCAAGTCCTCACCTACGATGATGTCGAATTACCCCCTGGTAGACTTTGCGACCAGCTACGAGCCGAACAAAACGCTTATTTCGCCACAGAAAAAACCCTCGTAGCTGTTGGATAAAACCTCCAATTCATAAGCAAAAACCGTATCTTTCTCTGTGTCTTTGTGCCTCTGTGGTTCAAAAAGAAATTGTTCGCCACAAAGACACTAAGAGGTTGTTTTGAAAGTGCTTGGATGTGATTTTAGGTACTTATTGATCCCCCCTACCCCCCTTAAAAAGGGGGAAATTATACCAATTCAAAATTCAAAATTAAGAATCCAGACAGGACAATGGTTTGGGGCTGTGTATCTATCACATTCTTTTTTCAAATTGGTATTAGAATCAAAGTCCCCCTTAAAAAGCAGGGCCGTTTCATTCCCTAAAAGGCCTGAAAATGCAAGGGTTCAGGAGATAAAAAATAAGCTTGGCATTCAATATTAGGCATCAAAATGGTCATCGATTTATGACTTTTGCCCTGATATTTATCGCCAATCGTATTGACAAAATACATACCATTACGAATGAAACGGCCCTGCCCTTAAAAAGGGGGATTTAGGGGGATCTAAAAGTATTTGATACATCACTAATGACTTTTAAAACATCCTCTAAGCACAAAGGTTTATGAACACTAAAGTTTTTGACAGTAACTTGCTGGGAAGTATTCAACCAAACTTTAGAAGAAATAAAAATTATGAAAATTGCGCTAGTCCATGATTACTTAACCCAGCGCGGTGGGGCAGAGCGCGTGTTTGAGTTGCTTTGTAAGCGCTATCCCGAAGCTGATATTTACACTTCTTTGTACGATCGCCAAAAAACAATTGATTTAAGCGATCGGATAGTTAATACAACTTTCTTACAGAAGATTCCCGGTGCAGTCAGATATTTTCGCTCGATCGCTCCCTTATACTTTCCCGCTTTTCGGGCTTTGAATTTACAAAGCTACGATCTGATCGTTAGTAGTAGCACTAGCTTTGCTAAAGCAGTCAGAAAAAATCCAAATGCGCTGCACATTTGCTTTTGCCATAATGTCACCCGTTTTTTGTGGGATACAGAAACTTATTTACGAGAATACGGAGATTATCGATATTTTGCACCATTAATTGAGAGAGTATTCCAATTAATGAGAAAGGTAGACCTAGAATACGCACAAGAACCAGACCTTTATATTGCTAATTCCAGCATTGTAGCTCGCCGCATTCAAGATATTTACAACAAAAAAGCAATTGTTGTCAACTATCCAATTGATACCAGTAACTTTATTTTTTCTGATAGCAAAGACGAATATTATTTGGCATCAGCGAGGATGATCAGTTATAAGCGTTTGGATATAATAATTGAAGCTTTTAATTGGCTAGGGTGGCGATTATTAATTTCCGGTGATGGGCCAGAACAAGAACGCTTAAAATCCAAAGCTTTAGCTAATATAGAATTCTTAGGTCATGTAAGCGATCGCCAACGTAAAGACTTGTTTTCTAAAGCGAAGTCGATCATTGTTGCAGCTTTAGAAGATTACGGCTTAGTTCCAGTAGAAGCTAATGCTAGCGGTACTCCAGTTATTGCTTATGGAGCAGGTGGTGTATTAGATACTCAAGTCCCTAGAGAGACAGGGGTATTTTTTAAAAGACAAACACCCGAATCCTTACAATCTGCATTATTAGAAGCTGGGCAAATAACTTGGGATTATCAAAATATCCGTAATCATGCAGTGACAAATTTTTCCGAAACCGCATTCTTTAGTAAAGTCGAACAGATTATTGACCAAGCTTGGAGAATGCATCAATCCAGTGATTTATTAGCAGAAGGATAATAAACGTGGTTCAAGCTAGTCTCAATCCTAGTCCCAATCTCGCCTCCGAAAATGAAGTGGGTTACGGACAGATGTTTGCCGTACTTGTACGCAGATTTCCTTGGTTTTTACTTATATTTTTGACTTCAGTTACTTTTGCAGGTTTTATCACTACAAAAACCAAGCCGACCTACAAAAGTTCGATGCAGTTGTTAGTAGAACCAAATTATCAAGTTAAACCAGGAACAGGAGCAACAGAAAATCAATTTACCGAACCTAGCATTGAAATAGACACAGCGACTCAGCTGAATGTGATGCAGAGTTCTGGATTGATTCAAAAAGCAGTTGATAAATTGCAAAAAGACTATCCAGATATCACTGTAGCTGAGATTAAAAGTTCTTTAGTCTTAAATCAAATTAAGACTAAAGAAGATAATGTGTTGACTAAAATTTTCCAAGTTGAATATACCAGCCAAGATCCAGAAAAAACGCAAAAAGTTTTGGCTGCCATTCGCCAAGTCTATGTGGAATATAACAAACAGCAGCAGGATTCACGTTTACAAAAAGGTCTGCAAGTTATCAGAGATCAGTTAAAGAAAGCCAGTGATGAAGTAAATGCTTCAGAAACTAATCTGCAAAGGTTTCGCAGAAATCAAAATTTAATCGATCCGGAAACACAAGCAAAAGCACTAGAAGACAATTTAAACAAACTTCAAGAAGAACGACGTACTACTCGTTCTCAATACGAAGAAGCGTTAGCTCGTCAACGATCTTTAGAAGAACAACTGAACCGTTCTCCACAAAATGCCCTCGTTTCTTCTCGCTTGAGCCAATCTACTCGCTATCAAGGGTTACTCAACGAAATTCAAAAAACCGAGCTAGCTTTATCCCAGGAACGTTTGCGCTTTACAGATGAAACTCCTAACGTCCAAAAGTTAAAAGAACAACTTCAGGGACAGAAGGAATTATTACAACAAGAAGTCAGCAGAACTTTAGGTGGTTTACCTGCTGGTGCAGTTGCAGGAGAAAATCTCCTAGAACAAGGACAACTGGGAGCAATTGATCTCAATCTTGCTAGTCAGCTAGTGGAAACACAGACAAGTATAGTTGCATTAGCTGCTCGCGATCAAACTTTAGCTCAAAAAGAGAACGACTTACGCTTTCAACTCAAACGCTTCCCGCCGCTTTTGGCTTATTACAATCGCATACTACCGCAGTTGCAATTTAGCCGTGAGAGGTTAGAACAGCTTTTAAGAGCAGAACAGCAGTTGCGCCAAGAACTTTCCAAAGGCGGATTTAACTGGGAAGTTGTGGAAGAGCCGCAAAAAGGTATGCAAATGGGCCCCAATCTCCAGCAAAATCTGTTGTTGGGTGCAGTAGTTGGGTTAATGTTGGGAGGTATTGCTGCGTTTATGCGAGAAGCATCTGATGATGCTGTTCATACCACCGCAGAATTGGAAAAACATCTTGCCCTACCAGTGTTGGGAATCACTCCCAAATTACCTGCTGCTAAACCCAGAGAATCAACGATCAAGTTGCCTTTTGGTAAGCCTGAAGTTCTTGCACCGTGGACAGTTGAAGTACTGCAATCCTCTCTACGTTGGGAATCGCTAGATCTGATTTATAAAAATATCGAGCTGCTCAATTCTGTTGCCAATTTGAAATCTTTGATGATCACCTCGGCTTTACCTGATGAGGGTAAGTCAGCTTTGGCATTAGGTTTAGCAATGAGTGCTGCTCGCTTGCACAAAAAGGTACTACTAATTGATGCCAATTTACGCGATCCCAGCCTGCACAATCAGCTAAATCTTCCTAACGATCAAGGACTTTCAACTCTACTAACCAATGAAGGTACTCTACCTAATCAAATCAGCATTCAATACTCAGGCTCGTCCTACATCGATATTTTAACCGCCGGGCCAATACCAACTGATGCGGCTAATCTCTTAAGTTCTCCCCGGATGATGCAATTGATGGCAACATTTGAGGAGAATTACGATCTGGTACTCGTAGACGCTTCTCCAGTTCTGGGTTTGGTGGATGCCATGCTAACAGCTTCATGTTGCCGTAGTGTAGTAATGGCAGCCAGCATTGGTAGGGTAACTCGCAGCCAAATGGCTCAAGCTACAGCTATGTTGAGCAAGTTAAACCTGATTGGGGTTGTAGCTAATGGGGTATCAAGCTCTCAGAGCACCTATGTACCCTATGCAAAGCCACAAACCTTTGCATTACAACAGGCTGTAGAAAAATAAAGAAATTAGTGGTGAGGACTTAAGTCCTCACTACAAGAGTTTTGTGTGCGATCGCTTCAGTAGTTTATCAATTTAGATTAACGCTTTTGCCATCAGGTCAAGAATCTACTTCTCTACATATTTCAAGACTATGACTATTTCCATAATTCCAACTCTACAAAATCACTACACCCTCATTGAGCAACACCAAGATCGTTGCTCTCTATACTGCACTCTATTATGGCGGCGAGGTCAGTTGTTGGTGAAGTCTCCTGGCAAAATCAAACAGCCATATCTGCCTTCTGTATATAACGAACAATTGTTAGTAGAGTGCTTAAAGCATTCTCCAATCAAATTGGTGAGCATAGATTCAAAGCTGGGTGAGACTTGGCTTTTATTGTGGGCTGAAGCCTGCAAAAAAGCTAATAAGCCAATCTTTCTCCGCCTACCCTCTGGGAATCAACGGTTAAAACAAGGTAATTCTTTTAGTAAGCAGTTGCAGCGAGTAATTGATTGGATTGTGGCTTTAATGTTGCTACTCTTTGCCAGTCCGGTTATGCTGGGACTGATTTTGCTAATGCAAGTTTACTCACCAGGGTCAGTTTTCTCCTATGAATGGCGGGTTGGAGAGCGCGGTAAGCTGTTTCAAGCAATTAAGTTTTGCACAACGCAGGGGCACAACATTACACCTCTGGGGCATTGGATGGTTAAGCATAATCTGCAAAATTTGCCACAGTTATTCAATGTATTGCAAGGTGACAGGGGTTTAATACAATCGCATTATTGGACTTTGGCAGATGTGGCGTGTTTAACTTCAGAGAACGACCCCTCAGCATCACAAATGATGGATTCATGGCAGGTAAAAGCTACATTCAAGCCGGCTGAATCTTAGAAAAGAAGGCAGAGGGCAGAGGGCAGAAGGAAGGAAACAGTTTTTATACTTCGTTGCGCTGACTCTGCTTATGGAATTTTCTTGCTTTTGTTTCGTACAGAGGCGTAAAAAACGTAGTTAATTTAACGATCGCAATATGGATACAGCTATTTGTACTGTTTTTGAAAAAGACTACCACTATGGTGTGGGAGTTTTGGCAAATTCTCTATATCATCACGGTTTTCGCGGTGTGTTTTGGGCAGGATATCGTGGGGATTTACCACCTTGGGCTAAGTCTGTGAAAGAAGGTAAGGGTTATCAAGAGTTTTCTATAGCTGAGGGTTGTGCAATTCGGTTTGTGAAGCTAGATACCCGCAAGCATTTAGGTTTTTACAAGCCTGATTTTATGTCCCTACTATGGGAAAGTTATTGCCCAGATGTGGATGCGCTATTTTATTTTGACCCGGATATTGTCAATAAATGTAGCTGGAATTTTTACGAGAAGTGGGTGAGTCGGGGAATTGCGCTGTGTGGGGACTTGTGGTTTCAGGTGCCGGCTAATCATCCTCGACGCTTGGGTTGGAAGGAATTTGCAGAGAGTCATGGCTTAGTTTGCGATCGCCAATTAGATTACCACTTTAATAGTGGCTTTATTGGTGTGAACAAAAGCTGTAAATCTATCCTTACACTTTGGCAGCAACTTATAGAACTGGGTGAGACGGCTGGATACTCAGATTACGACGATCTGTATGCCCAAAACACTTTTCATGATTATCCCTATCTTTATGGCGATCAGACTTACCTCAACTTAGCGCTCATGGTGTCTACTGATCCTCTGAGTACTGTCGGGCCTGATGGTATGGATTTTGTTCCTGGTGGCACGATTATGTCTCATGCCACAGTACCAAGCGTTAAGCCTTGGCGCAAGAACCTAATTATGAGCGCTCTTGAAGGTTGCCGTCCTACTATTACAGATAAATTGTTTTGGCGGCACAGTCAAACACCAATTCAACTGTATTCTTCAGCGAAAGTTTTACAACAACAATTTGCCATCCTTTGTGGATCTGCTATTGGTCGCTTTATCTATCGCCATCCAATTTAAAACACTTTTTCAGTGTAATTTGATTGGACGCTGTTTTATTGAAAGACTCTTGTAACCGATTTTATGTATTTCAAGCTCACTCGAACAATTCAGAGATTTCTACAAGCTAGTAGTTTCTGGCAAAATAACTACTTAATATTACGAGAGTTTAGCAAGTTTCCTCGGGTTGCAGCTTTAGCGATAGTTTTATCGCTTTGCGCTGTTACCTTTGAGGGATTTGGACTAGGTTTTTTATTGGCATTTCTCCAAAGTTTAACCACCCCTGATTCTGAACCAATCAAAACTGGAATTGAATGGTTTGATCTCATTATTTTAGGAATTAATCGTTCGGCTAATGAGAGATTATTCCGCGTATCTACATTAATTGTCATTATAACTTGTATACGTGCTGCGTTTAATTACTTAGCGCAAATTTGTATTCAGTTTAGCGAAATTAACTTAGTAGATAATCTCCGCAAGGAAATATTTGAACAATTACAGGCTCAGAGTCTCCAATATTTCGCCAAAAAGAACTCCGGCGAACTAATTAATAGCCTCACTAGTGAGATGGAGAGGATTAGACAAATTTTTGGCGGCATAGCTTTTGTAATTACCAGAACTTTAACAATCGCCGTCTACTCCCTATCATTATTTGTCCTCTCTTGGCAGCTTTCCATAATTTCAATTTTACTGTTTAGTCTATTAGCTGTCGGACTCACAACTCTCAATAAATATATTCGCGAGCGGAGTTTTGCCGTTACCAAAGCCAACGATAAGTTTACTTCTAGGGCGCTAGAATTTATTGATGGTATCCGCACAATTCATGCATCCTCTACTTTAGATTTTGAAAGACAACGGTATTATCAAGCGAGTCACAATGTAGTTAATGCTTGGAAAAATGTTTATTGGCTGTCTTTAATAGTCAGACCAATTGCTGAGAGCATTTCCACAGTAATTCTCGTAGCGATGATTATTGTGGCACTAACAACTGGCTTAATGAAGATTGCCTCATTGTTAACATTTTTCTTTGTTCTGTTTCGTTTGGTACCGATGATTCAAGATTTAAATGGAGTCATCGCCTTTTTAAGTACTCAAGCAGGTGCGGTAGAAAATATCAAACAGTTGTTACAAACTAAGGATAAAAATTACTTCCACAATGGCAAAATAAAATTCCCTGGTTTAAAACAAGGAATTGATATAGTATCTGTAGATTTTGGCTATGAACCTGGCCGTTTAGTGCTACAGAATATTACCCTAAGTATTGAGCAGGGAAACACGATCGCTCTAGTCGGGGAAACTGGTGGCGGTAAAAGTACACTTGCTGATTTGATTCCGAGATTTCACGATCCTGTGGAAGGTCACATTCTCATAGATGGAGTTGATTTGCGCCAATTTGAAATCGATTCACTCAGGCGCAAAATGGCTGTAGTCAGTCAGAAAACATTTATTTTCAACACCTCGATTCGGAACAATATTGCTTACGGTACTCCTGAAGCCACGGAAGCCGATATTTACGAAGCCGCCCGCCAAGCAAATGCACTAGAATTTATCGAAAAATTGCCTGGGGGTTTTAACACCATATTGGGTGCTGACGGGATTCAGCTATCTGGCGGACAACAACAGCGAATTGCGATCGCCCGTGCTTTAGTGCGTAAACCAGAAATTTTGATTTTAGATGAAGCCACCAGTGCTTTAGATGCAATTACACAGCAGTCAATTCAAGATGTTTTAGAACATTTTGCTATAGGGCGAACAGTAATTGTGATTGCTCACCGTCTTTCTACCATTGCTCAAGCCGATAAAGTCGTAGTAATTGAAAAAGGGCGAATAGTAGAACAAGGTAAATATCAAGAATTACTCGCTCGTCAAGGTAAGTTGTGGAAATATCACCAGACACAGTATCAAATTGGTCAAGCAGAGTAGGAACTGAAATTGTATTTTGTAACTATCAGAAATAATCATGAATAACCAAATCCCAAAAATTGTTGTAATTACGCCTGTTAAAAATGAAGCTTGGATTTTAGAACGCTTTTTATCTGTAACCAGTCAATTTGCTGACCACATAATCATTGCCAATCAAAATTCCACCGATGACACCATATCTATTTGTAAAAAATATCCCAAGGCCATCCTGATTGAAAACAAATCAGAAAAATATAGCGAAGCCGATCGCCAGTTGTTGTTAATTCAGACAGCACGAGAGTTAATTCAAGAGCAGAAAATTATTTTAGCTTTAGATGCTGATGAAATCCTCGCTGCTAATGCCATCAAAACTCCAAGCTGGCAAACAATGCTCAACGCCAAGCCAGGAACGGTAATCTTTTTTGAAAAGCCAGATTTATACTTAACAACCAAACAATGTATTAGAAGTGGCATTCTCACACCTTTAGGCTATGTCGATGACGGAGCCGAACATCAGCCACAACTAATTCATAGTGTAAGAATACCCATGCCTGAATATGCTACGAGGCTACATATTCATGATATTAAAGTTCTGCACTATGCTTTGGCTCGCATGGATGCACAAGCTTCAAAAGTTCGTTTGTATGGTGTCATCGAGAATATCTTAGGAATTAGTAACGCTATTAGTAGACGTTATCGTTATTCTGCTAGTCAAGATTACTTAAAGTTAGGCAAACTAGAAACTACTCCAGATGAGTGGTATATAGGTTGGGAAGAAATGGGAATTGATATGCACGCAATTAACAAACAAAAATATTACTCTTACGATTTTGAAATGCTCCAATATTTCCATAAGTATGGGCTGCGGCGCTTTTGGAGAGAAGATATTTGGCGATTTGATTGGGAAGCTTGCCGTCAATATGCTAAGTCATTGGGCATGAGTAATATACCCGATTATCCAATTACTAAACCACCTAAGTTTCTCGGGTTTTTCTTAGACATTATCGCTAAATTGTATAAAAATTTAACCTCGTGGTTAAGATACGTGAGTAATTTGCTGTAAAAATTTTGGCAGTACTCACACAAAACTTTAAACATCGTCAAAATTAGTGTTTTGTGGAGAATGGCTATGGATAGAAAATTCAATGAACCATTGGTCAGTGTAGTTATCCCTACCTATAATCGACCAGAATATCTCAAACAAGCGATCGCCAGTGCGGTTAAACAGACTTATCAAAATATTGAAATTATTGTTTGTGATAATTGTAGTACGGAAAATCCCCAAGCTATTGTTGAATCTTTTAATGATTCACGTATCCAATTCTGGCGACATTCGCAAAATATAGGGATGATTGCGAATCAGATGTATGGCTTTAAGATGGCGCGGGGTAAATACGTTGCTAGCCTGCATGATGATGATATATGGAACGAAGACTTTTTAGCAAAGCTTGTACCACCATTAGAAGAAAATCCAGACTTGATCTTAGCTTTTTGCGACCAATATATCATAGATGCTCAAGGTAATATTAATTATTCTGGTACAGAAGAGAATACACGCGGTTTCAAGCGTCATCAACTAGTACGAGGAATTTATAAATCTTTCTACAAAATTGGTTTAGTAGATAAAAGTATTCCCACCGCCGCAGCTTGTATAATTCGTAATCATCTTGTTGATTGGGATAGTATTCCCTCCGAAGTTGGTGGGATGTGGGATTTATATTTAACATATATTTGCTGTACATCTGGTTATACCGCTTACTATTCTCCAGAAAGATTGACGTGCTATCGTGCCCATGAGCAAACTGATACCATGCTTAGTGGTTCTCAAGATGTGCAAGCAAGAATTCGCAAAGCCAAAAGCGAATTATTTTGTTATCAAATCTTGATGAACGATCCCAAACTGCAAGAATTTAAGCCATACTTGCAAAAGAAATGGTTAGCAGCTAATACAACTCTCGGGATTAGCTTAATCCGAAATAAACAGACAGATGCAGCACGTCCTTATCTTTGGCAAGCACTGAGCAAACAAAAGTTTGATTTGCGAACAATAATAGCAATTATTCTTAGTTTTATTCCACAGCCTGTGGCTAATCAACTATTAGGATTAATGCCATCATAAAATTAATTGAATTACACAAGCCAGCTATAAAATAATTATAATTTTTTATAAAAATATTAAATAGCTGTCATGGATTGCATACGCCAAAGCGAATTAATATCCTTATTTTCTTTGTGTCTCTGTGTTTCAAAGTTTTTTACCCCATAGCACAAAGTAATTTCAATCTAGTTATATGAGAAAAAAGCGCAAAAATCTCCAATTACACACCAATAAGCTATCTTTGTTCATCGGTGTTTATCTGTGGGTTCAAATATCTTTATCCTGGATATTTATCAGAAGCCTAATAATTAACTAATTCCTCAAGGAGGTGGTGTGTGAAACTTTGCATTGTTACCCATAAATTAAAAAAAGGTGATGGTCAAGGACGAGTCAACTATGAGGTTGCCAAAGAAATCATTCGTCGCGGTCATCACCTGACATTATTGGCAAGCCAAGTAGCACCTGAACTATTAGATAATAGCCAAGTTAACTGGATTGAAATTCCAGTACAAAACTTGCCTACAGAATTTATTCGTAATTTCGTATTTGCTCAAAAAAGCGCAGCTTGGTTACAAAAAAATCGCGCTGATTTTGATTTAGTCAAAGTCAATGGTGCAATTACTAACGCATCTGCTGATGTAAATGCTGTACATTTTGTTCACAGTTCTTGGTTGCGATCGCCTGTGCATATTTCTCGCACTCGCCGCGATGCTTACGGTTTGTACCAGTGGCTTTACACCGCTTTGAATGCCCACTGGGAAAAACAGGCTTTTCAAAAAGCAAAAGTAGTCGTTGCCGTATCGGAGAAAGTAGCGCAAGAATTAGTAAATATTGGCGTACCTCGTTCTCAAATTCAGGTAATTGTCAACGGCGTAGACTTAGAAGAATTTACCCCAGGTGTAGGCGATGCCTTTGGCACTGCGCAAAGCGCAGGACGCTCTTCCTGGAATTTACCAGAAAACGTTCCCCTAGCCCTGTTTGCTGGCGATATCCGCACTACCAGAAAGAATTTAGATACAGTACTATACGCCTTAGCAAAAGTTCCCGGTTTACATTTAGCAGTAGTTGGTAACACAGAAGGTAGCCCGTTTCCCCAGCTAGCAGCTTCTCTAGGGATAACTGAGCGAGTGCATTTTCTAGGCTATCGACGTGATATCGCCGCAATTATGCGGGTTGCAGATTTATTTGTATTTCCTTCCCGTTATGAGGCTTGCACCCTCGTATTATTAGAAGCCCTCGCCTCTGGTTTACCTGTCATTACCGCCACTACTACCGGGGGTGCAGAATTGGTGACGCCAGAATGCGGGGTGGTGTTGTCAAATTCCGATGACATTGATGCTTTAGCCGCAGCGTTGTTGTCTTTAGTGAAGGAACCGCTTTTGATGCAGCAAATGGGTAAAGCAGCTCGTTCTGTTGCCGAACAACATAGCTGGAAGACGATGGCACAAACCTATGTGGATCTATTTGAGGAGTTAATCAAGAATGAAGAACACTGTTCTCATCCCCACCTATCGCCGTCCTCTAGATCTGTCTCGTTGCCTTTTAGCACTACAGGCGCAAACTAAACCAGTCGATCAAGTCATAGTAGTTGTCCGCGATACAGATACCCAAACTTGGGAATTCCTTGCCCAATTCCCAGCGCACAGCCTGCCACTGCATACCGTCACAGTCAGCCTTCCGGGAGTAGTCGCGGCCCTCAACGCCGGACTAGCTGCTGTAACGGGAGACATTGTTTCGATTACAGATGATGATGCAGCGCCCCATCCTGATTGGTTAGAGAAAATCAACGCTCATTTTCTCTCAGATACTTGCATTGGTGGTGTTGGTGGGCGTGATTGGGTTCATCAAGGGGACAAGCTACTAGATGACTCTCGACAGATAGTTGGGAAATTGCAGTGGTTTGGACGAGTCATTGGCAATCATCATCTAGGAGTAGGTGAACCTCGTGAAGTCGATGTTCTCAAAGGCGTGAACATGAGTTTTCGTCAACAAGCAATCGCACAATTGCGTTTTGACGAACGGATGCGCGGTACAGGGGCACAAGTCCATTTTGAAATGGCATTTACCCTAGCTTTAAAAGGCGCTGGTTGGAAGCTAATTTACGATCCGCAAGTGGCAGTAGATCACTATCCAGCACAACGTTTTGATGAAGACCAACGAAATAATTTTAATGAAATTGCCTTGATTAATTTAGTCCATAATGAAACTTTAGTTTTATTAGAATACTTGCCGCCTCTACGCCGTGCAGTTTTTTTATTATGGGCGATATTAGTAGGAACAAGAGATAGTTTAGGTTTAATTCAATGGCTGAGACTTTTACCTAAGCAAGGGCAATTAGCCAGTCAGAAGTTGTTAGCTTCTTTGCGTGGGCGTTGGTTAGCATGGCAAACACATAAACAATTCAAAATTCAAAATTCTCTCTTGGAAAGTTCTGATCGGAGGAAACCTCCGCTCAGACTTTCCGCAAAATTCAAAAGCAAGCCTTTGGGTATTGAATAGATATATTTTCACTACATCTGTGTTTATCTGTGGTTACATAATTTTTTCATGTATGCAAGTGTAAATGAATTTCACGCAGAGGCAAAAGAATAATTTTTATAATCCAAAATCCAAAATCTAAAATCTAAAATTGAATGACTGCCAAACAGATACTCTTCAATAGTGTTTTACAAGAGAATTTCTCTCCCCAGGATCGAGCAGCACAGGCTTGGATAGTAATCTTGGGTTTCATATTACTAACAGTAGTTAGTTATTTTACTAGTGCAGCTGCAATGTTGCGCCTAGTTTTTCCGGCGACAGCTTTACTAGTAGGTTTATTTCTCTATTTGCGCCATCCGATTCTCTACATTGGCTTTACCTGGTGGATTTGGTTTCTTACACCTTTAGTTGCTCGCCTAATAGACTATCGAGTAGGCTGGGACCCCACTCGTCAGATACTTATAGCACCCTATTTAGTAGTGTTTGTAACTATAGGAACTTTCTTGCGCTATCTTCCCAGCAGTATCCGCCAAGGAGGTTTACCTTTTCTTTTAGCTTTTGTTGGAGTGTTCTATGGTTTTCTCGTTGGTCTGATTTATAACGCACCTGTGCCTGTAGCACGCGGTCTTTTAGATTGGCTCAGTCCGATTATTTTTGCTTTTCATTTATTTACTAATTGGCGAGATTATCCTAGCTATCGCGATCATATTCAGCGCACATTTCTTTGGTGCGTGTTGATTCTTGGAGCTTATGGTGTATATCAATTTGTAGTAGCTCCAGAGTGGGATAGATACTGGCTAATAGAGTCAAAAATGTTTAGCAGTTCTGGAGATCCTGTACCATTTGGAATGCGTGTGTGGAGTACGCTGCACTCAGTCGGTCCATTTGGTGCTGTAATGCAAACTGGTTTATTGTTGTTATTTACCAGAAGTGGATTTTCAATTTTTCCTGCCTCAGCTGTTGGTTATTTATCATTTTTATTAGCACAAGCTCGTACTAATTGGGGTGGTTGGTTATTAGGAGTCATTATAATTTTAGGTTCAGTCAAAGCCAAAATCCAAATGCGTCTAATTACCATTATTTTAGTGATGGCGCTTTGTGTTGTACCCTTAATAACTATTGAACCAATTTCTAAGGTTGTAGCTACTCGTTTTGAAAGTTTTTCTAATCTGGAAAAAGATAGTAGCTTTAAGGATAGATCGGGAAGCTATGATAGAAATCTCAGTATTGCTCTTTCTAATGGACTAGGTAATGGCTTAGGAAATACTTGGAAGGTGAATGAGAAAACAGGACAAATTGAAGTATTTGTGATTGACAGTGGCGTTTTAGATATGTTTTTCACCTTAGGATGGTTTGGTGCTATCCCTTATTTAGGTGGTCTGATTCTGTTGATCGTTAATGTTAGTAAATACAGTGAAGGTCGTTTTGATAGTTTTGTCAGCGCTGCCCGTGCGATTGGAATAAGTTCTTGTTCTCAACTAATTATTGGTAGCGGGATGCTGAGTGTTGCTGGCATGATTCTTTGGGGATTTTTTGCTATGGCGATGGCAGCACATAAATATTATCAGCATCAAGGGATTAAGTAGAATTCGTAATTAGATTTCTGCCAGAATTTCCCATATTTTCAATGGTGGTTTATTGATGCGATCGCTATATTATTTACAGTCATTAAATTAAGGTCAATATTATGAAAGTTATTGCTATTATGCCGCTGGCTGAACAAAGAGGCGGTGGTGAAATGATGTTTTGGGATTTAATGCAACAGGGACGTGACGCTGGCATTGAATGGTTGGCAATATTTTTAGAAGACGGCCCGATGGTAGAACAGGTAAGGTCACTCGGTATTGATACAAGAGTGATTGCTAGTGGTCGTCTGCGTGAAGTTCACCGTTGGATTAGTGCAGTTTTTCAGATAGCTTTGATCGCTAGACGCGAACGTGCAGATGCGATCGCCAATTGGATGTGGATCACACATATATATGGAGGACTGGCCGCGATCGCAGCTGGATTACCTGCTGTGTGGTATCAACTAGAAGTCCCTGATGGTAAGTCTTGGTTGGTGAGGCTGGCAACTTTATTACCTGCACGTGCGATAGTAACTCTTTCTAAAGATGGTCAAGAGGGACAAGCAAAGCTTTGGCCTCACAGACCAACATCTCTGGTATATCCAGGTGTAGCTTTAGACCGCTTCGAGCCGAATGTTCTCCCTTCGCCAATAGAAGCACGGATGAAGCTGGGCTTACCTTTGCACGGGCCTTTAATTGGGATTGTCGGGCGATTGCAACGATGGAAGGGTATGCATACTTTAGTAGATGCAATGCCACAAATTTTGCAGAGATACCCTGATGCTCACTGTGTAGTCGTTGGCGGTAAGCACGATTTAGAACCTGATTATGAGGACTTTGTAAAAGCACAAATAGCAGCTTTGGGGTTGAGTGATCGCGTTTTCATGGTGGGGTTACAGCGCAATATTCCTGAATGGATGCAGGCGATGGATATCTTTATACACGCTTCTGATAAAGAGCCATTTGGAATTGTGATTATTGAGGCGATGGCGCTGGGTAAACCTGTAATTGCTGGTGATGCGGGCGGCCCTACAGAAATTATTACAGACGGTGTGAATGGGCTACTAACACCTTATGGTGATGCTGATGCATTGGCGATCGCGATTCTTCGCTATCTTGACGATCCAGAATTAGCCCATAGTTTTGGAGTTGCAGCGCGACAACGCGCCCTTGATTTTTCGACGCAAAGGTACGCCCACAATTTTATTAATGTAGTTCGTGCTGCTGTATCTGATATGCCCAAAACAGTGATTAACGGTAATACCACTCCGTCAACTTTGAATTGAAGGGCCATAACTCAAATTCAGAGTTTTGCTTCTAATCCTCTAAATATTCGTTGTTTCAGACATGGTATGACAACGAATATTTAAAGGATGCAGAGAAATAGACTTGTCTGCGGTGATTGGAAAGTTTGCTTCCATGCAAAACGCGATCCAAAACAGTGGTTGGATAGAATTTAATCAAAGTTCTCTGCGTGTCTGTGCGTGAGTTACTCTCCCTAACACGGAGACAAAACCGTTCCCAGTCTTTCACGCCCCAAGCGATCGCTCACCTTCCCCTGACAAACAACCGCAACTCCATTAATATAAACCGTTTGCACAATTTCATCGGAACCACGCTTCACCATTCGCGGTTCACCATCCAAAATAGGATCTGATATTTCCACTTGCGGGCTAATTGGCTGATTTAACGCATTGGGATCGAGTAAAACTATATCTGCTTTCGCACCAACTTTCAGCACTCCTGTATCTAGACGAAACCATTGGGCGGGTTCTCCTGTAACACGAGAAATTGCAGCTTCTGGTGAAAGAAAATTCGTTGCAACTGCTTGTTTGAGCAAAGATAAAGCGCCGTCATAGTAGCCAAGGTTACGCACATGAGCGCCAGCGTCGGTAAATCCAGGGAAGATATAAGGATGTTGCATCATCGCCAAACGGGGTTTTAAGCGATCGTTTGCGCCTGTCGCTACCCAGCGTAAATCTGTGTCGTAAGTCTGCAACGCTTCTATAAACAAATCTACTGGTTCCTGTTGCTGGCGGCGGGCAATTTCCGCAAAGCTTAACCCTTGCCAACTCGCTTCGGGACAGTCAACAACTTCCATCAAATCTAAATGACGATGAAATGATTTTCGCCATTTATTGTTCCACTCTTGGCGAAACTGGCGGCGAAAAGCTTCAGATTGCCACAATTGTTGGCGTTCCTGTCGTGAGTTACAGCCGTTAAGTTGTGCACCTGTGGAGAATTCTTCAAATAAGGGGGTGACAGGGCCATCTGAGTAAATTGTGAAAGGTTCGGTTAATGTTTGAAAACGCACATTACCATTAAGAATGCGATTCCAGATGAACAGGATAGGGGAAAATATTCGCCATAGTTTGCGATCGTGGACAGCATCTAAAGCTGAGAGGACAGTTAGCCGCAGTGGTTTGCCAATCCCCGATCCCATCCGCAGAATGTCTACAAAGGAAGTTAGCTTTTGTAAATTAGGAGTGACTTGAAAAACGCGATCGCGTTGTCGGCAAAGTTTGGCTAGCATCGCATATTCTTTAAACTTGGCGTGTTGTGAAGGAATTGTGTAACCTTGCCATTTGCCACTCATCCGATGCCAAGGAAACATATCAATAGAAACGCCCACAAATCCTGCATCTAAAGCATCTGCCGTAATTCGTTGCATCACTTTTAGCTCAAATTTGCTGGGTTGAACGGTTAAACTGCGTTCCAATCCCATCACATAAGCGCGTAAAGCACTATGTCCAAACAAAGGTGCAACATTCGGGCCAAGCGGTAACTGTTGCAAATGCTGTAAATATTCTGCTGGTGTCTGCCAAGAAAGCGATTTTTTCAACCATTTTGCAATTAGTCGATGGGAAAGCGTCTCCACTCTTTGAAAAATATCTGCCAGCATTTGGGCTTCACCGATCGCGATCGACAAACTACAATTGCCAATGACAACGCTAGTTACACCATGACGCACTGATTCACTTAGTCCTGGTGCAATCTCTAACTCTAAATCGTAGTGAGTGTGAATATCGATGAATCCTGGTGTCACCCACAACCCAGAAGCATCAACCGCTTCACGGGCTTCAACGGGTAAGGAAGGAGCAATTTCTACAATCTTGCCATTTTTAATCCCAACATCCCCACGAACAGGTGCAGATCCTAAACCATCGAATATTAACCCGTTTTGAATCAGCAAATCCAACATGATTTTTTGTTGCCCTTTGGTTGTTATTGGATCTGTTTAGGGTCATTATAGGCTGGGAATTTATGGGAAATGGCGATCGCCTGCTATGTTAATACATCGGTCTGTTATGTTAATACATCGCGCTGTTATGCCAATACGCTGGGCTGTTATGCCAATACATCAGTCTGTTATGTTAATACATCGCGCTGTTATGCCAATACATCAGTCTGTTATGTTAATACATCGCGCTGTTATGCCAATACGCCAGGCTGTTATATTAATACGTCAGTCTGTTATGCTATTGCATCGACCTGCAAAAGTTAATCTATTGTTTTTTTGGCGTTGCATAATTGCGGGATGATTTTAGAATTTGCATCAAAAATAATCACCGCGTCACCGCGTCTTTTTGTCTCCGCGTCAGCCTCATTCATCCCCTTATTCAGCAATGCCGTTTTTTTTAACTTTGCCTAGCGTAATTGAGGGCAGAGATTGGGAGCGATCGCCTGCGATTAATCTAATGATAAGCTTTGGTTAACGAGTAATTATACCAATTTGAAACAAGAATGCGACAGATACACAGCCCCAAACTATTGTCCTGTCTGGATTCTTAATTTTGAATTTTGCGGAAAGTTGCGTGCGGGGGTTCCCCCCGTTGAGCAAACTTTTCAAGACGAATTTTGAATTTTTGAATTTGAATAGGCTTCCTTAGCACTATGAACCAAAGCACATAGTTAATCAACGATAACGAAATTTCCACATTCCTAGAGCAAAAACAATTCCTAAAAGCGTACCAATCCCCACAGCCATCGGAGCAAATAACAGAAAAGATAAATCGGCTTGACTGCCGGTAGGATAATGGCCAAACAAAACGACACTTTTAAATCCAATACCTGCGCCAACAATGGAGCCAAGCACTACCCACACTATCACATCTTGCGATCGCACTCTGGCGGCGATCGCCAGCCCCAGCGAGGTAATGATAAATCCTGACATAGCTCCAATTGCAGCCCCATAACCCACAATCGAGAGAACCCAGGTATACTTGACAATCATCGCCCCCAATCCAGCGATTAATGCTCCAAAGCCTAGCCAGAGCAATATTCCTAGCATGAACCAGAAAAGTTTTGTCTGCATGGTACGTCACCCTAAATCTTGAGTCTGCTAACCAACAACATAGATTCGGTTAAGGGGAAGGTGAAGAGGGAAAGAAAACCTTTAATCTTTTCCCCAAACCAACTTCTGAGTTCAAAATGCTTAACCGAGTAGTATTGGAAATGTAGGTTATAACTCTTGAACAAATTCTGTCAAGAACCTGAAAGCTTTGAGAATATAACTAGCGCAATCTCTAGGAGAGGTGTTGTAAAAAGCTCGCCATGCACTCGCTTTATCTTCATCATAGCGATCGCCTCTTTCGGGATGTGCATCTAACCATGCTAGTCTGACTGCATGACCAATTAAGACATCCAAGACGATATATTCTTCAATTTGCAGGTTGGGATTATTGGCTGCGATCGCAGATAATTCAATCAGAGCTTCAATATTCACTTGTCGGTATTCGGGAGCCTCAATTTTATTCAGCAGATGCTCAACTAATAAGGCAAAGTTCCTCTCTCCTGGTGTCATCTCTGACAACATCAATTCACTATCCAAACGATTGCGGCGTTCTAGCTTATCGCCAATCACCAAGCCTTTGCAATGCTTCATTAATTGCCAAACTTGTTGAAAAAAGTCTTTTGGTACACGTCCAGTTGCTCCTCCTGCTTGGCGTAATCGTCGCCAACCGCCTGGGGGAACTTCGATTTCAGCTTCAATTGGTGGTGCGACTACCCAATCAATGTCACTTTCTTTTTGCTTGACATGGAGTGATTCTTGCTGACGTAAAAGGTTACTCATACCTGCGTATTCAGTTAAAACATTTTGCAACCGTGTTTTAACTTCAAAGGGTGAGAGTTGCATTACGTACTCATAAGCTTCATCTTGAGTCACCCGTAATTCTCTGGCTAGTTTGCTAGTAATTAACAGAATGAGATAGCCGACTTTCAGTGTCAGCAGTCCTTGAAATAATTCTGGTTCTGATCTAATCAGGACACCTAAATAGATGATAATTTCTTGAGTGAGGACGCGATCGCGGATATCTTCACGACAAAAATGATTAATTTTCTCGGCAATTTCATTGTGAGACATCGGCACAGCAATTAATGAATCTTCGCTGTAAGCTTTACCCACAGAAATTTGCTTACCCCGAACTACAATACTGGTGACGACATCTGACAAGCTAATATCCACCATCTGTCGCAACCCAGCAGCACGGCGGACTATTGCCCATAGTCCTAAATCCCCAGCTTTGGTATATACTTCATTGAGTAAATAGTCTACTGTTACAGCAGACTGAGGCCCGCCAAACCCTGTGTCAAACTCTAATCCCTGCAAGCGAGTCAAAGTCTGCAATAACTCAATTTGCTCGTAAATATTCTCTGATGCTCGTAAAGAAGATAGCAATAATCCCAAGTTAGTTTCACATTCCATTTGGAATTCTTGGGTATGCTCTAATAGCCCATTTTTCCCTGGATGATATGCCAAATAATAGCAGTGGAGTGCTGCATTTTTGACTGCTGGTAGGGAAAATTCTTCATCTTGCAGAAAATCAATTCTTTGAATTCCAGCTGTCAGCATCAATTGATTTAATCTTCCTAACTTTACCCGGACACCATTACAAACACCATCTTTTAGTTCTTGCATTAATTCTAATAATGCCTCAGAACCAATTTCTAGCATTGTATGGGTCAACATTAAAGTTAGGGTAGGACGACCCAAATCACTCCAATACTTTTGAATGTAAGCAAGTTCACCTCTAATTTGATCCAGCAAGAAATGATAATCAAGAGTTAAATAAAATTGCTGAGAATCTAAAAAAGAAGGCAAAAATACAACTGTTTGCTCGCGAATCCGAAAGATGCGCGATGTAGTCAAACTCCGCAATCTCCGCACTGGACGCCCTGTTACACCGAGTTTATCGTTGCGGCCAATTTGGGTATAAATAGCTGACAAATCCCCGGCTTTTCTAACTTGAATCGGTTCTAATTGCTTGGGTGTTTGCGTTTCAATTCCGTGAACTTCTAGTTTTTCTTGTAAATCTTCATCTTCTGCTACTAAGGCAATTTGTACTAGAGATTCTCTGGTTTTTCCCACACAAAGATGTCTTCCTAAAGGGTCAATATCACCAACTGCTAATAGCCCCTCATTTAACATTTGTCCGAGAAAATATAAACTTTGCGCCCACACTAGAGGCACATTTTCATTAGGTAAACGTGGTTGACTTTGGGGTGCTAACTTTTCTGCTTCGATGTTCTCTTCGGCAACATAATAAAGTTCTGGTAATAGCTGCAATCCATCGCGTTCTACGAGTAATGATTCTAAAAGTTCTTGGTAATGTTGAGCTTGTTCTTTGTCATTACGGAACAACCCATCTAGTACCAAATAAGTGAAAAATAAAGGCCATTCACATTCAATATGCTCAAACTGCTTTAGTTCCCAAGGTTCGTAGTGTAAGCGTTGGGTATCTTCTAAAACAGTTTGGTGTCCATCCCGCAGGAAGCGTTTACAGCCATATTTGCCTTGGAGTTTGTTAATAATGTCATTCCAAGTGCGCGATCGCAGTTTCTCATCTTCTACGGCAAAGGCTGGAAAACTAATAATACTCAATAATGCTGCATCTATTTCTTTGGAGCCAGATTCTCTCGGTAATAGAGATTCTAATGTAATGCGAGCGCGGGCAATTTCATCTGGTAGTACGTGAATCACCGATGCTTGGCTCCCACGCACACCAAATAAATCCAGTCCGTTGATGGCTTCTAAAGCAGCTTTCGCCATACCTACAGAACTAGCATTTAACTCAGCATTACCACGATTAATTTTGTTACCACGTTCCCAAATGCCGTAATCTGGTGTGCGATAAGCTCGTCCAATGTAGTAAACCAAATTTTGAACGAAATTTACTTCATCAATGGTATAAATTATTTGCAATCCAGAAGCAGTCATTTGCGCCAACATCAACAAAAATATTGATGTGGCATCTAGTTGTAAATGTCCCCATTCATCATCACCTACGACAATATCACCAGTAGCCGTGTTGTATTTAGCGTGTAACCCATCTAATGGTGACTGAGTATGTTTAAATTGTTCGACTTTATTAGCTTGTCGCATCATTGCAAACAGCAATCCACGCATCAGCTTGATCGCGCTATGTTCTAATTCATAGGTGTATCCTTTGTTTTCATCAATTTTGCGGTATGCAAGTGCTAAACCCCAAACTGGCAAAATGCTATAAACGTTATCTCTCACCCAAGCGTCTGTATAATCGCCGTGGGCCGTTATAGCCGTACTCGCAGGTAACAAACCAGTAATCGGATTCTGACGGCTGAGAATAATTGTCCTGATTTGCTGATAGTAATTTTCTAGGCGAGCATACAATTTGGTAGTGTCCATGATTTTTTTGCTGCAACTTGCGGAAATTGACCCTGTAGCTGTGAAGTTAAAGATGTCAGCCAAGCCAGAACTTATTCTGCGATCGGCAATAGTATTACAGATGAGGGCGGTATAGGTTTATTATTATCTCCTGTTCTTAGCCTCCTGGTTGCAAAATTATTCATGAACTAAGTAGATTGGCGTAAATATTTATAGCGAGCATAAAGAAAGTAGGATTCATAAGATACACGAGAGTTATATTCACAGAAACTACATTTATTTACGTCTTTCTACTTAATAGCCAACATAAAAATTTGTTGTAATCTTTATCTTTAACAGACCAGGGAACATCTAACTTTAAAATGTTTTCAATAATTCTAAAGTAGGATAAATAATCATTCAAAAGAAGCAAACCTACTCAAGAATAAATTGAGTAGATTATGGATAAGACAACCTCTTAACATCAAAAATTCATAGAGAGGATAAGTAATTATGTCTGTACGTTATAACCAAAATCATGCTCCCTTAGTGAAAGTAGTTTACTCCCAAGTAAAAGTTAATGGCAAAATCGAGTTAGTACCATTAGAGCTATATGCTGATGGTTCGCTAAAGCGAGTTACAGGATGAGAGTTAACATTTATTGTGAGAATTAGGTATTAAGTAGGGGATATTAGGCAATATTTTCCAAGTATTCAGCGAGTCTAATTCGCTACTATACAATTTAAGTCGGCTTTGAAGTTAGGAAAAATCACCCTCCATATCACTTCTGTGGGTGCATTCTACTATAAAATCTGAATTTCAAACTTTATCCTGTAGGATTAGGATGTGTGCAAAATCAATCACTACTTCTAGTCGTCTAGGAATGTATTTAATGAGACTTATAAAAAATCATTTAATACTAATTCCTTGAATTCTAGGTAAAAATTGTTATTTCCTGGTTCCCTACTGCCTATTTGAAGCAATTCATTAATTCTTCTATATTCCACTTTTAATAATGATACGGGTAAGGGTTTAGCAGTGCTAAACCCCTGCGAAAAATCTATATGTATCAGGATTTTCACAAATTGGTATGACTGATTTTTGAAACAATGACCGCTTAATATAGTTGTGATTGCGTAGGCGATTAGCCTTCCCGAAGGGTACGCAGCGATCGCAGAGTGAACCAATCTCAAATCTTGTCTTGCGATTGTTACCCTGCGGTAATGCTCTGCGAACGTGTCTGCGTTACACTTGCAATGACATATCACAGGTTATTTGCTGAACATGATATCAAATATGAAGTGTATATATAGGTTTAAACTAGAGAATACGCTTTTATAGTTGCTGACGCGCCTGAACTAAACATGAAACTGGTGGAATTATCCCAGGAAACGTTAGAAAAAATTAAGTCTGTGCGATGGGATAGAACCATCGAAAAACATGAAGGGCCAGAAGATTGGTCTGCGGTTCTGCGGTGCTCTAAGCCAGAATTTATCATGGTTGAAGGACATCCCGTGCTTTTACCTGTAGACAAGTCCCATCACGCCAATATTACAATTATCCGAGCGATTTTTAGTATTGATGGTAAGTCCTTAACTCTGTTTCTCAAGGACACAACTTTTGATGATGACCCTTTTTTTTCAGGCTTTGTGGCAGTTTGCGATCGCGTGGTCGGTGAAGATTTCTTTGTAGCAATTTTATACCACGAATGGTTTGTAATTGAGCGATCGCCCGTTTTAGAATAAATCTTGAGTTCTCGCACTAGTTTACTGAGTGTCAGTTGTGCTTGGGGAAGATAATGAGCCAAGATTCCGAAAATACTTTAAAAGTTGCCCAGCAGGGATTTGAATATTTTACGCATGGTTTAGCAACAGGCGAATGGCAAGAATTTCTAGATATGCTTACAGAAGATTTTACCTTTTGGTTTCCCATAGGTAAATTTCAAGGTTGGAATGAAGGGAAAGAACGAGCTAAAGAGTTTTTTCAGTATGTTACTGTATGTTTTAATCCTGGTATAAAACTGACTTCCCTAGACCGAGTTACTAGTAACGAAACGACCGTTGTCTTTCAGTTTCGGGATGAAGGACTGTTACTAGGACAACCTTATCAAAATCGGGTAGCAGTTTCCTTTAATGTGCGTGGCGACAAAATTTGCGCCTATCGGGAATACTTTGGTAGCGATGGTAAACCTTAATTATTCTCCAGATTTGGTTGATTAATTTCTTTGCTTTTAGCCTCTGCGGCTTGATACGCATCTAAGTAATTTTGGCCACCCAACATCACATCACCATAATACTCATAAGGTGCGTCGCCATAGATTGGTAAGGGGTCATCTTCGGGATAATCTTCTTTGGATTCTTCGATAATTGCTTTTAGTTGCTTGACAGTGAAGCTTTCTGCTGGATAGTAGTAAAGCTGCTGAGTATTCTTTTGCAGATGTGGTAGGTTGGGATCGACAATAGACTCGTCTAATTCAATCCAAGCGTGTTCAACAGGTCGGTATGGCTGACCAGGAAAAACTAAAAATCCCTGGACATACTTTGCTTTCTCTGTCGCCAGTGCTGCTTTATAAGCATTATCAAAGGTTTTTTTGGCTTTGCTTTTGATGCGTTGAGAAATTTCAACCGAAAGCGCTTCATCCAATGGTTTATTCATCGATGGCAATGAGTCAAGCAGCTACTCCAACATCCTACCACTCGTAGGGATTTGAGTTGCTACAGTTGCATAATTAAACCCTTTGTTATCGACTAATTTCTCTGTTTTGCTTTCTCTGTAGCCACTTCAGGCTTAACGTTTCCGTGTTTCGTGTAGTCTGTAGCAACTTCCGTTAATTATTTCATTAAGCATATTGCCCTCCTATAATTCTCTTCTGGAGGGGATTTTATTACTTAAATTACCTCTTGCGATCGCCTGAATATATTACTAACAACTTGGGTTACTATTTTGGGTTACGATATTTCATTACTTCACAAAATTGTCCTGCTCCCACCTCATTTTAAATTAGTATTATCAGCTTTGTAATCGTTGATAAATAAGCGTAGTTGTTTTTCCTGAAAATTTCTAGCCAATTCACCGACTCGTTCCGCAAAGGGAATATATTTTGCATCTAAATCTTTTAAACGTTCAACTTGTTGAGTGACAGCTTTTAGATTACCTCTCATTACCAAATCATATAAAATTACAATTTCTTCATCGGGTGGCGGCACTAAATCATAAGTATTATCTAATGGCACGGATTGATTTACCTTTTTATCAAGGTGAGATGACTGTTGATATACCCAAGATATCCCTAAATGTTTTTGTAGCAATCCAAATAATTCAGCAGCCTGTACGGGTTTGGGTAAAAAAGCATTTGCACCAACATCCAGACTTTTATGCTGGTCAGCTTCAAAGACACTGGCTGAAGAAACAATAATGACTAAATCTTTAAATTGAGATTGAGAGCGAAGAAGGCTTACTAACTCAAAACCGCTCATACCAGGCATGACTAAATCAGTGATAATAGCATGAAATTGGCAAGAATTAATTTGTGTTAAAGCTTCCTGAGCATTAGCAGCTTCTAAAACTTCAAAACCCAAGGGTGCTAACAAATTAACCAGCACAGCTCGATTTTTCCAACGATCGTCGATTACGAGAATTTTCAGTTTAACTCCCTGATAGCCAGCAATCGCTGATTGTGGCTCAATTAACGATTCCCATTCACTCGCAGACGACAAGTCTATCTCAAACCAAAACTGGCTGCCACTATTTAATTGACTGTTAACTCGAATATTACCACCCATCATTTCGACAATTTTTAAGCTAATTGCCAATCCCAAACCCGTTCCTTCTGCCATCTTCTCGGTATGGCCTACCTGTACAAAAGGCTGAAAAATTTTCTGCATTTGCTCTTCACCAATGCCAACTCCGGTATCTTCAATTTGAAAGCGGATAGTGTTGATCGTGTTCAATAGCTGAGGGCTGGGTTCTAAACTTACTGATTTTATGAGTTGAACGTTAAAAGTAACACCCCCGCGATCAGTAAATTTGACTGCATTACCCAAGAGATTTATTAGCACTTGTCTTAAGCGTTTTTCGTCTGCTTGGACGTTAGTGGGCAAAGAAGGATCAAATTGGCAAGTAAAACTGATGGCTTTTTGTTTGGCTTTGAGGTGAAATATTTGGCTAACTTCCTCTAAAAATGCCCAAAAGTGAAATTGTTTGGCGTTAATTTCTATTTTCCTGGCTTCGATTTTAGAAAAATCGAGAATGTCGTTAATCAAAGTGAGCAAATGAGAACCACATTGATGAATTATTTCCACACTGCTCAAATCTGGAGAGCTTAGATTTTTTGAGCTTGTCAGGATTTGAGCGTAGCCTAGGATTCCGTTAAGGGGTGTGCGAAGTTCATGGCTCATATTTGCCAAAAATTCGCTTTTGGCTTTGTTAGCAGCATCGGCAGCTTCCTTGGCTACTTGCAATTCTATTTCTGCTTGTTTGCGATCTGTAAGATCCGTGTGAGAACCGACCAAACGTAGGGGTTGGTTTTCTACATCCCGCTCCACAACCCGACCTCGCGATAGTATCCACCTGTAGCGACCGTTTTTGTGTCGCATCCGAAATTCCCAACTGTAAGGTTCGTTACTTCCACTGTTTAAATACTCTTCTAAAGAGTCTAATACTGGGTGCAAATCATCAGGGTGAACTAGTGTTTCCCAAGAGCTAAATAGGTTGGGAATTTCGCTGTCTTGATAACCCAGCATAGCTTTCCATTGGGGTGAAAAATAGATGGAGTTGGTTTTAATATGCCAATCCCAGATCCCCTCATTAACACTTTCTAGAGTTAATTGATATCTCAGTTCGCTTTCTTGGAGTATTTCTTGTATTTGTTGGCGATCTCGTATTTCTTGCTTTAAGGCTTGAGTTCTTTCTGATACTTTTTCTTCTAAGGAGCGTGAGTAATCTTCTAATTGTTCATAAGATTGCTTGAGTTGCTGACTCATGAGATTGAAAGAAGTAGCTAAGGCACTTACTTCTTTAATGGAAGAAGTGGTTGCTGTTTGCTCAAATTTACCATCAGCGATCGCCCTTGCAGCTACACCCAAACGCCCAATAGGTAGAGCTATCCGCTGAAAAATGAAAATTCCCGAAGCAGTTGCCAAAAATAGCGCTAAAAGACACAATAAAATCGTTATCTGTCTGCTCGCATTAATTTGTTCCATAAAATCATTTTCTGGAACGGCAATAATAATTAACCAATCAATATCTTTACTGTCTTTAAAAGGCACAATTTGTACGAATTTTTTTTGCCCATTAAGTAAAAATTCTAATTGTTGAGAATTTTGAATAGAATTGAGATTTTTAAATCGCTCTATTAAATATTTGGCAGTAGCTTTGGTTAAAACATCTTTACTATCTGTGGCTAGAAATCTTTGCTTATTTCGGTATGGTTTTTCTGATGTGGAAGTAGCCACCAACATTCCATTTTGTTCAATAATAAAAGTCTGTCCAGTTTTGCCAATTTTTAAAGTTTGCAAAAACTTCCCAATCAGGGATAACCGTAGGGTTGTTAACAAGACACCAAGAACTTTTCCATTTTTATCAAAAACAGGCTGGCTTGCCGTCATTAGAGGTGTAGGAATAAGCTCACCAAAATAAATTTTACTCCAAGTTTGTTTGCCAGTTTTTATGCTCTGTTTGTAAGTTTTAAGTTTTCGCAGATCGAAATTTTCAACTACTTTAATTAATTTGAGTCTTTCTCCTTGACTACCAGCAAAATACATAGATATTTGATTCGGCTTGGTATTACTTGATGCTTGAATTACTAGCTTTCCTTGACCGTTACTATGAATAGCTATACCTTTACCTTTTTCATTGATCGCTACTATGCCATCTACAGTATTAAAACGATGTTTTTGTTGCCAAATATAACGCTCCCATGCTGTCAGGTCTTCCATGCTCAATTGACCCAGACTTACTGCATCAGCATTAATTTGATTAACTAAATGAGGTGTAGCAAGATAGGTATGCAAATTTTGCTCAATTCTTATGGCGATTTCGTCACGCAGTTGTGTTGCAACATTATTAACTGCTTTCTGTCCATTTTGTAAAGAAAAATATCCTGTTAATCCCACTGCTGCAAAGATTTGTAAAACAAAAGGAAGAATTAAGGCATTACGTAACGGAATTTTCCGGGATATGGAAACATTTGTACACATAAATTTTTGGGAAAAATATATTTCTTTATAGCCTAAAACAATAAACCATTGCTGATTATCCTCATGTCAACTATGATAGTCTTTGCAGTTATGTTAAAAATAAAATACTAAAGATAATAATACGTAGTTTTGGTTGGGTTCTACTGTATATCTTTGAGGAAGTTTTACAGAATTATATCTCTTTGCATAATGGATAGATAGTTGCTAAAAAGCGCAGATTAATTATTATTTTAGCTGTTTAAAATCATTATATTTTATGAACAAAAGCTTTGTACAACGCCTTACAAAAACTATTAAGTTTAAGCACTGTACTTTTAATTTTTATTTTCCCTTTTGGACTAGTAGTTTATCAATTAATTGCGGAAATTGACAGTAAAATTGACTTTGCTAAAAAAGAAAAATTAGGATTAAGTTATAACTATCCTCTAAAAAATTTATTGGTAAATATCATTCAGCACCGCACACAAGTTAATCAGTATCTAAATGGCGATCGGTCTTTAGCCCAGGCGATTGCTACTGAAACAGACAATATCGAAACTGCTATCCAAAACTTAAATACAGTAGAACAGCAGTTATCACCTCAACTTCCAACCAGCCCACAATGGATAACAATCAAAACTTCTATTAATAACAAGTGGCAGCAATTAAAAGAGCATAAATTAAATTTATCTCCTACCCAAAGCTGGCAAGAACACACAGATATTATTAATGATATCTTAGCTTTAATTGCCCACGTTGGAGATGTTTCTAATCTGATTCTCGATCCAGCTTTGGATAGCTATTATTTGATGGATACAGTTGTTAATCAGCTGCCAACTACTATAGAAAATACTGCTCAAGCTAAAGATATAGGTACAGAAGTCGCTCTGAAAAAAAAGATTACAGAGAGTGAAAGAGCGAAACTTTTAATTTTTCAGAGTTTAATTGCTCCACCTTTACAAGAAGTACAAAGAGGCTTAAAACTTTCTGCTAGTAGTAATCGGCAAATTCAGCCCCAGTTATCAACTAGCATTAACGAAAATTTTGGCAATATTAAAAAATTTATTGATTTATTAAACAAAGAAATTATTAATAGTAAGAGCATTAATTTACAACCCCAAGTATATAAATTTGTAGCCCAAAATGCTTTAGAATCGCAACTCAAACTTTATGATACAGCTTTTCCACTTTTAGATATTTTATTGCAGCAGAGAATTACCCAGCTAGTTATTAGAAAATATCAAATAATCGGATTTGGACTGCTAGTTTTAGTAGTAATTATTTATGTTTCGATTACATTAGAAAATAACCGCAAAAAAGAACAGAAATTTGCTAAAGAATTGCAGGTTGCTGAAGAGAAATTTCGCAGCATTTTTGAAAATGCAATTAACGGTATTTTCCAAATTACACCAACAGATCAATATCTCAGTGCTAATCCAGCTTTGGCAGAAATTTATGGTTACAATTCTCCTGGTGAATTAATTGCAAATTTGCACAATATTAAGCAACTTTATGTAAATCCTAGCCGCCGAGAAGAATTTGTCAAAATTATAAGCGATCGCGGCAGCGTCACCGATTTTGAATCTCAAGTTTATCGCCAGGACGGTAGTATTATCTGGATTTCAGAAAATGCCCGCGCTATTTCCAATGAAAATGGCAATATTCTTTACTACGAAGGCACAGTATCCGATATTACTGAATACAAACGTGCCGAACAAGAAATTTATGCTGCCAAAGAAGCCGCAGAAAATGCAAACCGTGCTAAAAGCGAGTTTCTGGCTAACATGAGTCACGAACTGCGAACTCCTCTTAACGGTATCTTAGGCTATGCTCAAATCCTTAAGCGTTCCCCAGAATTAGGAGAACACCAACAAAATAGCATCAATATTATCTACCAGTGCGGTTCCCACCTCCTAACATTAATTAACGATATTCTTGACATATCTAAAATAGAAGCGCAGAAAATGGAACTATACCCTATAGATTTTCATTTACCTGCTTTTCTGCACGCAGTTGCAGAAATTTGCCGCATTCGTGCCGAACAAAAAAGTCTTAAATTTAGCTACCAACCAGATCCAGATTTACCCCTTGGCATTAATACTGACGAAAAACGCCTACGACAAGTATTAATTAATCTCCTGGGCAATGCCATTAAATTTACAAAAATCGGAGAAGTAAACTTTAGCGTTACTTTAATTGAAAAAACAGTTAATCTTGACCATCAAATTATCTATAAAATTCGTTTCACCGTTAAAGATACAGGAGTTGGTATTCAGCCAGAAGAAATAGCCAGAATATTTTTACCTTTTGAACAGGTTGGTTCTCGTAAAAATCAAGCAGAAGGAACTGGCTTAGGATTAGCAATTAGTCAAAAAATTATTCAATTAATGGGCAGTACAATTCAAGTCACTAGTCAATTACAAATGGGCAGTGTTTTTTGGTTTGATTTAGATTTACTAGAAGCTATTGACTGGGTAAATACAACTTCTACAAATGACAAAGGTAAAGTCATTGGATTTGAAGGAAATGTCAAAAAAATTCTCGTGATTGATGACCGTTGGGAAAATCGCTCAGTTATTGCAAATTTATTGACTCCTCTAGGATTTGAAGTAATAGAAGCAATTAACGGTAAGACTGGATTAGAAATAGCAATTCAGACCAAACCAGATTTAGTAATTACAGATTTAGTTATGCCCGAAATTGATGGATTTCAACTTATGCAATACTGGCATAAAAACCCACAATTAAAAGATATAAAAATTATTGCTTCTTCCGCCAGTGTATTTGAAACAGACCAAAGTCAAAGTTTACAAGCTGGAGCAGTAGATTTTTTAGCAAAACCCGTCCAAGCGGAAGAACTGTTAGAAAAGTTAGCATTGCATCTACAAATTGAGTGGATTTATCAACCTGAATCATTTACAGCGTTAGACATCAAACTTGCTCCTGAAGAAATTGTCCCTCCCCCAGATGAAATATTAGAACAACTGTTGGATCTAGCATTACGAGGTAATTTAAAAGAAATTATCAAACAAGCAGAAGAATTGGAAAAAAATGCCCAAAAATATTTGCCATTTGCCTTAAAATTAAAGCAGTTAGCTAAGGAATTTCAAGAGAAGAAAATCTTAGAAATGCTTAATAAATACAAGCAAATAAGTTTATGACAAATTTAATTACTTACTCAAATACGATTTTAGTCGTGGATGATATCCCTGCTAATTTAGCAATATTAGCAAGTTTTCTCAGTGAAGCTAATTTTGAAGTTTTGGTAGCTCAAGATGGAGAAAATGCTATCCAGAAAATAAATTATGTTACTCCTGACTTAATTTTATTAGATATCATGATGCCGGGAATGGATGGATTTGAAACTTATGAAAAATTAAAAGAAAATTTTTTATTTAGGCAAATACCAGTAATTTTTATTACTGCACTTTCAGAAACTAATTATATTGTTAAAGGCCTATCATTAGGAGCGGTTGATTATATTACTAAACCTTTTCAAAAAGAAGAAGTTATAGCACGAATTAAAACTCATTTAAAACTGCGACATTTAACTAAAATTCTCGAACATAAAAATCAGCTTTTAGCGCAGGAAATTACCGAACACTCAGAAGCTCGTGCTACCTTAATAAAGCTAAATCAAGAATTAGAAATCAGAGTCAAAGAACGAACAGTAGAACTTTCTCAAACGCTGCAAGATTTGTATAAAAGTCAAGCTCAATTGGAGCATAATGCCTTTCATGACTCCTTAACAGGTTTGCCAAATCGAGACTGGTTGATTAAAAAATTGCAGGAATTAATTACTGCGAATTTAAGTTATTCTGTTTTGTTGATGGATTTAGACCGCTTTAAAATTGTCAATGATAGTTTAGGACATTTAGCAGGAGATGAATTATTAAAGTGTGTAACAAATCGTATCAAACAATGTTTAACATCTTCTCAAACAGCAACACGCATGGGAGGGGATGAATTTGTAATTTTAGTAGAAACAGAAACAGCAATTTTAGTTGCTAAAAAACTATTAGAAGAGTTTAAATTGCCCTTTAATTTTAAGGGGTACGAATTGTCTATAGAAGCGAGTATTGGCATAACTTATAGCGAAATGGGTTATCGAGAACCGATGGATATTATTAGAGATGTCGATATTGCCATGTATCAAGCAAAAAAACAAGGAGGTAGCATTTATCAGATTTTCAATCCGCAGATGCAAGCAGAGGTGAACGCACGTCTGCAACTAGAACAAGACTTGCGAAAAGCGATCTTAAAAAAAGAATTTTGCTTGTATTATCAACCCATTATTTCTCTCATCACTGGAGAAATTAAAGGGTTTGAAGCCTTAGTACGCTGGAATCATCCCCAAGGAATGATTTCCCCCGATCGATTTATCCCTATTGCTGAAGAAACAGGATTAATTAATCCTTTAGGTTGGTGGATTTTACGCGAAGCTTGTAGCCAGTTACGAAATTGGCAAGAGCAATTTTCTGAGCTTCATTTAAAAATGAACGTTAACTTTTCTCCCGTTCAATTCCAGCAAGTGAACTTATTTGAAAAGATTGTAGAAATTTTACAAGAAACTGGTATCGCTAAAAATACTTTAGATATAGAAATCATTGAAACTTGTCTATTAAAAACCGAAACCTTCAATTTTCAACTTCTTGAACAAATCGGTATTGGTTTATGTATGGATGACTTTGGCACTGGTTATTCTTCTTTAAGTATGCTGCGAAAATTCACAATTAATACCTTAAAAATTGACCGTTCTTTTGTAAGAGATATAACAACAAATAGTAACGATACATCTTTAATTGCCACAATTATGTTATTAAGCAAAAGTTTAAATATAGAAGTAGTTGCAGAAGGTATTGAAACTCAAGAACAGCTAGAAATTCTTCGAGAACATGGTTGTATTTGGGGACAAGGATATTTCTTTGCCCGACCTTTAGATAGTCAAAAAGCTACACAATTTTTAATGCAAAAATTAGGAGGAAATTAAACATTCATGAAAAACTTATCATCATTTAGCAAAAATACCATCTTAATAGTAGATGACAACCCTACAAATTTAGGTGTAATATTTAATGTTTTAGATGAATCTGGATTAGAAGTTTTAGTAGCTCAAGATGGTGAAAGTGCGCTGCAAAAAATAGAATATGTTGTCCCAGATTTAATTTTATTAGATATTATGATGCCAGGAATAGACGGATTTGAAACTTGTTCTCGGATCAAAAATAATCCGTCAACTTCAGAAACTCCTATCATTTTTATGACGGCTCTTGGTAACACCGAGCAAAAAGTCAAAGGTTTGAGTCTTGGCGCTGTAGATTATATTACTAAGCCCTTTCAAAAAGAAGAAGTATTAGCTCGAATTAAAGTTCATTTAGATTTGAGAAATTTAACCAAAGATTTGGCTAATAAAAATCAATTACTCCAAGAAAAAATTGCAGAAAAAACTGTTTTAGAAAACACCTTGCAGCAATTAAATCAAGAATTAGAAAACCGAGTTGAAGAACGAACATCTGAACTAAAACAGGCTCTACAAAACCTACAGCAAATTCAACTTCAGTTAATTCAAAGCGAAAAAATGTCCTCTCTTGGTCAACTGGTAGCTGGAGTTGCTCATGAAATTAATAATCCAGTAAGTTTTATTCATGGAAATTTGAATCATGCTGAAACTTATATTCAAGATTTATTAGATATTTTTCAACTTTATCAGCAAAAATTACCCTCTCCAGATGCAGAGATTACAACTCGTGCGGAGGAAATAGATTTAGAATATTTAATAGAAGACTTACCACAGATAATTTCATCTATGAAGGTGGGGGTAGAAAAAATTCGCCAAATTAGCATATCTTTAAGGACTTTCTCTCGCGCTGATAGTACATCAAAATTGGATGCTAACCTGCATGAAGGAATTGATAGTGCATTACTAATTATGCAACATAAATTAAAAGGTAATGATAAATGTCCAAAAATAGAAGTAGTGAAAGAATATGGAAATTTACCTTTGGTGCTGTGCTATCCTGGACAGATGAATCAGGTATTTATTAATATTATTGCCAATGCCATTCATGCCTTAGAAGATGCTTCCCAAAAACGCACATCAGAAGAGATGAAAGCGAATCCAAATCAAATTATTATTCACACTGAAATTAATCACAGCCGAAATAGTGCCATCATTCGGATAAAAGATAATGCCTTGGGAATGCCGGAAGAGGTGCGCAGTAAAGTATTTGATTATCTATTTACAACCAAATCTGCGGAAAAAGGTACTGGACTAGGTTTATCCATTAGCCGTCAAATTGTTGTCGAAAAACATAATGGTCAGCTAAGTTGCTTTTCAGAAGAGGGTGTTGGGACAGAGTTTATTGTTGAAATTCCTGTAGGGTAGCCGTATCCAGTATCCGTATCCCCGATTGTACCGCAATAATTCATCTAACGCGGGTATAGAACCGAGTGGTGCGATTCGGAGTGAGTAAATCACGGTAGCCAGTCCATCAATAAGCTCATACTGCCATCAGAGTTGAACACTCGATCGAATAAATAGAATCAGCCTTTGGGGCACAGCTACAATAATTGTGGTTCTAATCTAAATTCAGCCAATATGCGATCGCGCAAGTTAGTATAGTTGCACCGTGCCAAAATTAGCTTAAACTGCCCAATGGAAGCTTCTATCGCCCTGTAAAGTGCGATCGTTGTTAATCTGCATATCTTCACTTTGGGATGATTCGGTCATAAGCTAATTGACATCTAGTTTTATGAGCAGGTTTTGACGTTGAGCGATTTTCTAGTACTACAGTACTGAGTACAAGTTTTTCTAGAATATAAATTAATCATTAAAAATATTTTTCGTAAACTTCTGTTAATGATTACAATTTATACCCAAAGATATATTGTCGGGGAAAATTTTATTTATTTTAATAAAATCAAGGTCTTTATGTTTGCTATTCTAAGCTTGAGCTATTTAATTCCTCTCTTATTAGAAAAACCTTTATATCTATACATTTGGGTTAATCAATAGTATTTTTACAAGTCAAATAAGACTTATGCAGACCATCTACTGCAATTACAAGTAAGTTATAAATAGTAAGAGTGTTATCTTTAATGCAAGGTCATTTACTCAATTTTTGAGGAAAAAAACTATGACTGCAACGCTCTTAGCAGGTAGTTCTATCGAGTCTTTCTTAGGTAATGAAGCAGAAGAACTGCTGACCTACAAAGCAAAAGTTTCTCAAGATTTATTACATTTACCAGGGCCAGACTTTATAGATCGAGTTTGGATAAACAGCGATCGCAATCCTCAAGTATTGCGTAATCTCCAACAACTTTATTCTACTGGTCGTTTAGCAGATACTGGCTATCTCTCCATTCTCCCGGTAGACCAAGGTATTGAGCATTCAGCAGCCGCATCTTTTGCGCCTAATCCGATATATTTTGATCCAGAAAATATTGTGAAATTAGCAATAGCTGGAGGTTGCAATGCTGTTGCTACAACTTTGGGAGTATTAGGGAGTGTTGCGCGGAAATATGCCCATAAAATTCCCTTTATAGTCAAATTAAATCATAACGAACTGTTGACTTTCCCCAATCAATTTGACCAAATATTGTTTGCTGATGTCGAACAAGCTTGGAATTTGGGTGCAGCAGCAGTAGGCGCAACGATTTATTTTGGTTCGGAACAGTCTACCAGACAAATTCAGGAAATTAGCCAAGCTTTTAAATATGCCCATGAACTTGGTTTAGTAACTATTCTTTGGTGTTATCTACGGAACAACGCCTTTAAACAAGATAAAGACTATCATGTTGCTGCTGACCTCACCGGACAAGCAAATCATTTGGGCGTAACAATTGAAGCCGACATTATTAAACAGAAGTTACCAGAAAATAATAATGGTTACGGCGCTGTAGCTAAAGCAACTGGTAAATCTTATGGTAAAACCCATGAGCTAGTTTACACAGAGTTGACAACAGACCATCCAATTGATTTAACTCGTTACCAAGTACTTAATTGCTACTGTGGACGTGCAGGATTAATTAACTCTGGTGGCGCTTCTGGTAAAAATGATTTTGCAGAAGCAGTTCGCACAGCTGTGATTAACAAACGTGCCGGTGGTACAGGATTAATTTCTGGGCGCAAGGCTTTCCAACGTCCATTTGAGGAAGGTGTGAAACTTTTCCACGCCATTCAAGATGTTTATCTATCAAAAGATGTGACACTAGCCTAATGCTGTAAAAATAGAAAAATTAAAGAACTAGGTGGGCTATTTGTCCACCTTTATTTTATTCTCTATTTCTCTTAACTCTGTGTTCTCTGCGCCTCTGCGGTTCGTATCAAAAACGTAATTTATACATATCTCAACTAACCACCGTAAATCCTCTTTTCATAACCTATCCATTCTTTCTCCCGTAACAAATACTTTTGAATTTTACCTGTGCTAGTTTTGGGCAGAGTAGTAAATTCAATCGTAGTAGGACATTTAAAAGCAGCAATTTGATGGCGACAAAAATGGATTAATTCTTGTTCTGTAACTTGCATTCCCTCTTTGAGAGTAACAAAGGCCTTGGCCACTTCTCCCCGCTTGGGATGCGGTACGGCAATAACTGCACACTCTAACACGGCTTCATGGCGGTAAAGACATTGTTCTACTTCAATACTAGAGACATTTTCCCCGCTAGTAATGATGATATCTTTCATGCGATCGCGCACCTCAATATAACCATCCGGGTGCATCACCGCTAAATCACCGCTATGAAACCATCCGCCTCTAAATACCCTTTCAGTAACTTCCAGGTCATTATAATAACCTGTCATCACCATATTTCCTTGCATTACCACTTCCCCCATCGTTTGTCCATCAGCCGGGACATCATTCATCTCTCGATCTACCACTCGCAAACCATCTGCACTTATATAAGGTACGCCTTGACGTGCCATAAGTTTTGCTTTTTCTTCAATCAGTAAATTGTCCCAATCTGATTGATATTCGCAAACTGTATAAGGGCCATAAACTTCCGTCAAACCATAAACATGAATAATTTTTGCACCAATTTCGGTAATTTTGGCAATCAATGTTGGCGAAGGTGGTGCGCCTGCTGTAGTGATAGTTAAAGATTTTTCTAAAAATTGGGGACAGTCTCGATTATTAACAAGAGAAATTAAAATTACAGGTGCAGCATTTAAGTGAGTTACTCCCTCTTGTTGAATTAAGTGCCAAACATTAGCAGGGTTAAACTTACGCAAACAAATATGAGTTCCAGCAATAGCAGTTACTGCCCAAGTAAAACACCAACCATTGCAGTGAAACATGGGCAAAGTCCAGAGATAAATTGAATCAGGCGTTAATGTTGTTTCAATTATTTCTCCTAAAGAGTTAATATATGCGCCTCGGTGAGAATACATTACACCTTTGGGTTTACCAGAAGTTCCACTAGTGTAATTAATGGAAATTGTCTCCATTTCATCTGTAATTACCCAAGGTAAAGGGGTCGGATTACCAGTTTTGAGAAATACTTCATAATCCTCTCCAGCTAAAGGTTCAAATTCTTCTAAATCGCTGATATTTATGATATGTTTGACAGTTTCTAGACTATTTTGAATAGGTCGAATTATATTTGCTAACTCTGTATCAACAAAGAGAAATTTTGCACCGCAATCATTCAAAATGTAAGCAACTTCTTGGGGTGCTAACCGAGTATTAATAGATACTAGGATACCCCCAGCTAAAGGCACAGCAAAATGGGCTTCTAACATAGGGGGAGTGTTGAAACAAAAAAAAGCGACGCGATCGCCTTTTTCAAGTCCAGCATGACGTAGCGCTGAGGCTAGACAATTTATCCGATCTGCAAATTCGCCGTAAGTGAAGCGTTTTTGATTATATATAATAGCGGGTTTATGACTATAGACTTTAGCATTGCGCTGAATAAATGTTAAAGGTGTGAGAATGCTGCGGCAAACTGCTTCAGGGTTCATGGCTAATGCTAATAGTGAACATTCACAAAGGAGCATACCATAATAGGACTTATACCAATTCAAAATTCAAAATTCAAAATTAAGAAAGTGAGACTCAGCATAGGTTTTAGAGTTTGAATCTGTATCAGATTTTTCGTAAATTGGTATTACGCAACTGGTACACTAAATAAGTCCAGAGTCTAGAATTTCTTGACCATTGACCCTGGACTTTTGACTATTAACTATCTAACGTTTCTCACCAAAAAATTTGGTTGTCCACAACTCTTTTGAGAACTCTTCAATATTTCTGCGCTACAAGTACCTGGTTTACCATCTTTAGAGTAGCAAAAGAAAACTTCTTGCAAAAACCTTCCTGACCCAGAACAGTAAGGCGCTATGCCATCAGCAACTAATTCACTATTAGAACTTACAAATGTATTTTTTAGTCCTTTAATTGTAGTACGGAAGGGTTTGCTTGGACGATTATAAGCTGTGGGGATAGCAACAGATTCTTTTAACTGTTTAGAGACTGTTAGATATTCTTGTGGTGTTTTACCAGAACAAGTACCATGTTTTTCCCATTCATGGTCAAAAAGTTTGTCGCTGGGGTACAAACCTACAAACTGCTGCTTTAATTCTTTGGGTAATTTTTCAGTAGAACAGTTAGCCGGATAACCAGTTTGGTACTGAGGCCACAAACCATGTAATACAAAACCGAGTTTCTTACCTGACTTGCACTGCTGGCGATCGCGATCGCCATTTGTTGCACAATAATCTGGAGACCACGATAAAGTCAGTACGTAAAAATCAAACTGGCCGGGAGTTCCACGATTTTGGGCACTAACGGCGTTAGGGATAGCAAAGCTGGTAATGGCTAAGGAAGATGCTACCAGGATTTTCTTGATCTGCATATTTACAGTCAGTCTTTGTGTAATTCAAGTTACGCCCTATACATTAACTCAGTTCAGTAAAAAATATAAAGTTACTGAGAAATTGCGTAGCGTAGCCCGTCGCAGACATAAGGGACTGACGTTAGCGCAGCGTAAAGCCTTCGGCATAGCTTCGCTTAGAGCGACGTTCGCGTAGCGTCTCCCTTTGGGAGAAGGAGCGTCACCCGAAGGGCAGAAGTGGTAAAATTTTTATGATATTACCTTCTGCCTCCTGCCCTCTGCCTTTGTAATATCACCTCATATCGTAACCAAACAAATTCGGGTCAACTTCACCTAACTGCAAATCTGCCAAACCATACTCAGCCCAGCGTCTATCAACCATCGCCGCCACATTTGGATCTGACTCTAGGGGCGCACCCCATTCATGGTCAGTTTCTGGGGGGATTTTGGTGGTAGCATCAATTCCCATCCGCCCACCTAAACCAATTTTCTCACTGGCAAAATCTAAAGTATCAAAGGGTGTATTCGGCAAAATAAACACATCCCTTGTAGGGTCAACTTTAGAACTAATTGCCCAGACAACTTGACGCGGATCGCGAATATTGATGTCTTTATCGACTACAATCACAAACTTGGTGTAAGTAAATTGTGGTAAAGCACTCCAAAACGCCAAAGCAGCTCGTCGTGCTTGTCCGGGATATGCTTTATCAATGGAAATAATTGCCGCTTTGTAACTCAAAGCTTCCATTGGGAGGAAGAAATCGACAATTTCTGAGACTTGTTGCCGCAGAATCGGGGTATAAATCCGATTGAGTGCGATCGCCATCATCGCTTCTTCTTTGGGTGGACGACCGCTAAATGTTGTTAAGTAAATCGGATCTTTACGGTGTGTCATACACTGAAAGCGAATCAAAGGGGAATCCTCGACACCGCCGTAATAACCCATGTGGTCGCCAAATGGCCCATCTGGTAAGACTTCACCTGGTGTAATTGTCCCTTCTAAAACAAATTCTGAATCGGCGGGAACTTCCAAATCTACGGTTTTGCACTTTGCTAACTGCACCCCAGAACCGCCGTAAAGTCCAGCAAACAACCATTCTGATAAATCTACAGGTATGGGTGTAGCAGCTGCCATGATAATCAAAGGATCTACACCAAGTGCGATCGCAATTTCTAATTTTTTCCCATTTTCTGCGGCTTTACGCAAATGTCTCGCCCCGCCCCGTACCGATAACCAATGTACGGTCATCGTATTTTGAGATTGTAGTTGCAGACGATACACACCCACATTTGGCGTACCTGTCTCACAATCCTTTGTAATTACTAGCCCTAAGGTAATAATCTTCCCTGCATCCCCTATATAAGGACGTATCAACGGTAACTTATTTAAATCTAAATCCTTCCCTTGAACCACCACTTGTTGACAGGCGGGGAAAAAGTCTCGTCCTGGTTTAGCTTTCACCACATCAAACAGGACTTTCCCAAAATCTATGGCTTGGGAAATCTTCTTCGGTGGTTTTGGTTGTTGCAACATACTCAGCTTTTTACCCAGAGTTTCCAACTCCTCTGGATGCTGCATATTCATCGCCCAGCATATCCTTTCCACAGTTCCCATCAAATTCACGGCTACCGGGAAGGATGCGCCTTTAACATTTTCAAACAATAAACCCGGCCCACCTTGTTGCAGCATCCGGTTAGAAATCTCAGCAATTTCTAAATCTGGGTCAACTAAAGCTGAAATCCGCTTTAATTGTCCCCTTTCTTCCAGAATTTTGATAAATCCCCGCAAATCTCTCGCCATTGTTTTTGTAAAGCTGAATAATTAAGAACTGTGAAGCGCTCTCTTATATTATTAGCCATTCTTTGCTTGTTATTTTGGCTCGCGATCGCCACTGCGAAAATTCCCTGGTTCCGCCTGTCCGTCTGAGGTTATGCCGTACTTAACGACAACTTAACCTATTTCTTTACTTTTCTTAACTACTGATGGCACACAATTTAGTTACCCTAAATAGGGATAAAGCATTATTTATTACAAATAAGCGCTAACCTGATCAAACATGGCCAGAATATACGACACTTCCCTGGCAGGCGGTTCTTGAAAGTAACCTCTGCTGGGTTTATTTATTTTCTGCTTTACTTGTGCCAGAAAACACATTTACTTCTGGAGCAAGTGAATAATATGAATATTTGTGAATTTGCGATCGCAACCGCCAATCCACAGCCCTAAGCAAGATGACGATACGTAGTGAAAGGTAATCCAGTCCGCTGTTTCACATCAATTAATGATTTGTATTCACCTCGTTGTTGCCTTTCTGCTATGATTTTTTCTGCGATCGCTGCATCTAACCCACAAGCAATCAATTCTTGAGTTGAATATATATTTATTCTTTTCCAAGAAACATCAACTTCTTTTTTGTAGTTGTAGCTAAAGGTAATCAGTGGTGTAATGCGAGCCACTTGTTTTTCAGGAATTCCTGCAATTTCTATCAACTCTTCTACATGGGTGAAAATATATCCCTCATTCAGAAGGGACTCAATATTATTGGCATAGACTATAGGTAAACCTAAATAGTTGACTAATTCATTCTTAGAACATTCATTAATATCTAACTTGTCACGATTTGCTGCAACTAACTTGGCTAGATCGGGTATTTCTGGTAGGGGTAAAGTTTTTGGATAAGTTTTAGCTAAAAAACTTTTTTTTATATAAAATGTCGTAGCAATTTGAGCTATCCAAATCAAGCCTGCTAAACCACTTGAAGACAGAAAAAAACTCAAACTAACTATCCCAGCACCTAGAAAAATCCAAGATTTAGTCTGAGATTTATAACCTGCATAAATAATAGTAAAACCCCCAAATGTCGGAATTAAGGATAACCACATCCAAGAAGGGGTTTGTTGAAACCAAGAACTAGATTGTGACACGGTAAATCAAGTGTTGATTTTTTCTACAGAGATTTTAAAAGTTTTTGCCGCTTTTCTTCATATTCTTCTGCTGTAATTACACCAGAATCGTAAAGATTTTTCAAATCAGCTAGCGCACCTGTTGCATCTTTAGCAGATATCGCTCCTCCTGCACCAGATTTACCTTGATTGTATTTAGCATTAAAATCTACATCTGACATAAAAATGAGCAGAAAAAATTCAACAAATGCTATGACTGCTGGAATAAATGTCCAACAAAACAAAAGATACAAAATACCCGCAACATTTTCACCTAAATAAAATTTATGAATTCCCAGCCCACCACAAAAAAAGCAGAGTAGCACTGCTGTATTTTTACTCTTCATAAGTAACTCCTTATTTGAAAATTTACTAATTTAAAATTTACGCGAAAATTACCACTTTTTTTGTGGTTTGTTATTAAGTTTGTTGGTCATGAAATAAATTGCTAGTATACATAGTTGAGATTCAAGTAAAACTAAGTAGCCTTTAGCTATATAGTTAAATTCTAGTTGGGAATTAAAGTAAAAAATCAAACTACCAATTGCCATATATAGCAGCAGACGTAACCAATTAAACTTCAGCCTTAGTCTTTGTTTATTTAACTGCATCAGACTATGAGGTTATCTTGAGAAATAATTGCATGAAACAAAATAATTTATAGGTCACTCAACCCTTGCTTAACTCAGTAGAAATTCAATCATAGTTTGATGCAATTTTAATCTAACAGTAAGTTTACTGCCTCAATATATCTACTGAAATAATTTTAATTTCAAAATGTTATGTACGTATAGTTTCTGAGGATTTTAGCAAATATTAAATTGTGAAATTATCCTAATTTTCAATCTAAACAAAAGAAGTATTTATAATTCCAGCAATTCTGTTTTAAGCTGTACATTAATTGCCTTAAGCTAGAAGCTGCTGGCTCTAAATACAAAGCCTGACTAACCTGGCTAATTATACGTATCTTTATATCAAAATTGATGTTAAATAATATTAGTCATTTAAAGCTTAATCATCTTCATCTCTATCAAATAAATATATGTTAATGTACTTTAACATAATGTTGCATTTTGATAATACCTGTAACATTCATCAGCAACTGATTTTGTATATTGGTTTTATTTAAGATAAATTAGAAATTGTTGACTTAATTAAGTATATTTAATTACAATTAATAGTAAAGTGTAGCCTATAATAAGGTTCACCAAAAGAAAACTCTTGGCAAATAATATCAAGTAATCCACAAAGAATTGGGATAGAACTTATGAACGCTAGAATTGTTGCTCTGTTAGCAATTATGGCAGCTTTTGCAAGCTTAGTAAGCCCGGTTCAAGCACAGTCATCAGAAGCATCAAACCAAAATCCACAACAATATTCCCTATCTGGTGATTCTTTAACCGGAATTAATAATCGAAATTCTCAGCAAGACTTTAATAGCTTTTTTGAGCAAAAGAACCCCGTAATTGTTCCTAACGTAAATAAAGTAAACACTAACATTTCCAAAGATTTGCAGATGCAAGAATCTTTATCAGCACCTAACAGTTCTGTTTACTTTGTACCTGTTCAGTCTTTTAATGGTAATGACGGAACCCAAGTGCAATTTGATTTGGGTAATAGTCAATAGGTCATTGGGCAAGAAGGTAATAGGAGGCAAGGGCTAAGAGTGAATACTCATTTATCATTTCTTCCTCTGCTTCCTTGTCCCTATGTCAAGCAAAATCTTTGAACAGCCTCAACTAATTGGTCAATTTCCGATTCTAAAGTAAAGTAATGGACGCAGGCGCGGACACAATCGGGATCGCGAATTTGCCGAATGAATAATCTTTCTGACTCTAAAAATTGCACTAATTTCAAAGTAGTTTGAGGTTGTTGGTTAGTCAGTTGAAACGAGACTAAACCACTTTCGGGGGGAGAAGTCCGCAAACATTGGATATTGGGTAAAGCCGTCAACTGTCGCCACAGGTATTCGCTGTGGCGACAAATTTGCTGATAGCGTTCCTCTGGCGATCCCCATTGCTGATGAATAGCGAGCGCCTCTCTTAAACCAACATACAATGGATAATCTGATGTCCCGACTTCGTAGCGTTGTCCGTCTTGATTCCAATCTATAGGTTTGCCGCGATCGTCTAAGATTACACTACGCCAACCAACAAATGTCGGCTTCAAGCTAGCTTGTGCTTCTGGGCGCACATACAAACCACCCACACCCGCCGGGCCGCATAACCACTTATGACCGGTGAAAGCATAGAAATCTACTCCCAATGCAGTTAAATTTAAAGGCATTGCCCCAACAGATTGGGCAGCATCTACCAAAAGTAGAGAATTATTATTCCTACATACTTCCGTAATTTTGTCTAAAGGTAAAAGTTGACCTGTGTTCCAAAGGATGTGGCTTAAAGCTACTAAGCGAGTTTTGGGGCGTAAATTTTGAGCGATCGCTTCTACAGGATCGCCTACATTTAAAGTATCCATCAGGGGACAAGTGCTAACTTCCACACCGAATCTGCGTCCAATTTCTTGGGCGATGGCGATGATCCCTTGATGTTCGCAATCAGAAAGCAGTATATGGTCGCCAGCTTGCCACTCAATACCCCACATGGCAATATTGCAACCAACAGTAACATTCTCTGTGAGGGCAATCGCAGTTAATGGTACATTCAACTCAGATGCGATCGCTTCTTTTGTCGCTTTAACATTTAATCCAATCCAACGACCAACCTCATTACCAAAAGGGCCGAGTTGTTGAATATGAGTTTGAGTTTCAGTGATGGCATCCATTGTCCCTTGAGCCATCGGGCCTTGACCCCCATAATTAAAATATGCTTTATTCGCTAAAGCTGGAAACTGCTCTCGATAGCTATGCAAACTCTTTTGTGTGGTAGAAAGACTGGTCATACTAATTTTGGATTAAACTGGCAAAAATAGTGCTTTATACTTTGAAATTAAAGATTCTGAATTATTGTGCATCATTGCACGCAATCCCAAGGCATTATAGTGATTTGGCTTACTCCCAAAAAGTACTAATTCTTGCTAGCTTAAAGGAATGTTAATTAATGCCGATCTGTTACTGCAATATCAACGCTGTAAGCGCCGACCTTTTTTAGATAGTCACGGTGATAAAAACCAGCGAGATACTCCCAATGAGTTGCTGCTAAAACTACAACAGGACAAAATCGCTTATCAAAAGAGTATTTTGGCTAATTTGTCTTACCATTACCCTGATTATCCCAAAAGAGACTGGGAAGCCGGACAAGCAGCAACTTTAGAATTGATGCAGCGTGGGGTTGAGTACATTCGTCATGGAATATTGTTAGTTAGTTATGACGATTGGGTAAACATAGAAGGTGAAAATTTCTCTACCTCCCCACATTATCAAAAATATACCCTACTCAGCCGTCCAGATTTACTTGTGAAGCAGCCAGGACAATCTCGTTTTGGAGATTGGATATATGTACCGGCAAATCTGGAAATGGGTAAGCGTCCCAAGCAGGAGTATCAAGTTGGAGTTGCATATCATGCGCAAGCCTTGGCGATTGCGCAGGAAGCCGCACCTCCAACAGGTTTGCTGAAATTGCGTACCAGAGAAAGCACTTATGCAGTGGATTTACTGAAATGGACGCCACAAATGCAGCTGATTTTGGCGGAGTTAATTCAAGCTTTAGAGTCACCTGATGGTGCAGAAGTATTTATTTCTCGACAAAAATGCAATCTTTGCCACTGGTATAGTCAATGTTATGCGATCGCTCAATCAGAAAAACACCTTTCTCTTTTACCAGGCGTCACACCAGTTCGCTACACTCAACTCCAAGCACTGTCTCTGACTACACTAGAATCTGTTGCTAGTACCAGCCCCACCATACTGGAAAATCTCCCAGGTTTCGACAATGAAGTAGCACACAAATTAGTCATACAAGCTCAATCTGTACTACAAAGTCGTCCGTTTATCTTACCCTATCCCCCACCAATAGAAACTATTACCTTCACGGCTCCCATCGAGATTTATTTTGATATCGAAGCACAGCCAGACTTAAATTTAAATTATCTATTAGGGGTTTTAGTAGTCAACAGACAAACCAACACAGAACAATTTTATTCCCTACTAGCCGAAAGACCAGAAGACGAAGAATTAGTTTGGCGACAATTTCTCGATTTAGTCTGGCAATATCCCGAAGCGCCAATTTATCATTTTTGTGCCTACGAATTTGATACAGTCAAACGTTTGGCAAAGCTGTACCAAACTCCGTATTCTTCAGTCCGCCCTGTGCTAAATCGATTTATCGATGTGTATGAACAATTAACCCAAAGCGTCGCATTACCCATAGAAAGCTATGCCCTGAAAGCCATTGCTCGTTGGTTAGGATTTGAATGGCGCGACAAAGAAGCTAGCGGAGCTAAATGTATTTACTGGTATGACTTGTGGCTAGAAACAGGCGATCGCACTTTATTGGAGATAATTCAACGCTACAACGAAGACGACTGCCGTGCCACCCGCAATGTCAAAGACTGGCTCGTACAATTTTTTCAGGAAGAATATTATTTGCGGCCTGCTTAACAAGACTCAATAGTCTATAGTCTACAGTCCCAAGAATGATTCGCGATCCTCATCGCAGAGGATATATAGCGATCCTAGTTCCTTACTCAGCACTCATCACTTTTAACTCAGCACTGTTTGGGTGATATTGTGTTTGGTGACTTTGACAATTTAGCGATCGCTATCCATGCAGCTCATCAAAAAACTCTTGACTTGGCCAAGAATTATTTATCTTATTATTCCCATACTAATTATCAGCTTTTTATGGAGCAACTTTGTATCGGGCGCTGTAACAGTTAGTGGTATAAAGTTTATCGGACAAGCTACTCTTCCCAAAGGATTAACCTTCCAAAAAACGCCTGTGGGAGGTTTATCGGGAATTACCTATGACGCCAAAAATGGCCTTTATTATGCCATTTCTGATGACCGCAGCGAAAAAGCTCCTGCCCGTTTCTACACTCTCAAAATTGATCTGAGTAAAGGTTCGCTGAAAAATGGTGGTGTTGTCCCTGTTGGTGTAACCACGCTGTTAAATGAAAATGGGGAAAAGTTTGCTCCCAGTAGCAGCGATACAGAAGGGATTGCTTTAACTAGCAACAAAACTGTCTTTGTTTCTTCTGAAGGTGATGTTAGGCAATTAATTAATCCTTTTATTCAAGAATTCTCCCTCTCTACTGGTAAGGTAATCACAACACTACCCATACCAGAAAAATTTTTGCCCGATAAAAATGGTCAGCATGGTATCCGCAACAATTTGGCTTTTGAAAGCCTTACCATCACACCTAACGAAAAGAAACTTTTTACAGCTACCGAAAATGCTTTAATTCAAGATGGTACAGAAGCTCAACCCAATACCAGCACTCCCTGCCGGATTCTACAATATAACTTGCTGAACAAGCAGCCAGAAAAAGAATTTCTCTATCAAACTGAACCAATATCACCCTTTTTAAATTTTACTGGCAAATTTGCTAGTGGTTTACCTGATTTAGTTGCCCTCGATAATCACGGAAGTTTCCTAACTTTAGAAAGGTCTTTTACAGGTTTGGGCTTTGCTATTTTCCTGTTCCAAGTTTCTTTAGAGGGTGCTGATGATATTCATCATATTGATAGCCTTTTAAGTATTAACTCCCAAAAAATTAAACCTGTTCAGAAAAAGCTACTGTTAGATTTGAGAACTCTAGAGGTATTGCTAGATAACATTGAAGGCTTAACCCTTGGCCCTATATTACCTGATGGTCAACGCTCATTAATCTTAGTCAGCGACAACAATTTTAATTCTTTGCAACGTACACAAATACTAGCCTTTAAGCTAAAAATCGAGTCACCTTTTATCAGGCTCTTGCGTCGTTTCATCCCAAATCTTAATCGCTAACTTCTACAGGAATAATCTAGTAGGTTGTACCAATTTGAAAAAAGAATGTAACGTTAGGGGCGCAAGGCTTGGCGCCCTTAGAGATCATTGATGCGTTGCAAAGATTTTTTGAACTGGTATTATTTTGTATAATTAAAAGCCTAATACTATTCTAAAAATAAGTATTTTTGCTCTTACAGTATATTTACTGAGAAAATCAGGCAAATGTATTATGTCGATTTGCGGATTCAGTGTAAATTCTCATACGGTTTGCGTAATAAATATGTTACACCATGTTTAAGAACTGTTGCAGATAACTTCCCCATAATTTTATTAAAAATTAAACAAGTTTTGTAGTAAATTTCACCTCAGATGATTAACTCTCTAAAATTATTAATCTTGTTTATAGATAAAATAAATCTTTAAGGAGAGTTATTTTAATAACTTTCTGATTTTATTTTAAATAAATAATTTTATGGTGCAGAATCCAATTCCGAATCTAGTCAATTCCAAAACAGAATTAGATATTTATATTGGGAAAATCTTAAATAATCGTTATTTAATCCGAGATTTGATTGGCAAAGGCGGAATGGGTAGAGTTTACCTAGCAGAAGATGTTGCCAAAGGTGGAATGGCAGTTGCAGTCAAAATTCTCTCGCTGAGTCTGGGTAGTCAGCAAATGTCCCAACGCTTTGCTAGAGAAATTTTTATTGGCGCTCAATTAGGACGGAAAAGTAAAAATATTGTTCGGGTATTTAGTTATGGTGTAACTGAGGAAAATATTCCCTTTTATGTCATGGAATATCTCCAAGGTAAAAATCTCAAACGTATTCTTAAAAATCAAACATTATCTCTGCCCAAACTTTTAGATATTTGCAATCAAATTTGTTTAGGCTTACAGTGTGCCCATCAAGGTATCATCCTTAAAGGTGAGAATTTTCCTATTGTTCATAGAGATATTAAACCTGAAAATATTTTCCTCATAGAAGATATCAAAAAAGAGAATTTAGTCAAAATTCTAGATTTCGGCATTGCTAAATTTTTAACAGAGCGTAGTGGGATGACTCTCACTGATTCTTTTATAGGTAGTTTACCTTACTGTTCTCCAGAACACATGGAAGGACGCAAACTCTTAGATGTGCGTTCTGACATCTATAGTTTAGGAATCCTGATGTTTGAAATGCTGGCTGGAAAACATCCATTTCAAACTACAAGTAACTCGTTTGGTAGTTGGTATCAAGCTCATCACTTTCAAACTCCACCTACATTTGGGGAAGTCAATCAACAATTAGTCATACCCCAAACATTGCAAAAATTGGTGATGAGTTGTTTAGCTAAAGAAGTAAGCGATCGCCCACAAAATATTCAAGAAATATTAGAAACTTTAGAACAGGTTAAATTGCAACTTGAGCGTAGTGCTGCTATTAGTATTAGCGAAGATTCTCAAGAGCCTACGCTACAAATAGTACCTGTAACATCATTATCAGAAAAAGAATGTTTACAGAAAACTTGGCCGAAGAATAGACCAATTGCGCCAATTGGTTTTCCTTATTTATTACATACATTCCAAGGAACAATCCCAACTTTTTGGGCTATGCTACCCAAAGCAGAAATTACCAAATTTTTAGATAAAAAGCATAGTACAGAATTTATTGCTAAAATGAATATTTATCCAATGGTGCTCTGGATAACAGCATTATATAATTCCCAAATATCTCAAACAAAGTGGCTTTCTTGCTTCTTAGACATGAATGATAGCCGTGGGCAAAAAATCATGCGAAGTTTAGCAGAAGTTGGCTATTATCATTTGTTATTCTTTTCTATCGAAGAACCACATAATTGCACTCATGTAATGACATTGACTCTGACTGCTAGCCAGCGCCAGCAACTAACAGATTGGTTAGCAATGAATCCTACTTCCCAGGAATTTATTTCTACCAAACAAGCAAAAATTATTTTGAAAGCAGAGTATGAAAGACTCAAAACAGGAATAGTACGTAAATTAGTAGCTGCTCCAGAAAAAAAAGAAGTAGGTTTAAAAGCTTGGGCATTTAAAATATATTATTACTTTATCCAAGTTATTTTACGTCGTTGAAACTTGACCAGATATATTGAGAATATTTAATATTAATAAATTATCTTATTTTAAATATGTTAATCTTTAGATTGAAATTGGAGAGTATGAAGAGGTTGTAAAAGTGAACCAAAGCTCATTTGCATCTCCAAAAGGTACAGGTTTACTTGCCAATCGTTATAAATTGATAAAGGTAATTGGCAACGGAGGCATGGGCAAGGTTTTTTTAGCAAATGATATTTTGCTAGGAGGAATACCAGTTGCGATAAAATTCCTCACGCAAACTGTTGCCGATCCAAAGATGCAAAAAGATTTTGCTAGAGAAGCTCTAATGAGTGCAGCTTTGAGCCAAAAAACTATACATATAGTCAGGGCGTATGATTATGGTGTCAGTGAAAAAGGCAACCCGTTTTACGCCATGGAATATTTATCTGGCAAGTGTTTAAAGGAATTAATTCCCGTAAATTTATCAATGTTTATGACTTTGACACGCCAGATTTGCTTGGGCTTACAATGTGCCCATCAAGGCATAAACATGGACGGTAATATTTATCCGCTAGTTCATCGAGATATTAAACCAGCGAACATATTAGTTATTCCCGATCCCATATTAGGTCAGTTAGTAAAAATCCTAGATTTTGGGATTGCTAAATTTTTAAATTATGCAACAACCATCAGCACAAATAAAGGATTTCACGGCACATTACCCTACTGTTCGCCAGAACAACTAGAGGGAGGAGAATTAGATAGCCGCTCCGACATTTATAGCCTAGGCGTGATGATGTTTGAAATGCTCACAGGTGAAAAACCTTGGCAACCAGAAACCGATCATTTTGGTGCTTGGTATAAAGCACATCACTTTGAAACACCAAAAGCGATCGCACAGGTTAAACCTCATCTACAATTGCCACAAGAATTAAACGATCTAATTATGGCTTGTTTGGAGAAGCAAGTCAGCGATCGCCCGCAAAATATGGCTCAACTGCTACAAGTTTTAGAAAATATCAATCGGTCTAATTATCTCAGCTTGCCTACAAATGAGAGGATAGGGGAAGTGAGCCGTAAAATCCAAGTAGAATCCGCCAATAAGAATTCCTCAAATCTTCCTCTCATCTCTGAGTTACCTGTAACTGTAGAACAAACTTGCTGGAAACTTACCTGGCCGGAAAACAAACCAATTCAAGAAATTGTTTTTCCCCAGCTTTTAGATATCGAAGCAAAACCTGTAGCATCAATATGGCTGATGTTGTCCAAACAAGAGATCAAACAACGTGCCATTTCTATCCGTTACAACGAGTTTCTCTTCATCACATCTCCTCACCCCATGCTGCTGTGGCTGACAGTCCTGTACAATCGCAAACTCGGCCCTAAGTGGCTACCCTGCTATCTCGATATGCAGAACCCGCAAAATCATCAGCTGGTGTCTTCCTTGGCAGAAAATGAACGCTACCCGCTAATTTTATTTACTCTCGAACCACCTCACTCCTGTGCCAGCGTTATCAGCAGTTACATCGAGCCTACGCAGCGGCAAATGTTGAAAAGTTGGGTAAAAAAGAGTCAAAGCCTACCACCCTCTTCTCAGTGCCAGTTGAGCAAAAACATCTTAAAGCAGCAGTATCGGCAAATGCAATCTCAAATACAGCAGCATCTGGCATCAATGCCGCAGCCTATAGCATCAGGCGCTTTGGGATGACACGAAAGGGAGCAGGGGAGGATGAGGTAGATGAGGGGGACAAGGGAGACCACGGAGACAAGGGGGAAAAGAAATTTTAGATTTTGCGAAAAGTTGCGTGCGGTGAGTCCAGTCCTGTTCGGCGAAGCCGTTCCCAAAGGGTAGGCGGGTTTCCCGCCGTAGGGAACTGGCGTTAGCGACGTTCGCGAAGCGTCTCCCCTTGGGAGAAGGAGCGCCACCCGAAGGGGGGTTCCCCCCGTTGAGCAACGCCAGTTGCTTTAAGTCGGGAAACCCGACGCCAGTTGCTACAACGGAGGGAACCTCCGCAACGCACTGGCTCAACTTTTCAAGACAGATTTTGGATTTTAGATTGAATCCAATCCAAAATCGCAAATCCAAAATCCAAAATTGTTTCCAATGCCCAATGACCAATGCTCAGTGCCCAATAACCAATGACTTCTAAATTTCTCTCTTCTAGATACTTGACAAGTCGAAAAAAAATGCACATAATAACAAAGTTGCCAATTAAGGGACTGTAGTTCAATTGGTTAGAGCACCGCCCTGTCACGGCGGAAGTTGCGGGTTCGAGCCCCGTCAGTCCCGTAGAAAATTGATGAGTTATGAGTGCCAAGTCCTGAGTAGATCGGGGTAAGAAAAGGGGATTTTCAATGTTTACTTGAAAATTTATTTCTACTATACCCATTGAGCGATCGCCTAAAACTCGGCATTCAAGGCTTGTTATATTAATCATGCTTTGAGAAAGAGAGAAAGAACTGTGACCGTTAGAGTCCGTATTGCTCCAAGTCCCACGGGAAATTTACATATTGGTACAGCCAGAACGGCTGTGTTTAACTGGCTATTTGCCCGCCACCACGGTGGGACGTTCATTCTGCGCATTGAAGACACAGACCTAGAGCGATCGCGTCCCGAATACACAGAGAATATCCTCGAAGGGCTGCGTTGGTTGGGACTGAACTGGGATGAAGGCCCATTTTTTCAATCTCAACGCCTGGATCTCTACAAACAAGCAGTAGAAAAACTGCTAGAACAAGGATTAGCTTATCGCTGCTATACCACTTCTGAAGAACTAGAAGCTTTGCGGGAAAGCCAGAAAGCTAAAGGGGAAGCACCACGCTATGACAATCGTCACCGCAATCTCACTCCAGAACAAGAAGCCGCTTTCAAAGCTGAAGGCCGTAGCTTTGTAATTCGCTTCAAAATCGAAGATGAGCGTGAGATTGTATGGCATGACTTAGTAAGAGGAAAAATGTCTTGGCGAGGTAGCGATCTCGGTGGTGATATGGTCATCGCCCGCGCTTCCGAAGCAGGTGTTGGTCAACCACTGTACAACTTTGTCGTTGTGGTTGACGACATAGATATGCAAATCACCCATATCATCCGGGGAGAAGACCATATAGCCAACACAGCCAAACAAATTCTCTTATACGAAGCTTTGGGGGCGAAAATACCAGAATTTGCTCACTCACCGCTAATTTTGAACATGGAAGGGCGCAAACTCTCGAAGCGGGATGGTGTTACTTCCATTTCTGACTTTAAAAATTTAGGCTTCACCCCCGAAGCTTTGGTTAATTACATGACTTTGTTGGGTTGGTCGCCACCAGACTCTACTCAAGAAATATTCACCTTAGAAGCCGCAGCTAAAGAATTCAGCTTTGAGCGTGTCAATAAAGCAGGTGCAAAGTTTGACTGGGCAAAATTGGATTGGTTAAACAGTCAGTACATTCACAGTACCTCAGTAGATAAGCTGACAGATTTAGTCATACCCTATTGGGAAGAAGCAGGTTTTAAATTTGATGGCGGACGAGATCGCACTTGGTTAGAGCAACTAGTAGCTTTAATTGGCCCGAGCCTGACGCGCCTCAAAGATGCTGTAGCTCAGAGCCAACTGTTCTTTACTGATACAGTTGAATTTAGCGAAGAAGCAAGTAAACAATTGCAGCAAGAAGGTTCTGCGGCTGCGCTCCAAGGCATTCTTACAGCTTTAGACAATCAAGAGCAATTGCCAGAAGCCACCGCGCAAGAAATTATTAAACAGGTGGTAAAAGCCCAAAATGTGAAGAAAGGGTTGGTAATGCGATCGCTCAGAGCCGCCTTAACTGGGGATGTTCATGGCCCTGACTTAATCCAATCTTGGTTACTACTTAACAAAATTGGTTTAGATCGCTCACGCTTAAGTAAAGCTATAACCGCAGGCAGTTAACTCCTGTCTTGGGGAATATTTTAGATTAATAGAGGCACACCTAAGTGTGCCTCTATTAATAATTAAGAGCAGCCACAAGAATTGTGAGCCGTGGCACTAAATACAAACCCAGTTCCTGGGAAACTAAATCAACCCTTCGGCGTGCATCTTCCAAAAGTAGTTAATTATTCTATTTTTGGGAACTTGGTGTGTAAAATTCATGTCATCAACTCCACTTAGATAACCATGTAATTAAAATGCCGAAAAGAGCGCTCAATAAAGGGATAAGATTATCATTAGTGGTATTTACACTCTTCGTCACATCAATCACTCATGCCGGAGCGGATGTGCCAGCAACGCCAGCAATATTTGGAGACGCCACCATCGGCAAGAACTTTTCCCCAGATCCCTTCACTGTTCGGGGTATGAGTGGCGGCTCAGTCTCTGGGAACCAAGTTGCGAAGAGAACGGAAACTGCCACTGGCCCATGCACGGGATTTGTTGATGAAGCACCAGACCATAAATTGGAATTAACAAATAAATTTGATTACTTGAAGCTGCAAGTGCAAAGTCCTGAAGATACTACGCTTATAGTCAAAGGCCCTGGTGGCACATGGTGCAATGATGAGTTTGATGGTAAAAATCCAGGCATAGTTGGTGAATGGCTTCCAGGGACTTACCAGATTTGGGTTGGTTCCTATGTTAAAGGCAAGTATTTCCCTTACACACTCCAAATTACAGAAGTTAAATGAGATACTTGCAACCTCCAATACATCAGCCTCAGAGCTAGAATTTCAGCATCCAAAATTGGGTATCCACAATAGGATAGAGGGGTAGAGGAATGGCAATGACTGAGAAAGCAGGCTTTATTAAAGCTTCCTCATCTTGACTTTCCCCAGCCCTCTTGTTTTTTGTGGTGCAATTTTGTATTAAAATTAAGTTAACTTTAATTAAGATTCGTGCTGTCGTTATAGATTTGCTGTAATGACCTTAGAGCTTGTATAGCCATGCACGTAAAACATCAGATTAAACAAAATGGATTTATCAAGATCCGTTTCCCAGCGATTCAGCAACCAAGAAAGGATGGATGATGACAAAAAAGTTTTAAATTCCAAGATTAAACGCCCTCTGGGGAGCGTAGCCAAAAGCTAGCGCCGCTAACAGGGTAAGTTAGGTTGAAAAATTTTATACTTTTTACTCCACTCTCATCTTGAAATAAACAGGGTGATTGCATCATTCGGTTGCTAAAGCTGATGAATTTTATTGGCATCTAGAGGCAGATTAAGATGAAATTTTCTTGGAAAGTCCTGTTACTTTGGACATTGCCTGCTTTGGTAATTGGCTTTTTCTTTTGGCAAGGGGCATTTGCTAGCGCTCCTGCTGACATGACTAAGAATGCAGCCAATACCCGCATGACCTATGGTCGCTTTCTGGAATATTTGGACGCTAATCGCGTCAGTAGTGTAGATCTTTATGAAGGCGGCAGAACAGCAATTGTCGAAGCCGTGGATCAAGATATCGAAAATCGCGTCCAACGGTGGCGGGTAGATCTGCCTGTTAACGCACCGGAGTTAATCAGCAAGCTTAAAGAAAAAGGCATTAGTTTTGATGCCCACCCCATGCGCAATGATGGTGCTATCTGGGGACTGCTAGGCAATCTCGTTTTTCCGATTTTATTGATTACCGGATTGTTCTTTTTGTTCCGTCGCTCTAGCAATCTTCCAGGCGGACCAGGTCAAGCAATGAACTTCGGTAAGTCAAAAGCTCGCTTTCAAATGGAAGCTAAAACCGGAGTTAAATTTGACGACGTAGCAGGTATTGAAGAAGCTAAAGAGGAACTACAAGAAGTTGTCACCTTCCTCAAACAGCCAGAAAGATTTACTGCTGTAGGCGCACGCATTCCCAAAGGGGTGCTGTTAGTTGGTCCTCCAGGAACCGGTAAAACTTTACTAGCAAAAGCGATCGCCGGTGAAGCTGGTGTACCTTTCTTCAGCATTTCCGGTTCAGAATTTGTAGAAATGTTCGTCGGTGTGGGTGCATCCCGCGTGCGCGACTTGTTCAAAAAAGCTAAAGACAACGCTCCTTGTATCATCTTTATTGATGAAATTGACGCTGTAGGTAGACAGCGGGGTGCTGGTATCGGTGGTGGTAACGATGAGAGGGAGCAAACCCTCAACCAACTACTCACCGAAATGGATGGTTTTGAAGGTAACACAGGCATCATTATTATTGCTGCCACCAACCGTCCCGATGTATTAGACTCAGCATTGTTGCGTCCGGGACGCTTTGACCGCCAAGTAACCGTTGATGCACCAGACATCAAAGGACGTTTGGAAATCTTACAAGTCCACGCTCGGAATAAGAAATTAGACCCCAGTGTATCCTTAGATGCGATCGCTCGTCGCACTCCTGGTTTTACAGGTGCAGATTTAGCCAACTTACTCAACGAAGCTGCTATTCTCACCGCCAGAAGACGGAAAGAAGGAATTACCCTCAGCGAAATTGATGATGCTGTAGATCGGGTAGTTGCTGGGATGGAAGGTACTCCCCTGGTTGATAGCAAGAGCAAGCGCTTGATTGCTTACCACGAAGTTGGACACGCTTTAGTGGGAACTCTGTTAAAAGACCACGATCCAGTACAAAAAGTTACCCTCATTCCTCGCGGACAAGCACAGGGTTTAACTTGGTTTACTCCCAACGAAGAACAGGGTTTGATTTCCCGTTCCCAACTGAAAGCGCGGATTACTGGTGCTTTGGGTGGACGCGCTGCGGAAGAAGTAATTTTTGGACCGGCGGAAGTTACCACTGGTGCAGGTGGCGACTTACAACAGTTGTCGGGAATGGCTAGACAAATGGTAACTAGGTTTGGGATGTCAGATTTAGGCCCCTTGTCCCTGGAAAGCCAACAGGGAGAAGTGTTCTTAGGTCGTGACTGGACAACCCGATCTGAGTATTCCGAAGCGATCGCATCTCGGATTGATGGTCAAGTGAGAGCTATTGTAGAAGACTGCTACGAAACAGCCAAGAAGATGATTCGTGAAAATCGTAGTGTCACAGATCGTTTAGTCGATTTGCTCATCGAGAAAGAAACCATTGACGGCACAGAATTTCGTCAGATTGTGGCTGAGTACACAAACGTACCTGAGAAACCTCAGTATGTACCACAGCTATAATTAGTGATTTAAAATTCCGCAAATGGGTATGGTTAGCTAACCATGCCCATTTTTATTTATCTTGTAGGTAATCCACAAAGTTTGATTTGTGTAGTTGCGACTTCATTAGTTCAGGATTCAATTCCACTAAAATCAAAGCAGAAACGATATGCTAAAAAACCTTTAACAACAAATGTCCGCCAAAAAATTAGAGGCTTTAATCAGCAAAACTGTAAAGAAGGTAATCAAAAAAGAAATAGGTAAACTAAAAGAGAATAATTTACCGATTGTCTCAAACCAGAAGCATTACCCATTAGACAATTTTGTAGAAAATGTTGCCGCCTGGGAAGACAAAGGCGCTACAGAAGAAATTATTGATGATATATATACCAGTCGTTACGTCAGTTTACCTTCAAAAGAAGACGCAGAACTTGAGCGTAAGTTGCGAGAACTAAAATTTAAACAAGAACTTAGGAAAGATTGGATATCATTTCTTTTGAGAGAAGTAATAGTATATTCTGCTACTGTGATTTTTATATTTACTGTTACTGGTTTTTATCTATTCACTCTGATTACTAAGTATTAATTGGTGTGTATTGCCATTATTAGCGTTATATTTATTGTAAGTAATCAATCATGAAAGATGATTATCCTATGAAATCAAAGTTGCCATTAAGGGTTTCAAAGTAGGTTAATACCAGAATTAGATATCAATTTATTAGTACGTTGTGTTTTAATGCCTTCAATAATTGAAGCTAGGACAGAGTTTATCCAAGGAATTCGGCAGTAGTTTAGCCATTCTCATATCTCTGTGCCTCTGTAGTTAGATAAATTACTTTTGAACCGCAGAGAGAAAAACAGATTTTATTTGGTGATCGTGCGATCGCGCTTCAGCAACGTCAAGGATGCTCGCACTGCAAGCAGTCTCATCCACAACATTAATATAAGTATTTTTTCGTAACTATTTTTACAGGCGACGAAGCAAACTTGCTGAAAGTAGACTCTTGTGTATATCCAGGAAAACTTTACTGGATATAACGGCTACTTTGATGGGTAACTCTGCAAACAAGTATCATGCTTGCTTTGCTTCATGGCAATTTTCCTGTCAGGGTGTTGAATTTCTCCATTCGCAAGTTTGATGGAACTTTAGAAATATGATCGGGCTTTTAATATTTTTGGTTGTTGTAATTGCCACCGTAGTTGTCATTATCATTAGTAGCTACAACGATTTAGTCAAGTTTCGCAATCGCTACAAAAATGCTTACTCCCAAATTGATGTGCAATTACAGCGTCGCTATGACTTAATTCCCAATTTAGTGGAAACTGCTAAAGGTTACATGAAACATGAACGGGAAACCCTGGAAGCAGTGATTGCAGCCCGGAATTCTGCGGTGAATGCTAGCAGCCGTGCTGTGCAAAACCCTGGCGATCCGCAAACGATGCAGCAGTTGGGTAATGCGGAAGCAGCGCTGACGGGTGCGTTAAGCCGCTTGATGGTACTTTCGGAAGCGTACCCTGAACTCAAAGCCGATCGCTCAATGAGTCAGGTGATGGAGGAACTATCTTCTACAGAAAACCGGATTGCTTTTGCACGTCAGGCTTTTAATGATGCTGTGACACTCTACAACACTAAAAGCGAGTCTTTTCCCAGCAACTTAGTGGCACGTAGTTTTAACTTTACTAATGCTGAGTTGCTGCAAGAAGCCACACCAGAAATGAAAACTGCTCCCCGCGTGTCTTTTTAGGTGTCTATGAATTTCTTTGAACATCAGGATAAAGCACGCCAAAACACGCAACAATTAATCGGGTTATTTGCCCTGTCGATCGCAGTTATGGTTGTGGCGATTTATATTGCTGCGTTATTTCTGTTTCGCATGGCTCCCCGGGTTTGGTGGCATTCAGGATTATTTCTGTCCGTGGCTGGTGTCACCATTATTGCGATCGCTCTCGCAAGTTTGTATAAAATTTTATATCTGCGGGAGGGAGGCAGTATTATTGCCCAGGAGTTGGGAGGACGGCTCCTGCTACCAGAAATGGCAGATGAACAAGGGCGACAACTGTTAAATATTGTCGAGGAAATGGCGATCGCTTCGGGTATTTCTGTACCAGAAGTCTATCTCCTAGAATCAGAACACGGTATTAATGCTTTCGCTGCTGGGTTTTCACCTAACGATGCTGTAATTGGAGTTACCCGTGGTAGTTTACAACATCTGAACCGAGATGAATTACAAGGGGTAATCGGTCATGAATTCAGTCACATTCTCAATGGAGATATGCGGCTGAATTTGCGTTTGATGGGACTGCTACACGGGATTTTATTTATTTACTTAGCCGGGGAATTGCTGTGGCGCTGGCGCGTTCGCAGTAGCTCTAGCGAAGATAAAGGTTTGCCTCTGTGGGCATTTGGTTTAGCACTGATGGCAATTGGCGGTATCGGATTACTCTGCGGTCGCCTAATTAAAGCCGCAGTCTCTCGTCAAAGAGAATTTCTAGCTGATGCTTCGGCGGTACAATTTACTCGCAACCCCGATGGCATGACTGGAGTACTGCAAAAACTCCAACAGATGGATTCACGCTTGATTACACCAGGTGCAGAAGCCGCCAGCCATATGTTCTTTGGCAATGCTCTCAAACCTTCCTTTTGGGAAGATATGTTTGCTACTCACCCACCCCTTGCAGAACGTATCCGCCGTGTTGGGGGTTTAAATGCTCGCGATTTAGCTGCAATGCCATTGCCTATGCGTAATCAGCCGCACTCTCAGGATGGGTTAGCAATGGGTTTTGCTGGTGGTGGAAATACTACAGCATTTACGCCAGAACAAATAGTCAAGCAGGTGGGAAGCGTTGCACCAGAGAATTTTGCCCATGCTCAAGCGTTGTTGGCACAGTTACCAGAAACTCTACGCTTGGGTGTGCGAGAACAGCAAAGTGCAACAGCGATCGCTTTTGCGCTAGCTTTAGATACAGAAAATCCCCAGGTGCAAGAACGCCAAATCGCTTGGTTAACACAAGTGCAGCCTGCTGAGTTGGTAGAGAAAACCCTGGAATTTAGTAGGGAAGTCAGCCAATTAGATCCCAACCTGCGCCTACCTCTTGTCGATTTGACAGTACCTGCATTACGGCAAACTTCCGCTAAAGAATGTCAAAGGTTGTGCAAATGCGTCCAAGGTTTAGTGACAGCTAGAGGAAGTTTATCTCTGTGGGATTTTGTGTTGCAACTAGTACTGTGGTATCGACTCCAGCCTTGTATCAATCCCACGTCAACCACAACAGTAGAATTCACCTCTATAGAACAGATTTGGCCAGATAGCATATTAGTGCTGTCAGCACTAGCACGAGTGGGACAATCTCAACCTGATGAAATCGCTTATGCTTTCCGTTCTGGTGTTTTTCGACTTCCGGGAGCCGGACAGCAAGAAAAACCAGATGCGCCTGTTGCTTGTAACTTTGCCGATATCAAGAAAAGTATTGAGCGCCTCCGGCTTGCTAGTCCTAAACTTAAGCAAGTTCTTGTTGATGCCTGCGCTCACACTGTACTCCTAGATAACAAAGTTACTCCATCAGAGGCAGATTTGCTGAGAGCGATCGCTATGACGCTAGATTGTCCCATACCCCCATTTTTAAATTCCCAACGAGGTTTTCCCAAATCTAAACAATCTTCTGCAAAATGAAGAATATATGTAGAGACTGTATATGTAACGTCTCTACATGGTTTTGGGTTTGACGCTTGTTCATCGGTGAGACGTTAAGATAAAGTAAGTTTCGTCAATCAGTCAAAATACTTTTACAATTAAAAAAGAGAGCTTCTGATACTGCGAATATCCTTAGCTCCCAAAAATCAATACACTTGATGTAAAGCTCTGTTGTAAATCAGCAGAGCTTTACTTTTTATCATCCTTATCATCGTGATGTGTAGCTAGAGTAGCTAATACTTGTACCGCACCAGGAATAATCATTCTTGATTCATCCTCAAGATTTGGCGTAAATAAAGCCACAATACTAGCTACTAAAACCATTGTTACTACAAACAAAGCGTAATTGATTCTGTTCATTTTTTTAATATTGAACTACAAAATAATATTAACGATTCTTGCTATAAAATAGAAATTTTTATGAGAGTAAATATCAAATTTTTACATTACAATATAAATACTTTACAATTTCTTTATATATTTGCTATAATACAGCATACAATCTAAACATTTTTATCAAAAAACGCTGTAAAGCCTGATATACAAGTACTATTGACGACTTTAACACATATAAAAATATAGATTTTTAAATAGTTAAGATTAATTTGAAATAACTAAAATAGATGTTTTTGAAAAAATTGGCGACATTAAATATATGTATGAGTAATTTCAAAAAAAATGTGAGATATAAACTGGTTTACAAAGACCCTTAAAAAAAGTGACTTTTCAAAAAAGTTGGTGAGATATAAACTGGTTTAGAAGGATACTTGAAAAAGTGACTATTTAACTAAATTAGTCTAGTTTGACTTATATTAGTCAAGCATGGGTTATGAAATTATTTCAAACTAGTCAAAAAGCATAGAAAGGTCACTTGTAAGAGTTTGATGGATAAAATAGTATATTTGTCAAGATTTTCGATAAAAATTTTTCCTTAGTTCAACCCACATCCCTTGGTAGGTGAGATAAGCAGAGGCATAATTTCATACTTTATCCTTCACCTGCCTCTTGAATTTTGACTACCCTAACGAAAGGATGTGCAATTCCAATGGGTAACAGCCGATCAAAATTTTTTATATCAAAACAATTTGCTGGGAACTGTATCCGGGTAAGCTTCCGTCATAGGCGGAAGTATAAGTTAATCGTGAGGAGTGGTGAGTGATGAGTTATTAACTCGAAACTCCCCAAAATATCTGTGCCTGCTCCCGTATACTTCCCCTTCTCATTCTGGTATAAGGTGGTTAACAATGGGTTGAATGTTTTTGAAATAATTCAACTTTATGCCTAGAACTCCGAATGAATACGCAGTACACCTTCTACTAGAAAGTGGCCATCGCGAAGAAGTACGTTTTCCTACTATTCAAGAGTTTCAGAAGTGGTATAGCGGCGAACTTGTGCCAAAGTCTGCTTCTAATGACTTTATTAGCGTGCCGATCAAGAATATTCAAGGGGAGTATATGGTAGTACGCCCATCTCGCATTGTCGCAATCCGGGTAGAACCAATTTTTAGCTCTAGTGTTGAAAGATACGATTAAATAATGAGAAAAACCCTTGCCTTGCTTTCCTTAAGTCTAGGAATTGCCTTTGTAAATACACTCTGGTCAGCTGTTGCTCAGGTTCCTGATTTACCACCCCCAGTACAGACTAATCCTGGGATACCTATACTAGTACCGCCAAATGCTCCTGAGGTACAGCCACCTCTCAAAATTACTGACTTAGGAAACTGTACCCCTAGCTATGCTTGTTTGGGTTGGGATGAGCAAATTTGGGGTAGCAAGGGTAAACGCGGCGATCGCCAAGCGCTTTTAGCAGCAATTGATAACAGCCTACGTTATCTGGAAAAGGATAAGGCGATCGCTGCTTATCAACAATATCCAATTAAGGAAATTACGCTGGATCGAGTACGTCGGAGTTTGGTACGCTTCCGCCAGTTGGTGGTCAAATCTAAATCCCCAGCCCAACTACAAGCTGCTGTCCGCAAAGAGTTTGTGTTTTACCAATCCGTAGGTAACGACGGCAACGGTACTGTTAAGTTTACCTCTTACTACGAGCCTGTTTATCTAGCTAGCCGTGTACGAACTTCAGAATATAAGTATCCCCTTTATCGGCTACCAGCAGATTTCGACCAATGGGCTAAACCCCACCCAAAACGCATTGATTTGGAAGGTCAAGATGGGTTGCTGGGGGATAAAAGCCAGTTGCACGGTTTAGAGATGTTGTGGTTTCGCGATCGCCTAGACGCATACATGATCCATATCCAAGGTTCTGCCCAAATTCAGTTAACTGATGGTAAAAAAACCTCTGTTGCTTATGCAGGTGGCACTGATTATCCTTGGACTAGTATCGGAAAAGAACTGGCGAAAGATGGCAAACTTCCACTAGAGGGATTAACACTACCAAAGTTGGTTAGTTACTTTAAGCAATCTCCGCAGGAGTTGAATAATTATTTACCTCGCTGGGAGCGCTTTGTCTTCTTCAAAGAAACAAGTGGTACACCAGCTACAGGTAGTATTAATGTGCCAGTTACACCAGAGCGTTCCATTGCCACCGATAAATCTCTCATGCCTCCAGGCGCTCTAGCGTTAGTTTATACTGCTATTCCCTATCCCAATACTGTTGGTAATCTAGAGTTTCGTAATGTTAGCCGCTTTGTACTAGATCAAGACACAGGTAGCGCCATCAAAGGCCCAGGTAGGGTAGATTATTTTATGGGAACCGGCAAATTAGCAGGCGATCGCGCTGGTATTACCGGCGGTAATGGTTCACTATATTATTTACTGCTCAAAGAATAGATATTGAGCATGAGGCATGGGGCATTTCTTCCCCTGCTTCCCGTGCTTCCCCTGCTTCCCACACTCCCTTGTCCCCCCTTCGGGTTCGCCAGTCGCCTGCGGAGGGAAACCCTCCCGCAGCGCTGGTCTCACCTTGTCCGCCTTGTCCCTTAATAAGGTGGATAACCAAAATCATCTTCATCAGCGTAAATATAAGAACTAGAAACCCCTGCCATTTCTACCTTAGGCGTTTCTATTTTCACTGTTTCCTTACCAAATTCTTTGTAATCTTCAAAAGTCTTACAGATGATTGTCGATTCAGGTGAATCGGAAGCTATTAAATATTGTGTTAATGTCCCAACTGTTGGATGTTTAAAATCCACAGTAGAAGCAACCAGAACTGTATTTGGTTCAATCCCTCTTTCTTCACACTCAATTATCGGAGAAAAAATTCCATGAGCGTGGAATAGCGGGCCTTTGGGTGTCAGAGGTTGCTTTCTGTATCCGGCATAAGCCTTTTCTAATTCAGCAACGAAACCACTCACAACTTTACCTTGTTGATATTCGCAGTAGGTTTTACTGAAACTTGCTCCAGCTGCACCATTTAGAGTTAATTGTAGTGGTGTTTCATGTAAAAACTTTTTATTTTCTCCAACTAGAAAAATTAAATAGCGAGTAAAAGTTTTAAATTTAAGTTTATCTGCTAAAAAAGCATCGTAATTGTCTTTGAGTGTACCCAATTTAAGACCAGTTTCTCTGTCTTTCACAGACAATGGCCCGCGACGCACTATTACTAAGTGTGGAGTACTAGTAATAAATACAGTTTCCGATCCGGAGCTAAATTCATGCTCCACCTGTTGCCAATTATCGTCTGGTTGAAAGCCCACAGCCTGGGCATTATCCAGCTTCACAGCCAAACCATAAGACTGGATACCATCTGTGCCATACCGAGGATTAATCATCTGACACCAGGGGATGACTTGAGAAGGGGGTGCATTAAATTTCTCGTCCTCAAAGTCGAACTTAGCAGATGCTTTCATCGTTTTAGGCTATCGAAAGTGTTTTGCTAAACAAGTGTATCAGTAGTCAACAGTCAACAGTCAAGAGCTAAGGGTGAAGGGACAAATCTTTAATTTTGAATTGTTTGTTCCTCGAAAGTTCCGTTCTTCCTTGGCGTTCCAATACTCCACAGGAGAACCTGTCGGGTAGGGTGTACCCAGGATTTATCTCCTTGTTTTCCTTGCTTCCTCTGCTTCTTGATTAATCTGTTCTCAATCGATAATACTTTTGTACCACCTATCTAGTATATCGGGTCAATCCTCAAGATCTCTGCTTCCAACCCACTACATAAGCTTTTGTTAGCAAAACTCAATAACATTTGCTAATGATTTACCGCGATCGCTTATTTTGCTGAATTGATGCAGGACTTACGGACTGTGCAAATTAATCATGCTGTCGTTTAAGACTTTTATTAATCATTGTTTGATACTAAATAAACCATGAAAAATAATTTAGTTCAAAAATCACAGAAATTAAAATTTATTTATGCACAGATTATGAATATGCAAGGCAGGAAAGTCGGGCATTCATAAAGGTATTAAGCTATGAACATTTTTCAAACTCTATGTGAAAGAGTACTAGAAAAAAATGCTGGTAGCGAGGGAGAATAGGCAAATGATTTTTGGGAAAATTGAGAGAGAATTGTTAGATATAGAACTTCATCCAATCTGTTATAAGACTAAATTACCAGAGAAATTACAGTTATTGGTCGATAAAGAGCAAGGTAAGTGCGATATTTGGGAATACCAAAAGAATGATAATTTTCATGCGAAACCAAGCTATGCTAACGCTAGCGATCGCTAAACTCATACCAGTAAGTAATGGCTGATAATTCAATACAGTTCAGACAACAATAATTAACAACCAATGGATGAGGCAGTGCATTGAGTAGCCACTGTCTTGATGTTAGCGTAGTGGTGTTTGCCTCTTCCTCTCAGCTTTTGTCATACTTTGAATATATGTAACTCATTTAATGAGTTGAGTAGCAGGGATGCCGATTATTGATTTAGAGATGCACATAGCTGACATCTCAAACCAAATCCGCGTCTTAAACTTAGTATCAAATGTTGAACTACGTTTGAGTAAGTCTTACATAACTACTAACTAAATCTGTGACGTACTTGATTCTTTTTTTGGTACTTTACAGATGCAGAGTGTAGCCTTGCAATCATTTTGATGCTTTCAGATTTTTTCCGTTGATTGTTGCTTTGTTCCCCTACTTAAGTATCTTTAGGAAAACATCTACAGATGTTTCAGCAACCTAAGTCTACTGCGTAAATCCATCATTAATTTCTTTCACTTAGCAAGAGAAGGAACCAATGGCACACCTGTTTGAAGCATTCAGTATTCGTGAAGTTAGCTTTCGCAACCGCATTGCTGTTTCACCTATGTGTCAATATTCCAGTACTAATGGTTATGCGAATGACTGGCACAAGGTACATCTAGCTTCTCGTGCAGTTGGTGGTTCTGGTTTAGTGCTAACAGAAGCCGCCGCCGTAGAGCCTCGTGGACGCATTAGCCCCCAAGATTTAGGAATCTGGTTAGATGAACACGTTGAAAATTTAGCCCAGATTGTGGAATTAATTCATAACTTTGGTGCTGTTGCTGGTATTCAACTTGCTCATGCAGGTAGAAAAGCAAGCACTGCTAAACCAAGCAAGGGAGGGAAATTTTTGGATGAAAATCAGGAGGGTTGGCGTCCTCTAGTTTCCAGTAGTGCGATCGCATTCAGCAAAGATAGCCCCATCCCAGAAGCCTTAAGCCTTGAAGGTATTCAACAAGTTACAGATGCTTTTGTCCAAGCTGCCAAACGTTCTTTAAAAGCTGGCTTTAAAGTAATTGAAATCCATGCTGCTCACGGTTATCTGTTGCACCAGTTCCTCTCTCCACTGGCTAACACTCGCACAGATGATTATGGTGGTAGCTTTGAAAACCGTACCCGACTGCTTAGAGAAGTCGTTCAGAGTGTACGAGAAGTGTGGCCAGAAACACATCCATTATTTGTACGGATCTCTGCCACTGATTGGGTAGATAAGGGTTGGGACATTGAGCAAACTATTGCTTTAAGTGACAAACTCAAATCTTTAGGTGTAGATTTGATTGATTGCTCTTCTGGTGGGATTATACCAGGCATCAACATACCACATAAACCTGGTTATCAAACTCAGTTTGCCGAACGCATCCGCCGTGAAGCAAATATTGATACAGGCGCAGTCGGCTTAATTACATCTCCCGAGCAAGCAGACCAAATTATTCGTACAGGAAGCGCTGACATAGTACTGTTGGGACGTGAATTACTCCGCAATCCTTACTGGCCACACTTGGCGGCTAAACAACTAGGACACGATAAGCTCTGGCCAGTTCAATACGATCGAGCTTGGCTTTAAAAAGGTATTTCTAATGAGAAAGCAGGGGAGTAAGAGGAGACAAGGAGGAGCCACTGCGTTGGACGGGTTTCCGAGGCAGTCGCTTGCGGGGGTTCCCCCCGTTGTGCGGACTGCCGTCGGCTTAAAGCAAGTGGCGTGACAAGGGGGACAAGAGAGATGAGATAGGGAGGGGAGTGTGGGGAGAGAGGAGAGAAACGAACCACACTTTCTTTATTAGCTCCCCCGTCTTCCCCATCCTCCCACACTCCTTGTTTGCCCAATGCCCTCTTTCAAGAAACATGAAAATTTTAACCCCTTCTGCCCTCTGCCTTATTTCAGGCTATTCCCAATAAAGAAATTTTCATCCGTCCTGGTGTACGCCGAGAATGATGGCTACTTGTATCATATCTGTTCACTAACTGTCATTATGAACTTTGTGATTGCTTGCCAAAGGTCGCAATGACATATTAAGGGTGATTTGCTGTATATAGTATTTTTTAGTAAAAATACTGAATAGTTAGTGTTATTAATTATGCGATGTAAATATTAAAACATATTTTTACGGAGCAGATTTTTATTAATGTTTTGTATGAAAAATTAATATTTTTTTGATTTTTTTATCTAGATGTCAGGAAATGCTGAGATGCTGAGAATTTAGTTTGTTGATCTGAGCTATTCAGAGGTTAATGGCAGAGGTTCAACAGGCAAATCGTATATTCCGATACAGAATTATGATTTTGGTAACATAGACAATCAATCAAATTTATGAATGTGTTCATAAAAAGTTTGTTTACGGGGATAACTTACTTCCTGTAAAGCAGCTTTTATGAGTTCCAAACGCCAAGTTTGTAGAGCGCAAAGTTGTGTTATGGAGATGGATCTCTACTTTCTACAATGTTTTTAAATTTGTAATGGAGATTGATTGACGATTGCAAAAGCATCATAGTTAAAAATTAAAGATTCAGTGAACATGGCTGGACTGTTTGCAAAGCTAAATAAGAATTTTTTCTGAAGCGTTAGCCTAAAATTTGGCAAATTATTTACAAAAGTAGCAATAGTTTCTTAAACTTTTATTTAGGTTATTTTGTTTTCTGGGTGGCAAAACAAATTACCTAAACGATCAATATCAAAAACGACTTGATTAACATTCAAGCGTTAGTTTTGTCTACTTAGATATTGAACCATTAATCATGGTTGGGAGTAAAATGTTCAAATTCATGCACAAACAGAAATTAAGAACAAAAAATAGGCGTAGGTCTGTAAAGGCTTACTCTAAAACTTCACAATCTAGATCAATAATTCAGGTAATTAAGCGACTGTCTCCAAATTGGCAAGCCTGCTTATCTTTAGCTGCTCTGATTGTCTTAGGATGGAGCTACGCAGCATTTGCTCAAGCTCCATCTGCTGGGCCAACAACTGCGGAACTAAAAGTTGCTATTGATACTTTATGGGTAGCGATCGCTGCCTTTTTGGTATTCTTCATGAATGCTGGTTTTTGTATGTTAGAAACCGGCTTCTGTCGTCAAAAAAATGCTGTTAACGTTCTTGCCAAAAACTTAATTGTATTTGCCCTATCTACATTCGCGTTCTGGGCAATCGGTTTTGGGTTAATGTTTGGCGATGGTAATGACTTTATAGGACTTAATGGGTTCTTCCTCGCAGGAGCAGATAACAGTCCCGCAACCGGAGATGCCTACAAAGGTATTTTTAGCGCTCTCAATTGGACAGGGGTTCCTTTAGCAGCTAAGTTTTTATTTCAGCTAGTGTTCGCAGGAACAGCCGCCACAATTGTTTCTGGTGCAGTTGCAGAACGAATTAAATTTGTTGACTTTTTAATTTTCAGCCTCTTACTCGTAGGTATTGCCTACCCGATTACCGGACACTGGATTTGGGGTGCTGGTTGGCTGGCTGATATGGGTTTTTGGGATTTTGCTGGTTCTACAGTAGTTCACTCGGTTGGTGGCTGGGCAGCTTTGATGGGAGCAGCATTTCTCGGGCCGCGCATTGGTAAATATCAAGATAAGCAAGTTGTAGCCCTACCCGGCCACAACATGAGTATTGCTACTTTGGGCTGTTTAATTTTGTGGTTGGGCTGGTTCGGTTTTAACCCCGGTTCAGTGATGGCGGCTGACCCAGGCGCCATTACTCACATTGCTTTAACAACTAACATGGCAGGAGCAGTTGGTGGGATTGCGGCTACAGTTACAGCTTGGCTGTACTTAGGCAAGCCAGACCTTTCGATGATTATCAACGGCATTTTGGCTGGCTTGGTTGGTATTACTGCATCTTGTGCTTACGTTAACATTGGTAGTTCTGTCATCATTGGCTTAGTTGCTGGAGTAATAGTAGTTTTCTCTGTTCCTTTCTTTGATAAGCTCGGCATTGATGACCCAGTAGGAGCAACCTCTGTTCACTTAGTTTGTGGTATCTGGGGAACTTTAGCCGTTGGTCTGTTCGCTGTTGGGCCTGGTGGCTATCCTTGGCTCGTTGACTTAGCAGGTAAACCAATAGGCCCACATGGGTTATTGTTCGGTGGTGGTTTCGGAACACTAATTCCCCAAATAGTAGGTATTCTCTCTGTTGGTGGTATCACTGTACTTCTTAGCAGTATCTTCTGGTTGGCACTGAAGGCTACTTTAGGTATCCGGGTAACTCGCCAAGAAGAGTTGGAAGGTTTGGATATCGGCGAACACGGTATGGAAGCCTATAGCGGATTTATCACTGAAACCAGTACAGATGGATTTTCTCAAGGTTATAGTTCTGGAGATATTCCACAAGGTAGTGACATACCAAATACCCTTTAAGCTCACCCTAAATTTGTCAGCAATAGTTTTTACTGTTGCTCTTTTTTAAATTTAGAGTTTTTTAGTTGTATCTCATAAAAACCCACTCCTTTGGCTTTCATAGTCATACAGGAGATGGGATTTTTATTTCAAATTTTATAACTCATAATTCGCTCAAATGATTAAGTCCTTATTTTATTTTTTATCGGCTGGTTTATGTGAAATTGGAGGTGGTTACTTGATATGGTTATGGTTACGAGAAAATAAGTCTATTTGGTGGGGAGTATTAGGTGGAATAGCCTTAGCTATCTATGGCATGATAGCTACCCTCCAACCTGCAAATTTTGGCAGAGTTTATGCTGCCTATGGTGGTGTATTTATTATGATGGCGATGCTTTGGGGATGGAAGGTAGATGGTGAAGTTCCAGACAGATACGACCTAATAGGAGGCTGTTTAAGCTTGGTTAGTGTTTTCATTATTATGTATGCACGCAGAATATAGCGGTTCTCGTTTGGATGCAATACACAAGAGGGTACAGCATGGCTGTGCCACTACGAATGGTCTGTATTCTATGCAATTAAGAATCGCTATATAGGCAAGGCTGACTTGCAGGAGATCCCATAACAATAAATTTACAAACCTTGGATCTAGCAAGAGTTATGTGTTAGGTGGAAATTAAATGATGACATAAATGTGCAACTTCGCTGTTAAACCTAATGAGAAAGTTTCCGATTTATCCAACTCTTACTTTTGACTTAGTTTGTAATACTAACTAGCTAATACCATAAAAAGTGAAAATTTTTGTAGTATTTCAACAAAATTATATGAACCAAATATAAAAAATGTAATTTTGGTATCTTTATATAATTATTCAATATTTGCCATATCCTATTAGTATTATATTTTTATAAACCTTTCTAAATAACTGAAGTTGAATAGCTTCTTAGGCAAAATAGAGTATAAAAAAATACTCTACTGTCTGAGCAAGACACTCAAAAATGTTTGGTGTTCAGGGACAAAAAAGTGTTGAAGAAAGTTGTCATGATTGGGGCTATGGCCCTATTGCTGCTGGGGGGACCGCTGACGGGCAATGCCCTAGCCCAAGCGGCTGCTACTCCTCCACCTGCTGCCGATACTGGAGATACAGCATTTATGCTGATTTCAGCAGCGCTCGTTCTGCTGATGACACCAGGATTAGCATTTTTCTATGGTGGGTTTGTGCGATCGCGTAACGTCCTAAACACATTGATGATGAGCTTTGTGTTGATGGCGATCGTGGGAGTTACCTGGATTCTGTGGGGTTATAGCCTTTCCTTTGCACCGGGAACGCCTTTCATCGGTGGATTGCAGTGGTTAGGTTTGAATGGTGTGGGTTTAGATGTCACTGGTTATCTTAAAGGCTCCAACCCACCTGAGGTTGTTTCTTATGCTGGGACAATTCCCCACCAGGCATTCATGATCTATCAAGCCATGTTTGCCATTATCACCCCAGCCTTAATTTCCGGGGCGATCGCAGAACGGATGAGCTTTAAAGCTTATGCTCTATTTGTACTGCTGTGGTCAACCTTTGTTTACACGCCCCTAGCTCACATGGTATGGGCTAAAGGCGGATTTTTGGGCTTGTACGGTGGTTTGGGTGCCCTTGACTTTGCTGGTGGTACAGTAGTCCACATTAGTTCGGGTGTTTCTGCACTCGTAGCTGCGATCGTTCTTGGCCCCCGAAAAAGCCATCCCGATCGTCTCAGCCCTCCGCACAACGTTCCCTTCATTTTGCTAGGTGCTGGCTTACTCTGGTTTGGCTGGTTCGGCTTCAATGCTGGGAGTGCCTTATCTGTTGCTGGTGGCACTTCGGGGAACTTGGTAACAAATGTAGCCACAACAGCCTTTGTAGCCACTAATACAGCAGCAGCCGCAGCAGCATTAATGTGGTTAATTTTGGAAGCAGCTTTACGCGGTAAACCGACAGCAGTCGGCGCAGCTACAGGAGCCGTTGCTGGGTTAGTGGGGATTACTCCAGCAGCAGGATTTGTCACCCCCCTCTCAGCTATTTTTATTGGCTTCCTCACCGCTTTAGTTTGCTTTTATGCGGTGAGTTTCAAGCACAAATTACAAGTTGACGATGCTTTAGATACTTACCCTGTGCATGGCGTTGGTGGTACAGTTGGCGCTATTCTCACAGCTATCTTTGCAACTGTAGAAGTCAACGCAGGTGGTAAAAATGGTGTGCTGAAAGGTAATTTTGGCGAACTAGGGGTCGAACTAGCTGCCATTGTGATTGCCTATGTGATTGCTGCGGTGGGCACTTGGATCATTCTGAAGATTATTGATGCTACAGTCGGTCTGCGCGTCAAGGAAGAAGCTGAATACCAAGGTTTGGATATTAACGAACACGGGGAAGAAGGTTACAACTCCGAGTTTAGCGATCGCATTAACGTTCCCTAGTAATTAGAGAATTTTGCCATCAATCGCTTGTCCAAGTCCTGTGGGCTATGAAGCGTGAGCAATTGTATCTCAACAACTCCTAGCCCTCTGAGTGTTTGCCTTACATAGGCAATCTTCAGAGGGCAGTTGTGTTTTTACCAAATTTATTGTGCTACTGTGCTGACAAAAGTCTCGCAAGTGCAAAATCTATCTAATCTCAGGGTGAGAATGTGCAAAAATATTCGTTTTGTTACCCAAACTGGGAATACAGATAAAACTCAACAGCAACTTCTAAACGGATTTATATTAAAGTTCTTCACCCAAAAATTCAAACTTTAAACATACTTTTATGAACCAATTGTCTTCTAAAGATTGGATGTTGATTAAACACCAAATAACTCCTTATTTATTTTTGCTACCTGCCTTACTAATTTTGGGATTAACTGTCTTTTGGCCTGCTTGGCAAGCATTTTACCTCAGTTTTACGAGCTATGAAGATCTTGCACAGCCACCACAATGGATAGGTATTACTAACTTCCTCAAGCTTTGGCAAGATGCAGTTTTTTGGCAAACTTTAACAAATACTTTCTTATATCTTGTGGGTGTAGTGCCAATTCTCGTAATTGCTCCTTTAGCTTTGGCAATTTTAGTCAATCAAAAATTAGGGGGAATGAATTGGTTTAGGGCTGCATATTATACCCCAGTGGTAATTTCAATGGTTGTTGCAGGAATAGCTTGGAAATGGCTGTATGCAGAAAATGGCTTACTTAATCAGTTTTTTAAAGCTGTGGGTATTTTCCCAGAAGGAATTCCCTGGCTAACTAGCCCCAGCAAAATTTTTGGCATTTTGCCTATTTCTTTGGCAAGTGTGATGGCTGTTACTGTGTGGAAAGGTCTAGGCTATTACATGGTAATTTACTTAGCAGGTTTACAATCTATTCCCGCTGATGTATATGAAGCCGCAGCAATTGACGGTTCAGATGGTATCCGCAAACATTGGGATATTACTATACCTTTAATGAGACCTTATCTAGCTCTAGTAGCGGTAATTTCAGCAATTTCTGCTACCAAAGTATTTGAAGAAGTGTACATTATGACCCAAGGAGGGCCACTTAATAGCTCAAAAACAATTGTTTACTATTTGTATGAGCAAGCGTTTAGTAATTTAGAAATTAGTTATGCTTGCACAATTGGACTAGTGCTATTTTTAATAATTTTGGGTCTATCAGTTTTGCGATTAGTTATAGATCGTCAAGGCAATGACAATATCACAATTTAAGTAGATCGGTACAATTCAAGATAACTAGTTAGGACTATCATTTGTCATTGCTAAATATTTCAAGAGTGTTTTCCCAGTAGTTCTAACGATCTACCTAGTTTAGGTTTAGAAGTTTCAATGTAGGGGAGCCAGTCGTATAGAACTGGCGTTGTGTTGTTGTGCAGCGCAACGCACCGTCAATAGTTCAGGTGCGTTAGCATACGGCATAACACACCCTACTGGCGAATGGCTTTTACAGACAGATAAATATCGGTGTTTATCTGCATGCATCTATGGTTTCTTTTGGTCTTATCTGGATTTTTGCAAGAGTTCTAATACCTAGATTCAATTAATGACAGTGAAGACACTTTGAATAGCTTTGACACGTCTTCTTTGATCTAACGCTATACAAGACCAACGCCAGCGTTCTGTCATTAAAGGATACGTCTGCAAGCGACTTTGGTAATAAGTGTTATTTGGGTTGGCACAAATACCAAACAACCCTCTATAAACACCTCTTTCCAGATTTATGTTTCCTGCTGACAGTTCCCCTGATTCATCACGAAAAGCCTCTACCCGTGCCCACAAAATTGCTTCATGACCTTGCAATCCCCGGTTAAGTGCAGCGCGATAAGCAGCGGGAAAAGCATCGCTGACTCTGGGAGATGCTTGATTCCATAAATCAGTTGCGTTTACAAATGCTTCTAAATAGTGTTCGGGATTTAGCCCTACACGCTTCATTCTTTGGATTAGGCGAGGAATACGGCTTTGCGTGCGTTGTAGACATCCAGCATCAGCATTTGCCAAATTAGAACCACCTCTTCCTTGATCTGAACACCAACCTCTATTTATCAAGCCATTACCCGGATCAATATTTTGAAAATAGTTCTGGGTTTTGCTGCCATCAATCTCACAATTTCCCTCAGCTATGCAAATAGCCAGTACCCCAACAGAAGAATTATTGGCAAATAGAGAGTCGAGTCTTCCAGAATATGAGGCGCTAATTCCTGAGATAGACTCTACACTACTAGAGACTAATTTAATGGTCGGTGCACTAATTACAAAAGCACTAACAATGGTTAACAATAGGGTGCTGAGTAAATCCCAGACAATCCCTAACAACGAACGGTTCATTCTGACATTAATTACCTATCTGAACAACAAAGAGAATATTAATTTTTCGGCAATCACCTCAGTTTATGAAGAAAGGTTAAGAGTTAAGAACACACTACTTATAAACAAAAAAAACTGCTGAAACAACAGTGGCAAGATGCAATCAAATGTAAAATTTCTAGAAACCTTTTTTCTTCTACGGAGTCTGCTGAATCATCCACACTCTCTAATTCATACAGTAGATAAAGCAGAAATAGTTACCTGATGACTCCAGAATTTTTCGTATTCCCAAAGTGAGAGTAAATTTATGCCTATTGTGTGTTGTATGTTCTATTTTTTATAATTAATTACTGCTATTTGAGTATGCTAATTTCAGGAAATATTGAACAAGAGGATTTTATTTGAGCCAATTCTTCTCAAATTTGTCACAATAGAATTTACCTGCAAAAGTACCTTTTGCAAGGAGTCTCATCTCTATCTCACTAAACAAAGGTAAAAGTATCATGCAGACAACTTTAGAAGTAGTTCAGGCTGCTGTTAATGCTGCTCAAAATGGCACAAAAACTCTTGAGCAAGCCATTCTTGAAGCTATTACTGAAGCGCGTACAACTTGCGATCGCAACGGCAGCGATTCTACTAATTGTGCTGTAGCATGGGAAATTGTGGAAGAATTGCAAGCCCAAAAAGCTCATCAACAGCAAGCAAAAAAACGCAAAACCGATTTAGAAAGATACTGTGAGCAAAATCCACAAGCAGTTGAGTGCTTGATATACGATGTTTAAAAAGGGTTAAGGGTCAAAGGTAAACAATCTTCAGTTATTTCTCCCTTGTCTCTATTTCAAATTAGCCACAGCTGATTTTGTAATGTGCTGAATTGCTTCTAAATCGGGCGATGGTGTTTCGCTATCCATTCTCAACCATAAAAGATATTCGATATTTCCAGCAGGCCCGGTAATTGGCGACCAAGTTAAACCTTGGTATTTCCAACCTAATGCTTCAGCCGCTTGTAATACATGGAAAATCGCGTCTGCTTGGTCGTTTGGGTCGCGCACCACGCCTTTTTTACCAACGCGAGATTTACCGACTTCAAACTGTGGCTTGACTAATAATACTGCTTCGCGGGGTGGTTGAGTTAGTTGCCACAAAGCAGGCAATATCTTAGTTAAGGAAATAAACGATACATCTACAACTGCTAAATCAGGTATTGAGTCAGCTTCACTATACAATTGCTGTGGTTGTAGTTGTCGCAGATTGGTGCGTTCCCGCAAAATCACCCGCGAATCATTGCGCAACCGCCAGTCAACTTGTCCATAACCGACATCAATACCATAAACTTGTTTGGCTTGAGCTTGTAGGAGGCAATCGGTAAAGCCACCTGTAGAAATCCCACCATCTATACAAATCCGCCCTTCGACAGGAATTGCAAAGATTTCCAAAGCTTTGGCAAGTTTCTCTCCACCTCTAGAAACAAAGCGCGATCGCTCTTTAATATGTATTTGAGATGTAATATCAACTTCTGTTCCAGGTTTATCAACAACCAGCTGATTAACGCTGACTTCCCCCGCCTGGATGAGTCGCTGTGCTAAGGCGCGGGAAGAACACAAGTTTCTTTCTACTAAGAGTGTGTCGAGTCGTTGTTTAGCCAATCTTTACTTCCACCAATGTTTGTGCTTCCTAACCCATTTATTCGTAATCCTGAATTTTTACCTTTTTAGAATCTTCTTCATTGGGTTTCTTCATTCTCATCATAATTAAACATTAAAACAAATTTTTGTTTTGGTAAAACTAACATAGGTAGATATATAGGATGTCCATCCCATCTCTTAATTTTTTCACCTTTTTGGTAGCAAATAATTAAAGTTGGGACATCTGGAAATTTCTCTTTTGCTTCTAATGACCACCTACCCGATCCAAAGCCAAACATCCATTCAAAAGGTTCTTTTCTTGTCATATCTAATCCTTGATTATTATTTTTTTCACCTCTACGAACATTTAAACGTCCTTTTTCCATACCCTTTGATTTCATATCTTTTAACCCTTTAATAATCCGTTTATATTCCCATTTTTCTGAGGAAACATAATGACTTTTTGTATAACTAAGAATTTTAATCATAAAATCTATATCTATTTCTGCATATAAATTATTATCTTGGTAATTCATTAAAAGTTTTTCCATCTCTTTAAAATTTTCGGAAATCTCTTCTTTTTTATAGGCTGGATTTTGAGGAAAAATTAATGACCCTGGTACTAATACATCAATAACTGAAGGGTCTAAAACGCCAGAACGAGTTGGTTTGAGATTTCCTCCTATCCAAACGGGTTGAAGTTTTATATTATGAATATCGTCTCCAATCGCTTGGCGCATAGATTCATCCGCTTCGTGAATAGAACGAAAAGCATCTAATATATGTTCCGGTAAAAAGAGACGAGTAACATCTTTTAGATGTGAACGATAACCATACATTCGAGCGTGTTGATGAACTGTGTCCATCATTTTTTGTTTTGCATCACGCCCATAATAAGTTACCATTAAGCCTTCGATTGTCACACCTCTTCCTAACCTATTTCCTCCTATTAATATATTCATGCCAGGATTATAATTAGGCTCTTTTTCAGGATTATTAGCATTAATTATTTTAGGAATTGCACGTCTTAATTGAATTTTTAACTCGTCTATCAATTCATTAAGTGGAGGTAAATCAATAGCAGTTTTATTTAACTCTTTATAAGCTTCCTCTAACCATTTTATTGCTTTTTTGTTTTCCGTTGCCGAACTTTTACCTCTAACTGCTTGATCCAAATTAATTACAAATTGGCTAATAACCTTTTCTAGGACACTATGTATATCTTGCTTATAACAAATATGAGCTAGAAAAGAATATTTAGCATCTTCTTCGCCAGAAGATAACATTTTGTAAGTTGAACCAAGAAAGAAGCAACATAGTGCAAGCCTTAAACCTTCAGGGATAATCCACTGATTACCAGGATTAATTGAACCTTTCTGTTTTTTCAAGTCATCAATTTCTTCAGCATCTACAATACAGTAATATTTACTGTTATCAACAAAAAATAACTCCCCTCCCATATAACTACCTCCAGGTTTTGGTAATGCTGCACAAAACTGCGGCTTACAAGGATGAGAGAGCTTTTGTAATAATAAACTTTGGGGAGTAGCTGTAATTTGAATATAAATATGATTAGCTACTTCTTGACGAATCTTACCTATTTTTTCAAAAATTGTACTATCAGATATCGTCGCTTTCCCTTGTTTAGCTTGTTTAGATTCATTTGTATTTAAACTAGCATTATCTGCTTCATCATCAAAAATCAAAGTAGGAACATCTTTAACCTTGGCTGTTTTTAAAACCTTGAGTAAATTATCCAAATGATGAACATTTTTTGTTGAGACTAATACAATTCCTGTATCTTTTATGTATGGTACAACTTTAGTTTTTGCAAAACCTATAGGATCTTTTTTCCATGCTTCCCAATCAAAAAAAACAGGGCCTCCTTGAACTTGATTGTTAAAACGGTTAGCTGTTTGTTTTCCTAACCATGTATTATCAGAGGTTAAAACAATAAAACAACGAAAATTGTTTTCATGAGCTAATGCTAAAGTTGCAATAGTGGTGTTGGTTTTACCACTTTGCACTCGACCATAAATTAGCCCTGTTGTACCATTGGGGATAGGGTCGTTTCCTTTATAATGTTGACTCACCAAACCTGTACTATTTTTTCCTACATCACCATAACCAAAATTTTCTGAATAAACATTGACACAGTTTTGAACAATGTCAATAGCAGTCTCTTTTAGTTGATTAGCTTCTTTTTCTCCAATTTTTTTCCCTAATCTATTAATTAATTTATCAATACAAGAACCATTAATCTTAATAAGAGTGTTTGTCATAAATTTATATTATGCTGATAAAACTACACTTGGCCAATTATTTTGGGGTATTGTATACTCTAAAGGAACTCGTCCTGTACCTTTAACATAATAACTACCTCTTAACTCTCTTTTTACAGAAATACGTTGTTTAGCCAAACCTTCACTAGAATTAATAATTGTCCATAATTGTTCTTCCGATAGACAGCAAATACCATCTCGATGGCAAATCAATGCTATAAACATTTGGACATCAGGATAACTGTTGTGGAATTCTTCTACTGCTATTTCTTCTTGTGCACTGAAGCTAAATGACCAAGAAGAATTTGGTTTTCTGGATATTTTGAATAAGATAGCAGATTCTTTATTTATATTTTTTATAAAATAAAGAGATGGATGAATAGAAGATAAATAACTTATAGATATATAAGATGTTCCTTTAAGGAGCCGAAGAAAAGCTGCGCCATGCAAAAATTCTAGATCGTTAATACTCATGAAACTATTAGCAAGTAGAAATTAAATATTATGTTATATATTTTACAATAAAATTTTAAGTATGCTTTTAGAAGCTAAGATATTCGCTTGTTTATTTGTATTCAAAAAAGTAACCATACTCTGCTAATGAAGCTAGAGCGCGATGTATTGAGTTTTTTTGTCTGGAATGGACTAGTACAGCTTGGCACAAAGAATACCAAGTTGCAAAAGTTAGTCTTGCTTGGAAACAAGATCTTTCTTGGAGAGACTACCGAGAAATAATATGCTCAAAGATAACTTTGGTATGAGCAAACTCTGGAAACCAGATAAAAAATTTAGCTCTGTGAGTAGAAATGTAAATATAATTACAAAAGTTCATATATAGGAACAGAACATGGCTAAAACAACTTCTTTTGCGATTCTTGCACCTGTTCCGGAGATGCACTTGCTGTCTGCATTAGAGACAATAGACAAACTAGAAAGCGAATTAAGCGATGAAACTATCAAAGTCGCTTTTGGTAGCATGGCGTTTGAAGTATTCCGCAAAGCCGATGAATTACGTGGAGATAAAGAAGTAGAAGTATTAATTTATGCTTCTGACTGTATAGATCAACCATTAAACTCGGAAGCCTCTTGGCAGGCTTTATATATTGGCCATGCAAATTCTCGTAATGGAAGATATCCGGGTAAATCTAAGTTTCGCCCGTCATCTACGGCAACTGATAAACCTACTTGGGCAGTTTTTTGGGAAGTACAACAGTTAAAACGGCTGAAAACACCAATTGCCATAGCTACTCTCAAAGCTTTGGGTAAAAAGACCAACTATGCTTCTCGATTCACCCCTGAAGGCCCGTTGCTCATCGAATATTACTAATTTTTTTACTGATTTTGACTATGAACTTTTGAGGAAAATTTGTAACGTCAGTACCCTCAAAAGTCAAACAATTGTGGATTTTAGATTGATTCAGAGATAAATCTGCTTGCTCTGTACCATCAAGGAATTATTGGTAATGTTCAAGATTATTTAATTTTTAGCATAATTGCTCATTGGCACAAGCAATATTATTTTAATGTTTAAACTCAAGCTTGGTAATAGTGAAGAAAAATTTCAAAAGATTGTTTATTTCGCACTTCTCTGTTTATTAAAAAAAGCGATCGCTTTTCCTAAGATTTTTTAGCGATCGCCGTTGATATTTTTCAGGGTAGACATTTGCCTACCCCTAATATCTAGATATCTGTCTCGCTCAACTCACGAGTGATATGGTCAAATGGTTCATCTACAAAGGCTGCATTAGCTACACCTGCTGCTGCCATTTGTTCTTTGACAAGTTCTTTCATAATTTGAACACCACGAACTGTTGGGCCAATAGGAACTCCTAAAGAATTGTAAGTTTCTCGTAGCCCTTGCAGCACTCGCTCATCCAAGACATTGGTATTACCCGCAACCAGCGCGTATGTAGCATAGCGCAAGTAGTAATCCATATCCCGCAAACAAGCTGCATAACGACGAGTTGTATAAGCATTGCCACCAGGGCGAATCAACTCTGGCAGTTCTTCAAATAATTTAATACCAGCCTGCTTGACAATTGCAGCAGCATTGGAATTGATTGTTGCCGCAGCTTGGACTCGTGCGGTACCACTTTCAAAGTAGGATTTTAAGCTGTCGAGTGCATTCCGGTCAAAATACCGTCCAGCTACGTCATAATTCTTAATTAAACTTGTTACTGCATCGCGCATTCTGGTTTCTCCCAATCATTACTATCTATGGTTTGATATTTATTTGGCTGCTTTCATCCACAGTCATTTTTTGTGCCAATTACAATATGGATTTCGGCACAAAACAATCTATCCGCTACTTAAGGATTCTATGCCAAAGTTGCCCCCTATGAGATGATATGTTTGAGTTTTGTACAGATGTTAGGGAAAGGTTAAATAACCTCAAAACTAGAAGATCTGTAACAAAAACTACAAATTTTCTTAATCTCCTATCCTTAGGATATTCCAGGTGTGTCACAATTGGGTTCAGCTCAGCAGGGTCAGCAAGCTTTGAAGATTCTAGATTGAGTTTATTTAATTGGCAGAGAAGGAGTAACAATGACAACCCCACAAGAAGTCTTGAAATTGATTCAAGACCAAAAAATTCAGATGATTGATCTGAAATTCATCGATACACCAGGGACATGGCAGCACCTCACCGTGTACTACAACCAAATCGATGAAAGTTCATTCACTGATGGCGTACCCTTCGACGGTTCCAGTATCCGGGGTTGGAAAGGCATCGAAGAATCAGACATGACAATGGTCCTCGATCCAAACACTGCCTGGATCGATCCGTTCATGAAAGAGCCAACACTAAGTATAATTTGTAGCATTAAAGAACCCCGCACAGGCGAATGGTATAACCGTTGCCCCCGCGTGATTGCCCAAAAAGCAGTAGACTACTTAGTTGCTACTGGACTTGGTGACACAGCTTTCTTTGGTCCAGAAGCTGAGTTCTTCATCTTTGATGATGCGCGTTTTGACCAAACTGCCAACGCAGGTTACTACTACGTAGACTCCGTAGAAGGGCGTTGGAATTCTGGTAAAGATGAAGGCCCCAACCTCGCTTACAAGCCACGCTTTAAAGAAGGTTATTTCCCAGTTGCGCCCACGGATACTTTCCAGGATATGCGTACTGAAATGTTGTTAACAATGGCGGCTTGCGGCGTACCCATTGAAAAACAACACCACGAAGTTGCCACTGGTGGTCAGTGCGAATTAGGTTTCCGCTTTGGTAAGCTAATCGAAGCTGCTGACTGGTTGATGACTTACAAATATGTCATCAAGAACGTTGCCAAGAAATATGGCAAAACCGTCACCTTCATGCCAAAACCAATTTTTGGTGATAACGGTTCGGGTATGCACTGTCACCAGTCTATTTGGAAGGATGGCAAACCTCTATTTGGCGGTGATAAGTATGCTGGCTTGAGTGACATGGCACTGTACTACATTGGTGGTATTCTCAAACACGCACCAGCGTTATTGGGAATCACAAACCCCACCACCAACTCTTACAAGCGCTTAGTACCTGGTTATGAAGCACCAGTAAACTTGGCTTACTCCCAAGGGAACCGTTCGGCTTCTGTCCGCATTCCTCTGTCTGGTACTAACCCCAAAGCCAAGCGTTTAGAGTTCCGTTGCCCAGATGCTACCTCTAACCCCTACTTAGCATTTGCTGCCATGCTTTGTGCTGGTATTGATGGCATCAAGAATAAAATCCATCCCGGCGAACCCTTAGATAAAAATATCTATGAACTCTCTCCAGATGAGTTGGCGAAAGTTCCTTCGACTCCAGGTTCTCTAGAACTGGCATTAGAAGCCTTGGAAAACGATCACGCTTTCTTGACAGAAAGCGGTGTATTCACAGAAGACTTTATCCAAAATTGGATTGAGTACAAGCTAGTTAACGAAGTGAAGCAGCTACAACTACGTCCTCATCCCTACGAGTTTTATCTGTATTACGATTGCTAATTGCAATAACTATCGTTAAAAGGCAGGAGGTGAGGCAGCCCCCGTCTTGGCGGTTCCCGTCGTTAGCGCTAGCAGTAGCGAGGAACGAGCGTCTGGGGGACTGCCGAACCCGAAGGGCAGAAGGGAAGAAAGCTGATGAGATAAGTTTTTCTACCTTTTGCAACTTAATATTTCTTGCTGCTAATTTTTAAGCCACCCTAGGAGGGTGGCTTTTTTTTAGAGTTAATCACGGTATGGATGCAAAACCCCCTTCAAAATTAAGGGGGCTTTTATGAAGGCTAAGACACCTGATTTACCATTCATGGTGTATAACTATTCTCCTTCAACTCAGCTAATAGTGCTTGCAGCCTAACTCATACCCGCGTGGCTGCTGCCATACAGTGTCCGTGCAGCCTGATCTACCTTTCCTTGAATGGGGTTCCAGTAGTGGGACATTTCTTCAGGAAGACCGAGTTCTTGTGCACTACGCATCAGCATCGATTGTTGGCGTTTCTTGACTTCTTGATATTGACGCACCATGATTGCACGAGATTTTTCTTGAATAGACATAACTTAGTCCTCCCTAATTTTTTACTTATAGTTGATTTGATTTAATCTCCTCTCTAATTAATATAGCAAACAATTCTGTAACCAATGTTACAAAATGAGCTTTTGCAATAAAACTTAATATTGATGAGTAGCTTTGTTGGGAGAAACATCATTTTTTATGTGGCTGAAATACTTATTGAGCTTAGACATCTGGCTTTGGGATGCTCTAAAAGCAAGAAGTACACTTGCCTTAAGGTCGATTGCTTATTCGTTACACTTTTTTATATTTGAAAGGTAAAAGTCTCAGAAACCTCAAAACTGTGATGTAGAGTTCAAAATACCCTACAGAAATCGGCTCTTCTGGTGTCTAAAAAATTCAAAAATCTTTTATTCTGGGTTTCTACAGGATTTTGAATGGTATTTTTTGATAGCGATCGCCAAATACGGGCAACTCTCTAACTCTGTCTATCAGAGTATTTTTTTGAGTGCGGCAGTGCGAGTGTACTAGTGAAGGCTAACTACGCTACCATCAAAAACAGATGAAAACAGAGTTTATAAAAGTTCATAAACCTATGACAGTTATTTACCCACGGAAATTTCAAAATGCGATGAGTGCGAGAGATATCCTGCAAAGGGTAGTGCGCGATCGCGAAATCCATCTAATTACCCTCAATCGCTACCGTTACAGCGAACAACGCAGTTGCAAAGACCTAACTGAGGTAATTGAACAACTAGATGGACAGCCCAAGGAACTAATCAAGGATTTGTCCCACCATATATCAGATGAAGCTCGTCATGCCATGTGGCTGACTGATTTACTCATAGATTTGGGCGCAAATATTGGCAAGCCACCGGGTTCTTCCTACATTGATGAATTTGATCGTCTGATAGACCGAGAATCTTTTAATGAAAACAGCAACGTAGAAGACGGTATGATTGCGGCGTTAGCAGCGATTAATATTACCGAAAAGCGGGGTTGTGAGTATTTCTCTGCCCACATCTACGCCTTGAAAAAAGCACCACAAACTGAAGAAAACATCAAAATCCGCGAAACCATTGAAAAAATCCTGCCAGAAGAAGCCGGACATGTCCGCTGGGGTAATCGCTGGTTAGCACAAATCGCAGATAAAAGTCCAAAACATCGGCAAAAAGTTGAGCAAGCCAAGCGCAAGTATGCCGCAATTGAACAAGCAGCATTTGAGTCAGGTATGGATATAACTTTAGGCGCAGAATTGCGACGGGTTGCCAACTTAGTAGAAGTAGCAAATACCATGCCGATGTGGCAACGTCCCCAGTACCTTATGGAACGTTTACCGCAAACGTTGCTAGCACCTGAATTGCAGTTACTCAGGATTGAGGCAGCGCAAAGGACTTGGCAGCGCGATCCTCAAGCATTCATGGAGAAATTTGTCCCCATGTTCCTCAATAGTATTCAGAAACAGGAGAAAACGGAGACTAGAGATTAGGGACAAGGAGGACAAGGGGGACAAGGGGGACAAGGGAGAAATAACCAATGCCCATGCCCCATACCCCATGCCCTAATCTTGCTGATACGCAAATTTATAACCGCCCCAAAGAGCAAGAGCGATCGCTATTACTAATAAAATCGGGATGCTATACCAAGGAAACTCAGATAATGATGAATGAGCTACGGCTCGCAATCCAATACTGGTATAGGTTAAGGGTAATAGGTAAACGATGACTTTGAGGGCGGTTGGCAATGTGCTGGGGTCAAAGAAGGTGGCTCCTAAGAAAGACATGGGGATAATCACAAAGTTGTTGTAAAATCCTACAGATTCGAGCGATCGCACACTCAATCCCACAATCACCCCCAACCCAGCAAATACTGTACAGTTGAGTACCAGTAACAACAGAAACAGGGGATGGAGAAAATGCCAATTTCCTGTTAACAGCAACGCCACCAAAATTACAGAACCAGAAGTCATCAATCCCCGCACTACTCCCGCCAGCATTTTCCCCAGGTGCAATGCTAAAGGATGTATGGGAACTAACAAAAATTCTTCAAATGTCTTAGCAAATAACCTCTCGCCACAAATTGAAAATGTCGTACCACCAAAGCTGATAGTCATTGAAGATAACGCTACCATCCCCGGCAAAATAAATTCTAAATAGTTATTATAGTTACCACTAATTCCTGAACCGGAACTAATCGAACTACCTAAACCAAGACCAAAAGCTAATATATATATCAGCGGTGATACTAACCCAGACGCCGCAATTTGCACTAATCTAATGCGTAAATCAAGCCAGTCTCCCCAAAAAATTGTGAGGCTATCAGCTAGGAGAATTTGCAATTGCGAAGCTTTAAACCCTTTGCCCCTGAGTAGCATTTTTGTAGTTACATCTTAAGAATATATTAATTGTTTACTTTACATTTCTTGATGTGTACTTAGCAAGTCTAGTTAGCTGTAAGATTTCCGAGTTTTCTAAAAAGTCGGAAATCTGAATTTCTTGCCAAGATGACTCAAGCAATCATCTCAGCAGTTTGATTCAGAGATATTCAAGTCACTACCCGTCAAATCTCGCATTGATAATAATGATAATTGCCAATACGGAGTGACAACCTTATTTTTAGTTACTTCAGTTTTCGTAAATCCAACTAAAATAAAATACTTCAAAGTATCTTCAAACTTACCTTACAACGCTGGCTTGAGATACTTTAAAAAAAATAAACAGTCTATGAATCTTGACTAGAGACAAGATAAAGTGAGACGCAGTATACATCCATATAACGATAAAAGCAACTTAGAAGAAAGTTAATAGAGATGTATAATGAGCGCGTCTCCTCCTTTATACATAAAAATATAAAGTTTAAAGCTGGCTGAATTTCTGTTTTCTGTACCCTAATAAGGAGCATATGTGGCAAAAAGAAACAAAAGATAGTGCAATAGTCCGTCTGGCATTACTGCTGGCCATAGGAACTATGCCTATGACAACAAATCTCTTAGTGCCAACACATATACTGGCACAATCTGCAACTGATGCTCCCTCGTTTCCACTGCCAACAACATTGGAGAATGGGACTACAGTGCGGATTGATGGTTCAAGTAGCTTGAGTGCAATTAACCAAAATCTGAAACAAAGTTTTGAGCAACAGTTTTCTGGTACGAAGGTTGAAGTTGCAGCTAACGGCACTGATGCAGCACTAAAAGCTGTACTAGATGGGAAAATCGATATAGCAGCACTCGGTCGTGGTTTGACCCCAAAAGAACAAGCACAAGGTTTAGAGCAAGTGCGCTTGCACCGAGAAAAAATTGCCATCATTGTGGGTGCTGATAATCCTTTCAAGGCAAGTTTGACTGCTAGGCAATTCGCCAGGATTTTCCGAGGACAAATTACAGATTGGTCGCAACTGGGAAGAGCTAAGGGTAAAATTCGAGTTATCGATCGCCCGACAAGTAGCGAAACGCGCAATACTTTCCGGAGTTATCCAGCTTTCAAGTCTGCTAACTTTGCTACAGGCTCTACGGCAACTCAAGTAGCTGATGATAACACCGCAGAAATCGTCAAACAACTAGGTAAGGATGGAATTAGCTACGCCTTAGCCAATCAGGTATCGCAACTACCAGGAGTGCGAGTTCTCCAGGTACATCAAACCTCACCCACAGATGCTAAATATCCCTTCTCCCAACCTTTAGTTTACGTCTACAAAAAAAGTCCTAGCCCTGGTATAGCGGGTTTTCTCGGCTTTGCGATCGCACCACCAGGACAGCAAGCCATAGAAGCAGCCAGAACAGCTGAAGCAGCTGCGATCGCCCAAGGCGGATTGACAGCATTGGCTACAACTCCTACCACTGCCCCCACACCTGAGGCGACCACTGCTGCTACTACTTCTCCCACACCTGAGGCGACAACTGCTGTTACTACCTCCCCGACAGCAGAGGCTATAACTACTACTACAGATAGTAATGTAACTACTGCCCCGAACGACTCTTCGGCAAATCCTGCGGCCAATGACAATGCAACGATGCAAAAGGAAGCACCATTTTGGTTACTATTGCCGTTGTTGGTTATAGCTGTCTTAGGTGGATTGTCTTATTGGTGGTTTCTGAAAAGACGCCCACGGGCAGTTGAGGAGGCAGATAAAGATTCCACTATATCACCAGCAACACCAGCCATAGCTAGTGGCGCAGGCGCAGCCATATCATCTGGGTTTTCTGACACAGGATTAACTGATGAGACAAGAAATAACGCCGACACCGCATGGGATACAGAAGCACCAGCAGCAGTTGTAAATACTTCTTATCCACAGATGGCGGAAGTGCCTACAGCAGCAGCTACTAGCGAATTGCCAAAGGCTGAAGTACCACCTGCAACTTTAGATAATTCAGAAGTGCCTATAGTTGCATCTGATGTCCAAAATTGGGGCGAAGCACAACCCCAAGGTGAATCCAACATTGCAGAAGATAATAACTCAATTGGTAGTGCAGCTTTAGCAGCAGGTGCAGGACTAGCAGCAGGTGCCGCTACCTGGTCTACGATTAGTGGTACAGAGTCAAATGCTGAAGATAGTAGCAATCCTGTAGGAAATAGCAATTATTCTATATGGGATACACCAGAGTCTGAACTGCCAATCATTGAAACAGCCGCAACAATTCCCGATTTACCCGATGTTCCCG